>NZ_DASQCB010000019.1:0-161760 GCF_035634915.1 Stenotrophomonas sp.
ATCCACGCCATGCGTGGATGAATTCATTCGATATCCGACAGATGTGCCGACCAACGGTCGGCACCCACCATCAGCCGCGTGAACCTGTCGAAGGCGGGGCACTGTGGGGTTGCGGGGTGTGAGCCGCATGGATGCGGCGACAAAGCCCCCATGGATGGGTTTACGGCGTCCCCGCAAACCCACAGTGCCCCGCCAACCCACGGCATGCCGCTTCGGCTTTGGACGTTGCCGTTGCATTGAGCAGGTGCAGGGCGCAGCCCTGCCGAAAACACAAAAAAAAACAGCAGGCCGGAGCCTGCTGTTTCGGTGTAATGGTGCGCCCGGAGAGATTCGAACTCCCGACCGCCTGGTTCGTAGCCAGGTACTCTATCCAACTGAGCTACGGGCGCCCTGCGACAGGAGCGGAATTATGCGGATGTCGGCGGCTGTCGTCAACGCTTTTGTGAAAATTTTCATCCAACTGAATGAAAAAACGCTCTGCCACGGCATCCGGGGCCTTCATCCATGCGAAGTGATCGGCGCGCGTGCCCAGTTCCTGCGCGGACAGCACGCGCACGCGTGAGGCCACATTCGGCAGCTTGGCCAGCAGCGCCTGCATCGAACCGGACGGCGCGAACCAGTCATCGGCCATCAGCACCGCCTGCGCGCTGCCATGGATGCGTGCGAGCTGGGCATCCAGGTCCTCGTCCATTCCCACAGCGGCGTAGTGGTTGTTCAGGCCCACCCGCGCCCAATCGGCGATCAGCCCGCGTGCTTCGGTGCCGCCAAAGCCGAGGCGACGGCCGTGCAGTACCCCCTGGTGGCGCGCGATCCACGGCAGGAACCGGTAGAACAGTGGCAGCAGCCAACCGCGCGGGGGCGGGAATACGCGCCAGAACGGCGTGCCGCTGGCGGCCAGCCACAGGTGCTGGAAACGATCCGGGTTGCGACCGGCATGCAGGCAGGCGAGCTGCCCGCCCAGACTGTGGCCACCGATGATCCACGGCAGCGCGCTGCCCGCATCGTCTCCGCGGTCCAGCACGGCCTGGCTGGCCGGCAGATCCTGTTCTAGGATCTCGCGGTAGCCCCAGTCGGCCGTGCGCGAGGGGCGCAGGGAGCTGCTGCCGTTGCCACGCCACTCATGCAGGTAGACGGCGACGCCACGCGCGGCCAGCGCCTGTGCCAGCGGCAGGTAGTGGCGCGCCGCCACGCCCAGCGCCGGCAGCCACAGCAGGCGCGCCCGCGGTTGCGCCGGCACACAGGCGATGATCTCGTAACGGTGGCCATCGCCGCTCTCCACGGCGATCATGCGTGGCGTGGCGCTCATGCGTGCGGTGCCGCGCCGAAGTGGTCCAGCACCCGCACATCGCTGCGACCGGGCGCATAGCCCTGCTGCAGGCCGCGCGCCACGTAATCGATGCCGGCTTCGCAGGCATTGGCCAGGCTGAGCCCGTTGCACAGCTGCGCGGCAATGGCCGAGGCCAGCGTGCAGCCGGTGCCGTGCGCGTCCAGTGGCAGCCGTGCGTGGATGAATTCCTCGCTGCTGACGCCATCGAAGTAACGGTCGATCACCCGGTTGCCTTCGTGCAGGTGGCCACCCTTCAGCAGTACGGCGCCGGCGCCCATGTCCAGCAGGGCGGCAGCAGCCTGCTCGACGTGGTCGGCGTTGCCGATGCTGCGGCCGACCAGCAGCTCGGCTTCGGGGGTGTTGGGGGTGATCAGCGTGGCCAGCGGAATCAGCCGTTCGCGCATCGCCTGCAGCGCGCTGTCTTCCAGCAGGCGCGCGCCGCTGGTGGCGACCATTACCGGGTCGAGCACCACGTGTGCGGGGCGGCGCTGTTGGAGCACGTCAGCAACGGTGTGGATGACTTCGGCGTTTGCGAGCATGCCGAGCTTCACTGCGTGGATGTCGAAATCATCGAAGCAGGCGTCCAGCTGCGCGCGCAGGAAGGCGACCGGCGGCACGTGCACGGCGGTAACCCCGCGGGTGTTCTGCGCGGTCAGTGCGGTGATGGCGGACAGGCCGTGCACGCGATGCGCGGCGAACGCCTTCAGATCGGCCTGGATGCCGGCGCCACCGCCGGAATCGGAGCCGGCGATGGTCAGGGCGGAAGCGGGAGTGGTCGGGCTCATGGACTGATTGTGCCGTAGAAGCGGGTTCTCCGCGGCTTGTCACGTTCACGCGAAACGTATCCACGCATGGCGTGGATCTACTGGGGGTCTGGCCCCATCAATGCCGCCAGCGCGCCCATTGCTGGTACATCACATACACGATGCCGGTCAGGCCGGTGAGCAGGGCAGGGGCAAGCAGGGCGTCGTAACGGAAGTGCATGAACAACCACGCCCCTGCGATGCCGCCGCCGAGGAAGCCGCTGATGATCAGTCCGCTCAGGGTCAACCGGCGCACCTGCAGCGGCAGGCCGCGCAGCAGGTGGCCCAGGCCGATGCCGAGGTCGGTGAACATGCCGCTCAGGTGCGTGGTGCGTACCACCGCGCCGCTGAAGGTGGTGGCCATCGCATTCTGCAGGCCGCAGGCCATGGCCGCAGCCAGCGCGCCCCAGATCTGTTGCTGTTCGAACAACGGAATGGCCACCAGCAGCAGTGCCGATTCGATGGCCAGGGCCACGCCGTAGCGACGGCCCAGCTGCAGGGTGTCGGCCTGGATCAGCAGGCCACTGAGCATCGCGCCCAGCGAAAAGGCGATCAGCAGGCCCCAGAGGTGCCCGACCGCGCGCCAGTCACCCTGGGCAATCGCCATGCCCAGCTGGCTGGTGCTGCCGGTCATGTGGCTCACCGCCTGGTGCTCGAAGCCCAGGAAGCCCACCACGTTGACCATGCCGGCCACGCTGGACAACGCGACCGCGCCGATCCAGACCCAGGTGGGCAGGCGGATTCCCATGCCGCCGCCTCAGGGCGACGGCACTTTGCCGCCGTTGAACTGCAGGTCGCTGAAGCTGCCGGTGGCCGGGTCGTACACTGCGCCCCAGAACTGCCGGCCGCCATCACACACGCGGATAGCTTCGCGCGCGGGATTGCTGCTGGCATCTTCCGGCATGTGGAAGGCGTTGATGTAGATCAGCTGCCGGCCGCCGCTCTCGATGCCCACGTACTGGCGGTCGAAGTCCAGCACGTGCGGCACCTGTGCTTCCAGCGAGGAGAGCTTCGCTTCCATCTGGTCCACCTGCTGCCGGCTCGGCGCCCAGTAGCCGCTCACCCGCCCGGCCTCGCGGCCGGGGCTGGTGCGCGAGCAGGTGTCCAGCACCTGCGCGGCGATGACCGGGCGGGTGACCACCCACGATTGGCCGGTACGTTCGGCGGTCGGCACGCTGGCCGGGCCGCGCGTGGTGGTGCATGCACCCAGGGCGGCTGCGAGAGCGATCGCAGCCGTGGGCAGCAGCAGGCGGGTGCAGCGGTTCACAACACCTCCGAAGCGTAATCGGCCAGGCGCGAACGCTCGCCACGGCGCAGGGTGATGTGCGCACTATGCGGCCAGTTCTTGAAGCGGTCCACCGCGTAGGTCAGGCCCGAGGTGGTCTCGGTCAGGTACGGGGTGTCGATCTGCTCGACGTTGCCCAGGCAGACGATCTTGGTGCCGGGGCCGGCACGGGTGATCAGCGTCTTCATCTGCTTCGGAGTGAGGTTCTGCGCCTCGTCCAGGATCAGGTAACGCGACAGGAAGGTGCGCCCGCGCATGAAGTTCATCGAACGGATCTTGATGCGGCTGGCCAGCAGGTCGTTGGTGGCCTGGCGGCCCCAGGTACCGCCTTCCTGGTTGTGGGTGAGTACTTCCAGGTTGTCGGTCAGCGCGCCCATCCACGGCGTCATCTTTTCTTCTTCGGTACCCGGCAGGAAGCCGATGTCCTCGCCCACGCTCACCGTGGCGCGGGTCATGATGATCTCGCGGTAGCGCTGCTGGTCCATCGTCTGCGCCAGGCCTGCGGCCAGCGCCAGCAGGGTCTTGCCGGTGCCGGCGGTGCCGAGCAGGGTGACGAAGTCGATCTCCGGGTCCATCAGTGCATTGAGCGCGAAGTTCTGCTCGCGGTTGCGTGCGCTGATGCCCCACACGGCGTGGCTGCCGTGGCGGAAATCATCGACCAGTGACAGCACTACCTTGCCATCGCCGACCACGCGGCTGACACGCAGCTCGACCTCGTCTTCGCCGGGCAGGTACACATACTGGTTCGGGTACCACTCCTCGCCGTCCTGGGCGAGGATTTCGTAATGCGTGCGGCCCTTGTCGCTCCAGCTGCGCAGGTCCTCGCCGTGGCGCTTCCAGAAGTCTTCCGGCAGCTCGGTGGCGCCGGTGTAGAGCAGGCTGAAATCATCCAGTGCGCGGTCGTTCTCGTAGTCCTCGGACACGATGCCGGCGATGGCCGCCTTGATCCGCAGGTTGATGTCCTTGGAAACGAACACCACCGGCAGGTCCGGGGTTTCTTCCTTCAGCGCCAGGATCGCGCCGAGGATGGCATTGTCCGGGATGACCTTGCCAAAGCTCTTGCCTGCGTCGAAATGGCTGGTCTGGAAGCGCAGCTTGCCGGCGCTCTGCTTGCCGCGCAGCTGCAGGCCGTTGGGGCGCTGCAGCGGAATGCCGTCGCCCAGATTGTCCAGGCCCGATTCCTGCACCAGCTCGTTGAGGAAGCGGCTTACCTGGCGGGCATTGCGGCTCGCTTCGGAAGTGCCTTTCTTGCCGTTGTCCAGCTCCTCGATCACCTGCATGGGCAGGTAGACGTCATGTTCCTCGAACTTGAACAGCGCGGTGGGATCGTGCATCAGCACGTTGGTATCCAGCACGTAGATGCGCTTGCCTCGGGTCATCGTCATTTCCTGGTTACGGACAGGGAAAAACCACCACGACCTGCAGGGCAGGGCGGTGGCGGACACAGTGGGCGGTGGGTCTCACTTGGATTGGGCGGCCTTCAGTTCGGCAAGCACGGCGTCGGCATGGCCGGCGACCTTGACCTTGCGCCAGGACTGCACGAGTTGGCTGTCGGGGGAAATCAGGAAGGTGCTGCGTTCGATGCCACGTACCTGCTTGCCGTACATGTTCTTCATCTTGATGACGTCGAAGGCGGTGCACAGCGCTTCGTCGCCATCGCTGACCAGCGGGAAGTTGAATCCCTGCTTGGCGCAGAAGTTGTCGTGCGACTTCACCGAGTCGCGGGAGACGCCGAGCACGACGGCACCGGCCTTGCTGAACTTCGGCAGCAGCGCGTTGAAGTCGATGCCTTCGGTGGTGCAGCCGGGCGTGCTGTCCTTCGGGTAGAAGTACAGCACCAGCCACTGCCCTGCGTAATCGCCGAGGGTGGACTGGTTGCCGCCGGACAGCGCCAGCGGCAGGGAAAGGGTGGTGCTGTCCAGGGTATCGCCGTTGTTCATGAGGTCCTTCTGTCGAGCCTGGGTTGTTTCTACGACAATTTCATGAAACGCCACGCGCCTGTGAGAGGCGCGCGAAAAATCCGCACGTGCGATCAGAATTTCATCGGGTCCATGATCGCGTCCAGGTTCAGGTGGTCGCAGAACTCGAGGAAATCGTCGCGCAGCGCGGCGATGTGCATGTTGGCCGGAACGCCGATGGTGACCTGCGCGCTGAACATTTCAGCACCGGTCTGCATGGCGCGGTAACGCGTGCTCTGCAGGTTCTCGATGGTGATGCCCTGGCGGTCGAAGAAATCGGCCAGCTGGAACAGGATGCCCGGCTTGTCAGCGGCGATGACCTCGACGATGTACGGCAGCAGGTTGGACTGTGCCTGCTTGGCCTCGGTGCGGTACCAGACCAGCTTCAGGCCCTCTTCGCGCTCCAGCCGGGTCAGCATGGCTTCCAGCTTGGCAACGGAATCCCACGAGCCGGTGGCCAGGGCGGTAACCGAGACATCGCGGCCGACCGTGGCCAGGCGTGCGTCCACCAGATTGCAGCCACTGTCGGCGATGCGGCGGGTGACAGACAGCAGGGGGGACTCCGGATGCGTCGTGTAGGCGTTGATCAGGAGGTGGTTTTCGCTCGGCGCAGGGCGCGGGGTGGTGTCGGTCAAGGCGATTCCGGGTAATACAGGGGTGAGTCTGAATGCCCGCCGGGGGCGGGAATCCACCGGTGTCCAGCA
Organism: Stenotrophomonas sp.; assembly: GCF_035634915.1. GTDB lineage: Bacteria > Pseudomonadota > Gammaproteobacteria > Xanthomonadales > Xanthomonadaceae > Stenotrophomonas. Next base: position 6,078 of record NZ_DASQCB010000019.1, read on the forward strand.
TACTTGCCCGTGCTTTCGCGCCGCAAGTAACATTCAGGTGCCCCCGGCCTGTCGTGGCGGGCGTTTTCCCTCCCCAGCCAAGAGCAGCACGTCCTTGTCCCTTTCCGGCCTCATCACCGCGCTGGCGACCCCGTTCCGGGCCGACGGCTCCCTCGACCTCGACGGTTGGCAGCGCCTGCTGCACCTGCAGCTGGAGGGCGGCGTGCAGGGCGTTGTCGTCGCCGGCTCGACCGGCGAAGCCGCCACCCTCTCCAATGCGGAGTACGACCAGCTGCTGGCCAGCGCCGTCGAGCGCATCGCTGGCCGTATCCCGGTCCTGGCCGGCACCGGCCTGTCCGGTACCGCCAAAACCATCGAGCAGACCCGCCGCGCCGCCGCACTCGGTGCCACCCACGCCCTGGTTGTGACCCCGCCGTACGTGCGTCCCACCCAGGCGGGCCTGATCGCGCATTATCGCGCCGTGGCCGACCAGGGCGGCCTGCCGGTAGTGCTCTACAACGTGCCCGGGCGCACCGGCTGCGACATGCTGCCGGAGACCGTGGCCGAGCTGGCCAGCCATCCGAACATCGTTGCCATCAAGGAAGCGGTGGGTGACACCGGCCGCGTGCAGGCCCTGCTGGCCCTGGCCAACCCGGACTTTGCCGTGCTCAGCGGTGATGACGGTACCGCCGCCCGTTCGATCCAGGCTGGCATGGCCGGCCTGATCTCGGTCGGCTCCAACGCGCTGCCCGGTGCCTACCGTCGCATGTGCGCGCTGGCCGCCGCCCACGAACATGACGCCACCGAAGCCTGGGATGCGCGCCTGCAGCCGTTCCATGATTTCTGTGGCGTCGAACCGAACCCGATCCCGGTCAAGGCGCTGCTGCGCCGCATCGGCATCGGCCATGACCTGCGCCTGCCGCTGCTGCCGCTGTCGGCCGCACACCAGCCCGCGGCCGACCATCTTGCCGGCGATATCGCCGCCCTTGAAGCCCTTTCCAGCCACTGACCCGTTGTCGTGGCCTGATCCAGGAGATCCACATGCGTCAATCCGTTTCCACTGTCCGCGTGCTGTCCTACGCCCTGCTTGCCGTTGCCGTCGCTGCCGGTACCACCGGCTGCTTCAAGCGCGGTGCCAAGGGTGATTACGCCCTGGCCCCCGAAATGCGTCCGCTGGAAGTGCCGCCGGATCTGAACGTCCCGGCCGGTGCCGGTGGCAACCAGGTGCCCACGCTGAGCGCGGCCACCAAGCCGGCGGCTCCTGCTGCTCCGGCTGCTGCTGCCGCCCCGGCCGCTGGCAACAGCGGTTTCACCATCCCGGGCGGCAAGGAAGAAGCGTTTGCCAAGGTCGGCACCGCGCTGGAAGGCGTGGATGGCGTGACCATCGCCAGCCGCGCGCAGCTGCTGGGCTCATATGACGTGGCCTATGAAGGCAGCAACTTCCTGGTCCGCGTGGTTGCCGTCGATGCCGGTGCCTACATCTCCGCGGTCGACCCGCGTGGCCTGCCGGCCACCGCCGAAGCCCCGGTGAAGCTGATTGCCGCACTGAAGGCGAAGCTGGCGCAGTAATCGCCGGTGAAGGTTCCGCCGGGCATGGCCCGGCGCTACCTTTGCTCTGGTAGACGCCAACCTTGGTTGGCGCCGGAATGCCAACCAAGGTTGGCATCTACCGGATACCGTGCATCCACGAAAAAGGGCGCCGAGGGCGCCCTTTTTCGTTGCAACCGCAGGCGCGTCAGCGCTCCAGCAGCGGCAGCTTGTCCGGCTTGCCGTCCCACTCGCCGGCATCGGCGGGCGGATCCTTGCGCACGGTCAGTACCGGCCATTCCCTGGCAAGCTCGGCATTGAGGCCCGCGAACACTTCCTGGCCGGCCGGAACATCGTCCTCCGGGAAGATCGCATTGACCGGGCACTCAGGCTCGCAGAGCGTGCAGTCGATGCACTCGTCCGGATCGATCACCAGGAAGTTCGGGCCCTCGTGGAAGCAGTCCACGGGGCACACTTCCACGCAATCGGTGTGTTTGCACTTGATGCAGTTTTCGGTAACGACAAAGGGCATAAGGGGAGAGGCAGATCCGTCTTCAAGCGGACAATTCTAGAACAGGTTGAACGCGCGCGCTGCCGTCGGGCGCACCGGCGCCCTGCGTGGTGACGATTCCGCACAGGCGGCGAGGGCGCGCGGCCACTGCGCAGCCTCACTTTGCGGCACTGCACATTGCCAAGCCGGGGAAGCCCCCGGCAGACTCGATGTCCATCGGTGGACATCTGGCGGTGAAGCAGTGCGGATCGCAGGGACGGGCAGGGCATGAGCGTGTATCTGGGCATCGACGCCGGCACGCAGAGCGTGAAAGTGATCGCCTACGATGCGGCGGCACGCACGGTGCTGGCGCAGCAGGCACGGTCGCTGGAACTGGCGGCGACGGCCGATGGGGGACGCGAACAGAACGCCGCAGACTGGGTGAAGGCGCTGGTCGAGGCGGTCCAGGCCCTGCCGGGGCCGGTGCGGTCACGGGTGCGCGGCCTGGCGGTATCCGGCCAGCAGCACGGCTTCGTCCCGCTGGGGCGTGACGACCGCGCGCTGGGCCCGGTCAAGCTGTGGTGCGATACCAGCACCGGCGCCGAATGCGAGGCGATCACCGCCGCCATGGGCGGGCCAGCGGCCTGCATCGCCGAGGCCGGCAACGACCTGCGGGTGGGCTACACGGCCTCGAAGCTGCGTTGGACGCGGGAGCACCGGCCGGAGGTGGATGCCGCGCTGGATGGCATCGCTCTGCCGCATGACTACCTGAATCTATGGCTGACCGGCCAGCGCTTCATGGAGGCTGGTGACGCCTCCGGCACCGGTTGGCTGGATGTGCGTCGGCGCGACTGGTCGCCGGCGATGCTGGCCGCCACCGATGAGCGGCGTGACCTGGCCGCGCTGCTGCCGCCGCTGGTCGGCCCGGAGCGCGCCTTCTCCCTGCTGCCGGCGATCGCCGCGCTGCTGGGGCTGCCGGCCGCTACCCGCGTGGCGGTCGGCGGCGGCGACAACATGATGGCGGCCATCGGCACCGGCGCGGTGCGCGAGGGGCGGCTGAGCATGAGCCTGGGTACCTCGGGCACGCTGTTCGCCTGGCGCGCCACGCCCTGCGTGGATGCGCAGGGGCGCTGGGCCGCGTTCTGCGCTTCCGATGGCGGCTGGCTGCCGCTGATCTGCACGATGAACTGCACGGTCGCCACCGGCCAGGTGGCCGCATTGCTGGGGCAGTCGCCGGCGCAGTGCGAAACCCTTCTGGCGCAGAGCGCGCCCGGCGCCGATGGACTGGTGATGCTGCCCTTCTTCAACGGCGAGCGCAGCCCGGACCTGCCGCTGGCGCGCGGCGCCCTGCAGGGGCTGGACCTGCACAACCTGACCCCCGCCAACCTCTACCGCGCCGCGATGGAGGGGGCCAGCTACAGCCTGCGCCTGGGCTACGACGCGCTGGTTGAAGGCGGCCTGCGCGGGCAGCGCCTGGTGCTGACCGGGGGCGGTGCCAACAGCCCGGCCTGGCGCCAGCTGATCGCCGATCTGTTCCAGCTGCCGGTGGCCGTGCCGGTGCAGGCTGAAGGCGCCGCCTTCGGTGCCGCGCTGCAGGCGCTGTGGCTGTGCGAAGGGCAGGGCCAGGCGCTGGCCGATCTGGTCGATGCGCACCTGCAGTTCGACGCCGCCCTGGCCGCCCAGCCCGATACCACCCGCGCGGCCGCCTACGAAGCCGGTTACCAGCGTTTCGTCCACCACCTGCAGGCGTTGACGCCGCTGTTCCAGCAGCGCCTGCCCTGATCCCGAAGAAGGAAGCATCGTCCATGGCAACCCCGTTCCATGTTGGTCAGCGTGAGTACTTCCCCGGCATCGGTCGCATTCCCTTCGAGGGCCGTGACTCCGGCAACCCCCTGGCCTTCAAGGTCTACGACGCACAGAAGCAGATCGGTGGGCGCAGCATGGCCGAGCACCTGCGCTTTGCCGTGGCCTACTGGCACAGCTTCTGTGGTGCCGGCCAGGATCCGTTCGGGCCGGGCACCCGGGACTACCCGTGGGACCACGGCGATACCGCACTGGCCCGTGCCGAGGCGCGCTGCGATGCGGCCTTCGAGTTCTTCACCAAGCTGGGCGTGCCGTACTGGTGCTTCCATGACGTGGACCTTGCGCCGGACGCGGAGGACATCGGTGAGTACCGGGCCAACCTTGCGCACATGGTCGAGCTGGCCGGCCAGCGCCAGCAGCAGACCGGCATGCAGCTGCTGTGGGGTACCGCCAACCTGTTCTCGCACCCGCGCTACATGAATGGTGCGGCCACCAACCCGGATTTCGCCGTGGTCGCGCGCGCGGCGGTGCAGGTGCGCGCCGCGCTGGAGGCCACCGTGGCCCTGGGTGGCAGCAACTACGTGTTCTGGGGCGGCCGCGAAGGCTATGCCTGCCTGCTCAACACCGACATGAAGCGCGAACAGGCGCATCTGGCCCGGTTCCTTGCCGCCGCCCGCGACCACGGCCGCAGCATCGGTTTCCAGGGCACGTTCCTGATCGAGCCCAAGCCGATGGAGCCGATGCACCACCAGTACGACTTCGACAGCGCCACCGTGGTCGGCTTCCTGCGTGAGCACGGGTTGGATGGCGATTTCAAGCTGAACATCGAGGCCAACCACGCCACCCTGTCCGGGCACACCTTCGCCCACGACCTTCAGGTGGCTGCCGATGCCGGCCTGCTGGGCAGCATCGACGCCAACCGGGGCAACCCGCAGAACGGCTGGGACACCGACCAGTTCCCGACCGACCTCTACGACACCGTCGGCGCCATGCTGGTGGTGCTGCGGCAGGGCGGGCTGGGCCATGGGGGACTGAACTTCGATGCCAAGGTGCGCCGCGAGTCGACCGACCCGCAGGCCCTGTTCCTGGCCCATATCGGCGGCATGGATGCGTTCGCCCGCGGCCTGGAAGTGGCCCATGCGCTGCTGCAGGTCTCACCGCTGGAGCAGTGGCGGCGCGAGCGCTATGCCAGTTTCGACCATGGCCCGGGCCAGGCCTTCGCCGCTGGCCAGCTCAGCCTGGACGACCTCTGCGCCCACGCCCTGCAGGGCGGCGAGCCACGCCAGCGTAGCGGCCGGCAGGAAGCCTATGAGAACCTGCTGAACCAGTACCTGCTGCGCTGAGCGGCCGGCCCACCTCTTTCGCGGAAGACCCAATGTCCACAGCGATTCCTGCAAACGCCGGCACGCGCGGCGAAAACACTGCCTTCATCGTCCTGATCAGCTGCGTGGCCACCCTCGGTGGCTTCCTGTTCGGCTTCGACAGTGGCGTGATCAACGGTACGGTCGATGGCCTGCGCCAGGCGTTCAATTCCAGCGAGGCGGCGTTGGGCTTCGAGGTGGCCTCCATGCTGTTGGGTTGTGCGATCGGCGCATTCGTGGCCGGGCGCCTGGGCGACCTGCTGGGCCGGCGCAGCGTGCTGATCATCTCGGCGGTGCTGTTCCTGCTGTCGGCGCTGGGTGCCGGCGCGGCGCATGCCTCGTGGCTGTTCGTGGCCGCGCGCATGGTCGGCGGCTTCGCGGTGGGTGCGGCCAGCGTGATGTCGCCGGCCTACATCGCCGAAGTGGCCTCGGCGCGCTACCGCGGCAAGCTGGCCACGGTGCAGCAGATGGCGATCATCAGTGGCCTGTTTGCGGCCTTCCTCAGCAACTTCCTGCTGGCCCGCGCAGCCGGTGCCTCCACCGAGGTGCTGTGGCTGGGGCAGGAGGCGTGGCGCTGGATGTTCTGGATGCAGGCGATTCCTTCGCTGCTGTTCCTGGTACTGCTGCTGGCCATTCCGGAAAGCCCGCGCTTCCTGGTCGCCAAGGGCCGCCACGCACAGGCCGAGGCGGTGCTGGTGAAGCTGTACGGCACGGCCGAGGCCCGCACCAAGCGCGGCGAGATCGAGGGCAGCCTGGCCCAGGACCAGCACCGCCCGACCTTTGCCGACCTGAAGGACAAGGCCAGTGGCAAGCTGCGCGGCATTGTCTGGGTGGGTATCGGCTTGGCGGTGCTGCAGCAGCTGGTGGGCATCAACGTGGTGTTCTATTACGGCGCGGTGCTGTGGCAGGCGGTGGGTTTCTCGGAAAACGACGCGCTGCTGATCAACGTGCTGTCCGGCGCGCTGAGCATCGGCGCCTGCCTGGTGACGGTGCTGCTGATCGACCGCATCGGCCGCAAGCCGCTGCTATGGGTGGGGTCGGTGGGCATGGCCATTGCCCTGGCGCTGATGGTGGTGGCCTTTGCCAGCGGCAGCCTGGTGGATGGGAAGCTGCAGCTGTCCGACGGCATGGGCCGGCTGGCGCTGGTGGCGGCCAACGTCTACGTGGTGTTCTTCAACATGTCGTGGGGGCCGGTGATGTGGGTGATGCTGGGCGAGATGTTCCCGAACCAGATCCGCGGCTCGGCGCTGGCGGTGGCCGGCGCGGCGCAGTGGACGTCCAACTTCGCCATCACCGTCACCTTCCCGATGCTGCTGGCCGGCATCGGCCTGGCTGGCGCCTACGGCATCTATACGGTCGCAGCCTTCCTCTCCATCTTCTTCGTCATCCGCTACGTGCGCGAAACCAAGGGCAAGGAACTGGAGCAGATGGAAGGCTGACGCGTTTCGGCATCGGCTTCGGAGGCGATCCGTTCGCGCCTCCCGGCTACGTGGGGGAGGGGGCGGCCTGCCCCCTCCTGACAGTTTCGTGGTGTGTGCGGAAGCCGCGGGCCACTGCCCGTTTGCTGCCGCAGTGCGCGATCAACTGTCCGGAGACGGTGGGGTCACCCAGGCCAGGACCGCAGGCGCCATGGATGGCGCCTACGAGCCCCCATGGATGGGTTAACGGCGTGTCCTGGCCTGGGTGCCCCCACCGGCTCATGCCGATAACAGGGAGGCGCCACAGCGACCAAGCACCCGGAGTAGTGAACCCCGGAAAACGGAAAAGCCCGCACGAAGGCGGGCTTTTTCGGTTCCTGCTGCTGCGACTGGTGCTCCCTAGGGGACTCGAACCCCTGTTTTAGCCTTGAGAGGGCCACGTCCTAACCACTAGACGAAGGGAGCAGTGTGTCGCTGCCGAGGCAGGAGCGGTAGTATATGCACCTCGATGCCATTGGGCAATCCCGAAACTTCAACCGGAAGCGCCAACATCATTTCCTCTGCTCCATCACCGTTCAGCCTGCGGGTCATCCCGCGCGACCAGCACACGATCTCCCGCAAGGACATCAGCCCGAACGCTCTGCGCGTGCTGTACCGCCTGCGCGATGCCGGCTTCGGCGCCTACCTTGTCGGCGGCGCGGTGCGCGATCTGCTGGTCAATGGCCAACCCAAGGATTTCGACGTGGCCACCGACGCCACGCCCGAACAGGTCAAGCAGCTGTTCCGCAACTGCCGCCTGATCGGCCGCCGTTTCCGCCTGGCTCACGTAGTCTTCGGTCGCGAAATCATCGAAGTGGCCACGTTCCGTGCCAACAGCGATGACGGCAGTGGCGACCGCGAAATGGAAAACGGCATGCTCGTGCGCGACAACGTGTACGGCACCATCGAAGACGATGCCGTCCGCCGCGACTTCACCTGCAACGCCCTGTATTACGCCATCGAGGATTTCTCGGTGCGCGATTACACCGGCGGCTTCGAAGACGTGCAGGCGCGCCTGATGAAGCTGATCGGCGACCCGGTGCAGCGCTACCAGGAAGACCCGGTGCGCATGCTGCGTGCGGTGCGCCTGGCTGCCAAGCTCGGCTTCCAGATCGAAGAGGGCACCGCCGCACCGATTCCGCATCTGGCCGGCCTGCTCAACGAAGCCGCCCCGGCGCGCCTGTTCGAGGAAGTGCTGAAGCTGTTCCTGTCCGGGCACGGCGTCGCCAGCTTTGAAGGCCTGGAGCGTTACGGCCTGTTCGACGTGCTGTTCCCGGAAAGCGGCAAGGCGCTGAAGTCCAACCGCACCGGCGCGCTGCGCCGCATGCTGGTGGAAGGCCTGGCCAACACCGATGCGCGCGTGGCCAACGACGAGCCGGTCTCACCGGCGTTCCTGTTCGCGCTGCTGCTGTGGCCGGCGTACTGCCGCGCCCAGGCCGGACTGCTCAAGCAGGGCGTGGCGCCGGAAGAGGCGCAGCGTCGCGCCGCCGACCGGGTCACCGTACAGCAGTTGAGCACCATTGCCCTGCCGCGGCGTTTCTCGCTGCCGATGCAGGAAATCTGGCTGCTGCAGTCGCGTTTCAGCTCGCGCCAGCGCAAGCGCGTGTTCCGCACGCTCACCCATCCGCGCTTCCGCGCCGCGTTCGACTTCCTGTCCCTGCGCCAGGTTGCCTCGGCCGAGCACGAAGCCGATGTGGCGTTCTGGCGCGAGGCACAGGCGCAGTCCGGGCATGAGCTGGAATCGTCGCTGGATGCCATGCACACCGACGGTGGCGACGAAGAGGGTGGGGCCCCGCGCAAGCGTCGCCGCCGTCGTCGCCGCACCGGCGCGGCGGCCGGCGGCGCCGCCGAGTAAGCCATGACCCTTGCCTGGATCGGCCTGGGGGCCAACCTGGGTGACGCAATCGCCACCATCCGCGCGGCCATCACCGCGCTCGATGGCCTGCCCGGCACCCAGCTGCGGCAGGCCTCGCGCCTGTATGCCACGCCGGCCTGGGGCAACGAAGACCAGCCACCGTTCGTCAATGCGGTCGCCGGGGTGGAAACCACCCTGGCCGCCGGCGATCTGCTGCAGGCCATGCTGGCGCTGGAGCAGCAGTTTGGCCGCGTGCGCGACCCGGCCGTGCACTGGGGCCCACGCGCGCTGGATCTGGACCTGTTGCTGTACGGCGCGCAGGTGCTGGATGAGCCCGGCCTGCAGGTGCCGCACCCCTACCTGCATCAGCGCGCCTTCGTGCTGGTGCCGCTGGCTGAAATCGCCCCGGATCTGGCGATTCCCGGCCATGGGCGCGCGCAGGATGCAGTGATGCGGGTTGATGCCTGCGGGATCGCGCCGATAGGGTGATAATGGCCGGGTTATCTCCCCCGGTTATCAGCACATGAGCACCCACGCAGACAGCAAGCCTTGGACCGTTCCCGCCCTGGCCGAGGCCAAGCGCAATGGCCAGAAGCTGGTCATGTTGACCGCCTACGACGCCGGCTTCGCCCGCACCTTCGACGCCAACGGCGTGGACCTGATCCTGATTGGCGATTCGCTGGGCATGGTCGTGCAGGGGCATGATTCCACGCTGCCGGTCACCGTGGCCGACATGGTCTACCACACCCGCGCGGTATCCCGCGTACTGCAGCGTGCGCTGCTGGTCGCCGACCTGCCGTTCGGCGCCGATGCCACCCCCGAGCGCGCGCTGGACGCATCGCTGCAGCTGCTGCAGGCCGGCGCGGAGATGGTCAAGATCGAGGGTGCGGGCTTCAAGGTCGACATCGTGCGCTATCTGGTCGAGCGTGAGATTCCGGTGTGTTCGCACCTGGGCCTGACCCCGCAGTCGGTGCTGCGCCTGGGCGGCTTCAAGATCCAGGGCCGTGGCGATGCCGCGCGCCAGCTGGTGGAAGACGCCAAGGCGGTGGCCGCCGCTGGTGCCACCCTGATCGTGCTCGAATGCATGCCGACCCCGGTGGCGGCCGAAGTGACCGCAGCGGTGGACGTACCGACCATCGGCATCGGTGCCGGCCCGCACTGCGATGGCCAGGTGCTGGTGCTGCACGATTTCATCGGCCTGGACAGCGGCCATCGCCGTCCGAAGTTCGTCAAGGACTTCCTGGCCGAAGGCGGTTCCGTGGCCGGTGCCACCCGTGCGTATGCAGACGCCGTACGCGATGGCAGCTTCCCCGACGAACAGCACGCCTACGCCCAATGATCCAGACCTTCAACGAACTTGGCGCACTGCGCGCGCAGATCGCGCAGTGGAAGCAGGAAGGCCTGCGCGTGGCGCTGGTGCCGACCATGGGCAACCTGCACGGCGGCCATCATTCGCTGGTGAGCCTGGCGCGGCAGTACGCCGACAGGGTAGTGGCCAGCATCTTCGTCAACCCGACCCAGTTCGGGCCGAACGAAGATTTCAGCCGTTACCCGCGTACGCCCGAGGCCGATGTGGCCGGGCTGGAGCAGGTCGGCTGCGATGCGGTGTGGCTGCCCAGCGTAGAGGCGATGTACCCGCTGGGCGTGGACAGGACCACGCAGCTGCACGCCCCCGGGGTGAGCGAAGTGCTGGAGGGTGCCAGCCGCCCCGGTCACTTTGATGGCGTCTGCACGGTGGTCGCGCGCCTGTTCCTGCAGGTGCAGCCGGATGTGGCCGTGTTCGGCCGCAAGGACTACCAGCAGCTGGCGGTGATCAAGCAGATGGTGGCCGAGCTGTCGTTCCCGATCCAGATCGTCGGTGCGGAGATCGTGCGGGATGACGACGGCCTGGCCAAAAGCTCGCGCAACCAATACCTCGATGCCACCCAGCGCCCGTTGGCCACGACGATCCACCGCACCCTGCTGGGCATGCGCGAAGGTTACGTGGCCGGGCAGCCGCGCGCGCAGATCGAGGCCGATGCCACCGCCGCGCTGCAGGCCGCCGGCTTCCAGGTCGACTACGCCGTGCTGCGCACGCCTGAACTGGCCGAGCCGACCTTCGACGGTGGCGGCCGGGTGGCGCTGATCGCCGCCCGCCTGGGCAGCACGCGGTTGATCGACAACCTGGAATTCTGATGTCTGCGTGGGGTCAGATCCCTTTTCCTGCGGAAAAGGGTTCTGACCCCGGCTCCCCCTTCCAGCCCGTTACCTGAACGGGTTGCCGGCGGTGATGCCCCGTGCTGCGCGGGTGCTAGAATCCACGCTTTCCTTTGCGTTGTGCCGTGCCATGCACCTGTCCCTGCTGAAGACCAAGATCCACCGCGCCACTGTCACCCATTCCGAGCTGAACTATGAAGGCTCGATCGCCATCGACGACAACCTGCTGGCTGCCACGGGCATCCGCGAGTTCGAGCAGGTGCACATCTGGGACGTGACCAACGGTGCGCGCTTCTCGACCTATGCCATCCGTGCCGAAGCCGGCAGCGGCGTGGTGTCGCTCAACGGTGGCGCTGCACGCCACGTGCAGGTCGGTGACATCATCATCATCGCTGCGTTTGCCAGCATGACCGAGCAGGAAGCGGACAGCTTCAAGCCGAAGCTGGTGTACGTGGACGGCAACAACCAGATTACCCACACCAACGACACGATCCCGACCCAGGCCGCATGACAACGAACAACGGATTCGACTCGCTGCACTCCCACGCCCAGCGCCTGAAGGGCGCAAGCATTCCCAGCCTTCTCGCCGCCGAACCCGGTCGTGTGCAGGACCTGGCGCTGCGGGTCGGTCCGTTGTATGTCAATTTCGCCCGGCAGAAATACGATGCCGCGGCGCTGCAGGCGTTGCTGGCACTGGCCGCCGACTGTGATGTCGGCGGTGCGATCACCCGTCTGTTCCGTGGCGAGCAGGTCAATCTGACCGAAGGCCGCGCTGCGCTGCATACCGCGCTGCGTGGCGATGGGGTCGATGCGCCGGTGGCGGTCGAGGCCTATGCCACCGCGCGCGGGATCCGCCAGCGCATGGGCGTGCTGGTGCGCGCGCTGGAAGACAGCGGCGTGACCGACGTGGTCAGCGTCGGCATCGGCGGTTCCGATCTGGGCCCGCGCCTGGTGGCCGATGCGCTGCGCCCGGTCAGCGGTGCACGCCTGCGCGTGCATTTCGTGTCGAACGTGGACGGTGCCGCCATGCAGCGCACGCTGGCCACGCTGGATCCGGCAAAGACTGCTGGCATCCTCATCTCCAAGACCTTCGGTACCCAGGAAACCCTGCTCAACGGGCAGATCCTGCACGACTGGCTGGGTGGCAGCGAGCGCCTGTACGCGGTCAGCGCCAACCCCGAGCGTGCGGCCAAGGCCTTCGCCATCGCCGCCGATCGCGTGCTGCCGATGTGGGACTGGGTGGGTGGCCGTTATTCGCTGTGGTCGGCGGTCGGTTTCCCGATCGCGCTGGCCATCGGCTTCGAGCGTTTCGAACAGCTGCTGGACGGTGCCGCGCAGATGGATGCGCACGCGCTGGACGCGCCGCTGGAGCGCAACCTGCCGGTGCTGCACGGCCTGACCGACATCTGGAACCGCAACGTGCTGGGCCATGCCACGCACGCGGTGATGACCTATGACCAGCGCCTGGCGCTGCTGCCGGCCTATCTGCAGCAGCTGGTGATGGAAAGCCTGGGCAAGCGCGTGCAGCGCGACGGCCAGCCGGTCACCACCGACACCGTGCCGGTGTGGTGGGGCGGGGCGGGCACCGACGTGCAGCACAGCTTCTTCCAGGCGCTGCACCAGGGCACCAGCATCATCCCGGCCGATTTCATCGGCTGCGTGCACAACGATGATCCGTACACGGTGAACCACCAGGCGCTGCTGGCCAACCTGCTGGCGCAGACCGAAGCGCTGGCCAACGGCCAGAGCAGCGACGATCCGCACCGTGACTACCCGGGTGGCCGCCCGAGCACGCTGATCCTGCTCGACGCGCTGACTCCGCAGGCGCTGGGCGCGCTGATCGCCATGTACGAACACGCCGTGTACGTGCAGTCGGTCATCTGGAACATCAACGCCTTCGACCAGTTCGGTGTCGAGCTGGGCAAGCAGCTGGCCAGCGGCCTGCTGCCGGCGCTGCAGGGCGAGGATGTGGCGGTTGCCGATCCGATGACCCGCGAGATCCTGGCGCAGCTGAAGCGCTGAGGTATCTGTAGAGTCGAGCCATGCTCGACTGTCTTGTGCACGTAGTCGAGCATGGCTCGACTCTACAAGTCGGTAGCGCCGGGCCATGCCCGGCGGATTCGCCGCGTCAGCGGCTCGGGTCGCGTTCCGGGCTGGGCCGCTTGGCCAGCTTGCGCTGCAGCGAACGCCGGTGCATGCCGAGCAGGCGTGCGGCCGCAGACACATTGCCGCCGGTCTCATGCATCGCCTGCTGGATGTGCTCCCACTGCAGGCGGCTGATCGGCGTCATCGCGTCGGGCACTTCCATTTCGCTGTCGTCGGCCGGGCCATCATCTTCCTCGCCCAGTGCGCGCAGGATCATCGGCACCGTCGCCGGCTTCGGCAGGTAGTCATCCGCACCCAGCTTGATCGCCTCCACCGCGGTGGCGATGCTGGCGTAGCCGGTCACCAGCAGGATCCGCATGTCCGCGCGCAGGGCGCGCAGCGGCTGGATCAGCGCCAGGCCCGAATCGCTGCCCAGCTTCAGGTCGATCAGCGCGAACGCCGGCGGCTGCTGGCGGGCCAGGGCCAACGCGCTGGCGGCATCCTGTGCGGTCTGCGTCTCCAGCCCCTTGCGGGCCAGGCTGCGCTGCAGGGTGCGCAGGTACAGTTCGTCGTCGTCGACCAGCAGGCCGAGGGTTGAGGTACTCATGGGGTTTCCTCGTGGGGAGCCAGGGGCAGGCGGAAGCCGACGCGGCTGCCGGCGCCTTGCGCCGGGCGCATCCACATCTCGCCCTGCAGGCGTTCGATGGTGGCGTGGGACAGGGCCAGGCCGACGCCCATGCCCTCGCTCTTGCTGCTGCCGAACAGCTTGCCCGGCAGCACCGCGGCGCGCGCGTTGAAGCCATGGCCGTAGTCGCGCACTTCGCCGATCAGATCCTCGCCGTCGATCCGCAGCTCCAGGTCCACGCGCGGTCGCCCGGCCTGTTCGCCGGCATCGGCGGCGTTGTTCAGCAGCACCATCAGCAGATGGCCCACGCCGGGGTCCAGCGGCAGGCGCAGCGGTGCGTCGTCGTTGCGGTGCAGGTCGATGGTCGGGCGCACCAGGCGCCACTGTTCCAGCACCTGCTGGGCGCTGGAATGGCTGCGTCCGGGGCCGTCGGTGGAGGCCGGTGCGGCCAGCGCCAGCACCCGCTCGCGGCATTGCACCAGCAGCTCGCGCAGGGTTTCCATGTCCTCGCGCACTTCCGGTTCTTCGCTGCGCTCGGCCACATCGTCGGCCAGCAGGGTCATGGTCGCCAGCGGAGTGTTCAGTTCGTGCGCCACCGAGGCGGCATGGGTGGCCAGGGCAACGATGCCTTCGTTGCGGGCAAAGCGCTCGCGCAGCGCCGACAGTTCCAGTTCGCGCACGCGCAGGGCCATCGCCAGGCGGGTCGAGAAGGTGAGCACCACCGTGGCCGACAGCAGGAAGTTGGCGACCACGCCCCAGCGGTTCAGGTCCAGCGCACGGAAATAGCCGGTGGGCAGCGGCTGCCCGAAGATGCCACTGGCGGCGTAGCCGAGCAGGCAGGCACAGGCCACCGCCAGCGCCCAGCGCAGGGGCAGGGCGAAGGCCGCCAGGGCGATCAGGATCAGGAACAGCGAGCCGAACGGATTGGCGATGCCGCCGCTCCAGCCGACCATCCAGGTCAGGATGATCACATCGACCAGGATGTGGCCGAAGGCGGTCAGCGGCGCAGTGTCGTCCGGTTCGGGGCGCATCTGCGTGTACAGGTTGAACACGGCCAGCACGGCCACGCCCGCCCACAGCGGCAGCTGCGGCAGCGGCAGGCCCAATACCCAGGTGGCCACCAGGATGGTCGCGGCCTGGCCGGCCACGGCCAGCCAGCGCAGGCTGCACAGGGTGCGTAGGAAGGGGGCGTCGGGACCGGTCATGCCTGACCATCGTATGCGTTCACCGGGCAACCTGCCTGCGACAATCGGCCGCAGACGTGCCGACGGCTGAATGGGAATCGCCCGGAATGCAGGGCCGGGCGGTAGAATGCGCCCATGCACGACGCCGTCACCCGCCCGACCCAGCCCTCCGATGCCACCGCCTGGTCCCGTCGCCAGACCCATGCCGTCCAGATCGGCGGGGTCACCGTAGGTGGCGGCAAGCCCGTGGTGGTGCAGTCGATGACCAACACCGACACCTCCGACGTCGCCTCCAGCGTGAAGCAGGTGGCCGAATTGTGGCGGGCCGGTTCGGAAATGGTGCGGTTGACCGTCAATACTGTCGAGGCAGCCGCGGCCATCCCGCGCATCGTCGACAAGCTGGCGATGATGGGCATCGATGTGCCGCTGATCGGCGACTTCCATTACAACGGCCACCAGCTGCTGACCGCCGAGCCGGCCTGCGCCGAAGCGCTGGCCAAGTACCGCATCAACCCGGGCAACGTCGGCTTCGGCAAGAAGAAGGACCTGCAGTTCGCCCAGCTGATCGAGTTCGCCATCCGCTACAACAAGCCGGTGCGCATCGGCGCCAACTGGGGCTCGCTGGACCAGGCCCTGGCGGCGAAGCTGATGGACGAGAACAACCATCGCGAACAGCCCTGGGACGCCGGCCGCGTGCTGCGCGAGGCGCTGATCCGTTCGGCGCTGGATTCGGCCGAGCAGGCGGTGGAGATCGGCCTGCCGCGCGATCGCATCATTCTTTCGGCCAAGGTCAGCGGCGTGCAGGAACTGATCGCGGTGTACCGCGACCTGGCCCAGCGTTCTGATTTCGCCCTGCACCTGGGCCTGACCGAAGCCGGCATCGGCAGCAAGGGCATCGTCGCTTCGGCGGCTGCGCTGAGCGTGCTGCTGCAGGAAGGCATCGGTGACACCATCCGCATTTCGCTGACGCCCGAGCCTGGCCAGTCGCGAACCCAGGAAGTGATCGTCGCCCAGGAACTGCTGCAGACCACCGGCCAGCGCGCCTTCACCCCGCTGGTCACCGCCTGCCCAGGCTGCGGCCGCACCACGTCCGAGTTCTTCCAGGAACTGGCCAAGGTGGTGCAGAACCACGTGCGCGAGAAGATGCCGGTCTGGAAGGTGCAGCACCCCGGTGCCGAGAACATGACCCTGGCGGTAATGGGCTGCATCGTCAACGGGCCGGGTGAGTCGCGCCACGCCAACATCGGCATTTCCCTGCCGGGTACCGGCGAAACGCCAGCCGCACCGGTGTTCGTCGACGGTGAGAAGAAGGTGACCCTGCGTGGCGACAACATCGCCCAGGAATTCGTTGCCCTGATCGACGAATACGTCGAACAGAAGTATGTCCGGATCGCCGGGTAAGCCGGCGATCCTGGCCGCGCCGGAACCGGCGTCCGGCTTCCGACACTGGATGGGGCGCAATGCGTGGCGCCTGGTGCTGCTGTTTGCCGGCGTGCTGCTGCCGCTGGCCGGCTTCGTCGCCCTGGCCGATGAAGTGCACGAGTTCGAGTCGTTCCACTTCGACGCCCCGCTGCTGTGGCAGATGCACGGGCTGCATTCGCCGTGGCTGGACCGCTGCTTCGTACTGCTGTCGAAGCTGGGCTACGAGTGGTTCCTGATCCCGGCCGACGTACTGATCGTCGGCGCGCTGCTGTGGCGGCGGCGCTGGCGCGAGGCGACCTTCGTGGCCGTGTGCTTCGTCGGCTCGGCGCTGCTGAACATGGGCAGCAAGCAGTTCTTCCAGCGCGACCGCCCCAGCCTGTGGGAATCGATCGCGCCCGAATCGACGTTCAGCTTCCCCAGCGGCCACGCGATGGGCAGCATGACCCTGGCCGTGACCCTGGTGCTGCTGGCCTGGAACACCCGCTGGCGCTGGCCGGTGCTGGTGCTGGCGCCGCTGTTCAGCCTGCTGGTCAGCGTCTCGCGGGTGTACCTGGGGGTGCATTACCCCTCCGATATCCTCGCCGGATGGTGTGCGGCACTGGTTTGGGTGGTAGGGTGCTATCTGGTCATGTTCAGTCGCCGGCAACCCTGGCGACACCGCGGTTCGCCGCCAGCAGCGGCCAGCGAAGCGATCGCAACAGGGGAGTGACGTGGATGACCCTTCTAGGGCGTCCATGCAGCAGCAGGTTGTGTCGTTGTGACGGGTTCTGTGGGACAGGGGGCAACATCGATGTGCGAAGAATGTGATGCGCAAGGCAGAACGCCGTTTTTGCGCAGTTGTCCTGCTTGCGATGCCCGGATGCCCTGCCTAGCGTGGCCCGCAATGGCCGCATTCGATGAGGTACGTGAATGACGATTCGAGTCTACCTGGTGGATGACCACGCGCTGGTCCGCACCGGTATGAAGATGATCCTGTCGGGTGAAGCCGACATTGAAGTGGTGGGCGAAGCCGAGACCGGGGAAGACGGCCTGCGTGAGATCCGCCAGCTGCTGCCGGACGTGGTGCTGTGCGACCTGCACCTGCCGGGCGTCAGTGGCATGGAAGTGACCGAGCGCATCGTGCGTGGCCATCGCGCCACGCGCGTGGTGATCGTGTCCGTGCTGGAAGATGGCCCGCTGCCCAAGCGCCTGCTCGAGGCCGGTGCGGCCGGCTACATCGGCAAGGGCTGCGATGCGCAGGAGCTGCTGCGTGCGGTGCGTGACGTGGCCGCAGGGCGACGTTACCTCGGTACCAGCATTGCGCAGAACCTGGCGTTGTCGACGGTGGAAGGCAATGCCTCGCCGTTCGATACGCTGTCGCCGCGCGAGCTGGAAGTGGCGCTGCTGCTGACCCAGGGCCTGCGCCAGGAAGACATCGCACGGCGCCTGAGCCTGAGTGCGAAGACGGTGAACACGCACAAGGCGCGGTTGTTCGAGAAGATGGGGATCAGCGACAACATTGCGTTGGCGCGCATGGCCAGCCAGTACGGGCTGGTGGATCCGGCACGGCCGCTGTAACGGATTTTCCCTTCTGTAGAGCCGAGCCCATGCTCGGCTCTACACCTTTGCTGGGTTCAGTGGCCGCGGACGCGCTTGATGATCTTGGCGGCGTCGGCGGCGCTGGCGCGCACCTTGTCCCACTCGCCATCGGCGATCCAGTTGCCCGGCACCATCCACGAGCCACCGATGCAGACCACGTTCTTCTGCTCGAGGTACTCGGCGGCGGTGTTTTCGGTGATGCCACCGGTCGGGCACAGCTTCAGGTCGGCCACCGGGCCGGCCAGGCCCTTGATCATCGCCAGTCCGCCCACGGCCGTGGCCGGGAACAGCTTGCACACGCGGAAACCGCGCGCGTAGAGCGACAGCAGCTCGGTCGGCGTGGCTGCGCCTGGCACCACCGGCAGCGGTGCCGCCGCCAGCGCATCGGCCAGCGCCGGTGGCGTACCCGGCGTCACCAGGAAATCCGCACCCGCATCGATGGACTGCTGCATCTGCTCCACGGTCAGCACCGTGCCCGCACCCACCACCACATCGGGCAGCTCGCGCTTGAGCATCGCCAGCGCTTCCATCGCCACCGGCGTACGCAGCGTCAGCTCGATGGCCGGCAGGCCACCTTCCAGCAGCGCCGCACTCACCGCACGCGCCTGGTCCAGCGTATGAATCGTCACCACCGGCAGGATGCCCGCCGCACGCAGCAGTTCCGCCGCCTTCACCTGATGTTGTTCGATACCCATAGCTCTGCTTCTGCCTTTGCTTTCGAATTTGATTTCAATGATCACTTCGCGGCATTGATGCGCCGGAAAGCGTGATGCGGCGGAGGTCAGGCCGTCGCCAGGACCGCAGGCGCCATGGATGGCGCCTACGAGCCCCCATGGATGGGTTCACGGCGTGTCCTGGCGACGGCCTGACCTCCGCCGCCCCAGGACACCAACCGCCGCAACAAACCCGCAGCGCTCTTTCAACAATTCAGGCGTCCTTCGCCTCATGCGGCGCCGCCGCCGCAGCAGCATCGTTCCCCAGCTCGTACTCGGCGTCGTAATCCCACGGCCCACCATCGGCCGCCGCCGGACCGCACGAAATCGAAATCGCCCCTTGGTCCGCCGGACCCACCACGCGACGGTTGATCGCGAACAGATTGCGGCCCAGGTCATGCGCCGCCGGTGCCGTGTTCGGCGCCAGCGAACGCGCCGCCCACTCGGCCGCATCCACCAGCACTTCCAGCGTGCCGGCTTCACCGTCCAGGCGGATCATGTCGCCCTCGCGCACCTTCGCCAGCGGGCCACCGCGCGCCGCTTCCGGCGTCACGTGGATCGCCGCCGGGATCTTGCCCGAGGCGCCGGACAGGCGGCCGTCGGTGACCAGTGCCACGCGCCGGCTCTGGTTCTGCAGCAGGCCCAGCAGCGGCGCCAGCGAATGCAGTTCCGGCATGCCGTTCGCACGCGGGCCCTGGTAACGCACCACCGCCACGAAATGCTCCGGCAGCAGGCCACCAGCGTGCAGCTTGTTCAGCACCTGCGGCGCATCGACCACCACGGCCGGGGCCTCGATGGTGCGGTACTGCGGCTTCACCGCCGACAGCTTGATCAGCGACTTGCCCAGGTTGCCGCGCAGCAGGCGCAGGCCGCCTTGGCTTTCGAAAGGATTGTCGACGCTGCGCACCACTTCTTCATCGGCGCTGCGTTCCAGGCCCGGCAGGTACACCAGCTTGCCGTCGCGCAGCTGCGGCTCGCGGGCGTAGTCGGCCATGCCGCCACGGGCCACGCTGACGATATCGCCATGCATCAGGCCGGCCTTGATCAGCTCGCCGAACACGAACGCCGGGCCACCGGCCGCGGCGAAGCGGTTCACGTCGGCCTCGCCGTTCGGATAGACGCGGGCCAGCAGCGGAACCAGCTGCGACAGCTCGTCGAAGTCGTCCCAGGTCAGCACGATGCCGGCGGCGCGGGCCACGGCGATCCAGTGGATGGTGTGGTTGGTCGAACCACCGGTGGCCATCAATGCGATGACCGCGTTGAGGATCGCGCGCTCGTCGATGATGCGACCCAGCGGACGGAAATCGTCGCCCAGCGCGGTGATGTCCAGCGCACGCTCGGTGGCTTCGCGGGTCAGCGCATCGCGCAGCGGCGTATCCGGGTTGACGAACGAGGCGCCCGGCAGCTGCACGCCCATCGCTTCCAGCAGCACCTGGTTGGAATTGGCGGTGCCGTAGAAGGTGCAGGTACCGACGCCGTGGTACGAGGCGGACTCGGCTTCCAGCAGTTCCTCGCGGGTGGCTTCGCCGGCGGCGTAGCGCTCGCGCACTTCGGCCTTCTGCTTGTTCGGGATGCCCGGGGTCATCGGGCCGGCCGGCACGAACACCGCCGGCAGGTGACCGAACGCCAGTGCGCCGATCAGCAGGCCCGGCACGATCTTGTCGCACACGCCAAGGTGGATGGTAGTGTCGAACATGTCGTGGCTGAGGCCGATGGCCGTGGCCTGCGCGATCACATCGCGCGAGAACAGCGACAGTTCCATGCCGCCGCGGCCCTGGGTCACGCCGTCGCAC
The DNA here is from genome assembly GCF_035634915.1 of Stenotrophomonas sp. Classification (GTDB taxonomy): domain Bacteria; phylum Pseudomonadota; class Gammaproteobacteria; order Xanthomonadales; family Xanthomonadaceae; genus Stenotrophomonas. Next base: position 26,146 of record NZ_DASQCB010000019.1, read on the forward strand.
ATCGCCGGCACCGCGCCGGCCACCTGCGCGGTAGCGCCGAGTTCGCGCGCGATCTCACGGATCTGCTCCGGGTAGGTCTCGAACGGCTGGTGCGCCGACAGCATGTCGTTGTAGGCGGTGATGATGCCCAGGTTCGGGGTCACGCCGCCGCGCAGGCGGCTCTTGTCGGTGCTGCCGCAGGCGGCGAAGCCGTGGGCGAGGTTGCCGCAGCTCAGGCGGCTGCGGAACGGGCCATCGCGCAGGGCGGCGTCGATCGCGGCCAGGTAGGCGGCGCGCGAGGCGGCGCTGCGGCGGATGACGCGATCGGTGATGGCTTGCAGTTGCGGATGGAGGCTCATTGGCTACCAGCGTTCAAGGTGGCGAGAGGCAAGCGGCGGCGGGCGCCGCCGCCGACGTCAATCAGCCCAGTGCACGCGCAGGCGCGCGCCGTCCAGGTTGATTGCATTGAGGATCGGGTACAGCTGTGCGTCGTTGCTGTCCAGCGCCTGGCGCAGCACCTGCAGCTTCTGCTTGCCGCGCAGCAGCAGCAGGCGCTGGCGGCACTGGCCCAGCCCGCGCGGGGTCAGGGTGATGCGCAGCGGCCACTGGTTGGCGCCCGGGCAGCCGGTGGCATCCAGTGCGGCGTAGGGCAGGGTGCTTTCCAGGGCGCGGGCCAGATCCTTCGAGCCCGGGAACAGCGAGGCGGTGTGGCCATCGTTGCCCATACCCAGCGCCACGACGCTCGGCGCCTGGCTGTGCTGTGCCTGCAGGTTGGCGGTGTACACGCATTCGGGCAGCGGCTTGCCAACGCGCACCAGCGGATCGAAGTGCGCACCCTCGGCGCGCTTGAGCAGATGCTCGCGCACCAGCCAGGCATTGCTGTCGCGATCCTGCGGCGACAGCCAGCGCTCATCGGCCAGGCTCACTTCCACCCGGTCCCAGAGCACATCCAGCTCGGCCAGCGCCTGGTACACCGGCGCCGGCGTGGTGCCGCCGGACAGCAGGATGCGGGCGCGTCCCACTTCGTTGATGTCGTGGTTGATCGCCTGGGCCATTTCGGCGGCCACCGCTTCGATCCAGCCATCGGCATCGCCATGGCTGATGAAGTCGATGCGGTCGTCGTGGAAGGTCGGGCTCATGCAGCAACTCCTGTGGCGTCACGTTCGGCGTCGGCGGCATAGGCGGCGGCGCCCAGCAGCCCGGGGCAGGGGTGCATGATGGCCAGCGACGGCACCCGCGCCATGATCGAAGAGAACCGGCCCTTGTGCTCGAAGCGCTGGCGGAAGCCGGAGTGCTGCAGCGAGTCGAGCATCTTCGGCACCAGGCCGCCGGTCAGGAACACGCCGTCCCAGGCGCCCTGCACCAGCACCAGGTCACCGGCGATGGCACCGAACACGGCGCAGAACACGTCCACCGTGCGCATCGCCTGCGGGTCACCCAGGGCGGCGCGGGCGGTGACGTCGGCCGGCTGCAGCTGGCCCGGATCGAAACCGGCCATCTCGCACACGGCGCGATGGATGTTGACCAGGCCGGGGCCGCAGATCAGGCGTTCGTTGGAGACGCGGCCGAACTGCTCGGACAGGATCTCCAGAATGCGGATCTCCTCCGGCGTGCCTGGCGGGAAGCTGACGTGGCCGCCTTCGGTTTCCAGCGGATAGCTGCGGCCGTGGCGCACGATCAGGCCGCCGACACCGAGGCCGGTACCCGGACCGATCACGCCGTAGTTGCGCGACTCGCCCGGTGCGGCCGGGGTCCAGTGCGCGCCGCCGATCTGGATCACGTCGTGCGGCTGCAGCAGGGCCACCGCCATCGCCTGCGCGGCGAAGTCGTTGATCAGGTGCAGTTCGTCGAAGCCGAGCATGGCCGCAGTGCGGCTGCGCGAGATCACCCACGGGTGGTTGGTGATGCGTGCTTCGTCGCCGTCCACGCGGCCGGCCACCGCGAACACGCCGCGGCGCGCAGTGGCGCCGGCCTGTTCCAGGTAGTGGCGTGCGGCATCACCCAGCGAGGGGAACTCGGCTACCGCGTATTCGCGGATGCTGTCCTTCTGCAGGGGTGCGTCCAGCGAGGTATCGGCGAGGGCGAAGCGGGCGTTGGTGCCGCCGATGTCGGCGACCAGCACGGGCTGGCTGCCGACACTCATGCCGATGCTCCGCTGTCCGGGGCGTCCACACCCTGCGGCAGGAAGTCGGTGGCGTTGTCCGGGCCCCACTGGCCGGCCGGGTAGGGTTCCAGCGGCAGCTTGGCGGCCTTCCAGGCATCGGCCACGCTGTCGATCCAGGCCCAGGCCGCGCGCACTTCGTCATCGCGCACGAACAGGGTGTGGTTGCCGTTGAAGGCGTCCAGGAACAGGCGCTCGTAGGCGATGCGGCGGTGCAGGCCGGTCGGCACGGACAGTTCCAGTTCCAGCGGGTGCAGTTCAAGCGCGCCCCATTCCGGGCCGGCCAGGCTGCTCATCAGGCCCAGTTCGATGTTTTCCTGCGGCTGCAGCTGGAACACCAGGCGGTTCGGTGCGGCCTGCGCACGCTGCGGGCGCTCGAACAGCCAGTGGGTGACCGGCTTCAGGGTGACCACCACGCGGGTGGTGCGCTCGGGCAGGCGCTTGCCGGTGACCAGGTGGAACGGCACGCCGCTCCAGCGCCAGTTGTCGATGTGCGCGGTGACGCCGGCGAAGGTTTCCACATCGCTGCCTTCCGGCGGCTGGTAGGCCTGGGCCGGCTGGCCGTTGATGCTGCCGGCGGTGTAGCGGCCGCGGATGCTGTCACGCGCTGCATGCTTGGCGTCCAGCGGGCGCAGCGCACGCAGCACCTTGACCTTCTCGTCGCGGATGCGGTCGGCTTCCAGCGAGGCCGGCGGTTCCATCGCGACCATGCACAGCAGCTGCAGGATGTGGCTCTGCACCATGTCGCGCAGTGCACCTGAGCGGGCGTAGTAGGCGTCGCGGCCGTCCACGCCTTCGCTCTCGGCCACCAGGATGTGCACGGATTCGATGTAGTTGCGGTTCCACACCGCTTCCAGCAGCGTGTTGCCGAAGCGCAGGGCGATCAGGTTCTGCACCGCCGCCTTGCCCAGGTAGTGGTCCAGGCGGAACACGCGGTCTTCGTCGATCCACTGGCCGATGGTGGAAATGATCTCCTCGGCGCTCTCGCTGTCGCTGCCGATCGGCTTTTCCAGCATCAGGCGCGACGGGGCAGCCAGGGCGCCGCCCTTGGCCAGGCCTTCGCAGGTGGAGATGTACAGGCCCGGCGGGATGGCCAGGTAGCTGACGCAGCGACGGTCGACCAGGTCGGAGACGGCGGCGGCGACCGAGTCGACGTCGCGCAGGTCCACCGAGCGGTAATCGATGCGCCGCAGCAGGGAGGCGATGTCCTCCTGGCTGGCCATCGGCATGGCCTGCTGCAGGCGTGGCCGCAGGATGTCATGGAAGGCTTCGGTGTCATGGCCCGACAAGGCCAGCGCACGGATGCGGAAGTCCTCCGGCAGCAGGCCGTCGCCAAGCAGGCGCAGCAGCGAAGGGAACAGGTAGCGCTGGGCCAGATCACCTGTGGCACCAAACAGGAAGAGGGTGTCGTGCATCGCTCGAGTTTCAGATCCGGGTGACATCGTTGTCAATCGCTTCATGGCTGGGTTCAGGGGACATCCGCGCTACTGTCTGTCCGAGGCTCGATGGGGACGGATTTCCGGCAGTCCGGAAGACCGTTCCATTCGTAACCACTACGACGATGACCTTTCGTCTGGTCATCGAAGCAGATCGGCGCGCACCGACGTTCGGATAGTGCCACGTGAAAACGTTTACATGGCAGAATGGGCAACTGTATTCGATTGCAGTGGTCGCCGTCATGCGGCAACCGCGCAATCATCACTGCCATCGGGAGGGCCGAGGCAGTCCCCAATGACAGCCCGGCGTCGGGCGGACTGGATAGATTGATATGGCAAAAGTGCAGTTGCAGGGTGTGCGCAAGGTCTACGACAACGGCCAGGTCGCGGTGAAGGACGCTACCTTCGAGGTTGCCGATGGCGAACTCATGGTGCTGGTCGGTCCATCCGGCTGTGGCAAGTCGACCCTGCTGCGGATGGTTGCGGGGCTGGAAGAGATCAGCGGTGGCACGCTGACCATCGGCGACCGCGTGGTCAACGATGTGGCGCCGAAGGATCGCGACATCGCCATGGTGTTCCAGAGTTATGCGCTGTACCCGCATATGACCGTGGCCGAGAACCTGGCTTTCGGCCTGAAGCTGCGCGGCCACGACAAGGCGACCATCGACAAGCGCATCGCCGAGGCGGCGCAGACGCTGGGCCTGACCCAGATGATGGACAAGCTGCCCAAGGCGATGTCTGGCGGCCAGCGCCAGCGCGTGGCCTTGGGGCGTGCACTGGTGCGCGAGCCGGCGGTGTTCCTGCTGGACGAGCCGCTGTCCAACCTGGATGCCAAGCTGCGCCACAGCGTGCGTACCGAAATCGCGCAGCTGCACCGCAAGCTGGGCACCACCATGATCTACGTGACCCATGACCAGGTCGAAGCGATGACCCTGGGCCAGCGCATCGTGGTGCTGAAGGACGGCATCATCCAGCAGATCGACACGCCTATGGCGCTGTACGACCGCCCGGCCAACCTGTTCGTGGCCGGCTTCCTCGGCAGCCCGGCGATGAACGTGCTGCGTGGCACGCTGCAGGGCGATGCCGGCGGCGTGACCGTGGTCGATGGCGAGTGGCGCGCGCCGCTGGGCCAGGCCACCATCGACCCGGCATGGCTGCAGAAGTCGATTGCCGTGGGCGTGCGCCCGGAGCACCTGCAGCCAGCGGGTGCCGACGATACGCATGCGTTCACCGCACGCATCGAAGGCATCGAGCCGGTCGGCAACGAGATCTTCGTCAACCTGAGCAGCGGCACGCATGCGCTGACCATGCGCGTGGCGCCGCAGTCGCTGCCGGGCGTGGGCGAGGACCTCCGGGTGGCGATCCACCCGCAGGGCCTGCATTTCTTCGATGCGGAAACCGGCGAACGCCTGTGATTCCGTAGAGCCGAGCCCATGCTCGGCTGCTCTGGAGGCGTGCGGACCAACGGTCCGCACCTGCCGCGTGGATGAGGGGCTGCCTCAGCGCCCCAGGCCATCCAGCAGCGGCACCCGCTGCGCGGCCACGCCGCCCACCTGCAGTTCGGCGTCGCTGGTTTCCAGCGGCAACACCGCCAGCGCCAGGTCGCCGGCCACGCTGGCAATGCTGCCCAACGCCGCGCCGTCCTGCTGCACGCCATCACCGGCCTGTGCCGGGCCGGCGGTATGCAGCAGCTGCACCGCGCGCTTGGCCTTGCCGAGGAAGTGGGTGCGGGCCACGATTTCCTGGCCCGGGTAGCAGCCCTTCTTCACGCTGTAGCCGTTCAGCCGGTCCAGGCCCAGCTGCTGCGGCGTCCACACTTCGCGCTGGCTCTCTTCCAGTCGTGGCAGGCCGTAGCGCAGGTCAGCCTGCCGCCAGGCCAGGGCGAATGCGGCTTCGTCGGCCTCGCTGCCGGCTGCAAACCCTTCAGCTGGCCCTATGCGCAGCGTGCGCGGCAGGGCATCGCTGCCCAGGTCCAGTTCCCAGCCTGCGTCGCCACCGCCGGCGATTGCCGCGCCAGTGGCCGCTTCCGGCGCAGTGAACGCGCCTGCCACTGCCAGATCCGCATGCACCTGCAGCTTCACCTTGCGGCGGAACACGAAGCGCTGCAGTTGCGACGCAATCGCATCTGCATCGCCATCGGCCAGCACCAGCATCACGTGATCCTCGGCCAGCCGCAGCAGCTGGAACACCGCAAGGGTGCGGCCCTTGGCGCTCAGCCAGGCGCTCCACTGCCAGTGCTGCAGGGGCAGGGCGGTCACATCACTGCTGAACTGGGCGTGGGCGAAAACGGCCGCATCCACGCCCTGCAGGCTCAGCAGCTGGTGGCCGGGCAGGCGCGGATATGCGACGAAAGCAGGGGGCAGGTTGTCAGGCACGTGAACGAGGTCTAAAATTTGTGCGTTGCGAGACCGAACATGATAGGCCAAACAACCCCCACTCCCGACGACGAAACTGAAGCCCCGCTGGTCCCTGCGGCACCTGTGCCCGTGGAACAACCAGACGCGGAAGAGGAATTCGGCGGCCGCGGCGGACTTGATCCGGTGCGGTATGGCGATTGGGAGAAAAACGGACGCTGCATCGATTTCTGATCAGCATTGAGCCAACGCGGCATCGTGCCGCCCAGCCGAGACAACGAGCCCAGCGAAATGGCGACCAGACAACGCCCCCTCTCCCCGCACCTTCAGGTGTATCGCTGGCAGATTCAGATGGCCACCTCGATCCTGCATCGAGCCACTGGCGTCTTTCTGTCCGTGGGTGCCCTCATCATCGCTGCTGGCCTGCTGGCCCTGATGATGGGACCCGATTCCTGGAACTGCTTCACCGGTCATGCCGGGGCCTGGTATGGCCGCGTGTTCCTGTTTGCGTGGACATGGTCGTTCGCCTATCACCTGTGCAATGGCATCCGCCATATCGTGCAGGACTTCGCAGTTGGCTTCAGCATTCCGGCCTTCGTCCGCAGCAGCTGGATCTCGGTTTTCGGCAGCCTGGTGATCACCGCGCTGGTCTGGGCCTACGTGATGTTCGGAGGTGCCGCATGAGCAGGTTCCGTACCCCGCTGAAGAACGTGCGCGGCCTTGGCTCGGCCAAGACCGGCACCGAGCACTTCGTGCACCAGCGCCTGACCGCCGCCGCCCTGGTGGTGCTGGGCCTGTGGTTCCTGGTGTTCGTGGTGCGCATGGCTGGCGCCGATTACGCCACGGCCGTGGCCGCCATCGCCAAGCCGTGGAATGCCGTGCCGCTGATCGGCCTGCTGATCACCATGTTCTGGCACGCACAGCTCGGCATGCAGGTCGTGCTGGAAGATTACATCCACGAATCGCTGCTGGCCCTGGTGCTGCAGACCGCGGTGAAGTTCGTCGCCGTGCTCGGCATGATCGTCAGTGTGTTTGCGGTGGGCCGCATCGCCCTCGGCGTTGCCTGAGCCCAGGCACCAAGACAGGAATCCAGACTAGATGTCCGCTTACAAGATCACCGAACACAAGTACGACATGGTCGTGGTGGGCGCCGGCGGCGCCGGCCTGCGCGCCACGTTCGGCCTTGCCGCCAAGGGCCTGCAGACCGTGTGCCTGACCAAGGTCTTCCCGACCCGTTCGCACACCGTCGCTGCCCAGGGCGGCATTTCCGCCGCGCTCGCCAACATGGGCGAAGACGATTGGCGCTACCACTTCTACGACACCATCAAGGGCTCGGACTGGCTGGGCGACCAGGACGCCATCGAGTACATGTGCCGTGAGGCCATTCCGGCCATCATCGAACTCGAGCACTACGGCGTGCCGTTCAGCCGCACCGCCGAAGGCAAGATCTACCAGCGTCCGTTCGGCGGCATGACCACCAAGTACGGCGAAGGCCCGGCAGCGCAGCGCACCTGCGCAGCGGCCGACCGTACCGGCCACGCCATGCTGCACACCCTGTACCAGCAGTCGCTCAAGCACGACGCGCGCTTCATGATCGAGTACTTCGCACTCGACCTGATCTTCGATGACGAAGGCGTGTGCCGTGGCGTGCTGGCCTTGGACATGTCCGATGGCACGCTGCACCTGTTCCGCGCCCAGGGCGTGGTGCTGGCCACCGGCGGCTACGGCCGTGCGTACTTCAGCGCCACCTCGGCGCACACCTGCACCGGCGACGGTGGCGGCCTGGCCATGCGTGCCGGCATCGCCATGCAGGACATGGAGTTCGTGCAGTTCCATCCGACCGGCATCTACGGCGCCGGCTGCCTGATCACCGAGGGTGTCCGCGGTGAAGGCGGCATCCTGCGCAACGACAGCGGCGAGCGTTTCATGGAACGCTACGCACCGCATTACAAGGATCTGGCCTCGCGTGACGTGGTGGCCCGTTCGATGACCATCGAGATCCGCGAAGGCCGCGGCGTCGGCGAGCACAAGGACCACATCCTGCTCGACCTGACCCACCTGGGCCCGGGCGTGATCGACGAGAAGCTGCCGGGCATCGCCGAGAGCGCCCGCATCTTCGCCGGCGTCGACGTGCACAAGCAGCCGATCCCGGTCATCCCGACCGTGCACTACAACATGGGTGGCATCCCGACCAACTTCCACGGCGAAGTCGTGCGCAAGGTCGGCGACAACCCCGATGCCGTGGTGCCGGGCCTGTACGCCATCGGCGAAGCGGCCTGCGTATCCGTGCACGGTGCCAACCGCCTGGGCTCGAACTCGCTGCTCGACCTGGTGGTGTTCGGTCGTGCGGTGGCCAACCGCTGCGCTGAGACCATCAAGCCGGGCGCGCCGCACAAGCCGCTGCCGGCCGATGCCTGCGACAAGGCGCTGGGCCTGCTGGACAAGCTGCGCCACGCCAACGGCGACACGCCGACCTCGGTCATCCGTGACCGCATGCAGCGCACGATGCAGGCCGATGCCGCCGTCTTCCGTACCAGCCAGACGCTCAAGGAAGGCTGCGAGAAGATGGCCACCGTGTTCGATTCGTTCCAGGACGTGAAGGTCAGCGACCGTTCGCTGGTCTGGAACTCGGACCTGATCGAGACCTACGAGCTGAACAACCTGCTGCTGAACGCGGTGGCGACGATCAACTCGGCGGAGCAGCGCAAGGAAAGCCGTGGTGCGCACGCGCACGAGGACTACCCGGATCGCGACGACGTCAACTGGCACAAGCACACGCTGGTCACCGTCGACGAGAAGGGCAAGTGCAGCTTCGACTACCGTCCGGTGCACATGTACACGCTGACCGATGAGGTCGACGTGGTGCCGCCGAAGCCGCGCGTGTACTGATCGCGACCCCCGCCTACCATGCAATCCGCGCCTTGATGGCGCGGGCCGCCTGAGCCAACGAGAGCAGCCATGGCCGAGTTTTCACTCCCCAAGAATTCCAAGGTCACGAAGGGCCAGCACTTCCCCGCCAAGAGCGGTGGCAAGAACCTGCGCACCTTCAAGATCTACCGCTGGAGTCCGGACGACGACAGCAATCCGCGCACCGATACCTATGAGATTGATCTGGACGCCTGCGGCCCGATGGTCCTGGACGCGCTGATCAAGATCAAGAATGAGATCGATCCGACCCTGACCTTCCGTCGCTCCTGCCGCGAAGGTATCTGCGGTTCGTGCGCAATGAACATCGACGGCACCAACACCCTGGCCTGCACCCGCGCCATCGCGGACTGCGGCAAGAAGGAAGTGCCGATCTACCCGCTGCCGCACATGAGCGTGGTCAAGGATCTGGTTCCGGACCTGACCCACTTCTACGCGCAGTACGCCTCGATCAAGCCGTGGATCCGTACCCAGACCCCGGCACCGCCGGACCGTGAGCGCCTGCAGTCGCCGGACGACCGCAAGAAGCTCGACGGCCTGTACGAGTGCATCCTGTGCGCCTGCTGCTCGACCAGCTGCCCGAGCTACTGGTGGAACGGCGAGCGTTACCTGGGCCCGGCTATCCTGCTGCAGGCCTACCGCTGGATCATCGACTCGCGCGATGAGGACACCGGTGCGCGCCTGGACGATCTGGAAGATCCGTTCAAGCTGTACCGCTGCCACACCATCATGAACTGTGCCCGGACCTGTCCGAAGGGCCTGAACCCGGCGCTGGCGATCGCCGAGATCAAGAAGCTGATGATGGAACGCCGCGCCTGATACAGGCCTTGCGTTACCCGGTAGAGCCACGCCATGCGTGGATGCACCAACCAGCAGAGCCACGCCATGCGTGGCTTTGCTGTATCTGGAGAAACACGATGGACGAAGAAACCCTGCTGAAGAAGCTGCGCTGGCGCTGCCGCCGCGGCATGCGCGAGCTGGACCAGCTGTTCGGCCGCTATCTCGACCGCGAATGGAGTACTGCGCCGACCGAAGAGCGCGAGGTTTTCCTGTTCCTGCTCGACTGCGAGGACGATAAGTTGTGGCGCTGGTTCATGGGCTACGAGGCCTGCCCGCATGCCCACGCCGTGCCCCTCATGCAGAAGATCCTCGCCCTCAAGGCTTGAGTGGCGGCCCTCGCGGCTGCAGGCCGGCGCGCAGCCGCTGGTACTGCTGGCCGCGCCCTGGCTGCTGGGTGCCACGGCCCTGCCGGAAGACCGGTACTGGCCGGTGTTGCTGGCGGTCTGGGCACTCGGGGGGATCCAGCTTGTGGTGCGGCTGCGAAGGCCCCGGCGCTGGCTTGATCTGACCGTGCTGCCAGCGCCACTGCAGCTCGATGGCAGCGATATCGACGCCCCCCGCCTTGTGGTCCGTGGCCCCTGGCTGCTGCTGCACTGGCGCAGCGAAGGGCGGCGCGGGCGGCTGCTGTTCTGGCCGGACGTACTCGACCACCTGCAGCGACGTGAACTGCGACTGGCCGTGTCCGCACGCAGCGTTTCACGTCGACCCCGTACGATGGCACCATAGACTGAATCGACTGGCGTGCCTGCATGTTCAAACCCATCCCCGTGGCCATCGGCCTGCGCTACCTGCGCGCCAAGCGCCGCAACGGCTTCATCTCCTTCATTTCAATGGCATCGATCCTGGGCATCGCGCTCGGCGTGACGGTGCTGATCACCACCCTGGCGGTGATGAGCGGTTTCCAGAAGGAAATCCGCAGCCGCCTGCTGCAGATGACCGCCCATACCACCATCAGCCGCGACGGTGAGCCGATGCCGGACTGGATGCGCGTGGTTGACGTAGCCAACAAGGACCCGCGCGTGGCCGGTGCCGCGCCGTACATCGAGATCCAGTCGATGATCAGCGGCCCGCGCGTGCAGGGCGCGATCATCCAGGGCATCGACCCGGCGCTGGAGCCGAAGGTGTCGGTGATCGACCAGAAGATCACCAAGGGCAGCTATGACAGCCTGAAGCCGGGCAGCTTCAACCTGCTGCTGGGCAAGGAGCTGGCCATCTGGCTGGGTGTGGACGTGGGCGACCAGGTGCTGGTGACCTTCGCCGAAGTGCAGGGCACCCCGGCGGGCGCGGTGCCACGGATGAAACGCTTCACCGTCAGCGGCCTGTTCGAGGCCGGCTACAACGAGGTCGATCGTGGCGTCGGCTTCGCCAACATGAAAGATCTCGAGCGCGTGCTGCGCTCGGACGGTGCCACCGGCGTACGCCTGAAACTGCACGACATGGACCGCTCGCTGGAAGTGGGCGTGGACCTGGCGCAGAACCTGGGGGGCGCGTACCGGGTGAGCGACTGGACCCAGCAGAACGCCAACCTCTACCACTCGCTGCGGATGGAAAAGGTGGTGATGGGCATCCTGCTGTCGCTGATCATCGCGATGGGTGCCTTCAACCTGGTCTCCTCGCAGGTGATGCTGGTGACCGACAAGCAGGCCGACATCGCCATCCTGCGCACGCTGGGCCTGACCCCGGGCGGGGTGATGCAGGTGTTCATGGTGCAGGGCTCGCTGATCGGCATTTTCGGCACGCTGGCCGGCCTGATCGGCGGCATCACCCTGACCTTGAACCTGGAGCGCATCCTCAGCGCCATCGAGTCGCTGTTCAACGTCAAGCTGCTGCCGGAGGACGTCTACTACATCACCGGCCTGCCGACGGACATGCAGACCGGCGATATCGTAGCGATCACGCTGATCGCTCTGTTGATGAGTTTCCTGGCCACCCTGTACCCCGCCTGGCGGGCAGCACGCACCCAGCCGGCGGAGGCCCTGCGCTATGAATAAGGTCGTCAATCGCGGCGATGAAGTGATCCGTGCCGAGGGCCTGGGCAAGACCTACGCCGAAGGCCGCATGCAGACCCCGGTGTTCGATGGGCTGGACCTGAAGGTCAATGCCGGCGAAACGGTGGCGATCATCGGTGCCTCCGGCGCCGGCAAGAGCACCCTGCTGCACCTGCTGGGCGGCCTCGATGTGCCGACCGCAGGCGAGGTGTTCGTCACCGGACAGCGCATGTCGACCTTGTCGGACACCGCGCGTGGCCTGCTGCGCAACCAGGCGCTGGGCTTCGTCTACCAGTTCCACCACCTGCTGCCGGAATTCACCGCGCTGGAAAACGTGATGATGCCGGTGATGCTGGCCGGTACCGGCGTGCCCGAAGCCAGCCAACGCGCGACCGCGCTGCTGGAAGCGGTCGGCCTGGGCCATCGCCTGGACCACAAGCCGGGCGAGCTGTCCGGTGGCGAGCGCCAGCGTGCCGCCGTGGCCCGCGCGCTGGTCAACCATCCGGCGTGCGTGCTCGGCGATGAGCCGACCGGCAACCTGGATGACCGCACTGCGGCTACCGTGTTCGAGCTGATGCTGGAACTCAACCGTGCGCGCCACACCAGCCTGGTGCTGGTGACCCACGACCGCAGCCTGGCACGTCGCCTGGACCGCGTGCTGGAACTGCGCGAAGGGCGCCTGCACGCACTGGCCCACGCTGACGTCTGAGGCGCGGGTCTCGCTCTGGTGGATGCCGACCTTGGTCGGCTGCTTCTGCAGGGCGCGCGCCAACCAAGGTTGGCGACTACCAGGCGCCGGGGCTGGTTTCGCTCTGGTAGATGCCGACCTTGGTCGGCTGCTATTGCAGGGAGCGCGCCAACCAAGGTTGGCGACTTCCGGGCGCAGGGGCTGGTCTCGCTCTGGTAGATGCCGACCTTGGTCGGCTGCTTCTGCAGGGAGCGCGCCAACCAAGGTTGGCGGCTACCAGGCGCCGGGGCCGGTTTCGCTCTGGTAGATGCCGACCTTGGTCGGCTGCTTCTGCAGGGCGTGCGCCAACCAAGGTTGGCGGCTACCAGGTGCCGGGGCTGGTCTCGCTCCGGTAGATGCCAACCTTGGTCGGCTGCTTTTGCTTTGCTAGCGCCAACCGAGGTTGGCGACGACCGGTGCGCGGTGCGCCGACCGGCGGCTGAATGGGGCCGCTGGCCGTCGCGCCGGCCTTGCCCGGCCGGGCGCATGATGGCGACACCTTCCCGCTGGAGATCGCCATGAAGACCCCGTTGCTGATCGCCGGCCTGTGCCTGGCCCTGGCCGGCTGCGCCACCACCGGCCTGAGCAGTGCCGACCGGCTGGAGCTGTACCGCACGCACGCGGGTCCGCCGCAGAAGGACATGCAGTTCTTCGGCACCCTCAACGGCTGGACCGAGCTGGGTGACAGTGCGCTGGCGGTGTGGACCAAGCCCAGTGAAGCCTATCTGCTGGAGCTGACCGGACCGTGCCCGGACCTGTCCTACGCGCCCGCCATCGGTCTGACCAGCCATATGGGCCGGGTCACCACGCCGTTCGACAAGGTGCTGGTGCGTGATCCGACCGGTGGCCCGCGCCTGCCGTGTTTCATCAAGACCATCCGCAGGCTGGACGTGAAAGCGCTGCGTGCGCAGGAGAAGGAAATGCGTCAGGCGCAGGTGCAGGAGCGCGAAGAATAAAAAAAGGGGACGGAGGGGATTAAGTCGTTTGTGGAACAAACGACTTAATCCCCTCCGTCCCCTTTCTTGCTTGGCCTCAGGCTTCGGGGGTGAAGCCAGCCGGCTTTTCCGCATCCTTCTCGAACAGGAATTTCACCAGTTCCGCTTCCAGCATCGCGCGGTGTTCGGGCTTGCGCGGCGACAGGCGGTTCTCGTTGATCAGCATGGTCTGGTGCGCCAGCCAGGCCGCCCAGGCCTGCTTGCCGATGTGGTTGAACACGCGCTGGCCCAGCTCGCCGGGGTAGGGCACGAAATCCAGGCCCTCGGCATCGCGTTGTTCGTACTGGCAGAAGACGGTTCGGGGCATGGTGCTCACTCGTGGTTGCGGGTTTTCGTGGATCTGCGTTTCGGCGCCTTCACTGGCGTGCCGTCCAGCAGTTTGCGGATCGGCGCGGGCAGGCCCAGCGCCGGAAGTTCATCGGCGGCGACCCAGCGCAGCGCGGGTTCCTGCACGCGCAGGCCGCGCACCTGTCGCGACAATACCTGCAGATGCAGCCGATAGTGGCTGAAGGTGTGCTGCAGCACCGGCAGTTCCTCGGCCTCTTCCAGCGAACCGTCGACATGGGTGTCGAACCAGTCCTGCAGGTCGCTGCCGACGTCGGCCTGCGGCAGGGTCCACAGCTGCGCCCAGATGCCGGTGTCCGGTCGCTTCTGCAGCAGCACGCGCTGCTGGGCGTCGCGCAGCAGCAGCGCCACGGCCTCGCGCTCGGGCAGGGTCTTGCCGGGTTTTGGCGTGGGCAGTTCGGCGGTGCGGCCTTCGCGGCGTGCCACGCAGTCCTGCTGCAGCGGGCAGATCACGCAGGCCGGCTTGGCGCGGCTGCATACCGTCGCACCCAGGTCCATCTGCGCCTGTGTGTAATCGGCCATGCGCCCGGCTGGGACCTGCGCCACATGCGCCTCGGCCAGTGACCACAGTTGTTTCTCGATGGCCGGCAGGCCGGGGAAGCCCTCGATGCCGTGGTAGCGGCTGAGCACGCGCTTGACGTTGCCATCGAGGATCGCGAACGGGTCGTTCCAGGCCTGGCTGAGGATCGCGCCGGCGGTGCTGCGGCCGATGCCGGGCAGGGCGTGCAGGGCATCGAAATCACGCGGCAGGTCGCCGTCGTGCAGTTCCACGCAGCGCTTGGCCGCAGCATGCAGGTTGCGCGCACGGGCGTAGTAGCCGAGCCCGGCCCACTGCGCCATGACCGCGTCGTTGCTGGCGGCGGCCAGGTCGGGCAGGGTCGGGAAATGCTGCAGGAAACGCTGGAAATACGGGATGACCGTGGTCACCTGGGTCTGCTGCAGCATGATCTCCGACAGCCAGACCCGGTAGGGACTGCGCGGGTGCTGCCAGGGCAGGTCGTGGCGGCCGTGGTCGTCGAACCAGTGCAGCAGACGGGCGACGAAGCCGTCTGCGGGTTCAGTTGCGGCGCTGGCGTGCGGCTGGCGGGGCATCGGTGTTCCGGGGAAGGCAGCCACCCATGGGGTGGCTCTACTGGATTGCGGTAGAGCCACGCCAGGCGTGGCTGCACGGCGTATCAGCCGCCCAGCGCTTCAGGCAGCAGGGCGTCGACGAAGGCTTCCGGATCGAACACGCGCAGGTCTTCCGGGCGCTCGCCGATGCCGGCAAAGCGGATCGGAATGCCGAACTCGCGGGCCAGGGCGAACACCACGCCGCCCTTGGCGGTGCCGTCCAGCTTGGTCACCACCAGGCCGGTCACCTTCACCGCGGCATTGAACTGGCGCAGCTGCGAAAGCGCGTTCTGGCCGGTGGTGCCGTCAATCACCATCAGCACTTCGTGCGGTGCGGTTTCGTCGATCTTGCCAAGCACGCGGCGGATCTTGCCCAGCTCGTTCATCAGGCCGGATTGGGTATGCAGGCGACCGGCGGTATCGGCAATCAGCACCGAGGTGCCGCGTGCCTTGCCGGCCTGCAGCGCGTCGTAGGCCACCGAAGCGGCGTCGGCGTTCTGCCCCTGGGCGACGACGGCCACGCCGTTGCGCTCGCCCCAGGCCTGCAGCTGGGCCACGGCAGCGGCCCGGAAGGTATCGCCGGCCGCCAGCATCAGGCTGTGGCCTTCGTCCTTGAAGCGCTTGGCCAGCTTGCCGATGGTGGTGGTCTTGCCGACGCCGTTGACGCCGACGGTGAGCACCACGAAGGGCTTGGCGTTGCGGTCGATCACCAGCGGCTTGGCCACCGGCTGCAGGATCGCGATCAGCTCGCTGCGCAGCGCGGCGAGCAGCGCATTGGCATCGACGAACTCGCGCGACTTCATGCGCTTGCGCAGGCCTTCGACCAGATCGGTGGTCGCACCCACGCCGACGTCGGCGGTGATCAGCGCGGTTTCCAGTTCGTCCAACAGGTCGTCGTCGAGCTTGGGATTGCGCGAGAACAGGCCGCCGAAGCTGCGGGCGATGACGCTGTTGCGCAGCCGCTCGCGCCAGCCGGGCTTGCCGGCCGGGGCCGGGGCGGCATCGACCAGCACCGGCAGATCAGCGGCCGGCGCTGCCGGCGCTTCGGCCGGGGTGACCGGGGCCAGCGGTGCGAGCACGGCGGCTGCCGCAAGGGCTTCGGCTTCGAAGTCTTCTGGAGCGATGACGCGTTCCGGGGCCGGGGCCGGCGGCGCAGCGGCGACCGGCGGCTCGGGCGCCAGGGCAGGCGCAGGTGCAGGTGCGGCGGCCTCGACGCTGGCCGGCGTGGCGACTGGCGCGGCCGGGGCTTCTTCGGCCGGGGCGGCCGACGGGAACGCTGCCGCCAGCTCGTCAGCCGAGTAATGCTGGGTCTTGGGCGCGTCCGGCGTGGCGGCGTCCTGGGGCTTCTTGCGGCGGAAAAAACTGAGCATTGGCAAAAGGCGCTGAAATCAGAGGGATATGCTACCACTCGGGCCCGTTGACCCGATGTGGACTCAAGGTTGCGCGTGCCGGGCCGTTAACCGGTCCGAGGGGCTGCGCAGGGTGGCCCGGAGACCGCCGATGAACGTGATGGAGACTGCGCTGTCCGGCATGCGTGCGGCCCAGCAGGGCGTGCAGGTGGCCGCGCACAACGTGGCCAACCTTGCCAGCCCCGATGCCGAGCGACTGCAGGTGCAGCGCAGCGCGGGGGAACAGGGCGGGGTGGAGACCACGGTCACCACGACCGACCCCGATCCGTCGGCGCCGCTGGGCGACCTGCTGGCGGCCAGGGCCGAGGTGGTGGCGTTTGCCGCCAATGCCGCGGTGATCCGCCGCCAGGACCAGATGCTGGGCTCGCTGCTGGACCGGAATGCCTGAGGCGACCGCTCTGGTAGGTGTCAACCTTGGTTGACACGCTTCCCGGCTTGGTAGGTGTCAACCTTGGTTGACACGTCTTTCAAGCGCCAACCAAGGTTGGCATCTACCAGAGCAGGAATGCCAACCAAGGTTGGCATCTACCAGAGCGGGAATGCCAACCAAGGTTGGCATCTACCAGAGCAGGGGCGGGCATCCAACGTTGGCATCGAGCAGCGCGCGGTAGCGCCGGGCCATGCCCGGCGCCCACCCCATCAATCAGGCCGACAGCTCCAGCAGCAGCTTGTTCAGGCGCGCCACGTAGGCGCCCGGGTCCTTCAGGCTGTCACCGGCGGCCAGCGCGGCCTGGTCGAACAGCACCCGGCCCAGGTCGTCGAAGCGCGCGCCATCGGCTTCGGCATCGAGCTTGGCGATCAGCGGATGGCCCGGGTTGATCTCCAGCACCGGCTTGCTGTCGGGCACCTTCTGCCCGCTGGCTTCCAGGATCTGGCGCATCTGCAGGCCCAGATCCTGTTCGCCGATGGCCAGCACGGCCGGCGAATCGGTCAGGCGGTGCGACACGCGCACATCAGCAACGTCATCGCCCAGCACCGACTTCAGGCGCTCGACCAGGGCCTGCTTGTCCTTCGCCGCCGCTTCCTGTTCCTGCTTGTCGGCTTCGCTTTCCAGCGCGCCCAGGTCGAGGTCGCCGCGCGCGATGTCGACGAAGCCCTTGCCTTCGAAATCGGTCAGGTAGCCCATCAGCCACTCGTCGATGCGGTCGGTCAGCAGCAGCACTTCCACGCCCTTCTTGCGGAACACTTCCAGGTGCGGGCTGTTGCGCACCTGGCTGTAGCTTTCGCCGGTCAGGTAATAGATCTTGTCCTGGCCTTCGGCCATGCGGCCGATGTAATCGGCCAGCGACACGGTCTGCGCATCGGCTTCGCCGCGGGTAGAGGCGAAGCGCAGCAGGCCGGCCACCTTCTCGCGATTGTTGTAGTCCTCGGCCGGACCTTCCTTCAGCACCTGGCCGAATTCCTTCCAGAACGTGGCGTACTGCTCCGGCTTGTCGGCGGCCAGCTTTTCCAGCATGTCCAGCGAGCGCTTGGTCAGCGCGGCCTTCATCGAATCGATGACCGGGCCGGACTGCAGGATCTCGCGCGACACGTTCAGCGACAGATCGTTGGAATCGACCACGCCCTTGATGAAGCGCAGGTACAGGGGCAGGAACTGCTCGGCCTGGTCCATCACGAACACGCGCTGCACGTACAGCTTCAGGCCCTTGGGCGCGTCGCGGTGGTACAGGTCGAACGGCGCGCGGCCGGGTACGTACAGCAGCGAGGTGTACTCGAGCTTGCCTTCGACCTTGTTGTGGCTCCAGGCCAGCGGGTCGCTGTGGTCGTGTGCCACGTGCTTGTAGAACTCGGTGTACTCGGCGTCGCTGATCTCGGTACGCGGGCGGGTCCACAGCGCGCTGGCACGGTTGACGGTCTCCCACTCGCCGGCGGCGTCGTCGCCTTCCTTCGGCATCTGGATCGGCAGGCCGATGTGGTCGGAGTACTTCTTGAGGATGCTGCGCAGGCGCCAGCCGTCGGCGAAATCGTGCTCGCCGTCCTTCAGGTGCAGCACGATGCGGGTGCCGCGCTCGGCCTTGTCGATGGTGGCAACGTCGAAATCACCCTCGCCACGCGAGGTCCAGCGCACGCCTTCGCCTGCAGCCAGGCCGGCGCGGCGCGAGGTCACTTCCACTTCGTCGGCGACGATGAAGGCGCTGTAGAAGCCGACGCCGAACTGGCCGATCAGCTGCGAATCCTTCTTCTGGTCGCCGGACAGCTGGCGCAGGAAGTCGCCGGTGCCGGACTTGGCGATCGTGCCGAGGTGGGCGATGGCTTCGGCGCGGCTCATGCCGATGCCGTTGTCTTCAATGGTGATGGTGTGGGCGGCGGCGTCGAAGCTGACGCGCACGCGCAGTTCGCTGTCGCCTTCCAGCAGGGCAGGCTGGGTCAGGGCTTCGAAGCGCAGCTTGTCGGCGGCGTCGGCGGCGTTGGAGACCAGCTCGCGGAGGAAGATTTCCTTGTTGGAGTACAGCGAGTGGATCATCAGCTGCAGCAGCTGCTTGACCTCGGTCTGGAAGCCAAGGGTTTCGGTCTGGGGGGTCTCGGTCATCGATAGGGCTCCGTGTGCAATGCCGCGCCAGCGCGTGCGGCCTGGCCAAGGGGTATGGTTGATTGTCCCGAAATCAAGGGGTTGGTCGGGCAGGGCTGCGCCCTGCACCTGCAGAGGCCAGGGCAACGGCCACAGCCACAGCCACAGCCACAGCCGGCTCTGGGTTGTCTGCGGGGTTGGCGGGGCGGTGTGGGTTGGCAGGACACGCCGTAAACCCGTCCATGGGGGCTCGATGGCGCCATCCATGGCGCCAACGGTCCTGCCAACCCACACCGCCCCACCTCTGACAGGTTCCCGGTGACGGTGACAACGGCGGGTTCCTGATCTCATCAAATCCTTCGATATCTGACAGATGTTCATCCACGCATGGCGTGGATCTACTGCAGATCGCGGGAAACTGTCGAAGGCGGGGTGGGTCCGGTTGAGGGGGCGTGAGCCGCATGGATGCGGCGACCGAGCTTACATGGACGTACTTGCAGCGTCCCCCTCAACCGGATCCACCCCGCCATCCCACTGGAAGTCAGCTTTTGAAGTTGCTTCGGCTGTTGCTCCGGCCTCTGCGGGTGCCGGGCGCCGCCCGGCCGAACTACAATTCCGCTCATGGTGAATTTCTCGAACAACCCCCACCGGGGGCGCCGGTGAACGGCCGTGGTGGCAATGACGGCCAGGTCCGCATCATCGGCGGGCGCTGGCGCAACACCCGCCTGCCGGTGCCGACTCTGCCGGGCCTGCGGCCCAGCAGTGACCGCGTGCGCGAAACCCTGTTCAACTGGCTGATGCCCAAGCTGGGCGGGGCCCGCGTGCTGGACCTGTTCGCCGGCAGCGGTGCGCTGGGCCTGGAGGCCGTCTCGCGCGGTGCCGCCCACGCCACCCTGGTCGAGCGCGATGCCCAGCTCGGCCGCAACCTGACCGCCGCCGTCGCCAAGCTGCAGGCCGCCGAGCAGGTCACCGTGGTCCAGGCCGATGCCCTGCGCTGGCTGCAGGGCGCCCCGGCCCAGCAGGCCACCCTGGTGTTCATCGACCCGCCGTTCGCCGACGGCCTGTGGCAGGACGTGCTCGCCCAGCTGCCGCGCCACCTCGCCGCCGATGCCTGGCTGTACCTGGAATCGCCGGCCGGCCACGTGCCCGTGCTGCCGCCGGAATGGCTGCTGCACCGCGAGGGTGGCACCCGCGAGGTGCGCTTTGCCCTGTACCGCCGCGCCACTGCTACACTTTGACCTCATCTGAACATCTGTTACCGCCCATGACCGTGGCCAACCGCCGCATCGCCGTCTACCCCGGCACGTTCGACCCCATCACCAATGGTCACATCGACCTGGTGAGCCGGGCCGCGCCGTTGTTCGAAAAGGTCGTGGTGGGCGTGGCGCAGAGCCCGTCCAAGGGCCCGGCGCTGCCGCTGGAGCAGCGCGTGCAGCTGGCCCGGGGCGCCCTGGGCCACCACGGCAATGTCGAGGTCATCGGCTTCGATACCCTGCTGGCCCATTTCGTACGTTCGGTCCAGGGCGGGGTGCTGCTGCGCGGCCTGCGCGCGGTGTCCGACTTCGAATACGAATTCCAGATGGCGAGCATGAACCGCCACCTGATCCCGGAGGTCGAGACCCTGTTCCTGACCCCGGCCGAGCAGCACAGCTTCATTTCGTCCTCGCTGGTCCGCGAGATCGCCCGCCTGGGAGGCGACGTGTCCGGTTTCGTGCCGGCCGCCGTGCTCGAGGCGCTGCGCAAGGTCCGCGAAGCGAAGGCGGCGCAGTCGTAAATCCTGCCGCCCTGGCAGGGCCCGTAGTACCAAGCACCCCCATTACGTAAACCACACGCACCACTCGGGAGGAAACCCATGAACACCACCATGCGCGCGATGCTGATCGCTTCGTTTGCCCTGGCCTTCACCGCCTGCAAGAAGGAAGAGGCCGCTCCGGTCGAAGACGCCAAGCAGGCCCTGGTCGCTCCGGCCAAGGAAGACGATGCAGGCTGGAAGAAGTACCTGCAGGAAGTGGCGATCCAGAACATGGGCAACATCACCAACAGCCCGTTCCTGTATTACCTCTCGCCGGAATCGGACCCGGACTTCCAGGCCAAGTACGAGCGCCAGACCGAAAGCGCAACCCAGGCCGTGGCCCGTGGCGTGCAGCCGGGCAACATGCTGGCCTTCGGTTCGTCGGCCTCGGGCAAGATGGCTGACATGATCCAGGCGGTGTTCAAGGACGTCTCGGCCGATTCGATGAAGGGCGTGCGCGTCGTCTTCATCGGCCAGTCCGCTGACAACGCCCGCGTGCAGGCTGTCGTGCAGCCGACCGGCGCCGAGTACATTTTCGTCGAAGCCAAGTAAGACCGTGCCATGGCGGCCATGCTCCGGCATGGCCCGGGCGGCGCGCCGCAAGGGCGCCGCTGATGACCTGACCGGCCCGCGCGCCCGCGCGGGCCGGTCCTTGTCCCAAGGCGCGGGCGAGGAGTATCGCCATGTCGCTGAAAATCAACGAGCTCTGCGTCAACTGTGACGTCTGCGAGCCGGCCTGCCCGAACCAGGCCATTTCGATGGGTGAAACCATCTACGTGATCGACCCTGCGCGCTGCACCGAATGCGTGGGTCACTTCGACGAGCCACAGTGCGTGGTCGTCTGCCCGGTCGAATGCATCGACCCGGACCCGGAGATCGTGGAAACGGAAGTCCAGCTGCTGGCCAAGTTGCGCCAACTGCAGCACGATCACCCCGAACTCTACGCGGAGCCCCCATCCGAATGAAGACGCTGATCGTCCGCCCCCTGCTGCTGCTCAGCCTGGTGCTGAGCCCGCTGGCCTGGGCCGAAACCACTGCCCGTGCCGAGCGCCCTGATGGCGCGGCCATCGCCAGTGGTCATGCGCTGGCCACCCAGGCCGGCATCGACATCCTGGCGCAGGGCGGCAACGCTTTCGACGCCGCGGTGGCGGTGTCCTCCACCCTGGCCGTGGTCGAGCCGATCAGCTCGGGCCTGGGCGGCGGCGGCTTCTTCCTGCTGCACGATGCAGCCACCGGCAAGGACATCATGCTGGATGCGCGCGAGACCGCCCCGGCGGCCGCGACCCCGCAGGCGTTCCTGGACAAGCAGGGCAACCTGGACCGCGACCGCTCGGTCAACGGCCCGTGGTCGGCCGGTATTCCAGGCCTGCCTGCCGCGCTGGTCGAACTGTCGGCCAAGCACGGCAAGCTGCCGCTGTCGGCCTCGCTGCAGCCGGCCATCCGCATCGCCCGTGAAGGCTTCCCGGTCTATGACCGCATGGCCAAGGGCTATGCGTCGCGCCGCGAGGTGATGGAGCGCTTCCCCGGCACGCGCGAGGTGTACCTGCGCAACGGCAAGCCGATCGCCACCGGCGATCTGTTCAAGCAGCCTGAGCTGGCACAGACCCTGGAGCGCCTGGCGGCCGGCGGTCGCGATGGCTTCTACAAGGGCCAGACCGGCAAGCTGCTGCTGGAAGGCGTGAAGCAGGCCGGCGGCAAGTGGACGGCCGACGAGCTGGCCGGCTACCAGGTCAAGCTGCGCGAGCCGATCGTGTTCGACTACAACGGCTGGAAGATCACCACCGCGCCGCCGCCGTCGTCCGGTGGCATCGCCCTGGCCAGCATGCTGCAGATCCTGGAAGGCTGGGACATCAAGCAGATGGATGCGGCACACCGTACCCACCTGGTGGTGGAAGCGATGCGCCGCGCCTACCGTGACCGCACCTTCTTCCTCGGCGATCCGGATTTCGTGCAGATTCCGCAGAAGGTGCTGACCAGCAAGGATTATGCGCAGGGCCTGCGGGCCACGATCCACCCGGACAAGGCCACCCCCAGCGACCTGCTGTCGGGCAACCCGACCCCGCTGGAAGATGACGAGACCACCCATTTCTCGATCATCGACCGCGATGGCAACCGCGTCGGCGCCACCCAGACCGTCAACCTGCTGTATGGCTCGGGGCTGATTCCCAAGGGCACCGGCGTGCTGCTGAACAACGAGATGGACGACTTCGCGCTGAAGCCGGGTACCCCCAATGCCTTCGGCGTGATGGGTTACGCGGCCAATGCACCGAAGCCGGGCAAGCGCATGCTCAGCTCGATGACGCCCACCTTCATGGAGAATGCCGACAAGGTCGTGGTGCTGGGCACCCCGGGCGGCAGCCGCATCATCACCATGGTGCTGCTGGGCATCCTCGGCTATGACGCCGGCCTGGACGCGCAGCAGGTGGCCGCGTTGCCGCGCTACCACCACCAGTGGCTGCCGGACCTGATCGAGGCCGAGAGCGATGCCTTCGACGCGGACACGGTGAAGCAGCTGCAGGCGATGGGCCACAAGATCGACCTGCCGGGCGACGTCGCCGCAGGTGGCCGCGGCTCCAGCCACGTGTGGGGCAACCTGCAGACCGTGGAGTGGGACCGCAAGGCCAACAAGCTGTACGGTGGCAGCGATCCGCGCAACCCGGTGGGCGCTGCCCAGGTCGTGCCGGCGCATTGATGTGGCG
Organism: Stenotrophomonas sp.; assembly: GCF_035634915.1. Taxonomy (GTDB): domain Bacteria; phylum Pseudomonadota; class Gammaproteobacteria; order Xanthomonadales; family Xanthomonadaceae; genus Stenotrophomonas. The sequence continues at coordinate 49,415 of NZ_DASQCB010000019.1, forward strand.
GTAGCGCCGGGCCATGCCCGGCGAATGCAGATTCCGCGAACCCCGCCACCCGGCGGGGTTCTGCATTTTGCGGCTAGCGATTATTTAACGGGACCCCCTCGATAATTGCCGAATGAAACTATGGTCGATTCGTGGGAACTCGCAGCGCCTGGATGGCGGTGCGATGTTCGGCAACGCGCCGCGTGCGGTGTGGGAAAAGTGGGCGGCTCCGGACGAGCGCAATCGCATCGAGCTGGCCTGCCGTGCGTTGCTGGCCAGCCCGCTGGATGGCAAGACCGTGCTGTTCGAGACCGGCATCGGTGCGTTCTTCGACCCACGCATGCGTGATCGCTACGGCGTGCAGGAAAGCCAGCACGTGCTGATCGATTCGCTGCGCGAGGCGGGTTTCGAACACGAGGACATCGACGTGGTGGTGCTCAGCCACCTGCATTTCGACCACGCCGGCGGCCTGCTGGCAGCATGGAGCGAAGGTCGCTCGCCCGAACTGCTGTTCCCCAACGCGACGTTCGTGGTCGGTGCACAGCACTGGCAGCGGGCACTGGAACCGCATCCACGCGACCGCGCCAGCTTCATTCCTGAACTGCCGGGCCTGCTGCAGGCCAGTGGGCGCCTGGAAGTAGTGGAGGGTGAGTACTCCAAGGTGCTGGGCAACAGCGTGCGCTTCAGCTACAGCGATGGGCATACGCCGGGGCTGATGCTGGCCGAGATCGTCGGCCACGCGCATGCGGGCCAGGATGCGCACGGTGGCGTGGTGTTCTGCGCCGACCTGATCCCGGGGCGGTCGTGGGTGCACGTGCCGATCACCATGGGGTACGACCGCAATGCGGAGTTGCTGATCGACGAGAAGCGCCGCTTCCTGGAAGACAAGCTGGCGCGCAACGTCCATCTGTTCTTCACCCATGACCCGCAGGTGGCGTTGGCGCAGCTGGGGCGGGATGAGAAAGGGCGTTTCGTGACCCTGCACGAGCAGGGCGAACTGAAGGCGCGCGCGCTGGGGTGAGGGGTGTTCGTTCGGCAGGGCTTGCAGCCCTGCACCTGCAGAAGCCGAAGCCGCAGCAAGATCAAGAGCGGCATTCCGTGGGACGGCGGGGCGGTGTGGGTGGTCAGGACACGCCGTAAACCCCCCTTCGGGGTCCGGCCCAGCCGCTGGCGGCTGTGCGTTCGGGCGCTTGCGAGGCGTGCCTCGCAAGCAAAGCGCCCTCACCCATGGGGGCTCGATGGCGCCATCCATGGCGCCAACGGTCCTGCCCACCCACACCGCCCCGCCTCTGGCAGATGGCTGCGATCTGTCGGGGTCGGATCCCGTTGCTGCGCAACGGGCTCTGACCCCATCTGATTGAACTTGATGGCGGTGCTACGAGGCCTTGAGGCAGCTGCTCATGAAGGTCTTGCGGGCGTCGCCGGCGAGCTTTTTGGTCGCGGCATCGGCGTTGCACTGCTTCATGCGCTCCTGCGGGGTGGCGGCCTTGGTGTCGGTGGCGTGGCCGCTCAGGCAGGCGCTCTGCGCGGTCTTGTAGGCGTCGCCCTTCAGTCCTTTGTTTTTGGCCGAGCAGTCGGCCATGCGCTGCTGTTGCGGGGTGGCGGCGGTGGCGGCCAGGGGCAGGCCGATGAGCAGGGCGGCGGCCAGCAGGAACGAGGCTTTCATGGCATCTCCAGGGCGAGCGGTGCGGGTGCGCGGAGCATTCGCCTGTTGGATGAAAAACGACGTGAAGATTCGCGATCATCCCGGTAACGCTTGCCTCTGGAGGGCCATCGGCGTATCGGTGGGCATCCTTTCCGACGCACTGGGGCATGTCCATGACATCCGCTGCCGAGTCTCATCCGGAGACCGATCTGGTCATCAGCCGCATATTGGCCGCGCCGCGGGCAGCGTTGTGGCGGGCCTGGACCGAGCCTGAGCTGTTGCGGCAGTGGTGGTGCCCGCGGCCGTGGACCACCGAGGTGCGCGCATTCGAGCTGCGCCCAGGCGGGGCGTTCCACACCTTCATGCAGGGCCCGGAAGGCGGTACCAGCGATAACCCGGGGTGCTTCGTCGAGATCGTGCCGCAGCAGCGCCTGGTGTTCACCTCGATGCTGGGCGGCGGCTGGCGGCCGCAGACCCCGTGGCTGGGCTTCACTGCGGCCATCACCTTCGCCGACGAAGGGCAGGGCTGCCGCTACACCGCGCAGGTCATGCACCCGGACAAGACAGTCCGTGACCAACACGAGCAGATGGGGTTTCTTGATGGTTGGAACACGGCCATCGACCAGCTTCAGGCGCTGGCGGCCAGGCTGTAAAGACTCGGGTCGGAGCCCTTTCTGTGAAAGGGATCCGACCCCAGAGTCAGATCCCTTCAACCGGATCACACCACGCGCGTACCGAAAATGCGGTCGCCGGCATCGCCCAGGCCCGGCAGGATGTAGCCCTTGTCGTTGAGCTGGGCATCGATGGCGGCCGTGTAGATCTCCACGTCCGGGTGCGCGGCCTTGACCGCCTCGATGCCTTCCGGTGCGGCGACCAGGAAGGTGCCCTTGATGCGGCGCGCGCCCGCGCGCTTGAGCATGTCGATGGTGGCGATCAAGGTGCCGCCGGTGGCCAGCATCGGGTCCAGGATCAGCGCATCGCGCTCCTCCAGGCGGCCGGTCAGGCGCTCGAAGTAGGGCACCGGCTGCAGGGTTTCCTCATCGCGCTGCAGGCCGACCACGCTCACCCGTGCGGCCGGGATCAGCGACAGCACGCCGCTGAGCATGCCCAGGCCGGCACGCAGGATCGGCACCACGGTGATCTTGGCGCCAGCGATGCGCTGCACGGTCACCGGGCCGGCCCAGCCGGGGAGAGTATGCGGTTCGGTTTCCAGGTCGGCGGTGGCCTCGTAGGCCAGCAGCGTGCCCAGTTCGTTGGCCAGCTCGCGGAAATCCTTGGTGCTGAGCGCAGCGTTGCGCATCAGGCCGATCTTGTGCTGCACCAGCGGGTGGCGCACTTCGACGATCTTCATGGTCGGGAAGGGGGAATGGAGAGAGGCCCCCATTTTGCCGGATCGGCGCTGCGATGCCCACGTCGGTTTCGCCGGATATGCCGAGAGGTGTCACGGCCATGCAACCTTCCGGACATACCGTGCAGACCCATTCTTAACAGGAATGGGGAACTCCCGTGCACATCAAGACTCCGCTGGCCGTGGCCATCACCGTGACCCTGGCGCTGGGGGCCGCAGCACCGCTGCAGGCCGCCGGGCAGCAGGCCCTGGCCGCCACCGGCGCGGTTGCCGCCGATGCGGTCGATCTGGACCGCATTGAAGTGCGCGCCCAGCTCGAATCGCAGATCCGCGCGGTTGATCTGAAGCGCAGCAGCGACGCCATCGAAGACGCGGTGTCCTCCGATGCCCTGGGCCAGTACCCGGACAAGAACGTGGCCGAGTCGCTGCAGCGCCTGCCGGGCATCAGCGTGACCCGTGACCAGGGCGAAGGCCGCTTCGTGGTCATCCGTGGCCTGGATGCCAACCTCAACAGCGTCAGCATCGATGGCATCGCCGTGGGTACCCCGGAAGATTCCAGCCGCGCCGCGCCGCTGGACGTCATCCCTTCCGACTCGACCGAGCGCCTGCGTGTGGTCAAGTCGCCGACCCCGGACATGCCCGGTGATGCCATCGGTGGCGCGGTGCTGGTCGAATCGGCCTCGGCCTTCGACCGCGACGGCCGCAGCCTGCGCGGCAAGATCGAAGCCAGCCACCAGCAGCTGTCCGGCGAGACCAGCCCCAAGGCCTCGTTCAACTACAGCGAAGTATTCGCCGATACCTTCGGCATCGCGCTGGGCGTGAACTACCAGAACCGCAAGTTCGAGTCGGACAACACCGAAGTGGAGTACGACAATCTTGACGGTGACATCGAAGCCGCGGACGTGAAGCCCGGTGAGGTCACCGCGATCAATCTGCAGAACCGCAAGTACGAGATCGAGCGCAAGCGCATCGGTGCCAACCTCAACATGGACTGGCGCCCGAACGAGGACAGCACGTACTACCTGCGCACGCTGTACAGCCAGTTCGACGATGCCGAAACGCGCCAGCGCGTGATCTACAACTTCGATGACGCCGACATGGTGGCCACCGGCACCGACCAGTACCGCCTGGACGACCTGCCGTCGGATGCGATCCAGAAGCGCATGCGTTACCGCACCAAGAAGGAAAACACCTTTGCTGCCAGCCTGGGCGGCGAGAACAAGCTGACCAACGCAGTGGTGGACTACAGGATCGGATACACCCGTACCGAAGAGCGCGTCAACGACGAAATGGAAGCGCGCTTCGAGCTGGATGCCGATGACATGTCCGGCACCCTGGACCAGCGCAGCCGCCTGCCGACCTATACGCTCAGCAGCAACGACTGGATGGACAACGCGAACTACGCCTTCGATCGCTTCGTGCTTTCGCCCAAGCAGGTCAATGATGAAGAGCGCAGCGCGCAGGTCAACGTGCGTTTCGATGGTGACAACAGCAGCATCAAGTTCGGCCTGCTGGGCCGCTGGCGCGACCGTGACGTCAATGTGGACGAGGTCGAGCTGCGCCGTGGCCCGGACATCGATCTGACCAGCTGGACCGCGGCCGATCCGGAACACCGCCATGGCCTGATGGGGCAGGGCATGAGTTCGGCAGCCATGCGCGCCTACTGGGCGCAGAACGGCAGCCGCTACAGCGCCCGCCCGCAGGATGTCGCCGGCAACGCCGCGACTTCGCTGGAAGAGGACTACACCGCCAGCGAAGACATCTTCGCCAGCTATGCGATGGGCACCTGGGACATCGGTGCGCTGCGCATCATCGGCGGCGTGCGCGTGGAGAACACCCGCTTCAAGGCTACCGGCAACAGCGTCGAACTGGACGATGATGACGGCTACACCGTCAGCCCGGTGCAGGCCAACCGCAGCTACACCAACGTGCTGCCGGGCCTGCACCTGCGCTACGACGCGGCCGACGACTGGGTGCTGCGCGCCTCGGCCAACAAGACGGTCTCGCGTCCGTCCTTCGGTGACATCTCGCCGCGCCGCGCGCTGAACGCCGGTGACGAAGAGCTGCGCCTGGGCAATCCGCAGCTGGATCCCTACGAGTCGAAGAACATCGACCTGTCGGTGGAGAAGTACATCGGCACCACCGGCATCGTCTCGCTGGGCCTGTTCCACAAGTCCATCGATGGCTACATCGTGGAGACCGTGAGCCAGAATGACCCGGCTTACGATGGCCTCGACGTGACCCGCCCGATCAATGGCCGCAAGGCCACCGTGCGTGGCGCCGAGTTCAACTGGCAGCAGCAGCTGGCGTTCCTGCCGGGCGCGCTGGACGGCCTGCTGGTTGGCGCCAGTGGCACCTGGCTGGACACCGAGTTCGATGCCGGCATTGATGGCCGCGAGGGCGAAGACTTCATGCTGCCGCGTGCCTCCAAGCACGTGTACAGCGCGCACATCGGCTATGAGAAGTACGGCCTGAGCACCCGCCTGGCCGCGGTCTACCGCAGCGAATACCTGGACACCGTCGGTGCCGGCCGCGCGTTCGACATCTACGTCGCGCCCAACACCCAGCTCGACTTCTCGCTGGACTACAAGTTCACCCCGCGCATCAGCATGTACTTCGAAGCGCAGAACCTGCTGGACAAGCCGCTGGAGCTGTACCAGGGCACCCGTTCGCGCACCCTGCAGATGGAAGAGTACGGCCGCACCTACGCCATCGGCCTGAAGGTGGCCCTGTGATGGCGCGTGGCATGACCCTGCTGGCAGCCGCGATGACTGCCTGCCTCGCCGCCGGCTGCACGCCGGCGGCCGCTCCGGCCGGCGCCGATGCCGCCGCGAAGGCCCCGGCCGCTACGGCACGTTCGGTAGCAACCATCGCCGAGGCGTTCCTCAGCCCGATGACGCCGGAGGACAACATCGATTCTCCGGCCGCCTGGAAGGCGCCGGATGGCAAAACCTGGTTGATCGCCACCGCCAAGGCCACCGACAAGCTGGTGGTGTATGACGGCAGCACCGGCCAGCACCTGCGCGATGTCGGCACCGCCGGTACTGCGCTGGGCCAGTTCGACCGCCCCAACGGCATCTCGATCACCGACGACCTGCTGTGGATCGTCGAGCGTGACAACCACCGCGTGCAGGTGTTCGCGCTGCCCGATTTCACCCCGCTGGCGGTGTTCGGCGCCGACAACCTGCGCAAGCCCTATGGCCTGTGGGTCGACCGCCGCGCCGATGGCTACAGCGTCTACGTCACCGATTCCTGGGACAACGGCGAGGACGCACAGGGCAAGGACATCCTGCCGCCGCTGGCCGAGCTGGACAAGCGCGTGCGCCAGTACCACGTCACCCGCGATGGCGCCAAGGTTGAAGCGACCCTGGCCGCCAGCATCGGTGACACCAGCGAAGCCGGCGCACTGCGCGTGGTCGAGTCGATCTGGGGTGATCCGGCCAACGACCGCCTGCTGATCGCCGAGGAAGACGAAACCTACGCCAGCGAGTTCAAGGTCTACACGCTGGCCGGTCGTTTCACCGGCACCACGTTCGGTCGCGATGTGTTCCAGGCACAGGCCGAAGGCGTGATGCTGCGCACCTGCGGCAAGGACGGCTGGTGGATCACCACCGAGCAGGGCAAGCAGCGCAGCGTCTTCCACCTGTTCGACCGCCATACTCTGAAGCCAGTCGGTGCCTTCCAGGGCAATACCGTGGCCAACACCGATGGCATCTGGATGATGCAGCAGCCGAGCCCGCGCTTCCCGCACGGGGCGCTGTATGCCGTGCATGACGACCAGGGCGTGGTGGCCTTCGACTGGGAAGCCATCGCCAAGCAGCTGTCGCTGCCGCTGGAGTGTGGCGCATGAGCCGTCGTTGCATGAGCGCACTCGCGCTGGGCCTGCTGCTGGCGGTTCCCGCGCTGGGCTTCGCCGCCGCCGAACCGAACACCCAGGTGCCGGTGGGCAGCCGTCACTACGCGGCCACCACCGTGCCGGACCGCATCGTCGCCTCGCCGTCGGTCGATCCCAGCCAGGGCTTCGCCGTGGCCTGGCGTACCGATGGCAGCGTGCAGGCGCCGCTGCTGGAAATCGCCCTGGCCGGTGATTCGCCGGCCATCGAGGGCATCCGCCAGGTGCGCGCGAAGACCCAGCAGCTGCAGACCGAGAACGGTATGTCGCACCACCATCGCGCCGAGGTTGATGGGCTGAAGCCGGACACCCTGTACGTGTACCGCGTGCAGGGCAATGGCAGCTGGAGTGCCTGGAACCAGCTGCGTACGCTGGGCAAGGCCGGGCAGCCGCTGACCCTGCTGTACTTCGGTGATACCCAGAACAAGAACCTCAGCCATGTCAGTCGCGTGGTGCGTGCCGCGCAGAAGACCGCACCGGAGGCACGCATGAGCCTGTTCGCCGGTGACCTGGTCAGTGGCGGCGACGGCGCCGATGACAGCGAATGGGGCGAGTGGTTCGCCGCCACCAGCTGGCTGGCGCAAGAAACGCTGGTGGCCCCGGCCATCGGCAACCATGAGTACTTCGAAGAGTTCGAGGACACCCCGCAGGAACGCCGCGTGCTGGGCAGGCACTGGCCGGTGACGTTCGCGCTGCCGGGCAATGGTGCCGCAGCGGCTGCCAGCAGCACCTACTGGTTCGATGTGCAGGACGTACGCGTGGCCGTGCTCGACGGCACCTCCGCACTCGACCTGGGCACCGCCCAGGCGCAGGCGCAGTGGCTGGACAAGGTGCTGGCCAACAACCCGCACCCGTGGACCATCGTGCTGCTGCACCAGCCGTTCTATTCGCCGCGCGAAGGCCGCGAGAACGCTGCGCTGCGTGACGTGCTGCTGCCGGTCGTGCGCCGCCACAACGTCGACCTGGTGCTGCAGGGCCACGACCACACCTACGGCCGCCGCGGCGAAGGCGAGGCCGCCACGCCGCAGTACGTGGTGACGGTGGCCGGGCCGAAGCAGTACCGCCTGTCCGACGAGGCACGCCGGACCATGGATCCGGTGGCCGAGGATACCCAGCTGTTCCAGGTGCTGAAGATCGATCCGCAGCACCTGCGCTACGAAGCACGCACCGTCACCGGCCGGTTGTACGATGCCTTCGAGCTGCGCCGCGACGCTGCAGGTACCAAGCAGCGCGTGGAACTGCGCGAAGACCGCATCGCCCCGCGTGACTGCCCGCGTGCGCAGACCGCAAAGGGCCGGGCGGACCGTTGCTGGGAATGAGGAGTGACCGCATGAACACAACGCGACGCATCGCCCCGCTGGCCGCCCTTGGCGCAGCCCTGTTGCTGGTCGCCGGTGCCGTGACCGCCGCCGACAGCGTGCTGCATCCGTTCCTGGCCGCGCAGCCGAAGCAGGCCCCGGCCGAAGTGAACCTGGCGGTGGAGATCCCGGCCGGCAGCTTCACCAAGTACGAGATCAAGGAAGATGGTCTCGTACACGTGGACCGCTTCCAGTCGATGCCGGTGGCCTATCCGGCCAACTACGGCTCGATGCCGCGCACGCTGGCCGGTGACAACGATCCGCTGGATGCGCTGGTGCTGACCCGCGAACCGCTGCATCCGGGCGTGATCGTGCGCTTCCGCCCGATCGGTTATCTGAAGATGATCGATGGCGGCGAGCACGACGAGAAGGTCATCGGCGTGCCCGCCGACAAGGTCGACCCGACCTACGCCAACATCCGCGACCTGTCCGATCTGCCTGAGATCGAACGGCAGCGCATCGAGGCGTTCTTCCGGGTCTACAAGGACCTGCCGGCCGGCCGCAACCCGGTGCAGCTCAATGGCTGGGGCAATGCCGCCGAAGCCCGTGCGCTGATCAGCGAGGCGATGAAGCGCTTCGAAAAGTAGATCCACGCCATGCGTGGATTCACCCCTGCAACGTCTCGATGAACGACTCGGCCTGCAGGCGGTCGCCCAGCACCTGGGCCACCGCCTGAACGGCCGCTTCCTGGTGCTCGGCGCGGATGCCGCCATCGTCGTCATCGTTGTAGAGATCATCGCCGGCTTGCAGATACACCGTGCCGGCCGCGGCGAGGGCTGCCATAAGAGTCGGCAGGTCGTCGACGAACGTATCGGCCTCCCAGCTTCCGCAGCCATGCCGTGCGAACAGAACACGGCCATCGTCCATGTCGAGGATGAAGGGATCGGCGCCGAGGTCGGCCACGACCAGCCAGTTGGCGGGCCAGTCTTCGATCGGCTCGCCGTCCACGCCATTCCAGCGATACCCCGCCTGGTAGCTCCATAGACGCTGCAGTGGCGGCACCCATACCTCAAGCCCGGGAAAAGTGATGCCGGCATGGCCGACCTTGGCGTTGATCTCGCGCCCCAGCGGCCCGACCTGCGCGTAGAAGCGGGCCAGCACCGGCGGCAGCGGGAACGGGCCCTGCCAGTCCTGTTCGTGCTGGGCCTGCAGGGGGCCGAAATGGGCGAAGGCAGCGTGCAGGTCATCCATGCGGGGTTGTTCCGGTGACGGACCCGGCAGCCTAGCAGACGGACCCGCGTGCAATGCCTTCACCGTGGCTGGCTATCATGTGCGCCATCCAGAACGAAGGCGATGCACGTGTCGGTAGCGTTGGTGTGGTTCCGCCGCGATCTGCGGCTGCAGGACAATCCGGCCCTGCAGGCCGCGCTCGATGCCGGCCATGACGTGGTTCCGGTCTATATCCATGCGCCGCAGGAAGAGGGCGAGTGGACGCCCGGCGCGGCGTCGGATGCCTGGCGCCATCGCTCGTTGGCCGCACTCGATGGCGACCTGCGCGCACGCGGTTCGGCGCTGGTGCTGCGCAGCGGCGAGAGCCTGGCCACGTTGCAGGCACTGATCGAGGAAACCGGCGCCGAGGCGGTGTACTGGAACCGCAAGTACGAGCCGGCCACCCAGCCGCGCGACGCCACCATCAAGCGCACGCTGCGCGAGCAGGGCATCGACGCGCAGAGCTGCAACGGCAGCCTGTTGTTCGAGCCCTGGGACATCGAGACCCAGCAGGGGCAGCCGTACAAGGTGTTCACCCCGTACTGGCGCAACGTGCTCAGCCACTGGCGCCTGCCCGCGCTGCAGACCGCGCCGGAGAAACTGCCGGAGCACAAGGTCCAGAGCCTCGCGCTGGAAGAGCTGCAGCTGGCGCCGACGCTGGACTGGGACACCGGCTTCTGGGAGCACTGGCAACCGGGCGAAGCCGGTGCGCTGGAGGCCCTGTCGGTGTTCGAGGATGGCGCCCTGCGCGGCTATCGCGAGCAACGCGACCTGCCGGACCGGGTAGGCACCTCGCGGATGTCGCCGCACCTGCATTTCGGAGAGATCGCGCCGTGGCGCATCGCGCACGCGCTGGAAGGCCTGCGCAGCGCCGGCACCGATGCCGACATCGACGGCTACCTGCGCCAGCTCGGTTGGCGAGATTTCGCCTATCACCTGCTGCACCACTTCCCGAAGACGCCCAACGAGAACCTCAATCCGCGCTTCGATCGCTTCCCCTGGGCCAATCCCAGCGCTGCGCAGCTGCAGGACTGGCAGCGCGGCAACACCGGCGTGCCGATCGTCGATGCCGGCCTCCGCGAGCTGTGGCACACCGGCTACATGCACAACCGGGTGCGTATGATCGTCGCCAGCTACCTGTGCAAGCACCTGCGCGCGCACTGGTTGCATGGCGCGCGCTGGTTCTGGGACACGCTGGTCGATGCCGACCTGGCCAACAACACCATGGGCTGGCAGTGGGTGGCCGGTACCGGCGCCGACGCAGCGCCGTATTTCCGGGTGTTCAATCCGGTCACCCAGGCCGAGAAGTTCGATCCACAGGCGCGCTACATCACGCGCTGGGTGCCGGAACTGGCTTCGCTGCCGGTGAAGGCGCGCTTTGCGCCCTGGCAGCATCCGCTGCTGCTGGCCGACAAGGCCCCCGGCTATCCACGCACGCCGCTGGTGGACCTGGCGGCAGGCCGCGATGCCGCCCTGGCGGCTTACCGGAGCACAGGCGGGGAGTAAAGGTGGGGAATGAAGGCCGGCTCAGAAAGCTGAATGCAGCACGTCCGGCCTTCACATCCATCATCCCGGCATCGCGCCGGGCTGTATATCCTCCGGATCGTTCGCACGCCGCACTGGCCGGCATCCAAGGAGACCACCATGATCCGCAACACCACCCGCAACGTCGCTTTGGCCCTGATGACTGCCGCCGCGCTGACGGCGTGCGCCACCGGCGGCTCCTATGTGCAGAGTGACCAGTACGGCAACCCGACCGAGCAGCAGAACCGCACCGGTCGCGGCGCCCTGATCGGTACCGCCGTGGGCGTGGCCGCCGGCCTGCTGACCGGCAACAGCGCCACCGAACGCCGCCAGCACGCGCTGATCGGCGCGGGCATCGGCGCACTCAGCGGCGCGGCGATCGGCAACTACCAGGACCGCCAGGAGCGCGCGCTGCGTGAGCGCACCGCCAACACCGGCATTGATGTGCAGCGCCAGGGCGACAACATCACCCTGAACCTGCCGGACGGCATCACCTTCGATTTCGGCAAGTCGGCGCTGAAGCCGCAGTTCTACAGCTCGCTCAATGGTGTTGCCAGCACCTTGAACGAATACAACCAGACCATGATTGAAGTGGTGGGCCACACCGACAGCATCGGCAGCGATGCGGTGAACAACCGCCTGTCGAAGGAACGTGCTGATTCAGTGGCGCAGTACCTGGTGGGCCAGGGCGTGCAGCAGGTACGCATCGAGACCTTGGGTGCCGGCAAGGCCTACCCGATTGCCGACAACAGCACCGACGCCGGCCGCGCGCAGAACCGCCGCGTGGAGATTCGTGTGATTCCGCTGAAGCAATAACGCGCAGCGTCATGGTTCCGGCGAAGCCGAAACAGAGATGCCGCCCTTGCGGGCGGCATTTTTTTTAGGTGCCGAGCCTTGCGCGACACACGGTGAAGCCGTCCGCCGCATGTCCTGCTCCTGGTAGGTGCCGACCTTGGTCGGTACGCTCTGGCCTTGGTCGAGTCGAGCCATGCTCGACTGCTTTGCATTTGGGTAGGTGCCGACCTTGGTGGGCACGCTCTGGCCTTTGTAGAGTCGAGCCATGCTCGACTGCTTTGCGTTTGGGTAGGTGCCGACCTTGGTCGGCACGCTCTGGCCTTTATAGCTTTCAGGCAGTCGAGCATGGCTCGACTCTACAAAGAGCGGTCGAGCAAGCTCGACCCCTACCAGGGCGCAGAGCGGTCGAGCAAGCTCGACCCCTGCCAGGGCGCGGAGCGGTCGAGCAAGCTCGCCCCCTACCAGGGCGCGGAGCGGTTGAGCAAGCTCGACCCCTACCAGGGCGCGGAGCGGTCGAGCAAGCTCGACCCCTACCAGAGCAGCGGCACGTCACCCCGCCGCCGTCGGCCGCACCACGATCTCGTTCACGTCCACATCGCCCGGCTGCTCGATCGCAAACGCCACCGCCCGGCCAATCGCATCCGGCTGCAGTGCGATCGCGCGGTACTGCACCATCGCCTCGGCGGCGATGGGGTCGGTGATGGTGTCCGCCAGCTCGCTTTCCACAACACCTGGATGGATGCAGGTCACCCGCAGTTCGCGGTGTTCCTGGCGCAGGCCCTCGGAAATCGCGCGCACCGCGTATTTGGTCGCGCAGTACACCGCTGCGGTCGGCACTACCGACAACGCGCCGATCGAGGCGATATTGATGATCTGCCCCTGGCCACGCGACTGCATGTGCGGCAGCACGGCGGCGATGCCGTGCAGCACGCCGCGGATGTTGACGTCGATCATCCGGTCCCACTCGTCCACCTTCAGCGAGGCCATCGGCGAGAGCGGCATGACGCCGGCGTTGTTGACGATCACATCAATGCTGCCGAATTCGGCGAGCGCTGCGGCAGCAAACGCTTCGACCTGCGCGCGCTGGGTCACGTCCAGCGCCTGCACCAGCACCTGCGCCCCTTGCCCGCGCAGTTCGTCGGCCAGTGCCTGCAGGCGGTCCAGGCGACGTGCGCCGAGCACGAGGCGTGCGCCCGGCTGGGCCAGCGTGCGGGCAATGCCGGCGCCGATACCGCTGGACGCGCCGGTGATGAGGATGGTTCGGGAAAGGCTCATGGCAGGACTCCTGGGGGGATTGGAAAGGTCGCTTCGGACCTGGTATCGCCACGGTAGATCGCCCGCGTTGTCGCGATAAGATGGCGATTGCCGATCAGCCTGTTAAGGACTGCTAACCAATGTCTGTTGATCTCAATGCCCTTGCCGTGTTCCAGCGGGTGGCCGAGTACCGCAGCTTCACCGGTGCGGCCGACCAGCTGGGCGTGACCCGTTCGGCGGTGAGCCAGACGATCAGCAAGCTGGAACAGGCGCTGGGCATCGCCCTGGTCCTGCGCACCACGCGCAGCGTCAATCTGACAGATGCCGGGCAGGCGCTGCTGGCGTCGGTGCGCCCGGCGCTGGCCGAGCTGGATACTGCACTGGAGGCCACCCAACGGCGCCAGGCTGCGGTGTCTGGACAGCTGCGGCTCGCCGTTTCTTCCATTGCCGAAGCCTTCCTCGCCGGACCGTTGCTGGCCAGCTTCGCGGCAAAGCATCCCGCGCTGCAGCTGGACATCACGGTGAGCGATGAGGAATTCGACATCGTCGGCGCGGGCTTCGATGCCGGTGTGCGCCTGGGCGAAGTCATCGCCCAGGACATGGTTGCCGTGCCCGTATCGGCGCGGCAGCGGCAACTGGTGGTGTGCGCGCCGTCGTACCGCGACCAGCACACGCTGCCCGCGCATCCACGCGATCTGGCCGGGCATCGCTGCATCGGCTGGCGCAGTGCGCCGGGCAAGGCGCCGTATCGCTGGGAATTCGAGGAGCGCGGCCGCGAGTTCAGTGTTGATGTAAAGCCGGAGATCACCAGCAACGACATGGGCGTGATGGCGCGGCTGGCGGTGGCCGGCGCAGGCATTGCCATTGGCATGGAAGAGACCTGGCGGCCGTGGCTGCAACGCGGTGAACTGGTGTCACTGCTGGAGCCGTATTGCCCGCGTTTCGCGGGCTTTTTCCTGTACTACCCGAGCCGCCGCCAGGCCGAGCCGAAGCTGCGTGCGCTGGTCGAGCATGTGCTCTCCGACCTGTAGAGGCGAGCCATGCTCGACTCTACAAAAGCAGTCGAGCAGTAGATCCACGCCACGCGTGGATGCGTCGATCACGCCGCCGCAGTGACCTTTTCGAGGATGCGCTTGCCGCTGCTTTCCAGCGCCGCGTCTTCCTTCTCCTGCTGCTGCCGTGCCAGCTTTGCCGCCGGGCACTGCGCCAGCATGTAGTTGGCATCGAAGTTGAGCTTCTCCACCAGGAAATCGACGAAGGCACGCACCTTCGGCGAGACCAGGCGGCCGCCGGCGAACACGGCGTTGAAGTCCACTTCCGGACCGGTCCAGCCGGCCAGCACGCGGCGCACCATGCCCGATTCGACAAACGGCTTGGCCATCACGTCGCCGGTCAGCAGCAGGCCTTCGCCGCACACCAGCGCGCCGTTCAAGGCAGACATGTCGTTGGCGGTCATCAGCGGCGTCACCGGGAAATCGCGCAGCTCGCCACCGTTCTCGCCCAGCTGCCAGGTGAAGCGCGGCGAATTGCCGGTGTGGTACGGCTTGCGCATGGCCAGGATCCGGTGGAACTGCAGTTCTTCCGGATGCAGCGGCTCGCCGTAGCGTTCGATATAGGCCGGGCTGGCGAACACCTGCGTGCGCAGGCTGCCGAGCTTGCGCGCCACCAGGTTGGAATCGGGCAGGGCGCCCACGCGCAGCGCGAGATCGGCTTCGCCTGCGATCAGGTCCAGCTTTTCGTTGCCCAGGTGCATGTCCAGGCGGATTTCCGGGTATTGCGCATGGAACTGGCCCAGCAGCGGCGCGATCCAGGTGATGCCGATGGAGTAGGGCACGGTGAAGCGCAGCCAGCCACGCGGGCCGGACTGCAGTTGGCTCACCGCGCTTTCGGCTTCTTCCAGTTCGCGTGCAATGCGCTGGCAATGCTCGTGGTAGATCGAACCGGCTTCGGTCAGGCCGAGGCGGCGCGTGGTCCGATGCAGCAGGCGCGCACCCAGGCGCGTTTCCAGCTCCTGCACTTTGCGGCTGACCGTGGTCTTGGGCAGGCCGAGCGACTTGGCAGCGGCAATGAAGCTGCCTTGCTCGACCACCTTGACGAAGATCAGCGTCTCGTTGAGATCGTGGGACATGGTCGGGATCCTGGACGGCGGGGATGGGACAATCGTGACAGATCGATTGGACCGGGGACGGGATGATTATTCCCCTTAATCCGGACTAATCAAGTAAAGGTTTGAGGTCTATCGTGGCGCCATTCGTGAAATGGAGCCCATTCCCCATGAGCCTGCGCAACATTCTTGCCCACTTCCGGCGTGCCGGCCAGAACGCTCTGGACCAGGCGATGACCGTCGAAGCCCGCCCCAGTTCCTTGGTACACAAGGATTTCCGGGAGTTCACCGCACCGGTCCGTAGCCAGCGCGGCAGTTCGATCCGTCTGGTCCCCCGTCAGGGCGACCGACTGCGTCGAATTGGGACTATCCCGGATATGGGAGGAAATGTCCCGTGAATGGGATTCTGACGCCCGAGGTCCTGGTCCTCGGCGGCACCGGTGCCGTCGGCCAGGGCGTGGTCGGCGCCCTGCTGGAGGCCGGCAGTCCGGTTCTGGTGGTGGGGCGCGACCCGGGCCGACTGGCGGCACTGCACGAGCAGTTCGCCGATGAGCCGGGCCTGCAGACGATGCTGGGTTCGCTCAGCGACGACGGCTCGGCGCGGGCACTGGCCGAACGCGTGGCGCAGCGTCCGCGCCCGCTGGCGGCCGTGGTCGCGGCCATGGGCGGCCCATACAACCGCGGCCGCGTCATCGACCGCAGTGGTGACGCCCTGCTGGGTGCCGTGCAGGCCGACCTGATGCCGCACGCCCACGCGGTGCGCCACCTGCTGCCGCTGCTGCAGGACAACCCGCACGCCCGCCGCTACGTGATGATCGGCAGCCCCGCCGGCGCCAAGCCCTGGGCCGGCTACGGCGAAACCTCCATCACCACGGCAGCGCTGCGCATGTACGCGCAGGTGGTGCACCAGGAAGCGCAGGCACTGGGCGTGCGTGCGCAGATGCTGGAAGTGTGCAGCCCCGTGTGCACCCCGGCCAATGCGGCCAATGCCTGCATCGAGTGGCCCAGCTCGCTGCTGGTCGGTCGCCGCGTGGTGTCCCTGCTGGATGGATGCCGCGACAACCGCGCCATCGTCCGCTGCGACAGCAGCGATGCGGAACTGCCGCGCGGCCTGTTGAACCTCGACCTGCCACCGCTGTGGCGCGACACCGCAGGCGTTGCTTGACCTCAACCATCGTTGAGGTCGCAGGCTACGCCGCCGATTCACCGATCTTCGATTTCTACGTACTACCACCCCTTCCGTACGGATGCATGCCATGACTTCCCCCAACACCACCCCACACCGTTTCCGCCATCGCCTGGCAATGGCCGGCGTGTCGATCCTCGCAGCGGCGGTGCTGGCCGCCTGCAGTGGCGGCCATGCCGAAGAGGCCGGCGCGCCGCCGCCGCCGCAGGTCAGCGCCGCCCCGGTGCTGGTCAAGCCGATCAGCCAGTGGGACGAATTCAGCGGCCGCGTCGAGGCCGTGCAGAGCGTCGAGCTGCGCCCGCGCGTCTCCGGCTACATCGACAAGGTCAACTACGTGGAAGGCGAAGAAGTGAAGAAGGGCGCCGTCCTGTTCACCATCGACGCCCGCAGCTACCAGGCCGAGTACGATCGCGCCGCCGCCGAACTGGCCCGCGCCCGCACCCAGGCCAGCCTGGCCCGCAGCGAATCGGAGCGGGCCAAGCGCCTGTCCGAGCAGCAGGCCATCTCCACCGAGACCGCCGAACAGCGTCGCGCCGCGGCCGACCAGTCCGGTGCCGCGGTGCAGGCCGCGCAGGCCGCCCTGGATGCCGCCCGCCTCAACCTGGAATTCACCAAGGTGCGTGCGCCCATCGATGGCCGTGCCGGTCGTGCGATGGTCACCGCCGGCAACCTGGTCACCGCCGGCGACAGTGCCAGCGTACTGACCACGCTGGTCTCGCTGGACACGGTGTTCGTGTACTTCGATGCCGACGAAAGCACCTTCCTGCGCTACGCCCAGATGGCCCGCAAGGGCGAACGCCCGAGCGAGCGTGACAGCGAACTGCCGGTGAAGGTCGGCCTGTCCGGTGAAGAGGGTTACCCGCACACCGGCAAGGTCGACTTCCTCGACAACCAGGTGGCCCGCAGCACCGGCACCATCCGCGTCCGCGCGCTGCTGGACAACGCCGACCGCCAGTTCACCCCGGGCCTGTTCGCCCGCGTGCAGCTGCTCGGCAGCGGCCAGTTCCAGGCCATGCTGATCGACGACAAGGCCGTACTGACCGACCAGGACCGCAAGTACGTGTACGTGGTGGACAAGGATGGCAAGGCCCAGCGCCGCGACATCCAGCTCGGCCGCACCGCCGAAGGCCTGCGCATCGTCGAACACGGCCTGGCCGCCGGTGACAAGGTCATCATCGACGGCGTGCAGAAGGTCTTCATGCCGGGCATGCCGGTGCAGGCCAAGGCGGTGGCGATGCAGCCCTCGCCGGCACCTGCGCCGGGCCGCGATGCCACCGCTGCCCTGAATCGCTGATCCGCCGTCTCCTGATCCACGTTTCCGCTTAGCTGCCGGCGCCAGCGGCAGCCTTCCCTGCCTTCGTCATTTTGACGAGGGGCAGGGCGGCTGTTGCCCGTCGACGGCATTTCCCAGGAATTCCTCCATGGACTTTTCCCGTTTCTTCATCGACAGGCCGATCTTCGCGGCGGTGCTGTCGATCGTGATCTTCGCCGCCGGCCTGATCTCGATCCCGTTGCTGCCGATCGGCGAGTACCCCGAAGTGGTGCCGCCGTCGGTGGTCGTGCGCACGGTCTACCCGGGCGCCAACCCCAAGGTCATCGCTGAAACCGTGGCCACCCCGCTGGAAGAGGCGATCAACGGCGTCGAGGGCATGATGTACCTCAAGTCGGTGGCCGGCTCCGATGGCGTGCTGCAGATGACCGTCACCTTCCGCCCGGGCACCGACCCGGACGCGGCGGCGGTGAAGGTGCAGAACCGCGTGGCACAGGCGCAGGCGCGTCTGCCCGAGGACGTGCGCCGGCAGGGTGTGACCACCCAGAAGCAGTCGCCGACCTTCCTGATGGTGGTGCACCTGACCTCGCCCAATGGCAAGTACGACACCCTGTACCTGCGCAACTACGCCCGCCTGCACGTCAAGGACGCGCTGGCCCGTATTCCGGGCGTGGGTGATGCGCAGATCTTCGGTGGCGGTGACTACGCCATGCGCGCCTGGCTGGACCCGGACAAGGTGGCCTCGCGCGGCCTGACCGCCAGCGACGTGGTCGCCGCCATGCGCGAGCAGAACGTGCAGGTCTCGGCCGGCCAGCTCGGTGCGGAACCGCTGCCCAACAGCCAGTTCCTGACCCTGATCAATGCCCAGGGCCGCCTGAAGTCCGAGAAGGAATTCGGCGACATCGTTCTCAAGAGCGGCACCGATGGCGAGATCGTGCGCCTGTCCGATGTGGCCCGCGTGGAACTGGGCGCCGGCGACTACACCCTGCGCTCGCAGCTGGACGGCAAGAACGCCGTGGGCATCGGCATCTTCCAGGCACCGGGCGCCAACGCGCTGGAAATCCGTGATGCGGTCATCGGCACCATGGACGAGATGCAGAAGACCATGCCGTCCGACGTGAAGTACGAAGCGGTGTATGACACCACCATCTTCGTGCGTGACTCGATCAAGGCCGTGGTCTCCACCCTGCTCGAAGCCATCGCCCTGGTGGTGCTGGTGGTGATCCTGTTCCTGCAGACCTGGCGTGCCTCGATCATTCCGCTGATCGCCGTGCCGGTGTCGGTGGTGGGTACCTTCGCTGCGCTGTACCTGCTGGGTTTCTCGATCAACACGCTGAGCCTGTTCGGCCTGGTGCTGGCGATCGGCATCGTGGTCGACGATGCGATCGTGGTCGTCGAAAACGTTGAACGCAACATCGAGGAAGGCCTCACCCCACTCGCAGCGGCCCACCAGGCCATGCGCGAAGTGTCCGGCCCGATCATCGCGATCGCCCTGGTGCTGTGCGCCGTGTTCGTGCCGATGGCCTTCCTGTCCGGCGTCACCGGCCAGTTCTACAAGCAGTTCGCGGTCACCATCGCCATTTCCACGGTGATCTCGGCGATCAACTCGCTGACCCTGTCGCCGGCCCTGGCCGCGCGCCTGCTGAAGCCGCATGACGCTGCCAAGGATGCGCCGACGCGCATCATCGACCGCCTGTTCGGCTGGGTGTTCCGTCCGTTCAACCGCTTCTTCAAGTCCAGTTCGGAAAAGTACGAGCGTGGCGTGTCGAAGATCCTCGGCCGTCGTGGTGCGGTGTTCGTGGTCTACGCGATCCTGCTGGTCGGTACCGGCATGATCTTCAAGCTGGTGCCGCCGGGCTTCATCCCGACCCAGGACAAGCTGTACCTGATCGCCGGCGTGAAGCTGCCGGAAGGCTCGTCGATCGCCCGTACCGATGAAATGCTGCGCAAGGTCGCCAGGATCGCCCAGGAAACCGATGGCGTTGCCCACACCATTTCGTTCCCGGGCCTGAACGCGCTGCAGTTCACCAACACGCCCAACACCGGCGTGGCGTTCATTCCGCTCAAGCCGTTCGCCGAGCGTCATGGCCGTACCGCTGCGCAGATCAATGCCGAGATCAACCAGAAGATCGCCGGGCTGCAGGAAGGCTTCGCCTTCGCGATGATGCCGCCGCCGATCCTCGGCCTGGGCAACGGCAACGGCTACCAGATGTTCATCCAGGACCGTGGCAACCTGGGTTACGGCGCGTTGCAGAATGCCGTGCAGGCGATGCAGGGCACCGTCGCGCAGACCCCGGGCATGGCCTTCCCGATCACCAGCTACCAGGCCAACGTGCCGCAGCTGGATGCGGAAGTGGACCGCGTCAAGGCCAAGGCCCAGGGCGTGCAGCTCACCGAGCTGTTCGACACCCTGCAGACCTACCTGGGTTCGGCCTACGTCAACGACTTCAACCAGTTCGGTCGTACCTGGCAGGTGATCGCCCAGGCCGATGGCCCGTTCCGCGAGAGCGTCGAAGACATCGGCAAGCTGCGTACCCGCAATGATCGCGGCGAGATGGTGCCGATCGGTTCGATGGTCACCGTCAAGCAGACCTTCGGCCCGGACCCGGTGCTGCGCTTCAACGGCTACCCGGCCGCCGACCTGGCCGGTGAAGCCGATCCGCGCCTGCTGTCCTCGGCCGAAGCGATGAACAAGCTGACCGAGATCGCCGGCAAGGTGCTGCCGGTGGGCATGACCACCGAATGGACCGACCTGAGCTACCAGCAGGCCACCCAGGGCAAGGCTGCCTTCATCGTGTTCCCGGTGGCGATCATGCTGGCCTTCCTGGTGCTGGCGGCGCTGTACGAAAGCTGGTCGCTGCCGCTGGCGGTGATCCTGATCGTGCCGATGACCCTGCTGTCGGCCCTGTTTGGCGTGTGGATGACCGGTGGTGACAACAACGTGTTCGTGCAGGTCGGCCTGGTGGTGCTGATGGGCCTGGCGTGCAAGAACGCGATCCTGATCGTCGAGTTCGCTCGAGAACTGGAAATGGGCGGCAAGGGCATCGTTGAAGCGGCGCTGGAAGCCTGCCGCCTGCGTCTGCGTCCGATCGTGATGACCTCCATCGCGTTCATCGCCGGCACCGTGCCGCTGGTGCTGTCCCACGGTGCAGGCGCCGAAGTGCGCTCTGTCACCGGCATCACGGTGTTTGCCGGCATGCTGGGCGTGACCCTGTTCGGTCTGTTCCTGACCCCGGTGTTCTACGTGGCCCTGCGCAAGTTCGTCACCCGCAACGGCGGTGGCCAGCTGGTGCAGCACGGCGATCCCACCCTCCATCACTGACATGCACTCCCGCGGTCGCCGCCCCGAGCGGCGGCCGCTTCCCCCAAACCAAGGCATGAATCCATGAACACCCATCAGAACAAGATCGCGCTGGTCACCGGCGCCACCCGTGGCATCGGCCTGGAAACCGTGCGCCAGCTGGCCCAGGCCGGCGTGCACACGCTGCTGGCCGGCCGCAAGCGCGAGACCGCGGTGGAGCAGGCATTGCTGCTGCAGGGCGAAGGCCTGCCGGTGGAAGCCATCCAGCTGGACGTGACCGATGCCGCCAGCATCGCCGAGGCCGTCGAGCAGGTGCGCCAGCGCCACGGCCGCCTGGACATCCTGGTCAACAACGCCGGCATCATGATCGAGAACCCGGCGCAGGCGCCGTCCGAGCAGTCGCTGGATACCTGGCACCGCACCTTCGACACCAACGTGTTCGCGCTGGTCGCGGTCACCCAGGCCTTCCTGCCGCTGGTCAAGCAGGCCAAGTCCGGCCGCATCGTCAACGTGTCCAGCATGCTCGGCTCGCAGACCCTGCACGCCGACCCGACGTCGGGCATCTACGATTTCAAGGTTCCCGCCTACAACGCCTCCAAGGCAGCGGTGAACAGCTGGACGCTGGCCCTGGCCTACGAGCTGCGCAACACGCCGATCAAGGTCAACACCGTGCACCCCGGCTACGTGAAGACCGACATGAACGGTGGCAACGGCGAGATCGAGATCAGCGAGGGCGCGCGTTCCAGCGTGGAAATGGCGCTGATCGGCGAAGCCGGTGCCAGCGGCAGCTTCACCTACCTGGGCGAGGTGCTGCCATGGTGATCCGCACGTTGGCGGTGGCCATCTCCAGCCTGGTGCTGGCAGGGTGTGTCAGCGTCGGCCCCAACTACACGGCCCCGGCGCAGGAGCCGGTGGTCCTGCAGGGCGCGCAGCAGGCGGTGTTCACCACCGCTTCGCCGGTGGCCAGCTGGTGGGCCCAGTTCGATGATCCGGTGCTGGAAGAACTGGTGCACGGCGCACTGTCGGAGAACCTGGACCTGCGCGTGGCCGTGGCCCGCGTCAGCCAGGCCCGCGCGGTATTCGTCGAAAGCCGCTTCGACCAGGCCCCGCACATCACCGCTGACGGCAGCTACGACCGCCGCAGGCAACCCGATCCGCAGCTGGGTGGGCAGCGGGTGTTCAGTGAAAGCTACCAGCTCGGCTTCGATGCGGGCTGGGAGCTGGATCTGTTCGGCCGCAAGCGCCGTGCTGCAGAAGCCGCACGCGCCGATCTCGGTGCCGAGCAGGCCAATCTGGCCGATGCGCAGGTGCTGGTCGCCGCCGAAGTGGCACGCAACTACTTCGAGCTGCGCGGTACCCAGAAACGCATCGCGGTGGCCCAGCACACGCTGGAAAACCTGCGCGATACGCAGAAACTGACCGAAGCACGCTGGGAGCTGGGTGCCGGCAGCGAACTGGATGTGCAGAGCAGCCGCGCCCGCCTGAAGGCGATCGAGGCCGATATCCCGCTGCTGGAAGTGTCCGAGGCACAGTC
Source organism: Stenotrophomonas sp. (assembly GCF_035634915.1). Taxonomy (GTDB): domain Bacteria; phylum Pseudomonadota; class Gammaproteobacteria; order Xanthomonadales; family Xanthomonadaceae; genus Stenotrophomonas. Next base: position 71,814 of record NZ_DASQCB010000019.1, read on the forward strand.
GCGCAACCGTCTGGCGGTGCTGCTGGGCCAGCGCCCGGAAGTGCTGACCGCGATGCTGGCGCCGCAGGACGTGCCGGCGTTTGCCAAGGCGCTGCCGCTGGGCGACACCCGCGAACTGCTGCGCCAGCGTGCCGATGTGCGCGTGGCCGAACGTCGCCTTGCTGCCGCCACCGCGCGTGTCGGCGTGGCCACGGCCGACCTGTTCCCGCGGCTGTCGCTGTCCGGTTTCGTGGGCTTCCTCGGCGGCGATGCCAGTGGCCTGGTCAACGGCAACAACAAGGCCTGGTCGCTGACCCCATCCATCAGCTGGGCCGCGTTCGACTTCGGCACCGTGCGCGCACGCCTGCGTGCCAGCAAGGCCGAGGCCGAAGGCGTGGCCGCGCAGTACGAGCAGGCCGTGCTGCTGGCGCTGGAAGACACCGAGAACGCGCTGACGCGCTACGCCAAGCAGCAGGCGCGGCTGGCCATCGTGGTCGAGCAGGCGCAGGCGGCGCGGCGTGCCGAATCGCTTGCGCAGATCCGCTTCCGCGAGGGTTCGGAGGACTTCCTGACCCTGCTGGATGCGCAGCGCACGCAGCTGGCCGCCGACGATGCACTGGCCGCGGCCGAGGCCGAAGTCAACGTCAGTGTGGTCGGTGTCTACAAGGCACTGGGCGGCTGGGGGCAGTCGCCACAGGCAACGAGCGTGGCTCAGGTGCAGTAGGCCCGGGCCTGCAGTACCCGCACGGGGACGGATGCGAAGGCATCCGTCCCCGTGTTGTGTCTGGCCACGTTGCCGCAGTGACGCTTCTGACTCTGCCGGAACGGCCGCCCGCCGTAGTAACTAATAGGCGGATTTCAAGGAGGGGCGGCAATGAATGACGACAAGCAATCAACCCAGCGGCTGCTGTTCGGTGACCCCGGGCTGCCGGGCGCGGGCCTGTCCGTAGCGGTGGTGGCGTTGCTGGTACTGGCCGTGCTGGCCGTGGGCATCGGCTTCCTGCGCCTGCCGGATTCGATGCTTGGGCCGGGCCTGGTCGGCATTGGCCTGTTCCTGGCCATTGGTGCACGCATCTGCCAGGCCCGTGACCAGCACCAGGCGCTGTATCGCCTGCTGGGAGGGCGGCGGCCATCCTGACGATGGCCGCACGCAGGTCATGCCTGCAGTCGATCAGCGCTTCGGCCAGTCCAGTTCAACCACCAGCGGGAAGTGGTCCGAGGGCAGCACGCCGCCGATGCGGCGGTCATCGGTGGTGAAGCGGCGGGCGTGGAAGCCGCGCACCAGCACCCAGTCCAGCTGCACGGTGGCCTTGCCGGTGAAATCGTGGAAGGTCTCGCGCGGGCCCTGCGGTGCCTTCACCTGGGTGCGGGTGTCCTGCAGCACGCGCGTGAAGGCCTTGTAGGTCTCGCTGCCCGGCTCGGTATTGAAATCACCGGTCAGCACCACCGGCAGGTCGGCCGGCAGCGTGCCCAGGCGCGTGGCGATGAGTTCAGCACCCTTGAGGCGGCGTGGCTCGTCCTCGTCGCGGTAGGGCAGGTGGGTGTCCATGAAATAGAAACGACGGCCATCGTCGAGGCGGCGGAACAGTGCCCACGTGACCATGCGCGGGTAGAGGTTGCCCCAGGTGATGCTGCCTGGCACGTCCGGCGTATCGGACAGCCAGAAATCGCCCGACTGCTCGATCGCCAGCACCTTGCTGTCGTAGAACACACCCATGTGCTCGTCGCCCTCGCCACCACGGCGGCCCTGGCCGAACCAGCGGTAGCCGGGCAGGTGGGCGGCCAGGTAGGTCGCCTGTTCCTGCACCAGCTCCTGCGTGCCGATCACGGCCGGATGTGCATCGAGGATGACCTTGACCATCGCATCGCGGCGGTCGTCCCAGCGCTTGCCGGGCTCGGTATCGGCCGGGGTGCGTACGTTGAACGACATCACTTTCAACGGCGCGGGCGGTTGGGCTGCCCAGGCAGCCACGGGCAGAGCAAGGGCCAGCAGTGCGCAGAGTGCAGGCCGGCGAAGACGCGGGAACATCGTGGAATCCCTCCATTCCATGAAAACGGTTTCACGGAGCATGCCATGGAACGGGCGGAGGTGGTGTGCCGGGATGGGCGGCTGGCGAACGCCGGGCGGTCACGGGGGCCGCCCGGCGAACCGGCTGGTGCGCGATCAGGGGTCGTAGATCATCCCGTTTTCGTCGCGGTTGTAGTGGTCGCTGACCTCGCGCGTGCCGTCGTCGTAGATGACGTAGGCCGTGCAGGCCTGGTGGTACTGGCCTCCCATGCGGATGGGCACGCACTCTTCCTCCCATCCGACCACCTCGGCGGCATTCGCCGGGATTGCCGGGGCCATCGCCGCCAGCGCCAGCACGGCGCCGAACGAACTTGCAAGCATCTTCCTGTGCAGCATCGAGCACACTCCTTATGTCAGAGTTCCTGAACGCGCTTTGGAGAGGGCCTCGGAGGCCGACGGCCTCAGTCAGCCGGGATGTACCAGGTACCGTTCTGGTCGATCCAGTACTCCGAGGTGTAGACCGAGCCATCGGGCAGGGTGTGGGTGACCGTGCAGTGCTGGTGCACCACGTTCCATCCCATCCTTACCGGCACGCACTGGGTGGTCGACGTTCCCGGAAGCCCGGCGGCCGAGACACCGGCCGGGGAAATGGCTGCTGCGGCCAACATCAGTGCTGCCAGCGGAGCCAGTTGCAGTTTCATAAGCATCATCCTTGCTTTCTGCAATCGCGCACATGCGCAGGCCCTGTGTAGCACGGAGCGGGCAGGGCGGGTAGTGTCTGCGCAGCGCGCGGCCGTGACGCGATTGACGCATTTCGACACGTCGGGAAAGATACGCCCCTGTTCCGGGCCAGCCATATCGCCACGCCCTCCCCCCCAAGAGGAGTTCACGTGCTGAGATATTCGCGGCTGACGGTCGCCATTTCGTTGCTGGTCTGCGCCCACGCCCACGCCGAACAGGCCCCGCCCGAGGCACAGACGCTGGACAAGGTCGTCGTGACCGCCTCGCGTACCGGCCAGGACGCGGCCACCGCGCCGCAGACCGTGGTCATCATCGGCAAGGAGCAGATCGAGCAGCAGCTGCGCCTCAGCAGCAATTCGTCCGATGTGCTGTCCAGCCTGCTGCCGTCCTACACGCCCAGCCGCGGCAAGATGAACGGCAGTGGCGAGACCCTGCGTGGGCGCACGCCGCTGATCCTGGTCGATGGCATCCCGCAGTCGAACCCGCTGCGCCCGACCGGCCGCGAAGCGCACACCATCGATTACGCGCTGGTGGAGCGCATCGAAGTCATCCAGGGCGCCAATGCCATGAATGGCCTGGGCGCCACCGGCGGCACCATCAACCTCATCACCCGGCGTCCGGAACCGGGTGCGGTCAACCAGCACGTGGGCGTGCAGGCCACGCTGCCCACGTCCGAGGTGCGCGGTGAAACCGCCGGCTACCGCGCCGATTACCGCATCAGCGGCAGCAAGGGAAAGTGGGATTACCTGCTGGGCGCCGGCTATGAAGACCAGGGCCTGTGGGTGGATGGCGATGGCACGCCGATTGGCGTGGATGTCACCCAGGGCGACCTGATGTCGACCCGCGCCTACGACCTGCACGCCAAGCTGGGCTACTGGATCGACGACAACCAGGAACTGCAGTTCAGCAGCAACCGCTACCGCATCAAGTCCAAGGCCGAGTACCTGCCGGTGGCCGGCAACCGCGACCTGGGCATTCCCACCACCTCGGTGCGTGGCACGCCGCCGGGCACCCCGGCCTGGAACGATGCCTGGACCACTGGCCTGAGCTACACCCATCACGACCTGGCGGGCATGGAGCTGAAGGCGATGGTGTTCAACCAGGAATTCGAAGGCCTGTTCGGCGCCGACAATTCGTCCACCTTCCAGGACCCGCTGATCGCACCGGTCGGGACCTTGTATGACCAGTCGCGCTCGACCGCCTCCAAGTGGGGCTCCAAGACCAGCCTGGGCCGCGATGACCTGCTCGGCGGCGACCTGAAGATCACCGCTGGCGTGGACACGCTGCGCGACAGTGGCAAGCAGGATCTGTACGGCACCGGCCGCACCTACGTGCCCGATTCGCGCTACAGCAGCGTGGCCGGCTTCGTGCAGGCCGACTACAAGTTGCTGCCGCAGCTGACCGTGCAGGGCGGCTGGCGCCGCGAAGAGGCCGACCTGCGCATCGACAGCTACACCACGCTGTACCGCTACAACCGCGTGGCGGTGCAGGGCGGCAAGCTCAAGTTCCGGCAGAACCTGCGCAACATCGGCCTGGTGTACGCGCCGACCGGTCGCTTCAACACCTTCGTCAGCTATTCCGAGGGCTTCGGCATGCCCGATGTCGGCCGCGTGCTGCGTTCGATCAACACGCCGGGCACCAACGTGGAATCGCTGCGTTCCTTGCAGCCGCTGCTGACCCGCAACAGCGAGATCGGCGTGCGCTACCGCTCGCCGTCATGGGAAGCCGAAGCCAGCGCGTTCCAGTCGCGCTCGGAATACGGCACGCGCGTCATCGCAGTCGACGGCGCATTCCAGCTCGCCCGCGAGAAGACGGCCATCGAAGGCCTGGATGCGAGCGTGCGTTATCGTCTGAATGATGCGCACCGCCTCGGCCTGTCCTATGCCTGGACCCGCGGGCGCTACGACAGCAATGCCGATGGCCGGCTCGACGCGCGTCTGGATGGCCTGAACATCGCGCCCAACCGCGTCATCGCCACCTGGTCGGCGCAGTGGACGCCGGAGCTGTCGACGTTCCTGCAGGGGCAGTATGCCTTCAGCCGCACCTTCGACGAAGCCGCCAAGGAGTTCAGCGGCTACGCGCTGTTTGATCTCGGCGTGGACTATCGGCTTGCCAGGGGCAAAGTGAACCTGGGCATCGCCAACCTGCTAGACCGCCAGTACATCACCTACTACTCGCAGAGCGCGCTGATCGAGCCGGCGCGGTATTTTGCCGGGCGTGGGCGCACGGTGACTGTGGGTTACAGCCTGGATTTCTGAGGCAAAGCGCGGGCAGGATCATTCCTGCCCGCTGTCGTGCGCCTGCATGTCCTCATGCAGGATGCGCCGCAGTTCGACGATGGCCGGCGTGGCTTCCTGCACGCTGTGCCCCGATACGATCACCTTTTCCGACACCGCGTTGGGCAGGTGCGAACTCCAGTACGGCACCAGCCCGTCATCGGTCTTTTCCAGCGGGCCATCGGCGCTGGCGCGCGCGATGATCGAGTGATAGCGCACGCGCGGTGACATCGGCAGATCGGCCACCGCTTTCACGAACGGATCGTCCTTGTCCAGGTTCTGGATGCTGTTCATCTGGTAGCCCTGCTTGGCGTCCTTGGCGTCGAAGCTGCCACCATCATCCACGCCGGCCACATCCTCCAGCACGGTCAACGGCAGGCGCACCAGCCGGCCGATCCAGCGGCCGAGCCGGGTGCCGGCCACATCCGTGCCCCGGTGCGGGGTGGCGATGAACACGACCCGCGAAATTTCCGGCTCGGGCTGGAAGGTCAGCAATGGCGCGCCGCGGGTACGCAGCAGTTCCCGCTGCCGGGGGCTCAGCTTGGCCGTCGACAGCAGCGTATCCACCAGGTGATCGCCGGACGAAGACACCAGCAGGCGCGAGATGACCCCGCCCATGCTGTGCGCGACCACCACCATGTCATGCGACGCCTGCGCCTTCCCGGTCGGATCGTAGTGCTGCATCACATCATCCAGCGTGTGCCGGATGGCATCGTGGCTGAGGGCGATGGGCATGTTGGTGGGGTAATAGAACTGCCAGACCTGGAACTCGCGGCGGATCTCGTCGTCGCGCATCAGCTCGTTGGCCACGTTCACCCAGGCTTCCGGGCTGCTGGCCAGGCCATGGATCATCAGCAGCACCCGTCGGTTGGGATCGTACGGCTGCAGCATGAACAGGTGCGGCCGATCAATGCCGCCCTTGCTGCCGAACAGGCTGCGCAGCGACTGCCGGCTGAAATTGGCGCGCGCCAGCCACAACGCGTAGCCGGCGGTGAAGTTGGCGGCCAAGGGCACCTTCTGCCCATGCAGTTCAACGGCCGCGATCTGGTAGGGATCATGGATCTCGATCGTGGGCGTTTCATCGTGCAGGACTTCCCACAGGTTGGCGCCGGAGAACCGCAGCAGCACGGTTATCGACGGCGAAGGCATGCCGCTCCAGCGTTGAGCCGAAGGCGCATCATCAGTCGCCGCTTTACCGTTCCCGTGTGCCACCGCCAAGCCGTCGCTGGCCGGGTCCGCCATGACCGCCACCAGCTCGGCGCCAAAGCCATCGCGCCGCTGCACCCGGCGCAGGGTGCCGGTGAAGGACAGCGAGGCGGCTGGCACCAGTTCGATGGGCTGGCGGGTGTCCTGCACCACGCCGGTGTCTGCCGGCGCCAGCACGAAGGTCCAGCGGCCCAGCTGCAGGCGGCCATCCTCATTGCGCACCTGCTGGCTGGAATAGGCGTCGAACAGCATCACCGCCGCTTCCTGCGCGGCCAGGTTGTAGTAGTCGCGCACCTGGGTCTGGCGATCCTCGAAGCCGCGCTGGTTGGCGGTGCGTTCGGTGAAGAACAGATACGCATAGGACTGGCGCGCCACCTGCATCCACGCATCCAGCCGCGGCTGGAAGCCGGCATCGGCCACGATCATGGCCGGCGTGGTGCCGCGCTTGGCCTTGGGCGCGGGCATCGCCATCGCCTGCTGCAGCCACAGTTCTGCCAGGGTCGAGCGCTTGTCCTCCTCGCGCACCACGATGCTTGCTTCCATCGCCTCGATGCAGGGCAGGCCAGGCTTCGCGCAGGTGGTCTCGTCCAGGCCGGCCACCCGCAGTGTCTCCATCGTGGCCGCGCTCAGCCTGCCACTGGTGAGGATGTCGCCGCGCTTGAGCGCGATGTACTGGCCCGGGGTGACCGAGGCCACCTGCACCGAGGGGCCGAACTGGCGCAGCGTGGCGCAGCCGCTCAGCAGGAGCAGCGCGGTGATGATGAGGGTCGTGTGGCGGATGACGCCGATGCCCGTGGTTGCCATGCGATCCTCCAGCGCGGTCGCGCCACTCTAGCGGCCGGGGTGTCAACGCGGAAGCACAGGGTTGAACGCGCGCTGCACGGACTGTGACACCATCGCCGGCAGTGCTTTTCAGGGACCGACGATGCACCTGCTGGAAACGCGGATTCCGCCGCCGCTGCTGATGCTGCTGTCTGGGGTACTGGGGTATCTGATGGGCCGGGCGTGGCCGTGGCCTGCGCTGGCCGTGCCGGCCTGGGTCGCAGCACTCGTGGTGCTGGCAGGGCTGGCCCTGAACCTGCTGCCCAAGCTGGCCTTCCGCCGCGCACGGACCTCGGTCAACCCGCTGCGCCCGGCGGCGGCCACCGCGCTGGTCACCGGCGGCATCTACCGCTACAGCCGCAACCCGATGTACCTGGGGCAGGCGCTGGTGCTGCTGGGGGCCATGCTGTGGCTGGGCAGTGCGGCGGCACTGCTGGTGGTGCCGCTGTTCGTCGGCTGGATCACCCGTTTCCAGATCGTGCCCGAAGAGCGGGTGCTGTCCGCCCGGTTTGGCGCCGACCATGCTGCCTTCCGGCGCGAGGTGCGGCGCTGGCTGTAGGGCAGGGAGGCGTCCTGGACGGGCAGCCGGGGTCCTGGCCAGGCCCGCAGGTAATTGCGCGGGGCAATAGCCGGAACTCAGACCATGCGCACACCGGCGGCGTCGGTGTCGACGGTGATGACCTCGATCAGCGCCCACAGTGCGGTGATGAACAGGCCGATCAGCAGCCAGCCCAGCAACAGCGTGATCAACAGCTGTGCAACGGCACGGCCGTGGTAGCCGGCGTAGAAGTTGTGGATGCCCAGCCCACCCAGGAACAGGCCCAGCAGGACGTAGGCGACACGGGCGCGGGCGACCGGTTGCGGCTGCGCGTAGGGGGCCGCGTACACCGGTGCCACATGCAGCGGCGGCGGGGTCGGACGGCTGGCGCCGACAGGGGCGCCGCAGCCGACACAGCTGGCCGCCTTGTCACTGACTTCGCGACCACATTCCAAGCAACTGATCAACGCCATCGTTCTGTTCCCTGTGCTGGGCGGGGTGTCCGCCGGTCCAAAGGGACATTATCGGTTGTACTGAGGGGAATGCGGCCATCACGCGGGCAACAAAAAAGCCGGACCCCAATCGACGGGAGTGTCCGGCTTTTCGTGCCCCGAAGGGCGGTACAGATGGTGGAGGTGGGCGGAATTGAACCGCCGTCCGAAGGCACTCCATCCCCAGCACTACATGCTTAGCTCACCGTTGGATCTCGCCCCCGAGCAGCACGGTGTGCAAAGCGCACCCGGGGACCAGCCTGTTGTGTTCTAGTGCCGGACTGACAGGCAGCCGCCCAGCGCGATTCCATGATAATGACTCTACGCTGCGAGCATGGACACAAGCAGTTTCGAGGCTCCGCCTAAGTCGGCAGAAGGTCACGCACCGCAGTTTTTAGGCTGCGAGAGCGACCGGAGCGTAGTTGTCGTCGTTGGCAACTAGAGTTTTGCAGCTGGATTTACGAGGACAGCTACCCCCTCGGCATGCGCCAAGCGACTTCACAACCCCCGTCGAAACCAATGCACCCCCGGTTTCTTCAAGTCCTGCGAGGCTTTCAGGTGTCTGGTTGCCCAGAGACCCGCCCAACGAGCGCAATGGTACGGCAATCTTCCTGAACAGTCACGTCCGGCCCGGTGCGGGTCTGGCCGCATCTGTGCCGATGGACACGTTGTGGCGCCCGTGCGCGCCGTGCTCGAATCGAGCCCTTCAGCCTTCGGGGAGCATGCGGATGTCACTCAGGTCGCGGGCAGTACGGGGCGCGTGGATCGTCGTTCTGCTGATGCTGCCCCCGTGGGCGTACGCCGAGCCAGCCAGCCATGCGCCACAGCCCGCTCCCCTGGTGACGGTGGGCTATGACGAGACCTTTGATCTGTTCAATCTGCTGGACAACCTGGCCGATTGGCTGCCGGGCTATACCAGCGCGATCTACCAGCAGGATTGGGAACGCCGCTTTGGGCTGGATGCGCAGGATCGTGCGGCACTTGAGGCCTACGCCCGGTTCCGCCAGCGTACCTCGCCCATGGCCCGTGGTGACGACGCGGCGCGGCCCGTGGTGGATCGCCTGTTTGCTGGCAGCGACACCCGCGTCGGCGATCCCTATACCCGCCATTTCCAGGATGCCGCGTCATTCCACGCTGCCGCCAAGGCTGCAATTGCTGCCCAGGCACCTGCCGACCGCGAGCTGTTGCGGCGCTATTACGCGCGCTTCGAACCCCGTGCCCGCGAACTGCTGGCAGGGGCTGGACGCTTCACCCGGCAGCAGGACGCCTTGACCCGGGAGCTGGCGGCGCCGGAGGCCGCCGCGTTCGTTGCGCGCATGCGCACGTTCTATGGCACCGAAGCTGTGCCGGTCTTCCAGGTGCGTTTTGTGTGGTGGCCATACACCAACCGCACCCAGGCCAAACTGCGCGGCGGTGCCATCGTGCTGTTCTCGCCGCTGGGCGTGGATGACGACTGGGGGCCGATCGTGCTGCACGAGTACGCGCATTTCCTTTCCGCAGGCCAGTCTGCGGCCAACCGGGAGACGCTGGCGGCGGCGTTCGCGCGGTTGTGCCCGGCCGCCCTGGCGCTGCCCAATCCGTTGAACGCGCTGGAAGAGCCATTGGCCATCTACTGGGCGCAGTACCGCTTTGAGCAGGAGGTGCGGGGTCAGCCACTGCCCACTACGACCTCGTGGTATGTGCAGCCGCATGCCGACCGCGCGGCGAAGGCCATCGCGGCCGCGTTTCCAGCCGATCGTCCTGCGCCGGCGCTGGCTGCAGGCCCGCTGTTGCAGGCCGCCGCGTCGGTCTGCGAGTGAGATCGGGCGATTGCCGCACGGCCGTCATAGCGGATTGCTAACTTCGTTGGGACGGTTTTGCGACACACTGGCAACCACCATCCGAGCCAGGACCGACACGGAGACCCAGCGGTGAGCGACGCCACACCACAACGCAGCCTGCGACAACTGGTCGGGCCGGTCGGTGCCGACTACCGTCGGCGCGCGTTGCCGCCGGGCTGGGTATGGGCTGTACTGGCAGCCATCCTCACCGCGGCCTGCCTGACCGCGCTGCCGGCGACGGCGGCGGTGTTCCTGGTGGCCAGTGCCGTGGTGGTGTATTGGCCGCGGCGCGATCAGGCCCTGGTGCCGGGCTGGCGCATGTTGGCGCTGGCCGTGCTGGCGGTGATGGTCTGGGGCCCGGACGTCATCGCGCTGTGGTTCGAGCACGGTGCGGCCGTGGCCCTGCTGACGCTGGCGTCGCTGAGCATCCTGACCCATGTCCGCCGCAGTTGGGCGCTGTCGCAGCAGCTGCAGCACCAGGCGGATGCGCTGGATGACCAGCAGTTGCTGGCCCTGTTGCCTGACGATGCGGCCCAGCTGGCAAAGCAGTGGCGTGCGGGCGATGACCGGCATGCGCCGGAGCTGGCGGTGGTGATGCACCTGGCGGTGATGCACGCCGCACTGGCGCCGCGGATGCGCGGGCAGGGCGTGCTGGCGGGCTGATCGCCCGCCTTTCTGTAGGCCGAGCATCGGCTCGGCTCTACAGACGGCGGTTACGCGTCGCGGTTTCCGCGACGCATCACGCGCTGCTTCTCGATCGCCCAGTCGCGGTCCTTGGCGGCATCGCGCTTGTCGTGGGTCTGCTTGCCCTTGGCCAGCGCCACTTCCAGCTTGATCTTGTTCTTGCTCCAGTACATGGCCGTGGGCACGATGGTGTAGCCATCACGCTCGACCTTGCCCACCAGCTTGTCGATCTCGTTCCGGTGCAGCAGCAGCTTGCGCTCGCGCCGGTCGTTGGCCACCACGTGGGTGGAGGCCTGGATCAGCGGGGTGATCTGTGCGCCGATCAGGAAGATCTCGCCCTGCTTCACATAGGCATAGGCGTCGATGATGTTGCCGCGCCCGGCGCGGATCGACTTCACTTCCCAGCCCTGCAGGGCCAGGCCTGCCTCGAAGCGCTCCTCGATGTGGTACTCGTGGCGGGCACGCTTGTTCAACGCGATGGTCTTGTTGGCCGTCGCGTTCTTTGCTTTATCCTTGCCGCTGTTCTTGCTCATTTCCGTATTGTCTCCGATTCGGGCCCGCCCGGTCGATGGCCGAAACGCACCGCCTTTATGCCTACTATCCGCCGCAGCGCCCTGGTCGAACATTCGGCCGCGCGCATGTTCGACCTGGTCAATGACGTCCAGGCCTACCCGCGCCGCTTCCGCTGGTGCTCGGATGCCCGCGTCCTGGAACAGGGCGAGGACCGCCTGGTCGCCCGCCTGGATCTGGGCCTGGGTTCGTTCAGTACCTGGTTCCAGACCGAAAACACCCTGCAGCGCCCGCACAGCATCGATATGCAGCTGCGCGACGGCCCGTTCAAGCAGCTGCATGGCCGCTGGGAATTCCATGCGCTGGCCGAGGACGCCTGCAAGGTCACCCTGACCCTGGAGTTCGAACCGAAATCCCGCCTGCTCGCGCCGGCGCTGGCGATCGGTTTCCAGGGGCTGGCCGACCGCATGGTCAACGATTTCGTCCGCGTGGCCGACGAGGGCTGAGCGATGATCGAGGTCGAAGTGGTGCTGGCCTGGCCGCAGCAGGTGCTGTCACGCCGGTTGCAGCTGCCGGAAGGTGCCACCGTGGCCGAGGCCATTGCCGCCGCCGACCTCGAGGGCAGCGCCGACTGCCCGGCTGCCGCCGTGCATGGCGTGCTGGCCCGCCCGCAGCAGGCGCTGCTGGAGGGTGATCGGGTGGAGCTGCTGCGGCCGCTGCAGGCCGATCCCAAGGAAAACCGCCGGCGTCGCGCGCGCGGCGATTGACTCGGGTTGCCCGCCCCGAGGGGCGGGCAGGAAGGCTCAGCGGCCCTTCTTCTTGTCCTTGGCCAGGTTGCGGCCGAACTGGCGCACCGTCTGCTGGGCCAGGGCCTTGTCGTTGGCCGGGAAGTAGTCGCCTTCCCAACGTGTGACCGCGTCGTTCTCGAAGTACACGGTGAAGTTCTTCACTTCGGTACGGCCGAGGCGGTCCACGCGCTGGCTGGCGGTGTAGTCCCAGCGCTGGGCGTGGAACGGGTCCGGCACGGACGGGGTGCCCAGCAGCGCATTCACCTGCTGCTTGCTCTGCCCGACCTGCAGCTTGGACACGGCATCTTCCCGGATCAGGTTGCCCTGATAGATGGGTTGCTTGTAGATGATGCCGCACCCGGTGGTGGACAGGGCGACGGCGGCGACCAACAGAAGATTGCGCATCGGTACTGGCGGTTGGGGAAATCAAACCGATGATACACTCCCGGCGTGCCACCGCGACCCAATCCGAGGCAGCTGGCGCTAAATCGCCAATGAACGGAGACCTATGGAAACCCACGACCTGCGTAAAGTCGGCCTGAAGGTGACCCATCCGCGGATGCGGATCCTGGCGCTGCTCGAGCAGCGCAATGCCCAGCACCATATGACCGCCGAAGACATCTACCGCCAGCTGCTGGAGCACGGCGATGAAATCGGCCTGGCCACGGTGTACCGGGTGCTGACCCAGTTCGAGGCCGCCGGCCTGGTGCTGAAGCACAACTTCGAAGGCGGCCAGGCCGTCTATGAGCTGGACCGCGGCGGCCACCACGACCACATGGTCGATGTGGACAGCGGCAAGATCATCGAGTTCGAAAGCCACGAGATCGAGGAACTGCAGCGCAAGATCGCCGCAGACCACGGCTACGAGCTGGAAGAGCACTCGCTGGTGCTGTACGTGCGCAAGAAGCGCAGGTAAGGCGCTGCAGCCAGAGGCTGATGTGTGAAGACCCCGGGCCTGTCCCGGGGTTTTTCGTTGGTCACAGTAGATCCACGCCATGCGTGGATGGGCCCAGCAGCACCTCCAGATCCACCGCCTCGGCCATCGCCCGGTTGCCCGCATCCCCCGGGTGCAGGTGGTCACCGGAATCGAAGGCGGCGGCCATCCGCGTAGGCTCGGCCGGATCGCGCAGGGCCGCATCGAGGTCGATCACGGCATCAAACGGGCTCTCGCTGCGCAGCCATTCATTCAGCTGCCGGCGCAGCGCGTCCTTGTCCTCTGCGTAATAGTCGTCAAGCGGTGTGCCGGGCAGGGCGCCGGCGAACGGCGGCAGGGTCGCGCCGAGGATGCGCAGGCCGTGGCGGTGGGCCTGCTGGGCCAGCGCCCGGTAGCCGGCCTGCAGCTGGCCCAGCGTCGGGCGGGCCTCGTCGCGGGCGAAGGCGGTGCCCGGCCAGCTGATGTCGTTGATGCCGATCAACACGATCACACTGGCCGCGCCGGGCTGGTCGATCACGTCGCGTTGGAAGCGGGCGAGGGCGGCTGCGCCCATGCCATCGCGCAGCAGGCGGCCGCCGGAAATGCCGGCATTGACCACGGCCACGCCACGCGGGGCCAGACGGGCGGCCAGATGGTCGGTCCAGCGCTGGTCCTGGTCCAGGCTGGCGGTGGCGCCATCGGTGATCGAATCGCCGATGACCACCACGCTGCGCGCGCTGGGCGGTGCCTCGACATCAATGCCCGCCAGCAGCACGCGGGCGGTGGTCGGGTGGGCGTCGCCCAGGGCCGTCGCGTCGCTCTGGTTGCCCAAGGCGATCCAACTGGTCTGGCGGCCTTCCCAGTGGAAGGTCTGCATCAGGGTCGGTCCGGCCAGGTAGGTACTGACCTGCACCTGCTGCAGGTTGCGGGTAGGCAGTGCGAGCGGGTCGCTCAGGCGCTGCTCGCCCGGCGCGATGCGCACGCCCGGCTGGCCATTGAAGCGCAGCGCCACCGGCGCCGACCCGGGCTGCACGGTCACGCTGGCAGCACCGATCTGCAGGGGCTGCGTACCGTAGGCATTGCTCAGCCGCACTCGCAGGCGTGGTCCGCCCAGGCTGAGGCGCGCGGTCTGGCGGAAGGTCTGGTTCTGCAGCTGCGCCGGCACCAGGGCCGGGAACAGGAAGTCGGCCCCCCACACGGGTTGTGGGCTGGCCTGCCAGCTGGCGACCCAGTGGTTCGGCGGGGCGGCATCGGCGGTGGTCGAGGTGGCGATACTGACAAGTGCGGAGGCGATCAAGCTGAGGCGTGTCATCGGGCATTCCCGGAACAAGGGACTGCCATGGTGATTTCCACATCATCTGTGAACTAGACTGCAGGTGGACAATCATCTGTGAACTGGATTCACTTCAATGGCACGCCCCGACATCAACCGATCCGGCGAACTGGAAGTGTTCGTGCGGGTGATCGAAACCGGTGGTTTTTCGGCCGCCGCGCGCTCGCTGGACATGACGCCCTCGGCGGTCAGCAAGCTGGTGGCGCGGCTGGAGCAGCGGCTGGGTACGCGCCTGCTGCAGCGCTCCACCCGGCAGCTGCAGCTGACCCCGGAAGGCTGTGCGTTCTATGAACGTGGCCTGCGCGTGCTGGCCGACCTGGAGGAGGCCGAGCGCTGCGCCAGCGCCCATGCCGAGCCGCGCGGGCGGCTGCGGGTCAATTCCAACGTGCCCTTCGGCCAGCACTTCCTGCTGCCGCTGCTGCCCGGGTTCCTGCAGCAGCACCCGCAGGTGGGCGTAGACCTCACCCTGAATGACGAGGTGATCGACCTGCTGGAGCAGCGTACCGACGTTGCCGTGCGGGCGGGGCCGCTGAAGAGTTCCAGCCTGGTGGCGCGGCGGCTGGGCGCGACCCGGATGATGATCGTGGCGGCGCCGTCCTATGCCCGCCAGCAGGGTCTGCCGGCCACCGCCGAGGAACTGCTGGCCCATAACCGCCTGGATATCGGCCATGCGCGGGCGATGCAGGGCTGGCCGCTGCTGCAGGACGGCAGCGAGCGCAGGGTGCTGCCCAGTGGCAACGCCCGTGCCAGCAATGGCGACGCGCTGCGCCAGCTGGTGCTGGGCGGTCTGGGTCTGGCGCGCCTGGCCGCGTTCCAGGTGCAGGGCGACATTGCCGCGGGGCGTCTGCTGCCGGTGCTGGAAGCGGCCAACCCGGGTGACCTGGAAGAGGTGCACGCGGTGTTCCTGGGGCAGGGGGGGTACCTGCCGCTGCGGGTGCGTGCGTTCCTCGATTACCTGGTGGAGCACGTGGATCTGGCGCGGCCGTTGGGGTGAAACCACGCATGGACGTGCGGGAGCCGAGCGTGGGCTCGGCTCTACACGGTGGTCTCGTTAGGGCGCACGGCTGTAGAGCCGAGCCCACGCTCGGCTCAATGCGCCAGCAGCTTGCGGGCCGCAGCGCGTGCTTCCTTGCTCACTTCCACGCCGCCCAGCATGCGTGCCAGTTCTTCCTCGCGCGCCCTGGTGTCCAGCTTCTCCACCGCGCTCTGGGTCATGCCTTCCACCGGCGCCTTGCTGACCCGGTAATGGGCATGGCCCTTGGACGCGACCTGCGGCAGGTGGGTAACGCACAGCACCTGCCGCTTCTCGCCGAGCGCGCGCAGTTTCTGGCCGACGATGTCGGCCACCGCGCCGCCGATGCCCGAATCGACTTCGTCGAACACCATGGTCGGCACCGCATCCAGATCCAGTGCGGCCACTTCGATGGCCAGCGAGATACGCGAAAGTTCACCGCCGGAGGCGACCTTGCGCAGCGCCCGTGGCGGCTGGCCGGCGTTGGCCGCCACCAGGAACTCCACGCGCTCGGCGCCCTGTGGGTCGGGCTTGCCGCTGTCCTGCGGTTCCAGCTCGATCAGGAACTGGCCGCCGCCCATGCCCAGCTCGGCGATGATGCCGGTGGTGGTGGCCGACAGCTCTGCGGCGGCCTTGCGGCGGCTGGCACTGAGTACTTCGGCCTGCACGCGCCAGGCAGCGGCGGCCTTGTCGATCTCACCGGCCAGGCGCTGCAGGCGCTCGTCGGCGCCACGCAGCTGCTCCACTTCGGCATGCATGCGTTCGCGCTGCGCGCCCAGTTCGTCCATCGGCACGCGGTGCTTGCGGGCCAGGTCGTGCAGGCGGCCGAGGCGGCGCTCGTTTTCCTCGAACTGCTCCGGATCGGCATCGAGGTCGTCATGCACGCGGTCCAGCAGCGACAAGGCCTCATGCAGCTGGATCGAGGCGTTCTCGATCAGGCCGTCCACCTCGCCCAGGCGCGGGTCGTGCTCGACCAGCCGCGACAGTTCGTGGCGCACCTGCTGCAGCAGGTCCAGGGCCGAGCTGCCGTCGTCGCCGTTGAGCTGGTTGCTGGCCGCCTGGCAGGCGCTCAGCAGGGCGCTGGCGTGGGCCTGGCGGCGGTGGCTGGCACCCAGTGCGGCAATCGATTCGGGTTCCAGGTCCTCGCGGTCCAGTTCGCGCAGCTGGTGTTCGAGGAAGCCGATGCGGTCGGATACGTCGCCCTGTTGCGACAGCGCCAGTGACTCATCGACCAGCGTCTGCCAGGCCGCAGCGGCGCGGCGCACCTGGCGGCGTTCGTCCTCGTTGCGGGCATAGGCGTCGAGCAGGGCCAGCTGCGACGGGCGCGTCAGCAGGGCCTGCTGCTCGTGCTGGCCGTGGATTTCCACCAGCCGGCCAGCCAGCTCGGCCAGCTGCGCCAGGGTGACCGGGCGGCCGTTGATCCACGAGCGCGAGCCACCATCGGCGCGGATGACCCGGCGCAGCTGGCACTGGTCCTCGTCGTCCAGCTCGTTCTCGGCCAGCCACTGGCGCGCAGCCTGCAGCTGGTCCAGGGCGAACTCGGCCGACAGTTCGGCGCGTGCGGCACCGTGGCGGACCACGCCGCTGTCGGCGCGCAGGCCGGACAGGAAGCCGAGCGCGTCCACCATCAGCGACTTGCCGGCGCCGGTCTCGCCTGAAACGACGGTCATGCCCGGCCCGAACTCCAGCTCGGTAGCGCGGACGACGGCAAAATCCTTGATCGAAAGATGTCTGAGCATGGGTACAGGGGTGTCTGAGCCGCGCAACGCTAGCACGCGCGGCGGGGTGGTCCAATGACTTGCCAAGGCGACGCACCGCCATTATCTAGTGTCCGTGTCTCACAGGTTGATTCCATGCACGGTTCCGCTGACCAGCTTGCCCCGCGTGCGCGCCATCTGCTGCGCACGCTGATCGCGCGCTACATCCAGGACGGTGAGCCGGTCGGCTCGCAGACGCTGGCGCGCGTGGCCGGCCTGGAAGTCAGCCCGGCCACCATCCGCAACATCCTGGGCGATCTGGAAGACCTGGGCCTGCTGGCCTCGCCGCATACCTCGGCCGGGCGCATCCCTACCGCGCACGGCTACCGGGTCTTTGTCGACAGCCTGCTGCAGATGCAGCCGCCGGGCGAGGGTGAACTGGCCCGCCTGCGCCACGAACTGGCCGGTGGTGGCAGCACCCAGGCCCTGCTGGGCAGCGCCTCGGAGCTGCTGTCGGCGATGAGCCATTTCGTCGGCGTGGTCAGTGCCCCACGTCGCGAGCAGTTCGCCTTCCGCCAGATCGATTTCGTGGCGCTGGACGGGCGCCGGGTGCTGGCGATCCTGGTCTTTGCCGACAACGAGGTGCAGAACCGGGTCATCGAGACCCGCCAGGACTTCGAACCCGGGCAGCTGGAACAGGTAGCCAACTACCTCAATGCCCATTTCGCGGGCCTGCCCCTGGTCGAGATCCGTACCCGCCTGCTGCTGGAACTGCGTGACGCGCGTTCCGAGCTGGAGCAGCTGCTGGCGCACAGCATCGAACTGGCCGAGCAGGCCCTGCAGCCGCCGGCCGACGACATGCTGGTGGCCGGCCAGACCCGGTTGATGGGGGTGCAGGACCTGTCCGACCTGGAACGCCTGCGCGAGCTGTTCGAGCTGTTCTCCAGCAAGCGCGAGATCCTGCAGCTGCTGGAGCGGACCATCCAGGCCCCGGGCGTGCGCATCTTCATCGGCGAAGAGACCGGGATGATGCCGCTGCAGGGGGTCTCGCTGGTCACCGCGCCCTATACCGCCAACGGCCAGGTGCTGGGCGTGCTGGGGGTGATCGGGCCCAAGCGGATGGCCTACGACCGGATGATTCCACTGGTCCAGGCCACCGCGGACGTGCTCGGGGCGGCGTTTTCGCCCCCGGGGCGCGGTCCGGGGCCGGCTGACGCTTGAAACGCAGCATCCCGCCCACACTAGGGTGGGTGGAGGCGGGCAGTGACCGCCAGGGACCCAGACATGAACCAAGAACATCCAGATATCGAATCGCAGCAGAGCGCCGCCGATGCGGCCGCTGCCGCAGGCACCCATGACGAACTGGAGCGCCTGCGCGCCGAGGTCGAGCAGGTCAAGGCCGATGCGCTGCGTGAGCGCGCCGACCTGGAGAACCAGCGCAAGCGCGTGGCCCGCGACATCGAGCAGGCCCGCAAGTTCGCCAACGAAAAGCTGCTGGGCGAGCTGCTGCCGGTGTTTGACAGCCTGGATGCCGGCCTGAAGGCCGCCGGCGACGATGCCAACCCGCTGCGCGAGGGGCTGGAAATGACCTACAAGCAGCTGCTGAAGGTCGCCGCCGACAACGGCCTGGTCCTGCTGGACCCGACCGGCCAGCCGTTCAACCCGGAACACCACCAGGCCATCAGCCAGGTGCCGGCCCCCGGCGCCGCCCCCGGCAGCGTGGTGACCGTGTTCCAGAAGGGCTACCTGCTCAACGAGCGCCTGCTGCGGCCGGCGCTGGTGGTGGTGGCCGCCGATTGACGCGCCGGGCCGGCAACGGCCCGTCGCCGCCAGGTAGTGCCGGGCCAGGCCCGGCGTACCTTGAACGGTTGAACACAGCGTTCGGGTGATGGCTTGAATGTTCCACGAGCCTCCCCCACATCCCATTCATCCACCGGCCGACCGGCCGGACTGACACCCACAAGCATTCTTCAGGAGTCTCCCCCATGGGCAAGATCATTGGTATCGACCTCGGCACCACCAACTCGTGCGTGGCGATCATGGACGGCGGCAAGGCCCGCGTCATCGAGAATTCGGAAGGCGATCGCACCACCCCGTCGATCGTCGCCTACACCAAGGACGGCGAAGTCCTGGTCGGCGCCTCGGCCAAGCGCCAGGCCGTCACCAACCCCAAGAACACCTTCTACGCGGTGAAGCGCCTGATCGGCCGCAAGTTCACCGACGCCGAAGTGCAGAAGGACATCGCCCACGTCCCGTACAGCATCCTGGCCCATGACAATGGCGACGCTTGGGTGTCGACCAGCGATGCCAGGAAGATGGCGCCGCAGGAAATCTCGGCCAAGGTGCTGGAAAAGATGAAGAAGACCGCCGAGGACTTCCTCGGTGAGAAGGTCACCGAAGCGATCATCACCGTGCCGGCCTACTTCAACGACAGCCAGCGCCAGGCGACCAAGGACGCCGGCCGCATCGCCGGCCTGGACGTCAAGCGCATCATCAACGAGCCGACCGCGGCCGCGCTGGCCTATGGCCTGGACAAGGGCGACAACAAGGATCGCAAGATCGTGGTGTACGACCTGGGCGGCGGCACCTTCGACGTCTCGGTGATCGAGATCGCCAACGTCGACGGTGAGAAGCAGTTCGAAGTGCTGGCCACCAACGGTGACACCTTCCTGGGCGGCGAAGATTTCGACAACCGCGTCATCGAGTACCTGGTTGAAGAGTTCAACAAGGACCAGGGCATCGACCTGCGCAAGGATCCGCTGGCCCTGCAGCGCCTGAAGGACGCCGCCGAGCGCGCCAAGATCGAGCTGTCCAGCGCCCAGCAGACCGAAGTGAACCTGCCGTACGTCACCGCTGACGCGTCGGGTCCGAAGCACCTGAACATCAAGCTGACCCGCGCCAAGCTGGAAGCCCTGGTGGACGAGCTGATCCGCAAGTCGATCGAGCCGTGCCGCGTCGCCCTGAACGATGCCGGCCTGCGTTCGAGCGACATCAGCGAAGTGATCCTGGTCGGTGGCCAGACCCGCATGCCGAAGGTGCAGCAGGCGGTGACCGAGTTCTTCGGCAAGGAACCGCGCAAGGACGTCAACCCGGACGAAGCCGTGGCACTGGGTGCGGCGATCCAGGGCGGCGTGCTGGGCGGCGACGTCAAGGACGTGCTGCTGCTGGACGTGACCCCGCTGTCGCTGGGCATCGAGACCATGGGCGGCGTGTTCACCAAGATCATCGAGAAGAACACCACCATCCCGACCAAGGCCTCGCAGGTGTTCTCCACCGCCGAGGACAACCAGTCGGCCGTGACCGTGCACGTGCTGCAGGGTGAGCGCGAACAGGCCCGCTTCAACAAGTCGCTGGCCAAGTTTGACCTGTCCGGCATCGAGCCGGCTCCGCGCGGCCTGCCGCAGGTGGAAGTGTCCTTCGACATCGACGCCAACGGCATCCTGCACGTGTCGGCCAAGGACAAGAAGACCAACAAGGAACAGAAGGTCGAGATCAAGGCCGGTTCGGGTCTGTCCGAGGAAGAGATCGCGCGCATGGTCGCCGACGCGGAAGCCAACCGCGAAGAGGACAAGAAGTTCCAGGAACTGGTGCAGGCCCGCAACCAGGCCGATGCCCTGATCCACGGCACCCGCAGCGCCATCACCGAGCACGGCAGCAAGGTTGGCGGCGATGTCATCGGCAAGGTCGAGGCGGCGCTGGCCGACCTGGAAACCGCGATGAAGGGCGACGACAAGGCACAGATCGAAGCCAAGTCGAAGGTGCTGGAGGAAGCCGGCCAGGCGCTGTTCGCCGCTGCTTCGGCCGACCAGGGCGGTGCCCCGGGTGCCGACGCCGGCAACGCAGGCAAGGCGCAGGATGACGTGGTGGACGCCGAGTTCACCGAAGTCAAGGACGACAAGAAGTCCTGATCCGGACCGACACGGGACGCTGGCTGCCAGCGTCCCGTTGTCGTACCAGGGTCCTGACCGCCCACCGGCGTGTCGGGGCGCCCGACGCAAGAGCGGACCTGGTTCCGCTCTTCCGCTTTGACGAATCCCGACTTTCCGGAATGCGATCCACGATATGAGCAAGCGCGATTACTACGAAGTGCTGGGCGTTGCCCGCACCGCCACCGACGAAGAGCTGAAGAAGGCCTACCGTCGCTGCGCGATGAAGTTCCACCCGGACCGCAACCCGGGTGATGCGGCGGCCGAAGCCTCCTTCAAGGAGTGCAAGGAAGCCTACGAAACGCTGTCCGACGGCAACAAGCGCCGCATGTACGATGCCCACGGCCACGCCGCGTTCGAGCACGGCATGGGCGGCGGCGGTGGTCCGGGCGGCCCGGACATGAACGATATCTTCGGCGATATCTTCGGCAACATCTTTGGTGGCGGCGGTGGTGGCCCGCGCCAGGCCCGTCGCGGTGCCGACATCGGTTACGTGATGGAACTGGACCTGGAAGAGGCCGTGCGCGGCGTCGAGCGCCGGATCGAGATCCCGACCCTGGCCGAGTGCGGCGACTGCGATGGCAGTGGCTCCGAAGACGGCAAGGTCGAGACCTGCAACGTCTGCCATGGCCGCGGCCAGGTGCGCATCCAGCGCGGCATCTTCGCCATGCAGCAGGCCTGCCACAACTGCAACGGCCGAGGCCAGATCATCGCCAAGCCGTGCAAGACCTGCCACGGCAACGGCCGCATCGAGGAAGACAAGGTGCTGTCGGTGAAGGTGCCCGCTGGCGTCGACACCGGTGACCGCATCCGCCTGCAGGGCGAAGGCGAGGCCGGCCCGGCCGGTACGCCGCCGGGTGACCTGTACGTGGAAGTGCGTGTGCGCGAGCACCACATCTTCCAGCGTGACGGCGACGACCTGCACTGCGAAGTGCCGATTCGCATCTCGCAGGCCGCGCTGGGCGACACCGTGCGCGTGGCCACCCTCGGCGGCGAAGCGGAAATCCGCATCCCGGCCGAGACCCAGACCGGCAAGCTGTTCCGCCTGCGCGGCAAGGGCGTGCGTTCGGTGCGCAGCCGCAGCGAAGGCGATCTCTACTGCCGCGTGGTGGTGGAAACCCCGGTGAACCTGACCGCCGACCAGCGCAAGCTGCTGGAGCAGTTCGAGGCGACCTTCAACGGCGAGGAAGCACGCAAGCATTCGCCGAAGTCCGCTACCTTCATCGATGGCGTGAAGGGCTTCTGGGACCGGATGACGTCCTGAGTTTCCAGCTACGTGTTGAACGAAAACGCCGGGCTCTGCCCGGCGTTTTCGTGTGGGGTGCCTACATGATTTCCCAGTTGGCATCGCCCTGCAGGCGGCGGCCCTGGAACAGCAGCGTTCCGCGATCGCCAACAACGTCCAGCTCGAACCATGGCTGGCCATCACGCTTTCGTGGACGGACGTAGAGCCGTTTTTCGCGTCGATTCATTTCGACGTAGTACGCATTGCGCTCCGGGGCGTCGTCCGCCTTTCCCGTCCAGACGACATGGATGTAGCCGTCATCGCTTCGACCCTGGATCTCAAGCCGGAAGCGGAATCCGTCCTTCTGTTCGTCCGAGTGGAAGCGGAAATGCGTGCCGCTGGCCTGCGCGGGTGGGCTGATGACGGCCAGCGCCAGTAATACGGCAACAGCGAATCCTGACGCGACGATCCATGCCTTCTTCATGCGGGTCTCCTTTCCTTGGGACGGTTATCGAAGCACGCACGTGCTGGCAGACATCCTACCCGGACGCGGCCGTGGATCCACGCCATGCGTGGGTGCCGTTCAACGCCTCACCGGAAGAACGCCGCCGGCGTCTGCCCCAGCTGCCGCTTGAACATGCTGGTGAACGCGCTGGGGCTGTCGTAGCCCATCGCCAGTGCCACATCGATGACCTTCTCGCCCACTGCCAGGCGCTCCATCGCGGCCAGCAGGCGGGCCTGTTGCCGCCACTGGCCGAAGGTCAGGCCCAGCTCGCTGGCGAAATGGCGCTGGATGGTCTTCACGTCCACCGCGAGGGCCTGGGCCCAGTCCTGCAGGGTGGCTTCATCGCCAGGATGCTTCTGGATGTGCTGGCAGATGCGCTGCAGGCGTGGGTCGGTTGGCGTTGGCAGGTGCAGCGGCAGCACGTCCATGCGGTGCAGTTCGTCCAGCAGCAGGCGCACCACGCGGCCATCGCGGCTGTCGTCCTGGTGCTCGCCCTCGATCAGCGTCGCGGCATGCAGCAGCTCGCGCAGCAGCGGCGCAACCTGCACCGCGAAGGCTTCGGTGGCCAGCTGTGGGGCGAACGCGGGGTCGATGTACAGGCTGCGCATGTGCACATCGGCGATGCAGTCCACTGCATGGGCCATGCCGGCCGGCATCCAGATCGCACGGGTGGAAGGCACTACCCAGCGGCCGACCTCCGAACGCACCACCATCAGCCCGGACATCGCATAGACCAGCTGGTGGCGGCGATGACGGTGTGGCGAAACCCGGGTGCCGCCCGGGTAGTCCTTCACCCGGCACGTGACCGGGCGATGGCCGGGCACCTCATTCCAGGGCGCGGATTCCCGGATCGCGCAGGGTGTGTCCTTTTTGCGATATGGCATGACCAGAACGCGGCGGAAGGGAGGGGGAGGGCACCGTAGCATGCGGGGCTTGCCCCCAACCTGACTGCGCACCATGTCCAGCCTGGCCACACCCACCCCCGCCGTCCGCAGCTCGACCCGCGGCGTACTGGCGGCGATTTCCACCTCCCATGTCGTCAACGACATGATGCAGTCGCTGATCCTGGCCATCTATCCGGTGATCAAGGGCGGCTTCAACCTCAGCTTCACCCAGATCGGCCTGATCACGCTGACCTACCAGCTGACCGCCTCGATCTTCCAGCCGCTGGTCGGCCTGGTCACCGACCGCAGGCCCGCGCCGTACTCGCTGCCGATCGGCATGGCCTCGACCCTGTGCGGCATGCTGCTGCTCGGCTTCGCGCCAAATTACGCAATGGTGCTGCTGGCCGCGGCCATGGTCGGCATCGGTTCGGCCATCTTCCACCCGGAAGCCTCGCGCATCGCGCGACTGGCCTCCGGCGGCCGTCACGGCTTTGCCCAGTCGGTGTTCCAGGTCGGTGGCAATTTCGGGACTGCCTTGGGCCCGCTGATTGCCGCGGCGGTGATCGTTCCCTACGGCCAGCACGCTGCCTCGTGGTTTGCCGGCGCCGCGCTGATCGGCATCGCCCTGCTGACCTATGTCAGCCGCTGGTATGCGCTGCACCTGGGCACGCCGCGTCCGGTCGGGCAGGGCACGATGGCCGCGCGGCATCCCACCCGCACCGTGGCCAGGGTGATGGTGATCCTGCTGGTGCTGATCTTCAGCAAGTACTTCTACATGGCCAGCATCGGCAGCTACTTCACCTTCTACCTGATCCACCACTTCGGCATTCCGGTGGCGCAGGCGCAGCTGCATCTGTTCGCGTTCCTGGTGGCCTCGGCGGCCGGTGGCTTCCTCGGTGGCCCGCTGGGCGACCGCATCGGCCGCAAGCCGATCATCTGGACCTCGATCCTGGGCGTGGCGCCGTTCGCGCTGGCGCTGCCGCATGCGGATCTGTTCTGGACGACGGTGCTGGCGGTGCTGATCGGCTTCGTCCTGTCGTCGGCGTTCTCGGCCATCGTGGTGTATGCGCAGGAGATGATGCCGCACCGCATCGGCATGGTCTCGGGGTTGTTCTTCGGTTTTGCCTTCGGCATGGGTGGGCTGGGCGCGGCGGTGCTGGGCCTGCTGGCTGACAGGACCAGCATCGAGTACGTGTACCAGCTGACCGCGTTCCTGCCGCTGTTGGGCATCATCGCGGCCTGGCTGCCGCCGTCACGTCCTGCTGCTCACTGAGGGGTGGGGTTTGCAGGGCTTGCAGCCCTGCACCTGCTGCAATCAACGGCAATGTCAGAAGCCAGAGCGGCATTCCGTGGGATGGCGGGGTGGGTCCGGTTGAGGGGGACGCTGCAAGTACGTCCATGTAAGCTCGGTCGCCGCATCCATGCGGCTCACGCCCCCTCAACCGGACCCACCCCGCCTTCGACAGTTGTCCGCGGTCTGTCGGAACAGCGTTCTGCTTTGGTGGGTGCCGACCGTTGGTCGGCACGGGGTCGGATATCGATATCTGACAGACGTGTCGACCAACGGTCGACACCTACCAACAACGACACAGTAGAGCCACGCCATGCGTGGATGAATTCATCCGATATTTGACAATTGTGCCGACCAACGGTCGGCACCCACCAACAGCTGTATTTGCCAACAGCCGCGGGAAACTGTCAGAGGTGGGGCGGTGTGGGTGGGCAGGACCGTTGGCGCCATGGATGGCGCCATCGAGCCCCCATGGATGGGTTTACGGCGTGTCCTGCCCACCCACACCTCCCCGCCATCCCACGGAATGCGGCTCTTGATCTTGCTTCGGCTTCTGCAGGTGCAGGGCTGCAAGCCCTGCCGAAAACCCCCTTGGGCGTAGAATGCGGGGATGAGCGAATCCCTCGACAACCACCTGCTCCACGGCCGTCGCCAGCGCCCCGACGGGCCCTCGCCGATCGACGTCATCTCCGTCCAGTCGCAGCTCGTCTACGGCCACGCCGGCAACAGCGCCGCCGTCCCGCCGATGCGCGCCCTCGGCGTGCGCGTGGCGGAAATCCCGACCGTCCTGCTCAGCAATGCGCCGTTCTACGACACCACCCGTGGCCGCGTGCTGCCCGCCGACTGGTTTGCTGATCTGCTGCTCGGTGCCCGCGAACGCGGCCTGCCGCAGCGGGCGAAGAAGCTGGTCTCCGGCTACTTCGGCAGCGCCGCCAACGGTGCCGCCTTCGCCGACTGGCTGGACGAGGTCCTGCCGGCCTGTCCGCAGCTGCGCTACTGCCTGGACCCGGTGATTGGTGATACCCACACCGGCCCCTATGTGGAGCCGGGGCTGGAGGCGATCTTCGGCGAACGCCTGCTGCCGCATGCGTGGCTGGTCACGCCCAATGCCTTCGAGCTGAACCGGCTGACCGGCATGCCGGCCCTGGCCGAGGCCGACGCCATCGCCGCAGCGCGCACGCTGCTGGCGCGTGGTCCGCAGTGGGTGATCGCGCACAGCGTGGGCGGCAACCCGGGTGAACTGGTCACCCTGGCCGTCGGCCACGAGGAAACCTGGCGCTGGACTTCGCCACTGCTGCCGGTGGACGTGGCCGGCACCGGTGATGTGCTGATGTCGCTGGTGGTTTCCTTCCTGCTGCGTGGCGAGTCGATGCAGCAGGCCATCTCGCGCGCCATTGCCGGTACCCATGCCGCACTGGAAGCCACCCTGGTCAACGGCTTCGAGGAATTCGACGTGATCGCTGCCGCGCCTGCCGCGCTGGCGGAGGCCACCCGCTTCCACGCCGAACGCGTGGCATGAGCGGGCTGCAGACGCGCACGCCGCGCACGGTCGGCATCGTGGGCAGTGCCGGCGCCTACGGGCGCTGGCTGGCCCGCTTCTTCCAGCAGCACATGCAGCTGCAGGTGATCGGCCACGACCCGTCCGATCCGGATTCGCAGACGCCCGAACAGTTGCTCGCGCAGGCGGATGTGCTGGTGTTTTCCGCACCCATCCGGCATACCCCAACGCTGATTGCCGACTACGTGCAGCAGTCGGCGGGCCGCGAGCAGGGGCGCCTGTGGCTGGACGTCACCTCGGTGAAGGATGCGCCGGTGCAGGCGATGCTGGCCTCGCAGGCCGAAGTGGTCGGCCTGCACCCGATGACCGCGCCGCCGAAGGCGCCGACCCTGAAGGGCCGGGTGATGGTGGTCTGCGAAGCGCGGCTGCAGCACTGGCAGCCGTGGGTCGACAGCCTCTGCGCCGCCCTGCAGGCCGAGTGCGTGCGCGCCACGCCGCAGCGCCACGACCAGATGATGGCGCTGGTGCAGGCCATGGTGCATGCCACCCACCTGGCGCAGGCCGGCGTGCTGCGCGAGTACCAGCCGCAGCTGGGCGATCTGGCCGCGATGATGCCGTACCGCTCGGCCTCGTTTGAACTGGATACGGCGATCATCTCGCGCATCCTGTCGTTGAACCCGGCGATCTACGAAGACATCCAGTTCGGCAACCCCTACGTGGCGCCGATGCTGGATCGGCTGGTCGGCCAGCTGCAGGCACTGCAGGCGCAGGTCGGGCAGGGCGACGATGCGGCGCGCGGCTGGTTCCGCGAGCAGCTGCTGGCGGCCAACCATGCGGCGTTCGGTGAGCCTGCGCTGGCTGCGGGCAACTACACCTTCGAGCGCGTGGGCTACCTGCTGGCCGACCTGACCGAGCGCAACGCCTTGTCGGTGCACCTGCCGGAGGATCGGCCGGGTTCGCTGCGCGAGCTGCTGCATGTGTTCGAGCAGCACCGCATCAGCCTGGCCTCGATCCACTCCTCACGGACGCCGGGCGGCGAGGTGCATTTCCGTATCGGTTTCGTTGCCGGCAGCGATCCGCTGGCCATCGCGCGGGCGGCAGTGGAGGTCGATGCCAGCGGCATCGGCCGGGTCCTGGGGCAGGCCTAATCATCCACAGGCGGTGTGGATGATTTCTGGGCAAATATGTGGATAACCGCGCGCAGCCTTTGGCAGGCAAGGCTGTCAAGATGCTTGGCGAAAAATTGACCACACGATTTTTGTAGAGTCGAGCCATGCTCGACTGCCTTATGCTCTCGGCCGAGAGCGTGTCGACCAAGGTCGACACCTACCAGAGCGGGGCGGCGCGAAATCCGTCAGCGCGAGGCCACAGCGGGGCGGCGCGAAATCCGGCAGGGCGAGACCAGAGCGGGGTGCCGCGAAATCCGGCAGCGCCGGGCCAGGCCCGGCGGATCTCAGATCGTCAAGCGCAGTTCGCCACCGCTGGTGGTGAACTCACGGCCATTGCGTACCAGGTGGCGACCATCGTCCAGTTCATAGCGCGGGCTGCTCTCCACCTTCTGGCCGCTACTGCTGGCATCTGGCTTGAACTCGATGATGATGTGGCTTTCGCCATTGGCGTCGACTGCAGGGAACTGACGGAACGACATCGTGCACCTCCTTCAGCGGATCCTTCGGTTTCGCCGACAGCTTGGGCCGGCCGGTGTTAGCCGGCCGTCAATCAATCGACGAACTGCAGTCGCGCCAGCTCCGCATACAGTCCACCTTCAGCCAGCAGCTGCGCATGCGTGCCTTCGGCGACGATGCGGCCCTGGTCCATCACCACGATGCGGTCGGCCTTGAGTACGGTCGCCAGGCGATGGGCGATCACCACGGTGGTGCGCCCGGCCATCAGCCGTTCCAGTGCCTGCTGCACGCTGTGTTCACTCTGCGCGTCCAGTGCGCTGGTGGCCTCGTCCAGCAGCAGGATGGGCGAATCCTTCAGCAGCGCACGGGCAATCGCCACGCGTTGCTGCTGGCCGCCGGACAGGCGCGCGCCGCGTTCGCCCAGCTCGCTGTCATAGCCCTGCGGCAAGGCGCGCAGGAAGGTATCGGCCTCAGCTGCACGCGCTGCGGCCTCTACCTCGGCATCGCTGGCCTGTAGGCGGCCATAGCGGATGTTGTCGCGGGCACTGGTGGCGAACAGGGTCGGTTGCTGCGGAACCAGCGCAAGCTGCGCACGCAGATCAGCCGGGTCGACCTGGCGCACGTCGTGGCCATCCACGCAGATGCGGCCGCTGGCCGGATCATGGAAACGCAGCAGCAGCGACAGTACCGTGCTCTTGCCGGCACCGGACGGGCCGACCAGGGCCACCGTCTCGCCGGGACGGACGTTCAGGCTGAAATGATCCAGCGCCGCCTGGTCCGGCCGCTGCGGGTAATGGAACACCACGTTGTCGAACTGGATCTGCCCCTGCAGCGGCTGCGGCAGGGCGTGCGGCCGCGCAGGCGCGCGGATCTCGATGTCCTCCTGCAGCAGTTCACCGATGCGGCCCATGCCACCGGCGGCGCGCTGCAGTTCATTCCAGACCTCGGCCAGCGCGCCCACTGAACCACCACCGATCAGTGCGTACAGCACGAACTGGCCCAGGGTGCCGGCACTCAGGCGGCCATCGATGACATCGTGTGCGCCCAGCCAGAGCACGCCGACGATGGCGCCGAACACCAGCAGGATGGCGCTGGCGGTGACCAGCGACTGCGCGCCGATGCGACGGCGCGCGGCGGTGATGGCATCGCCGAGCGCGTGGTCGAAGCGACCGCGCTCGTAAGGTTCGCGGGCATGCGCCTGCACGGTGCGCACCGCGCCCAGGGTCTCGCTGGCCAGGCTGTTGGCATCGGCGATGCGGTCCTGGCTGTTGCGGGCGACCACGCGCAGCTTGCGCGCGCCGATGATGATCGGCAGCACCGCCAGCGGGATGCCCAGCAGCGACCACGCCGCCAGCCGTGGGCTGGTGACGAACAGCATCGCCAGGCTGCCGACCACGGTCACGCTGCTGCGCAGGGCCACCGACATGGTCGAGCCGACCACGCTGCGCAGCAGTTCGGTATCGGCGGTCAGGCGCGAAACCAGTTCGCCGCTGCGGCTGCGGTCATGGAAGCCGGCGCCGAGCTGGATCAGGTGTGCGTATAGCTGGCTGCGCAGGTCGGCCACGACCTTTTCGCCCAGCAGCGACACAAAGTAGAAGCGCGCGGCGGTGCCCAAGGCCATCACCACCGCCACCAGCATCAGCAGGGCGAACGCGCGGTTGATCTGGCCGCCACTGCTGAAGCCGTGGTCGATCATCTGCTTGACCGCCGGCGGCAGGCTCAGCGTGGCCGCCGAGGAGACCGCCAGGGCCAGCAGCCAGGCGGTGAACAACCCGCTGTGGCGGCGCACGAACGGCCACAGCGTACGCAGGCTGCCCAAGCGGCGCAGCGGCGGGGTTGAAGCGGACGTCTCGTCCTTGTCAGTCATCCTGGTCGTCATCTTGTATGCGGATACGGTCACGGGTGGCGTCGCGCAGGCGGATTTTCAATGCGTCGACCTGGTCGACGGGCAATTCCACCCGCAGCCGCACACCGTTGGCATCGAACTGTTCATCGCGCTTTTCGGCGGCAAACACGGGCAGGGCAGCGTGCAGGGTACCCAGGTCCTCGAAACCAGCCTGCAGCTGCAGGCGTGCCATTGCCACCAGCGGCAGGCGCGGGGCGGTACGCAGGCACTCGGCGGCGGTGCCACCATAGGCGCGCACCAGGCCGCCGGCACCCAGCTTGATGCCGCCATACCAGCGGGTCACCACCACCACCACGCGGTCGAAGCCCTGGCCATCGATGGCCGCCAGGATCGGCCGCCCGGCGGTGCCGGCCGGCTCGCCATCATCGCTGGAACGGTACTCCTGGCCATGCCGGTAGGCCCAGCAGTTGTGGGTGGCATCGGCGACCGCCACCTGCTGCAGGAAGGCCAGCGCAGCCGCGCCGCTGTCGATGGCCGCGGCGTGTGCGGTGAAGCGACTGTGCTTGATGTCCAGCGTGTGGCTGACGGGCTGGGCGAGGGTATCGGGCATTCCCGCCATTCTACGGGGTCAGGCCGGGTGCAACTCAGTCGTCCAGCAGCGGTCGCAGGTCCTTCGGCAGGCGTGCCTCGGGGTAAAGCTGCAGGTAGCGCTCCAGGCTGGCACGGGCCAGATCGCGCTGGCCGCTGTCGCGGCGCTCGCGGATCTTCTGCAGCCACTGCCGACGTGGCAGCCTGGCATCGGCCGCTACTTCAGAGTTCACCACATCGGCACTGAGGTCAGCGTCGCTGGACCGGCGCAGCATCACCCCGGGGGCGCTTGCCGGTGCCTGCGCGCTGTTGGCCTTGAAGGCTGCGGGCGCGGCGCGGCGCGCGCTGCGGGCAGCGTCGCCGCTGGCCGGCTCACTCGCTGCCGCGTCGGCCTCGCGGGCACCGCCGAGGACATCCAGGTCGAGCGCAGCCGGGGCGGGTGCCGCACGGGGCACCGGTGCCGGGGGTGCGGGTGCCGCTTGCGGTGGCGGTGCGGACATGGCCTCTGCCACGGGCGCTGCAGGCGCTGCCTGCACCTTGGGCGCATGGGCAACGGCGGGCGTGCCGGTCGGCGCGCGTGCCGCCGCCGATTTCTGTGGTGCAGGTGGTCGCGGCGGCGGTGGTGGCGCAGCTTCAGCCGCAGCAGATGCAGGCGGCGGTGCCGGGGTATCGGCCGCTGCGTTGTCTTCGACAACGGGTGCGGCGGCAATCTGTGCCTCCTGCGCAGGCACGACCGGCGGTTCCGGGCGCATCTGCCAGGCGATGCCAACCGCAAACACCATCGAGGCGGCAATGCCGAATACCGCCGGCCAGCGCGAGCGCGGGCGGTGTGCTCGGCGGGTCGGCGCCGTGGCGCTGCCGGCCGCTGCAGGCCTGGCCTCGGCTGTGGGGGACACCGACGCGCGCGCGGCCGCCAGGATCGCTGCGTCCAGCGCAGCAGGCGGTGCCTGGTCATGGCGGCGGCCCATCAGGCCGGCCAGCGCACGTTCTTCCGGCGTCAGCGGATCGTCTCGGTTCATGCGTTCAATCCCGCACGCAGCTTGTCCATCGCATAGCGCAGCCGCGATTTCACGGTTTCCCGGCCGACGCCGGTGATCTGGCCGATCTCCTCAAGGCTCAGTTCCTGTTCCAGCCGCAGTTGCAGCACCTCGCGCTGCTCCGGCGGCAGGTCTTCCATCGCCAGCTGGATGCGCCGGCGCTGCTCGAATTCAGACAGTTCAGCTTCCGGCGTCTGCCCGTCTTCCAGCGCGGCCAGGCGCAGATCGGCATCGACAGGCGCGGCAGGACGATGGCGGGCGGCACGCCAGTGGTCGTTCAGGCGGTTGTGCGCGATGCGGAACAGCCAGGTGCTGAATGCGGCTTCGGGCTGCCAACCGGCACGGGCGCTGATCACCCGCTGCCACACGTCCTGGAAGATCTCCTCGGCCAGTGCGTTGTCGCGCAGCTGACGCAACAGGAAGCCGAACAGGCGCTTGCGATGGCGTGCATACAGGCTTTCGAACGCCTGCAGGTCGCCACCGGCCCAAGCCAGCATCAGCGCTTCATCGGTTGGCAGGGCGGTTGCTTCCACGGCATACAGGGTAAGGCCTGCAGGCGATGGCGCATAGCAGCTGGCGGGGGCGGGCAGGGCGCAGTTCACGGCCGTTCGCGTGGGGGTGTCGCCAGCAGGAACGTTCATGCGCACGAAACGGGGTTGGCGGGCTTCCATTGCCCCCCCTGTCGCGCGTTATGCTCGACCACTCAGGGGAGGCGGCGCTGTAGCGACGCCAAGAGAACGTCATTTTGTCCACGCAAGCCGACCGTGTGCCACTGCTGTCACCCCACGAGGCCGTCCTGAGCACGGCGCTGGTGCGCGCATTGCATGCGCTGTTGCCGGAAACCGCGATCGTGCGGGTGGGCTGGAACGACCCGCAGCTTGGCCGCGGCCAGGATGCCTGGCCGCAGGACGCTGCTGCGTCCGACAGGCCGGCGGCGGAAGACGGGCTCGACTGGGACCATACGGTATGGGAGCACGCGGCCTGGGAGCACGACGGGGCCCAGCTGTCGCTGCGCGTGCGCGGGGCATCGCCTTCGGAAGCCTGGTGGGGCGTGTCGCGGCAGGCGATGGAACTGGCCCTGCAGCGCGGCCGCCAGGCCGGGCAGATCCGCGCACTGGAACAGGCTGAACGCCTTCAGCAGGCGCTGTTCCAGATTGCCGATCTGGCCGGCGCCGACCTGGAGATGGGCGAGATGCTGCGCCACGTGCACGGCGTGCTGGGTTCGCTGATGTACGCGGAGAACTGCTACATCGTCGAGTACGACGATGTGCGCGACCAGATGCGGTTCCTGTATTTCGCCGACCAGGTGGATGACTTCGTGGCTGACCCTTCGGTGAGTTACGACGCCGGGCAGATGCCACGCAGCCTGACCGTGGCGCTGCTGCGCCACGGCAAGCCACTCAGCGGCCCATCGCGCGAACTGCTGGCCGATGCCGAAGACGAGCACGACCCTGAGCGCGGCCCGGAAAGCCTTGATTGGCTGGGTGTGCCGATGCTGCGCGATGGCCGCGTGTGTGGCGCCATCGTGGTGCAGAGTTACCAGCAGGCCTCGCTGTATGGCGAGGCCGAGCGCGCGCTGCTGGGGTTTGTCGCCCAGCACGTGCAGACCGCGATGGACCGGCGCCAGGCACAGGTGCGGCTGGAACAGCAGGTGGAACGGCGCACCCTGGAACTGCAGCGTGCCAACCGCAGCCTGCAGGACGAGGTGGCCGAGCGCCGCCGCGCCGAACAGCTGCAGACCGCCCTGTACAACATCGCCGAAATGGCGATGTCGGCCGACAGCCTGGCCCAGTTCTACGGCCAGGTGCACGGCGTGGTGGGACGCCTGCTGGACGCGCGCAATTTCTACATCGCCCTGGTCACCGCGCAGGGCGATGGCCTGGATTTCGTCTACTCGGTGGACGAACACAATGCCTCGCGCGCGCCGCGTGCGTTCAGCCGTGGCCTGACCGAATACGTGGTACGCCACCGGCGCCCGCTGCTGGCCTCGCGGGCACAGATCGATGCACTGCTGGCCACCGGCGAAGTGCGTGAGTCGGGCGTGCGTTCGCACTGCTGGCTGGGCGTGCCGCTGCTGCGCGATGACGAGGTGGTGGGCGCGATCGTGGTGCAGAGCTACACCGATCAGATCGCTTTCAGCGTGCATGACCAGCGGCTGCTGACCTTCGTGGCGCAGAACATCGGCACTGGCCTGGCCCGCCAGCGCGACCAGCAGCAGCTGCGTTCGGCCCATGCCGAGCTGGAAAAGCGCGTGGAAGAGCGCACCCGCGAGCTGGCCGAGGTCAATGACAAGCTGCTGGGCCAGATCGCCGAGCGCCTGCGCGCCGAACAGCGGTTGACCCACCAGGCCATGCACGATGCGCTGACCGGCCTGCCCAACCGCCTGCACCTGCTCGACCGCCTGGAGGACGCGCTGGCGCTGGCCCGCCGCGAGGGCGGCCCGGAGTTCGCGGTGCTGTTCCTGGACCTGGACCGCTTCAAGCTGGTCAATGACAGCATCGGCCACGCCGCTGGCGACCGCATGCTGGTGGAAGTGGCCAAGCGCATCGTCTCGATGGCCGGTGATGGCGACGTGGTGGCGCGACTGGGCGGTGATGAATTCGCCATCCTGCTGGAATGTCCGCAGGGTTTGGCCCAGGCGCTGGATTTCGGCCAGCGCCTGCTGCTGGCCCTGCAGGAATCGATGTGGATTGCCGGGCGCGAGCTGTTCCCTTCGGGCAGCCTCGGCATCGCCCTGTGGAACACGCACTACCGCACCGGCGAAGAGCTGCTGCGCGACGCCGATGCGGCCATGTACCGGGCCAAGGCCCAGGGCCATGACCGCTGCGCGATCTTCGACGAGGACATGCGCGAGCAGGCCATGCGCAGCCTGGACCTGGAAGCGGACCTGCGCCGGGCGATCAACAACCGTGATTTCGTGCCGTTCTACCAGCCCATCGTGCGCCTGTCCGATGGCGAAGTAGTCGGCCACGAGGCGTTGCTGCGCTGGCAGCACGAGCGCCGCGGCCTGCTGCTGCCCGGCGCCTTCCTGGAACTGGGCGAGGAGAGTGGCCTGATCGAACAGGTCGACTGGCTCATCTACGAGCAGGTCATCGCCGGCCTGGCCGATGGTGGCCGCGGCTATGTGTCGGTGAACGTGTCACCGCGGCATTTCCGTTCAGCCGATTTCAGTGCACGCCTGTTCGGCCTGCTGGAAGCCAACGATGCCGATCCGCAACGCCTGCGCCTGGAAATCACCGAGGTGGCGCTGCTGGACGATGGCCCGCATACGCTGCGCATCCTCAAGGGCCTGCGCGAGCGCGGCATCCAGGTACAGCTGGATGACTTCGGTACCGGCTTCTCGGCGCTGTCCTACCTGCACCGGTTCCCGATCAGCACCCTGAAGATCGACCAGAGCTTCATCGCCGGGCTGCACGGGCCGGAGGCACAGAGCACGCGTGCGCTGGTGGAGGGCGTGCTGTCGCTGGCGCGCACCCTGGGCATCGAAACCATCGGTGAGGGCATCGAGACCGAAGCCCAACGCCAGAGCTTGTTCGAGCTGGGCTGCGACTACGGCCAGGGCTACCTGCTGGGGCGGCCGGCACCGTGGACGCGCGCGGTGGCCTGAGCCACCACGCGCGCGGGCATCAACGCAGCGCGGCGCGGCGCTTCTCGTCAATCCACTTGGAGGCCTGGGCTGGCTCGTACGCCTGCATCCACGCCAGCATTTCATCGATGTCCGAGCCGTACCACAGGTCCTGGCGCTGTTCCGGGTGCAGGAAGCGCTCTTCCACCATGCGGTCGATCATGCCGATCAGCGGGGCGTAGAAGCCGTCCACGTCGAGGAACGCGCAGGGCTTGTTGCCGATGCCGAGCTGGCGCCAGGTGAGCATCTCGAAGATCTCTTCCATGGTGCCGAAGCCGCCGGGCAGGGCGACGAAGCCGTCGGACAGGTCGAACATGCGCGACTTGCGCTCATGCATCGAACCGACGATTTCCAGTTCGGTGAGGCCGCGGTGGGCCACTTCCCAGTCGGCCAGCTGGCGCGGGATGACGCCGGTCACTTCACCGCCGGCGGCGAGCACGGCATTGGCAACGGTGCCCATCAGGCCGACGTTGCCGCCGCCGTACACCAGGCGCATGCCGTCACGGGCGATGCGATCGCCCAGCGCCATGGCGCGTTCGGTGTAGACCGGCTTGCTGCCAGCGTTGGAGCCACAGTAGACACAGAGGGACTTCATGGGGGATTCCTGTCTCTTGGTACGGAAACGAAAACGCCCCGCCGGCAACCGGGTCAGCGGTCGCGGGCGGGGTGTTGGTGGATTATGACGCGTTGGCGCGGGTTACGCGGCGGCGGCCTGCTCACGGCGCGGGCCTTCACGCAGGGCGCGGCCGACCAGGCCCACCAGCAGGTCCAGCTCTTCGCTGTCCATGCCGAAGTGCGGGGTGAAGCGCAGCGAGTTCTCGCCACCGTGGATCACGTTGATGCCGTGCCGGCGCAGCCATTCCTCGGTCGAGCCGGCGCCATAGCACTTGAACTGCGGGGCCAGCTCGCAGGAGAACAGCAGGCCGGTGCCCTGCACCTTGGTGATCAGCCCACCCAGCTCGCTTTTCAGCTGTTCCAGCTTGCGCACGGCCTCGGCGCCGCGTTCGGCGATGTTGGCGCGCACCTGCGGGGTCAGCTGGGCCAGGGTGGCACAGGCCACGTCAAGCGCCCGCGGGTTGCTGGTCATGGTGTTGCCGTAGATGCCCTTGCGGTACAGCTGCGCGGCATGCTCGGTCACCGCCAGCACCGACAGCGGGTACTGCGCGGCATTGAGCGCCTTGGAATAGGTTTCCATGTCCGGCGGGTCCAGGCCTTCGAAGCCCGGGTAATCCACCACCGACAGCACGCCGTGGGCGCGCAGGCCGGCCTGGATCGAATCGAGCAGCAGCAGGCTGCCGTGGGCGCGGGTCAGTTCGCGGGCCACCGCGTAGAACGCCGGCGGCACCGAACGGCCCGGGTCACCTTCGCCCATCACCGGCTCCAGGAACACCGCTTCGATGAACCACTGGTGGCGCTCGGCATCCTCGAACACCTTGCGCAGGCCGGCCTCGTCGTACGGCGCGACGGTAATCACCGAGTCCTCGCCACGGTAGCTGGCCAGGTGCTGCTGGTAGCTCTTGCGGCTGGAATCGGAATACAGCGCCGGGCGATCGGTGCGGCCGTGGAAGCTGCCCTTGATGACCACGCGCTTGATGGCGGCACTGGCATGGCGCGCGCCCAGGTCGGTCTGCAGCTTGGCGTTGACGTCGGCGATGCGTGCGGCGAGGCCGACCGCTTCGGAGCCGGAGTTCAGGCACATGAAGCGGGCGAACGGGCAGCCGCCGCGGCGGTGGCCGATTTCCTTGCGCAGGGCGCTGATGAAGCGCTGCTGCGACAGGCTCGGGGTCATGATGTTGGCCATCACCTGCGGGCGAGACATCGCTTCGAGCACCGCATCAGGGGTGTGGCCGAAGCCGAGCATGCCGTAGCCGCCCGCGTCGTACAGCACCGCACCCTTCAGGGTGACCACCCACGGGCCGCGCGCAGCCAGCGCCACGTACGGGGTCACCGCGTCATCGGCATAGAAATTGACGAAGCCGTCCTGCATCGCATCGATCTGCGCCTGCTCGTCCTGCGCCAGCAGCGGCCCCAGTTCCTGCTGCACGCGCGCGAATTCAGCGGCGGCGGCGTCCACAGCGGCAACCAGCTGCGGGTGGCGGGCGGACAGTGCGGTCAGGGTGGCGTCGTCCAGGCCGCTGGTGAGGCGGTTGCCGGGCTGGGCGCGGAGGGGGGCGAGGCGTTCGATGAAGCTCATTGCAGATCTCCTGAAACGATGGGTCGCACGGGCCTTCAAAAGCAAAACGCGCGTCATCACGCGCGCTTCGGGGGCGGACTCGTGCTGCGGACTTCCTTCCCGATGCTAGCACTTGTTTTTTTGCGCGATAACCCCGCAGAAACCTGCTGCATAGCAGCATATTGCCCGACGTTCGGTACGAAGCGCGCCGGCTCGCAGGCGCTGGACGTACAATGCGCGCCATTGTCGACCTGTTGCCGATCACTGCCTTGAAGAAGTCCGATTTCCACTACGACCTGCCGGCCGAACTGATTGCGCAGGCGCCCCTGGCCGAACGCTCGGCCAGCCGATTGATGCTGGTGCCGCCGGCGCCGGCCGCCTTCAGCGACGTGCAGGTCCGCGACCTGCCTTCGCTGCTGCAGCCGGGTGACCTGATGGTATTCAACGACACCCGGGTGATCCCGGCGCGTCTGTTCGGGCAGAAGGCCAGCGGCGGCCGCGTCGAGATCCTGATCGAGCGGCTGCTGGGTGGCCAGCAGGCGCGTGCCCAGGTCGGTGCCAGCAAGTCGCCCAAGGCGGGCAGCCGCATCGCCCTGGATGCCGGTGGCGAGGCCGAGGTGCTGGGCCGCGATGGCGAGTTCTACGTGCTGCAGTTCCACGTGCCCGAATCGCTGGAACAGTGGCTGCTGCACGCCGGCCGCCTGCCGCTGCCGCCGTACATCCAGCGCGAGCCGGGCATGGACGACCGCGAGCGCTACCAGACCGTATTCGCCCGCGAAGTGGGCGCGGTGGCCGCACCGACCGCCGGCCTGCATTTCGATGAGCCGCTGCTGGCGGCGCTGAAGGCCAAAGGTGTCGATTTCGGCCACGTCACCCTGCACGTCGGTGCGGGTACCTTCCAGCCGGTGCGCGCCGATGACCTGAAGGACCACGTGATGCACCGCGAGTGGCTGAACGTGGGTGCCGAACTGGTGCAGCAGGTGCGCCGTACCCGTGAAGCCGGCGGCCGGGTGATCGGCGTGGGCACCACCGTGGTGCGCGCGCTGGAAAGCGCGATGCGCGATGGCGAACTGCTGCCGTTTGCCGGCGAGACGCAGATCTTCATTACCCCCGGCTACCGTATCCGCAGCGTCGACGCGATGGTGACCAACTTCCACCTGCCGGAAAGCACGCTGCTGATGATGATCTCCGCGTTCGCCGGCAAGGACCGCGTGTTCGAGGCTTACCAGCACGCGATCGAGCAGCGCTACCGCTTCTTCAGCTACGGCGACGCGATGCTGCTGTTCCCGCAGGCGGGCTGACGCCCGGTAGGTGCGCACCTTGGTGCGCACGCGGGGGTGCCTGCCGGCCAGGAAGGCCACGCATGGCGTGGCTCTACTGCCCCAGGTAGGTGCGCACCTTGGTGCGCACGCGGCGGTGCCTGTCGGCCAGGAAGGCCACGCATGGCGTGGCTCTACTGCCCCAGGTAGGTGCGCACCTTGGTGCGCACGCCCTGATGGGAGACAATAGGCAACTATTTGCCTGAACGACCGCTCCATGTCCCGATTGCAGTTCCAGCTCCAGACCCGCGACGGCCGTGCCCGCCGTGGCCGCCTGACCTTCCCGCGTGGCACGGTGGAAACGCCTGCTTTCATGCCGGTGGGAACCTACGGCTCGGTCAAGGGCATCCTGCCGGACCAGGTGCGTGCGCTGGGCGCCGAGATCATCCTCGGCAACACCTTCCACCTGTACCTGCGGCCGGGCCTGGACATCATCGCCGACCATGGCGGCCTGCATGGCTTCTGCCAGTGGGACGGGCCGATCCTGACCGACTCCGGCGGTTTCCAGGTGTTCTCGCTGGCCCACCGCCGCAAGATCACCGAGCAGGGCGTGACCTTCGCCTCGCCCACCGACGGTGCCCGCGTGTTCCTGGGCCCGGAAGAGAGCATGAAGATCCAGAAAGTGCTCGATTCGGACGTGGTGATGATCTTCGACGAGTGCACCCCGTACCCGGCCACCGAGGACGTCGCCCGCCGTTCGATGGAGCTGAGCCTGCGCTGGGCGCAGCGCAGCCGCAATGCGCATGATGAACTGGGCAATGACGCGGCCCTGTTCGGTATCGTCCAGGGCGGCGTGCACACCGACCTGCGCAGCCGCTCGGCCGAGGCCCTGCAGGCCATCGGCTTTGACGGTTACGCCATCGGCGGCCTCGCCGTGGGCGAGCCGGAGCACGAGCGCAATGCCATGCTCGACCACCTGGACCCGGAGCTGCCGGGCGACCGCCCGCGCTACCTGATGGGCGTGGGCCGGCCGGAAGACCTGGTCGAGGGTGTCGCCCGTGGCGTGGACATGTTCGATTGCGTGATGCCGACCCGAAACGCCCGCAACGGCCACTATTTCACCTCGTTCGGCACCGTACGCATCCGCAACTCGCAGTATGCGCGCGATATGGACCCGATCGAGCCGGGCTGCGGCTGCGTGGCCTGCAGCGGCGGCTACACCCGCTCTTACCTGCGCCATCTGGACCGCTGCAACGAGATGCTGGCGCCCATGCTGGGCACCCTGCACAACCTCTTCTATTACGAAAAACTGATGGCCGACATCCGCGCGGCCATCGAAGCGGGAACCTTCCAGGCCTTCCGCGAGTCCTTCTATGCAGCACGCGGGGCGGTCGCACCGCCCCTGTAACCCCCGCAGCACCCCTGCCGAACGGCCCAAGGACGAACGTCCGGGGCCGTGGCATACTTCAAGGCTGACCCAGATCCGCGGTCGACACCCCCGCCCGTGAACGGACGGGAGCGCCGCCCAACCAAAGGACCAACGATGAACCTGCTTGCTTTCCTGATTCCCGCCGCCCACGCCCAGGCCGCCGGCGGCCAACCGCAGGGCATGGGCCTGACCACGCTGCTGTTCCCCATCATCCTGATCGCCATCATGTACTTCCTGATGATCCGCCCGCAGATGAAGCGGCAGAAGGAGCACAAGGCCATGCTGGAGAAGATCAAGCGTGGTGACGAAGTGCTGACCAATGGCGGCATCGCCGGCGTGGTCACCGACATCGGCGACAACTTCATCACCATCGAAGTGGCTGACAACGTGCGCATCCGCGTGCAGAAGGGCGCTGTCGGCAACGTGCTGCCGGCCGGTACCCTGAAGTCGGCCCAGTAAGCCACTCCCTTTCCGATGCACAACCGCGGCGCCGGGGATGGCGCCGCGCGGGACCCAAGCAATGCTCGAATTTCCACGCTGGAAGTACGTCGTCATCCTGATCGTACTGGCGCTCAGTACCCTGTACGCGCTGCCCAACATCTACCAGAAGGACCCGGCCGTCCAGATCACCGCCAACCGTGGCGGAACGGTCGACGACGCGCTGCGCGACCGTGTGCTGGCCGACCTGAAGAAGGCCGGTATCAGCCCGATCGGCGCCGAAAAGGAAGGGGAAAGCCTGATCGTCCGCCTGCCGGACCTGAAGGCCCAATCCGCGGCCAGCGATTCGCTGCGTGACACCGTCGGCGAGAACTACACGGTGGCCCTGAACCTGGCCTCGACCGTGCCGGACTGGCTGGCCAAGCTGGGCGGCCGCCCGATGGTGCTGGGCCTGGACCTGCAGGGTGGCGTGCACTTCGTGCTGCAGGTCGACCAGAAGGCCGCGCTGGACAAGCGCCTGGACGCCTACACCGAAGACGTGCGCAGCACCCTGCGTGACGCGCGCATTCCGTACCAGTCGGTCGAACGCCGCGCTGACAACACCATCGTGGCCAACCTGAGCCCGTCGGCCGGTGACGATGCCGCTGCCAACGCCCGCACGGCGCTGGTCAAGTCGCAGCCGACCCTGGGTTACGACGTCAGTGGCAGCCGCATCACGGTGACCATCCCGGACACCGAGATCTCGCAGATCGC
The DNA here is from genome assembly GCF_035634915.1 of Stenotrophomonas sp. Classification (GTDB taxonomy): domain Bacteria; phylum Pseudomonadota; class Gammaproteobacteria; order Xanthomonadales; family Xanthomonadaceae; genus Stenotrophomonas. The sequence continues at coordinate 112,734 of NZ_DASQCB010000019.1, forward strand.
CAACGGCGCCATCGAGCAGAACATCAACACCCTGCGCAATCGCGTGAACCAGCTCGGCGTGGCCGAGCCGATCATCCAGCGCCAGGGTGCCGACCGCGTGGTGGTGCAGCTGCCGGGTGTGCAGGACACCGCCGAAGCCAAGCGCATGATCGGCGCCACCGCCACCCTGGAATACCGCGCGGTGGTCGAAGGCAATGCGCAGGACGCGATCACCTCCGGGCGCATCCCGCCGGAAGCCAAGGTCTACCAGCAGCGTGATGGCCGCGGCCCGATCCTGCTGAACAAACGCGTGATCGTCACCGGCGACCAGATGGTCGGCGCACAGGCGGTGACCGACACCAACAGCGGTGCCCCGGCGGTCAGCGTGACGCTGAACAACGTCGGCGGCCAGCGCATGTTCGACTTCACCAGCGCCAACGTGAACAAGCCGATGGCCGTGGTGTACACCGAGCGCGTGCCGACCGTGACCATGGTGGATGGCCAGGAAGTGCGTGGCTTCAAGGTCAACGAGGAAGTGATCTCGGTGGCCAACATCAACGGTGTGTTCGGCAAGAACTTCCAGACCACCGGTCTGCAGAAGAAGGAAGCCGAGGACCTGGCCAAGCTGCTGAAGTCGGGTTCGCTGGCTGCGCCGATGGACTTCGTGGAAGAGCGCGTGGTCGGCCCGAGCCTGGGTGCGGAGAACGTCAAGAACGGTATCACCGCAGTGGTCTACGCGTTCCTGTTCACCCTGGTGTTCTTCAGCATCTACTACCGCATGTTCGGTGTGATCACCTCGGTCGCGATGCTGTTCAACCTGTTGATCGTGGTGTCGGTGATGTCGCTGTTCGGCGCGACGATGACCCTGCCGGGCTTTGCCGGCCTGGCGTTGTCGGTCGGCCTGTCGGTGGACGCCAACGTGCTGATCAACGAGCGTATCCGTGAAGAACTGCGTGCCGGCGTGCCGGGCAAGACCGCGATCGTGACCGGTTATGACCGCGCTTCGGGCACCATCCTCGACGCCAACCTGACCGGCCTGATCGTCGGCGTGGCCCTGTTTGCCTTCGGCACGGGCCCGCTGAAGGGCTTCGCCCTGACCATGATCATCGGTATTTTCGCTTCCATGTTCACTGCGATCACCGTGTCGCGTGCGCTGGCGACGCTGATCTACGGCCGTCGCAAGAAGCTCCAGAACGTGGCCATCTGACGGGACGACACGCACAATGAAACTGTTTCCGCTGCACATCCTCCCGAACGACACCAAGATTGATTTCATGCGCTGGCGCCATGTCGCCATGGCAGTCACGATCGCGGTGTTCATTGCTTCGGTGGCCATCATCGGCGTGAAGGGCTTCACCTTCGCGCTGGATTTCACCGGCGGCACCCTGATCGAAGCCCGCTTCGATCACCAGGTGGACGTCGAGCAGGTCCGCGAGAAGCTGGAGAGCAATGGCTTCGAAGGCGCCCAGGTGCAGAGCTACGGTGGCAACACCGATCTGCTCATCCGCCTGTCGCCGCACGGCGAGCACGCCCCCGGTACCGGCGACGCCGCTGCCGAGGACAAGGCCACCGCCGCGGCGGTGGTCAAGGCGATCAACAGTGCCGACAACCCGGTCACGATCCTGCGCAATGAGTTCGTCGGCCCGCAGATCGGCAAGGATCTGGCCAAGAACGGCCTGTACGCCACCATCTTCATGCTGGCGGGCTTCCTGATCTACATCGCGGTGCGCTTCGAGTGGAAGTTCGCGGTCACCGCCAGCATCGTGGCGCTGTTCGACCTGCTGGTGACGGTCGCCTACGTGTCCCTGCTGGGCCGCGAGTTCGACCTGAACGTGCTGGCCGGCCTGCTGTCGGTGATGGGCTTTGCGATCAACGACATCATCGTGGTGTTCGACCGCGTGCGTGAGAACTTCCGCAGCCTGCGTGCCGAGCCGATGGAGGTGCTGAACCGTTCGATCAACCAGACGCTGTCGCGTACGGTGATCACCGCGGTGATGTTCTTCCTGTCCGCCCTGGCGCTGTTCCTGTACGGCGGCAGCTCGATGGAAGGCCTGGCCGAGACGCACATGATCGGTGCAGTGATCGTGGTGCTGTCTTCGATCCTGGTGGCGGTGCCGATGCTGACCATCGGTGCGCTGCGGGTGAGCAAGCAGGATCTGCTGCCGAAGGCGAAGGACGTCGAAGCCCTGGCCCGTCGCCCGTAAGCAACCGCGCTGCGAGCAATACACGGAAAACCCCGCGCAAGCGGGGTTTTTTGTTGGCAGGGCTTGCAGCCCTGCACCTGCTTCAAGCCAGGGCAACTTCAAAAGCCGGAGCGGCATTCCGTGGGATGGCGGTGCACTGTGGGTTTGCGGGGACGGCGCAAGTACGTCCATGTAGCCTTGGTCGCCGCATCCATGCGGCTCACACCCCGCAAACCCACAGTGCCCCGCCTTCGACAGGTTCACGCGGCTGTTGGCAACGGCGCTACGCGGCTGTTGGTAGGTGTCGACCTTGGTCGACACATCTGTCAGATATCGAACGAGATCATCCGTGTCGACCAAGGTCGACACCTACCAGAGCAGAGCGCCGTTCCGACAGATCACGGAAGTCTGTCGAAGGCGGGGTGGGTCCGGTTGAGGGGGCGTGAGCCGCATGGGCCCGAGGCATGCCTCGGGCGGGTTGGGCAGGACGCCCAACCCCGGTCTTGCCGTGTGCGCAGGACAGCGCACACGAGCAAGCGGCGACCGAGCTTACAGGGACGTACTTGCAGCGTCCCCCTCAACCGGACCCCCCCGCCAACTCACGGACAGCCCGCTTTTGACGTTGCCGTTACCGTTGCACTGAGCAGGTGCAGGGCTGCAGGCCCTGCAGAAAAACCCCACCCTACGCCAGCGTCGGTTGTGCAATCAGCCCCTGCGCACTACGATCCTGCGGTTCGCGTGCGCCCCGTGCGCCGCATCTGCCAACCCGAGGTTTCCATGGTCATCAAACCGCGCGTCCGCGGCTTCATCTGCGTCACCACCCATCCGACCGGCTGCGAGGCCGCGGTCAAGCAGCAGATCGACTACATCCGCGCCCGCCCGCCGATCCAGAATGGCCCCAAGCGCGTGCTGGTCATCGGTGCGTCCACCGGCTACGGCCTGGCGGCGCGTATCACCGCGGCCTTCGGCAGTGGTGCGGCAACCCTGGGTATCTTCTTCGAACGCCCGGGCAGCGAAACCAAGCCGGGCACCGCAGGCTGGTACAACTCTGCCGCGTTCCACAAGTACGCCGACGAAGCCGGCCTGTATGCCAAGAGCATCAACGGCGATGCCTTCTCCGATGAAGTGAAGGCCAAAACCATCGAGATGATCAAGGCCGACCTCGGCCAGGTCGACCAGGTGGTCTACAGCCTGGCGGCCCCGCGCCGCAAGCACCCGAAGACCGGTGAGATCATCAGCTCCACGCTGAAGCCGATCGGCGAGCCGATCACCCTGCGTGGCCTGGATACCGACAAGGAAGTGCTGACCGAGACCCACCTGCAGCCGGCCACGGCCGAAGAGATTGCCGGCACGGTCGCAGTGATGGGCGGCGAAGACTGGCAGATGTGGATCGACGCGCTGTCCGATGCCGGCGTGCTGGCCAATGGCTGCACCACCACGGCTTTCACCTACGTGGGCGAAGAGATCACCCAGGCGATCTACTGGAACGGCTCCATCGGTGCGGCCAAGAAGGATCTGGACGACAAGGTGCTGGGCCTGCGCGCGTCGCTGGCGAAGATCGGCGGCGACGCCCGCGTCTCGGTGCTGAAGGCCGTGGTCACCCAGGCCAGCTCGGCCATCCCGACCATGCCGCTGTACCTGTCGCTGCTGTTCAAGGTGATGAAAGCGCAGGGCACGCATGAAGGCTGCATCGAGCAGCTCGACGTGCTCTACGACATCCTGTACGGCGGCAAGGCCGACGGCGTGGCCGTCGACCGCCTGCGCCACGACCTGGTCGATGGCCAGGGCCGTACCGTCGCCCTGGTGGACGAGGAAGGCCGCCTGCGCGCCGACTACAAGGAAATGACCCCGGAAGTGCAGGGCAAGGTGCTGGAGCTGTGGCCGCAGGTGACCAACGAGAACCTGTATGAGATCAGCGACCTGGCCGGCTACAAGGCCGACTTCCTGCGCCTGTTCGGTTTTGGCGTGGACGGCGTGGACTACGAGGCCGACGTCAATCCGGACGTGAAGATCAACAATCTGGTCGATCTGACCTGACACGATGAACGGTAGCGCCGGGCCATGCCCGGCGGATGCCGTGGATGCCGCTGCGTTCGCCGGGTATGCCCCGGCGCTACCTGCGCGGGCGGTGGCAGTGCCGGCCGCTGGCCGGCATCAGCGGATTCAGCCGAAATCGAAGTTCATCGACGGCAGTGCCGGCCCGACAAAGTCGCCCTGCACGTAGTCGACGCCTGCACTGAACAGCAGGGTCATCGAGTTGGCATCGCTGACGAACTCGGCGATGGTGCGGATGCCGGCTTCCTGCGCGCGCGCGGTGATCTGGGTGATCCGGTCGATGTTCTCGCGGGTGGCCGCCAGGTCGCTGGTGAAGCCACGGTCGAGCTTGAGGAACTGCGGCTCGAAGTGGGCCAGCAGCTGGAACGAATCCAGCCCCGAACCAAACTGCTCCAGGCCGATGCGGCAGCCCAGCGGCGCAACGTCGGCCAGGAACTGCTGGGCCGCACGCAGGTGGGTGAACACCTTCGCCTCCGGCGCGTGCAGCCACAGCCGTTCGCCCGCCACGCCCTGTGCCTGCAGCTGCTGGCGCAGGGTGGCGATCATCTTCGGGTCATCGAACGATTCGGGGGTGACCTTGACCAGGATCTGGGTGTCATGGCCGGCACGTGAGCGTTCGCCCAGCACGTTGATCGCCTGCGCCACCACCCAGCGGTTGATGTCGCCAAGCAGGTCATGTTCCTCGGCAATGCCGAGGAAGGCGGTCGGGCTGAGCAGCTCGCCGTTGTGTTCCAGCCGCAGGTAGGCCTCGTACAGCTCAAGCGGCTCGCCCTGCAGGTTCAGCACCGGCTGGTAATGCAGCTGGAAGCCGTCGCCGGCCAGGGCCTCGCGGATGCGAGCGACCCAGCGCTGCACGCGTTCTTCCTCGATACGGTCAACCGCGGCCGGGTCGAAGATGCGCGAGGTGTTGCCCAGTGCCGCCGCCGCCTGCGCGCATTCGCTGGCACGCGCAAGCACCTGGCCGATGCTGGCGATCTTCTCGCCCACCTGCACGCCACCGATGCTGACCGTGACCGTGGCCGAGCGCGGGCCGATGCTGAAGACGTGGGCGGCGAAACCTTCGCGGATGCGCTCGGCCAGGGCAACGGTCTGGGCGTAGGCGCCGGACTGCAGCACCGCGAAACTGTGCTCGCCAAAGCGCGCCATCCGTGCGTCGTCGCCCACCACCGCGGCCAGCTGTGCGGCCATCGCCCCGATCAGGGCGTCGGCCGAGTCCAGGCCGATGTCGGGGATCAGGCGTGCGTAATGGTCGGGCTCGATCAGCAGCAGGCCGAACTGGCCTTCGCTGCGGCCGGCCTGGGCCACGGCATCTTCCACCTGCAGCATGAAAGTGGGGCGGTTGAGCAGGCCGGTGACCTGGTCGCGCTGGCGCAGGTCCTCGACCTCGCGGGCCAGTTCCGGATCCAGTTCCAGGCGACGGCGGAACACCACCTGCAGGCAGGACTCGCCCTCGTAGGTGGCGGCGGTGAATTCCATGGTGGCGGGGAACGCGCTGCCATCCTGGTGGCGCGCGTCCAGCTGGTACTGCGGTGGCGGCGCGTCGCCACGGCTGAGCGACTTCAGCAGCTGCTTGAAGCTGTCCACGTGCTGGGCCGCGACCATGTCCAGCAGCGAGATGCCTTCGATGTCCTCGAAGTCCTCGTAGCCGAACATGTCCAGATAGGCATCGTTGGCGCGGATGTGCATGCCTTCGTGCACGTAGGCGATCGGGTCGCGCGAGGAGGCGATGAGCGCGTCGCAGCGGCGCTCGGTCTCGCGCATCTGCGCCTCGATGCGGCGCAGGCCGCGCCGTGCCTGCAGGTCGACCCACTGGTCGCGCACCACCGCCAGCAGATGCTCGTTGCGCTGGCGCAGGGCCAGGGCGCGCACCCCATTGCTGCTGGCCTGGACCAGGTCGTCCTCGTCGATGCGATCGGCCAGCAGCACCAGCGGGATGTCCTTGCCGCTGGCGGCGATGTGCTGTGCCACCAGGGGCAGCGGTATGGCCTGCGAGGGCGACGCCAGCACCAGGTCGATGGCCTGGCTGGCCAGCACCTGCGACAGTTCGGCCGAATCCTGCGGGCGCCAGGGGCGCACGGCGATGCCGCTGTTGCGCAGGGTGCTGACGATGGCTTCGGCGTTCTCGCCGCTGTCATCGACGATCAGCAACCGGATGGTGATGTCGTTCGCGTTCTGCATGCACTGCTCCCCAATCTGCAAATCTAGATACACGATGCGGGGCAGTCCGTCCATGCGCGCACCCCTTGCGAAGCTGGAACGGCGATGCGGTTCACACCACGTTGCCGGCGGCGTGGCCACTGGCCCAGGCCCACTGGAAGTTGTAGCCCCCCAGCCAGCCGGTCGCGTCCAGCACCTCGCCGACGAAATGCAGGCCGGGCACGTGCTTGGATTCCATCGTTGCCGAGGAAACATCCGCCGTGTCCACGCCGCCCAGCGTGACCTCGGCGGTACGGTAGCCTTCGGTGCCGCTGGCCACCAGCGGGAACGCCCCGAGCAGCTGCCCGGCCTGCCGCAGTACCGGTTCGTCCAGCTGCCGCACCGGGCGGTCCGGCAGCCAGTGTTCGCACAGGCGCTGGGCCAGGCGCTTGGGCAGCACCTCGGCCAGCACCGTGCGCAGTTCGGCCGCCGGGCGGTCGCGCTTCATCTGTCGCAGCCAGGCGGTCGCGTCCTGGCCGGGCAGCAGGTCCAGTTCCAGTGCATCGCCGGGCTGCCAGAACGAGGAGATCTGCAGGATGGCCGGACCGCTGACGCCACGGTGGGTGAGCAGCATGAAGTTCTGGAAGCTTCTGCCGTTGCAGCGTGCCTCGATCGGCAGGGCGACGCCGCTGAGATCGGCCAGGCGCTCCTGGTGGGTGCCACTGAGGGTCAGCGGCACCAGGCCGGCGCGGGTGGGCAACACCTGGTGGCCGAACTGGCGGGCCAGCTCATAGCCGAAGCCGGTGGCGCCCATGCTGGGGATGGACAGGCCGCCAGTGGCCACCACCAGCGAGGCGCAGTGGAACAGGCCCTGCGTGGTGTGCACGCGGAAGCCATCGCTGCCGTGCTCGATGCGCTGCACGCTGCAGTCGGTGCGGATCTGCACGCCTGCCGCCTGGCACTCATCCACCAGCATCTTCACGATCTGCTTGGAGGAGATGTCGCAGAACAGCTGCCCCAGCTCTTTTTCGTGATACGCGATGCCGTGCCTGTCCACCATCTCGATGAAGTGCCACGGCGTGTAGCGCGCCAGCGCCGACTTGCAGAAGTGCGGGTTGGCCGAGATGAAGTTGGCCGGGGTGGTGCCGGTATTGGTGAAGTTGCAGCGGCCGCCACCGGACATCAGGATCTTCTTGCCGACCTTGTTGGCGTGGTCGATCACCTGCACGTGGCGGCCGCGCTGGCCGGCGGTGATCGCGCTCATCAGCCCGGCCGCGCCGGCACCGATGACCAGCACGTCGCAGCGGATCGTGCTCATGCCTTGGCGCGCTTGCGCCAGTCCGGAATGATGTCGAGCTGGATCTGGTCGTTGAGCAGCTGCACTTCGCCATCCTGGATCAGCACGCTGAAACGCATGGCGCGCTGGATCTGCTGGCCCCACTGCTCGACGAAGGCACCGTCGAGGTCGACCACCGACAGGTTGTCGAAACGGGCCAGGGCCTTGCCCTGCTTGTTCCACCAGATCTCGGAGGCATTGCCACCGTAGTTCACCACCTGCACCTGGCGGCTGCGGTTGCAGGCCTTGCGGATGCGCGATTCATCGGGGTGGCCCAGGTCGATCCATTGCAGGATGTCGCCGGTGTAATCGTGGTTCCACAGGTCCGGCTCGTCGTCGGTGCTCAGGCCGCGGCCGAATTCCAGGCGGTCATCGGCGTTGAGGGCGAAGGCGAGCAGGCGCACCATCAGGCGCTCGTCGGTTTCCGACGGGTGCTGGGCCAGGGTCAGGTTGTGGGTCGCGTAGTAGCCGCGATCCATGTCGCTGATCTGCAGCTCGGCCTTGCGGATGGTGGCGGTGAGGGCCATGGGGAATCCGTGTACTAAAGACGACAATGATAGAGGTTTGCCGGAAGGGTGTCCGTGGCAGGAGTGTCTGCCGGGCGTCAACGATGGCACCCTTGCGCTCCTTGCCGCCGCAGAAGTGATGTGATGAACCTGCCCAGCCGCCTGCAGCTGCCACCCGGGGCCTGGCCGAACCTGCTCGACGGGTTGTGCGCACGGTTCCCGCGCATCGACCGCGCGCAGTGGCTGGACCGTTTCGCCCGCGGCCGGGTGCAGGATGTGCAGGGCAGGGCGCTGGCGGCCGACCAGCCCTGGCAGGTCGGGCTGGAGATCCTCTACTTCCGCGAGGTCGATGACGAACCTGCCATTCCGTTCAGCGAGCGCATCCTGTACCAGGATGGGCATCTGCTGGTGGCGGACAAACCGCATTACCTGCCAGTGACTCCGGCCGGTGGCTATGTACGCGAGACCCTGCTGGCGCGGCTGGTGGCGCAGACCGGCAATGCCGACCTGGTGCCGCTGCACCGGCTGGACCGGCTCACCGCCGGCCTGGTGCTGTTCTCGCAGCGGCCCGATTCGCGCGATGCCTACCAGCGCCTGTTCCGCGAGCGGCGCATCGACAAGACCTACGAAGCGCTGGCGCCGGCGCTGCCCGGCCTGCGGTTCCCGCTGCAGCGGCAGAGCCGGATCGTGGCCGGCGAGCCCTTCTTCCGCATGGCCGAAGTGCCGGGCGAGGCAAACGCGCGCACCCGGGTGGAGGTGATCGCGGCCGAAGGGACCGTCTGGCATTACCGGCTGCGGCCTGAAACCGGGCGCAAGCACCAGTTGCGGGTGCATATGGCGGCCGTGGGCGCGCCGATCCTCGGCGATGACCTGTACCCGCATCTGCAGCCGGCGGCCGATCCGTTGCAGGCGCCGCCGTTGCAGCTGCTGGCGCGGGCCCTGGCATTCCAGGACCCGCTCAGTGGCGACATGCGGTTGTTCAGCAGCGAACGTTCGCTGCGGTGGCGCGACGGCGGGGCGGGGGAAGGCTGAACAGCGTGGTTTGATCAGCGCGGCTTGATCCGGGCCAGCCATCGATCCAGTTCGGCAGCAAACAGCTGGCGATCGCGCGGGCCCAGCGGCGGCGGGCCGCCCGTCTGCACCCCGGCACCGCGCAGTTCTTCCATGAAATTGCGCATCGACAGCCGCTCGGCCATGTTGTTGGCGGTGTACAGCTGCCCGCGCGGGTTCAGGGCCACGGCTTTCTTTTCCAGCACCAGCGCCGCCAGCGGGATGTCCTGGGTGACCACCAGGTCGCCAGCGGCCACCCGTTCGACGATGGCGTTGTCGGCCACGTCCAGCCCCTGCGGCACCTGGATGGCGCGCAGCCAGCGCGAGGGCGGGGTGCGGATCCACTGGTTGGCGACCAGGGTCAGCTCCAGGCCGACGCGCTCGGCAGCGCGGAACAGGATGTCGCGAATGACAATGGGGCAGGCGTCGGCGTCGACCCAGATCCTCGGGCGGCCGTGTTCAGCTTGGGTTTCAGCTTCAGTCATCTACCCAGTGTAGGGTAGGAAAATCCTGAATAGGGACTCGGATTTAGCCTCGATCCGCTGCCAGCCCTTGCCACGCCTAGCGGGGCAGGCGATGCGAATGAATGTCAGGGCTATCGCTTTTTCCAGAAAACACGCGTATCGTTCGACCCACTGTGTTTGCTAGGGTCACCGTGAATCGTGGCCTGGTGCAGTTGATCTCACGATCCGCTCATCGATCCGCTTTACCAACGCCTGCAACTCAGTCTCGGCCCCGATTCCCGGTGGCTGCGATTTTTTCAACATGTGTTTCAGGAGTTAGTCAAATGTCTGATCGTCAGACCGGCACCGTCAAGTGGTTCAACGACGCCAAGGGCTTCGGCTTCATCACCCCGGAAAGCGGCCCGGACCTGTTCGTGCACTTCCGTGCCATCCAGGGCACCGGCTTCAAGACCCTGCAGGAAGGCCAGAAGGTCACCTTCATCGCCGTCCAGGGCCAGAAGGGTATGCAGGCTGACCAGGTGCAGGCGGTCTAATCCGTCTGCTACCGTTGGGTAGCCAGAAACGCCGGAAGCGAAAGCTTCCGGCGTTTTTTTTGCTTTTTGTAGAGTCGAGCCATGCTCGACTGCGCCATGCTCGACTGCGGTGTGAAGGCAGTCGAGCATGGCTCGACTCTACAATGGGCCATGCATTCCAAGAGCCCGCCCATGCGCATCGTCCACCACCTGGAAAACTCCCGTTCGCTGCGCGTGCTGTGGATGCTGGAAGAGCTGGGGCTGGACTACGAGCTGCGCCGCTACCCGCGCGATCCGAAGACGCTGCTGGCGCCGCCCGAGCTGCGCCAGGTGCACCCGCTGGGCAAGTCGCCGGTGCTGCAGGAGGGCGATCTGGTGCTGGCCGAATCAGGCGCCATCCTCGACTACCTGGCCGACCGCTACGACACTCAGCGCCAGCTGTCGCCCGCGCCGATGCCGGCCGAGGCGGCCGAGCGCATCGATTACCGCTACTGGCTGCACTACGCCGAAGGCTCGGCCATGCCGCCACTGCTGCTGACCCTGGTGATCGGCCGCATCCGCAGTGCGCCGATGCCGTTCTTTGCCCGCCCGATCGCCCGCAGCATCGCCGACAAGGCCGAGCGCGGGTTCATCGGCCCGCAGCGGCGCCTGCACCTGGAATGGATGGAGCGGCGGCTGGCCGAAAGCCGGTGGTTTGCGGGCGATCGGTTCACCGCCGCCGACATCCAGATGAGCTTCCCGATCCAGGCCGCGGCAGCCCGGGGTGGTGGACTGCACGACAAGCCCGCGCTGCGCAGCTTCCTCGCGCGCATCGGCGAGCGCCCGGCCTACCAGCGCGCCGAGGCCAAGGGCGGCGCCCTGCAGGCCCTGCGCGGCGATTGAGGCGCGGCCTCGCCGCCCCCATCCTGTGGGGATGGATACCAGCGCCCCCCGTTTCGACAACCGCCTGCTGACCGCCCTGCCGGGCGATCCCGAGAGCGGCCCGCGCCGCCGCGAAGTGCGCGGTGCCGCATGGTCATCGGTGATGCCGACGCCAGTGGCTGCACCGACCCTGCTGGCCTGGTCGCCGGACGTCGCCGCGCTGCTTGGCTTCGAGGCAGCCGACGTGCAGGACGATGACTTCGCCCAGGTGTTTGGCGGCAACGCGTTGTACGCCGGCATGCAGCCGTGGGCAGCCAACTACGGTGGCCACCAGTTCGGCCACTGGGCGGGCCAGCTGGGCGATGGCCGCGCGATCTCGCTGGGTGAACTGGTGGCCGCTGATGGCCGGCACTGGGAGCTGCAGCTGAAGGGCGCCGGGCCGACCCCGTACTCGCGCGGCGCAGATGGTCGCGCCGTGCTGCGCTCCTCCATCCGCGAGTTCCTGTGCAGCGAAGCGATGCATCACCTGGGCGTGCCTACCACGCGCGCGCTGTCGCTGGTCGGCAGCGGCGAGGACGTGGTGCGCGACATGTTCTACGACGGCCACCCGCGCGCCGAACCCGGTGCCATCGTCTGCCGCGTGGCACCGTCGTTCATCCGCTTCGGTACGTTCGAACTGCCGGCATCACGCGGCGAGACCGCGCTGTTGAAGCAGCTGGCCGATGCCTGCATCGCCCGCGATTTTCCCGAACTGCTGGGCGAGGGCGAGGCGCTGCATGGCGACTGGTTCGCACAGATCGCCGTGCGCACCGCCGAGCTGATGGCGCACTGGATGCGCGTCGGTTTCGTGCACGGGGTGATGAACACCGACAACCTGTCCGTGCTAGGCCTGACCATCGACTATGGCCCGTATGGCTGGGTGGAGGACTACGACCCGGACTGGACGCCGAACACCACCGATGCCCAGGGCCGGCGCTACCGCTTCGGCACCCAGCCACAGGTGGCGTACTGGAATCTCAACCGGCTTGCACAGGCGCTGTCGCCGCTGTTCGCCGACGTGCAGCCGCTGCAGGCGGGGCTGGCGGCGTTCCAGTCCACCTTCGTGGCCTGCACGCGCCGCGATGCCGCCGCCAAGCTGGGCCTGGCCGCCGCCGATGACGATGACCTGCAGCTGTACCTGCGCTGGCAGCAGCTGTTGCAGGACGGCGGGATGGACATGACGCTGGCGTGGCGCGCACTGATGCGGGTGGATGCGTCGGCGCCGGATGCCGGCGTGCTGGAGGCGGTGTACTACGACGACGCGCGCCGGCAGGCGGTGCAGGCGCCGCTGCAGCAGTGGCTGCAGGAGTATGCCGCGCGGTTGCGTGCCGATCCGCTGACGGCGGACGCACGGCTGGCGAAGATGGCGGCAGCCAATCCGCTGTACGTGCTGCGCAACTGGTTGGCGCAGGAAGCGATCGACCGGGCGGAGCAGGGCGACCTGGGCGGGGTGCATGCGCTGCAGGACGTGCTGCGTGATCCGTACACGGAGCGGCCGGGGCTGGAGCACTATGCCGGCAAGCGACCGGCGTGGGCGGATCACCGTGCCGGGTGCTCGATGCTGTCCTGCAGTTCGTAGGGGGGTGTTTTGCAGGGCTTGCAGCCCTGCACCCGCTCACTGCAACGGCAACATCAAAAGCTGGGTATCCGTGGGATGGCGGGGTGGGTCCGGTTGAGGGGGACGCCGTAAACCCATCCATGGGGGCTTGGTCGCGCCATCCATGGCGCTCACACCCCCTCAACCGGACCCACCCCGCCTTCGACCGTTTCCCGCGATCTGTCGGACATGCTCTTGGGGGGGGGGGCCGACCGTTGGTCGGCACTTGGTTGGATATCCAGGTCTGACAGATGTGTCGACCGAGGTCGACACCTACCAACAGCGCCGTTGCCAGTAGATCCACGCCATGCGTGGATGAATTCATTCGATGTCTGACAGATGTGTCGACCAAGGTCGACACCTACCAACAGCGCTGTTGCCAATGTATCCACGCCATGCGTGGATGAATTCATTCGATATCTGACAGATGTGTCGACCAAGGTCGACACCTACCAACAGCCGCGCGCAGCAACAGTCGCAGTTACCGACAGCCGCAGGAATCTGTCCGAGGTGGGGCACTGTGGGTTCGCGGGGTGTGAGCCGCATGGATGCGGCGACCAAGCCCCCATGGACGGGTTCACGGCGTCCCCGCGAACCCACAGTGCCCCGCCATCCCACGGAATGCAGCTCTTGCCTCGGCCGTTGCAGTTGCCGTTGCATTGAGCAGGTGCAGGGCTGCAAGCCCTGCAAAACCCCCTACAACGATGGTATTACCCATTCAGTGCGATATTCGCACGCACAGTCGATTACCGCACTTGAATGGTGCAGTGCGATAAACCTAATTTCACTCCCGCAGTTTCATAGCAGTCCAAGCGATCCACCCCTGGCGGGGCGAGGGCAGCAGCCGGTCCGGTGCTGAAGCCAGGTGCAGGGGAAGACCGCCGGATTTCCCTTCACCTGTGCGGAGTGTTCGCATGCGCCGTCGTCTGTCCGTTGTTTCCCTGTCCCTGCTTGCCGTGCTGCCGTCGCTGGCGCTGGCCTACCAGGCCGAACCGCCGCGCGAATCGCTGCAGGTGCTGCGCGTGGACCGTTACGCCGACGATGCCAATGCCGGCTCGCTGCGCTGGGCCATCACCACCGCCAACGCCGCTCCGGGCCGCTACCGCATCGAGATCGACGCCGTCGGCGCCGCGCCCTACGTCATCAAGCCGGCCGCGCCGCTGCCGGAAATCAAGGGCCCGGTACAGATCGTCGGCACGCCCTGGGCGCGCGATGGCCAGTACGTCGCCATCGATGGCTCGGCCTACGTCACCGGCACCGGCACCGATGCCTGCCCGGGCGCCGAACCCGGCCAGTCCGGTACCAACGTGCGCACCACCACGCTGCCGGGCCTGGTCCTGCGCGATACCCAAGGCGTCGAGCTGGCCGGCCTGGAGATCCGCAACTTCTGCATCGGCGTGCTGGTCAACCGTTCCAGCCACAACGAGATCCATGACAACCGCATCGTCGCCAACAAGGGTGGCGCCGGCATCATGCTCACCGGCGACGACGGCAAGGGCCAGTCCACCGCGACCACCACGGTGCACAACCGCATCGTGCGCAACGAATTCCTCGATAACGGTGACGGCCTGGAGCTGACCCGTGGCGCGGCCTGGAACCTGGTGGCCGACAACCTGTTCCAGTCCACCCGCGCCAACCCGGAACCCTCGCAGGGCATCGAGATCCTGTGGGGCAACGACAACAGCGTGGTCCACAACCGCTTCGTCGATTACTCCGATGGCCTGCAGATCAACTGGGGCAACCGCAACTACATCGCCGCCAACACCTTCACCGGCAACTCGCTGGGCCTGAGCATCACCGGCAGCGGCAACGTGGTCGATGGCAATACCATCACCGGCAATGGCATCGGCATCGGCGTGCGCCCGCAGCCGGTCAGTGCGCCGAACCGCTTCACCGCCAACCGCATCTTCGGTAACGGCCTGCCGATCGAGCGCTGCGAAGCCGGCGGCGCGTGCGTGAAGGGCCAGCCGCGCGGTGCCATCGTGTTCGGTGTGCCGGGCCTGGAGCACGCCAGCTTCGTCGGCTCGCGCGGTCGTGGCGTCGACAACGATCCGTCCAAGCGTGCGCGCATCTGCACCGCTGCCGGCCAGGCCAACTGCCAGCCGCTGCCCAACCTGGGCCAGGCTGCGCCGCAGCTGACCGCCGTGCAGGGCAAGGGCGCGCAGCGCCAGCTCAACGGTCGTTTCCAAGGGGTGCCGGATTCCCGCTACCAGGTGGAGGTGTTCGGCAACCGTGCCGCCAACGGCAGCGAAGCCGAACTGGTGCTCGGCAGCGTCGAAGCCCGGACCGATGCGCAGGGGCAGGGCAGCTTCACCTTCCCGCTCGGTGCCGGGGCCGATGCTGCCGCTGCCGGCAGCTTGACCGCCACGGTCACCTCGGCGCAGGGCGCCACCTCCCCCCTGAGCGCGCCGCTGTCGCTGCGCTGATCACCTCCACGAGACCGCGATCATGATTCCTGCGAAATCCCCGGCACAGGGCATCTCCCTGTCCATCCTTGCCATCGCGCTGCTGCCGGCGATGGCCCATGCGCAATCCAGCAACCGTTACGAAGGCAGGACGTTCACTGGCGACTGGGGCGGCACCCGCACCGATCTGTACGAGCGTGGCATCGCTTTCCGCGGCGATTACGTGGGCGAGGCCATGGGCGTGGTCGATGGCGGTTACGGCGAAACCGGCGCGCGCTATGCACAGCAGGTGCGCGTGGGCATGGACCTGGACATGGGCAAGCTGGCCGGCTGGGATGGCGGTGCGTTCCACTTCACCCTCAACGACCGTCGCGGCCGCAGCACCTCGGTGGACTTCGTCGGCAACCGCTTCCCGATCCAGGAAGCATACGGCGGCCAGTACACGCGCCTGACCGAGCTGAGCTATGACCAGACCTTCAATGCGGGCCAGTCGTACTACAAGCTGGGTTACTACGCGATGGGCAACCAGTTCGGCCTGCACAGCCTGCTGACCCACTTCGTCAACGCCGCCTTCTGCGCGCACCCGCTGGCGATGTCCGGCAACAGCGGCTGGTACAACTACCCGATGGCGCGCTGGGGCGGTGAGTTCGCGCAGCAGATCAGCCCGGCGGTGAACGTGCGTACCGGCTGGTTCCAGGTCAACCCGAACCTGGGCGGCAACATCGAGCGCAACGCGTTCCGTCCCTTCGTCTCGGGTACCACCGGTTCGCTGTTCCCGGTGGAAGTGACCTGGACCCCGGCCAAGGGCAGCCGCCATGCCGGCGTCTACAAGTTCGGCGGTTACTACGACACCTCGCGCGTAGACAAGCGCGGCCTGGACACCTCGCCGACCACCGGCCGCCACGGCGCCTACGTGCTGGCCGAGCAGCGCTTGACCCAGGAATCGGCCGACCCGAGCCGCGGCCTCACCGCCTTCGCGCAGTACATGGTGTCCGACACCGATACCGCGCAGATCAAGCGCTGGTACGCACTGGGTGGCG
This sequence comes from Stenotrophomonas sp., assembly GCF_035634915.1. Classification (GTDB taxonomy): domain Bacteria; phylum Pseudomonadota; class Gammaproteobacteria; order Xanthomonadales; family Xanthomonadaceae; genus Stenotrophomonas. The sequence continues at coordinate 128,897 of NZ_DASQCB010000019.1, forward strand.
TCTACCAGGGCATCGGCTCGCGCGCGCAGGACAGCATCGCGCTGGGCTACGTGGGCGCCGACATCAACGACCGCCTGGTCGATGCACGCCGGGCCACGCTGATGAGTGGTGGCGTGCCCATCGATTCGCCGCTGTACAACCTCAGCCAGGCCGAGGAGCTGTTCGAACTGTCCTACAGCGTCCAGGTGAACCCGTGGCTGATGATCCGCCCGGACGTGCAGTACATCGTCAACCCGGGCACGTTCAATTACAGCGGTACCGACAACGCCTGGGCCGTCGGTGTCCAGGCCAAGGTGACCTTCTGATGGCCGCACGCTCCCTCCACGCTCTGGTGACAGCCATGAAATTCCCGTTCGCGTCCGTTGTCCTCGCCGGTGCGCTCAGCGCCTCCCCCCTGCTGGCCCTGGCCGCACCGCCGCCGGCGGTGCTGCAGGTTGGCCAGCTGCGCATCGGCGAGGGCAGCCCCCGCACCATCGTGCCGATCACCGGCGCCACCGCTGAGGTCGCGCTGCAGCAGGCCGCCGCGATCGCTGCCAGCAAGGCCACCGACATCGCCGAATGGCGCATCGACTACCTGGACATCGCTACCGATGGCAAGGCACTGGTCGCGCTGGGCAAGCGCATCCAGGCCACGCTGGGCGGCAAGCCGGTCATCGTCACCTTCCGTACCAAGGCCGAAGGCGGCGCCAAGCCGATCAGCGATGCCGACTACGGTGCGCTGTACGCCACGCTGCTGCGCGGCGGCGTCGCCCAGCTGATCGACGTGGAGATGTTCCGCGACCCGAAGGTCGTGCAGTCGCTGGTGGCACAGGCGCACAAGGCCGGGGTCAAGGTGGTGATGTCCAACCATGACTTCCATGCCACGCCGCCGCGCGAGGAGATCGTCGCACGCCTGCTGAAGCAGCAGGCCCTCGGCGCCGACGTGCTGAAGATCGCGGTGATGCCGCGTGATGCCGGCGACGTGCTGGCGCTGCTCGATGCCACTTGGCAGGTGCGCCAGCAGAGCGACAAGCCGCTGCTGACCATGTCGATGGGCGGCACCGGCGTGGTTTCGCGCCTGGCCGGCGAAACCTTCGGCCAGGCCCTGACGTCCGGCATGATCGGCACCCCGTCGGCGCCGGGCCAGGTCGAGGTCGATCGCCTGCAGGACGTCCTGCAGGTCATCCATGCATCCAGCCAGGCCGGTCACTGAGACCTTCCCCGCCGGACGTTCCACCGCACCACGCTGTTGCAGGAAACCGCACCATGAGCCACGCCTCCGCCGCTGCACCGCCGCTTGTCCTTGAACGGATGAGTCCCTTCCAGTGGACCGCCATCGCCATCTGCGTGCTGTTGAACATGCTCGATGGCTTCGATGTGATGGTCATGGCCTTCACCGCACCGCATGTATCGGCGGACTGGGAACTGTCGGGCAAGGTGCTGGGGCTGATGCTCAGCGCCGGCCTGGTCGGCATGGCGCTGGGTTCGTTCCTGCTGGCGCCATTGGCGGACCGCTGGGGCCGGCGGCCGATGATCATCTGCTGCCTGCTGATCCTGACCAGCGGCATGGCGCTGTCGGCGCTGGCCGGCAACGCCTGGCAGCTGGGCGCGCTGCGCGTGTACACCGGCATCGGCATCGGCGGCATGCTGGCCGGTGTCGGCGTCATCACTGCCGAGTACGCCAACGCCAAGTGGCGCAGCACGGCGGTCGCGTTGCAGGCCACCGGCTATCCCATCGGCGCCACCGCCGGCGGCCTGCTGGCGGCGTGGATGCTGGAGCACTGGTCCTGGCACAGCGTGTTCCTGATCGGCGCTGGTGCCTCGCTGCTGTGCATTCCGCTGGTGTTGAAGTGCCTGCCGGAATCGCTGGATTTCCTGGTCGCGCGTCGCCCGGCCAATGCGCTGCCGCGACTGAACGCGCTGCTGTCACGCATGCGCATGCCGGAACTGCAGGCACTGCCGCCGGCACCGGTGCGCAATGGCCAGCGCCAGGGCTATGCCGCGCTGTTCGTCGGCGACCTGCGTCGCGTCGCGCTGCTGATCGCGCTGGCGTTCTTCCTGCACATGTTCGCCTTCTATTTCGTGCTGAGCTGGACGCCGAAGCTGCTGGTGTCGGCCGGCGTGTCGGCGCAGCAGGGCATCACCGGCGGCGTGCTCCTGAACCTGGGCGGCATCGTCGGTGGCAGCCTGTTCGGCTGGCTGGCGTCGCGCTGGTCGCTGTCGAAGCTGACCGCGGGCGCGCTGCTGCTGGCGATGGTGTCGATGCTGGGCTTTGCGGCCTTCAACACGCAGCTGGGCGTGGCGTTCCCGTTGGCCTTCGTGATCGGTGCGGCGCTGTTCGCAGCGATGGCCGGCCTGTACGCGGCGGCACCGGTGGTGTTCGCCGCTGAAGTGCGGACCACAGGCCTTGGCTGGGCCATCGGCATCGGCCGCGTCGGCGCGATTCTCTCGCCGCTGACCGTGGGCGTGCTGGTGGATGGCCACTGGCAGCCCTCCGCGCTGTATGTGTTGTGCGCCTTGCCGCTGCTGCTGGCGGCGTGGGCGTGCCTGGGCCTGCGCGTGGGCGTGGGCGTCGGCCAGAACCGGCGTTGAACCGATGGCCGAGGTAGTTCAGTCAATGTGCGATTATCGAATGTAAGGACCGAATATCGCATTGACCGGACGGGGTGCCGTGGCGACCATGTCCGGGTCGTGTTTTCCCTTCGCAGTGGCCCTGCAGTGTGGCGGCGATGACCGCCGGCAGGCAGGGCAAGGAGCAATGCAGTGATCGACAAGACCGTGGCCAGCGTGCAAGCAGCGGTGGCCGATATCCATGATGGCGCCACCGTGATGATCGGCGGCTTTGGTACCGCCGGCATGCCCGATGAGCTGATCGATGCGCTCATCGCACAGGGCGCGCGCGAACTGACCATCATCAACAACAACGCCGGTAACGGCGATACCGGCCTGGCTGCGCTGATCAAGCACAAGCGCGTGCGCCGCATCGTCTGCTCGTTCCCGCGCCAGGCCGATTCGCAGCACTTCGATGCGGCCTACCGCGCGGGCGAGATCGAGCTGGAGCTGGTGCCGCAGGGCAATCTGGCCGCGCGCATCCACGCGGCCGGCTCCGGCCTGGGCGCGATCTTCACCCCTACCGGCTACGGCACCGAGCTTGCGCAGGGCAAGGAAACGCGCGAGATCGACGGCCGCCACTACGTGCTGGAATACCCGCTGCATGCCGACTTCGCGCTGATCAAGGCCGACCGTGGCGACCGCTGGGGCAACCTGGTGTACCGCAGGACCGCGCGCAACTTCGGCCCGCTGATGGCGATGGCCGCGCGCTGCGCCATCGTGCAGGTGCGTGAGGTGGTGGCGCTGGGCGAACTGGACCCGGAGGCCGTGGTGACCCCGGGCATCTTCGTGCAGCGCGTGGTGCCGGTGGACGCAGAAGGAGTGCAGGCATGAACAAGCTCAGCCGCGAACAGATGGCCGCGCGCGTGGCGCGCGATATTCCCGAAGGTGCCTACGTCAACCTGGGCATCGGCCTGCCGACCACGGTGGCCAACTTCCTGCCGGCCGACAAGGAGATCTTCCTGCAGTCGGAAAACGGCCTGCTCGGCATGGGCCCGGCGCCGGCCGCTGGCCAGGAAGATCCGGACCTGATCAACGCCGGCAAGCAGCCGGTCACACTGCTCACCGGTGGCTGCTATTTCCACCATGCCGATTCGTTCGCGATGATGCGCGGCGGCCACCTCGACATCTGCGTGCTCGGTGCGTTCCAGGTGTCGGCACACGGTGACCTGGCGAACTGGAGCACCGGTGCGCCTGACGCGATTCCCGCCGTGGGCGGCGCGATGGACCTGGCCATCGGTGCCAAGCAGGTCTTCGTGATGATGGACCTGTTCACCAAGAAGGGTGAGAGCAAGCTGGTGGCCGAATGCAGCTACCCGCTGACCGGCCTGCGCTGCGTATCGCGCGTATATACCGATGTGGCGGTGTTCGACCTTGGCGCCGACGGCGCGACCGTGCTGGAAATGGTCGAGGGCATGGACATCGAACAACTGCGTGAACTGACCGGCCTGCCGCTGGCACTGGCCGAGGGAGCCTGAGATGAGCCTGCACGAGACCTACATTGTCGATGGCATCCGCACCCCGATCGGCCGTTACGGCGGCGCGTTGTCCGGCGTGCGCGCCGACGACCTCGGCGCGATCCCGCTGAAGGCGCTGTTGGCGCGCCACCCGCAGCTGGACCCGGCGCTGGTCGAGGATGTCTACCTCGGCTGTGCCAACCAGGCCGGCGAAGACAACCGCAACGTCGCCCGCATGAGCCTGCTGCTGGCCGGCCTGCCGGTGACGGTGCCGGGCAGCACGATCAACCGCCTGTGTGGTTCGGGCCTGGATGCGATTGGTACCGTGGCCCGTGGCATCGCGGCCGGCGAACTGGGCCTGGCCATTGCCGGTGGCGTGGAATCGATGTCGCGCGCGCCGTTCGTGATGGGCAAGGCGACTTCGCCGTTTGCCCGCGACCAGCAGATCGAAGACACCACCATGGGCTGGCGCTTCATCAACCCGCGCCTGCGTGAGCTGCACGGCGTGGAGACCATGGGCCAGACCGCCGAGAACGTGGCCGAGCGCTACGGCATCAGCCGCGAGGACCAGGATGCGTTCGCCCTGCGCAGCCAGCAGCGCACCGCCGCCGCGCAGGCGCGGGGCTTTTTCGACGGCGAGATCGTGGCGGTGGATGTGCCGGGCCGCAAGCGCGGCGAGATCGTGACTGTCGACCGCGATGAACACCCGCGCGGCGATACCACCGCCGAAGCACTGGCCAAGCTGAAGCCGCTGTTCCGCCAGCCGGGCACGGTCACCGCCGGCAACGCCTCGGGCATCAACGATGGCGCCGCCGCACTGCTGCTCGCTTCGGGCGCACAGGTGAAGGCGCTGGGGCTGACCCCGCGTGCGCGCATCCTCGGCTTTGCCAGCGCCGGCGTCGAGCCGGCGATCATGGGCATGGGCCCGGTGCCGGCCAGCCAGAAGCTGATGGCGCGGCTGGGCCTGTCCATCACCGATTTCGATGCCATCGAACTGAATGAAGCCTTCGCCTCGCAGGGCCTGGCCTGCATGCGCCAGCTCGGCCTGGCCGACGATGCCGCGCACGTGAACCCCAACGGCGGGGCAATCGCCCTGGGCCACCCGCTGGGCATGAGCGGGGCGCGCCTGGCGCTGACCCTGCTGCGCCAGCTGGAAGCCAGTGGCGGCCGCCGCGGCCTGGCCACGATGTGCATCGGCGTGGGGCAGGGCGTGGCGCTGGCCATCGAACGCGTGTAAGCCTTCCCCCGTATCCATGATCTGCAAGACAGCTGCGGCCTTCGGGCCGCTCGCCAACAGGAGTACGCCATGAGCGATCCCACCGAACTGCGCGGCTACCGCAAGCCGTACCCCGGCAGCCAGCCGCCGCGCATCCATCTGCCGTATGCCTCCACCGCGCTGCGTGGCCCGGGTACCGACCCGATCGCCATCCCGGTGACGCTCTCGGAAGTGACCGGCCCGAGCATCAACCGCATCACCCTGGGCGAGCATGCCGCCGACCTGACCGCCGGTTTCCCCGGCCAGCCGCAGGGCGAGCGCATCATCGTCAGCGGCCGCGTGCTGGACGAGAACGGCCGGCCGGTGCGCAACACCGTGGTCGAGGTCTGGCAGTGCAACGCCGCCGGCCGCTACCTGCACAAGGGCGACCAGCACGATGCGCCGCTGGACCCCAACTTCAAGGGCACCGGCCAGGTACTGACCGACAGCGAAGGCCGCTACCGGTTCACCACCATCAAGCCGGGTGCGTACCCGTGGCGCAACCACTACAACGCCTGGCGACCGGCGCACATCCATTTCTCGCTGCACGGCGACGGCATCGGCCAGCGCCTGGTCACGCAGATGTACTTCCCCAACGACCCGCTGCTGGCGTTCGACCCGATCTACAACTGCGTGGACGACGCCAAGGCGCGCGAGCGCATGGTGTCCTCGTTCGACTGGGAAAACACCGCCAACGAATTCGCACTCGGCTACCGCTTCGACATCGTGCTGCGCGGTCGCAAGATGACCGTCTGGGAGTAAGACCATGAGTTTCCAATCCACTCCGTGGCAGACCGTGGGCCCGTACTACCGCCTGGGCCTGGAACCGCTGTACCGCACCGAAGTCGCCCCGGCCATCGCGCAGGGCGAGCGCATCGAAGTGCAGGGTCAGGTATTCGATGGCAATGGCACGCCGGTATCCGATGCCGTGCTGGAAATCTGGCAGGCCGACGCGCAGGGCATCTATGCCCACAGTGAAGACCCGCGCCGTGATGACCACGACCCGGCGTTCGACGGCTGGGGCCGCGTGCCCACCGATGATCAGGGTCGCTTTGCCTTCAGCACCGTCAAGCCGGGCCGCGTGCCGGGCCTGCGTGGCGAGCCGCAGGCACCGCACCTGGTGGTGCTGGTGTTCATGCGCGGTCTGCTGCAGGCCACCCGTGGCCGCATCTATTTCAGTGATGAAGCCAGCAACGGCGAGGATGGCATCCTCGCGCTGGTGCCCGCCGAGCGCCGCCACACCCTGGTCGCGCAGGCGCAGGGCAAGGGCCTGTACCACTGGGACGTGCGCATGCAGGGCCCGGACGAGACGGTGTTCTTCGCTTACTGATCGCGGCGCGGCCAACGCGCCTTCCGGCCACTCCACGCCCGCGTGCAGCGGGCGCGGGTAAGCTGTGGCCACCCAGGATGGACTGCACCGATGAGCCACTCCCCAACGCTGCTGGGCGGTCTGTTCGGCGACCCCGCCGTCGATGCCGTGTTCAGTGATGAAGCACGCCTGCAGGCGATGCTGGATGTCGAACGCGCCCTGGCGCGCGCGCAGGTGCAGTGCGGGGTGATCCCCGCCGCTGCGCTGGCCCCGATTGAAGCGGCATGCAGCGCCGATCTGTACGCGGTGCCGGCGTTGTCGGCGGCGACCGCACTGGCTGGGAATCCGGCCATTCCACTGGTCAAGGCGCTCACCGCACAGGTCAAGGACAGCGATGCCGAGGCCGCGCGCTGGGTCCACTGGGGCGCCACCAGCCAGGACATCATCGACAGCGGCGCGGTGCTGCAGCTGCGCGCGGCGGTCAGCCACGTGCAGGCGCGGCTGCAACTGCTGTGTACCGCGCTGGCGCGGCTCGCCGAGGCCGAGCGCGGCACCGGCCTGCCCGGGCGCACGCTGCTGCAGCAGGCGGTGCCGGTCACCTTCGGCCTGAAGGCTGCCGGTTGGCTCGATGCCCTGCAGCGCAGCCAGCGTCGCCTCGATGCGCTTGCCGACGATACCCTGGTCCTGCAGTTCGGCGGTGCCGCCGGTACGCTGGCTTCGCTGCAGACGCGTGGGCTGGACGTGGCCGAAGCCCTGGCCGCCGAGCTGCAGCTGCCGTTGCCGGCGCTGCCCTGGCATACCGCGCGTGACCGCATCGCCGAGTTCGGCAGCGTGTTTGCACTGCTCACCGGCAGCCTGGGCAAGATCGCCACCGACATCGTGCTGCTGATGCAATCCGAGGTGGCGGAAGCTTTCGAGCCGGCGGGCGAGGGCAAGGGCGGTTCCTCGGCGATGCCGCACAAGCGCAATCCGGTCGGCTGCGTCGCGGCCATGGCCGCGGCCACCCGCGTGCCGGGCCTGCTGTCGACGTTGTTCAGCGCCATGCCGCAGCCACACGAGCGTGCGGCCGGGCAGTGGCATGCCGAGTGGGACACGGTGCCGGAGATCGTGCGCCTGTGCGCCGGCAGCCTGGCCCAGGTGACCGTGGTGGTGCAGGGCTTGCAGCTGGATCGCGAGCGCATGCGCCAGCATCTGGACAGCCATGGCGGCCTGCTCTATGCCGAGGCCGTGGCGGTCACCCTGGGGGAGCGCATCGGCAAGCCGGCCGCGCATGCATTGGTGGAACAGGCGGCCAGGCAGTCGCTGGCCCAGTCGCTGCACCTGCGCGAGGTGCTGGCGCAGACGCCGGAGGTCACCGCGCAGCTTTCACCCGCACAACTGGATGCCCTGTTCGCCGCCGACAGCTGGCGCGGCATGGCCGATACCTGGATCGACCGCGTGCTCGCGCGCGGCTGATCCCTACGTTCAACGCTGGAGCCTCCATGCCCTTCCTCGACCTTCCGCAGCACCGCCTGCATTACCAGACCGAGGGCCGCGCCGATGGCCCGTGGCTGACCTTCTGCAACTCGCTCGGTACCGACCTGGGCATGTGGCAGCCGCAGGTGGATGCGCTGGCCTCGCGGTACCGCATCCTGCGCTATGACCGTCGCGGCCATGGCCAGTCCACTGCGCCGCCGGGGCTGTACACCGTGGCCGAGCTGGGCGCCGACGTGCTGGCCCTGTGGGATCACCTCGGCATCGAGCGCAGCCACTTCTGCGGCCTGTCGATCGGTGGCCTGACCGGGCAGTGGCTGGGCGTGCATGCCGGCAACCGCCTGCGCACGCTCACCGTGGCCGCTACCGCTGCGAAGATCGGCACGCTGGACGGCTGGCAGGCGCGCATCGCCCAGGTCCAGCAGGATGGCCTGGCGCCGCTGGTCGATGGCACCCGCGAGCGCTGGTTCACCGCCGCCTTCGCACAGACCCATGCCAGCCAGGTGGAAGAGGTCCTGCAGCGCTTCCTCGCCACCAGCGTCGAAGGCTACGCCGGCTGCTGCAACGCCGTGGGCACGGCCGACTTCCGTGATGCGCTGGGTCGCATCGGCGTGCCGCTGCTGGCCATTGCCGGTGATGACGATCCGGTCTGCGTGCCGGCCGAGCTGCAGGCGATTGCCGATGGCGTGGCCCATGGGCAGTACGTTGCCGTGCCGGGCCGCCACATCTGCAATCTCGAGTCGCCGCAGGCGTTCACTGCCGCACTGGCCGCGCATCTTTCCGCGCAGCACTGAATCACTCAACAGGATGACGACGATGGACGAACAGGAACGCTACGAAGCCGGCCTTGCGGTACGCCGACAGGTGCTGGGCGAGGCGCACGTCGACCGCTCGCTGCAGGCGCGCACCGACTTCACCACCGAATTCCAGGAGTTCATCACCCGCACGGCATGGGGCACGGTGTGGACGCGCGAAGGACTGCCGCGGCACACGCGCTCGCTGCTGACCATCGTGATGATGGTGGCGCTGGGCCATGACGAGGAGTTCAAGCTGCACATCCGCGCGGCCCGCAACAACGGCGTCACGCCGGAAGAGATCAAGGAAGTGCTGCTGCAGGCGGCGATCTACTGCGGCGTGCCCGCGGCCAACCACGCCTTCGCGCTGGCCAAGCCGATCCTGGAAGAGCAGGCGTCCGAACGCTGATATGGAATCCGCCGGGCCATGCCCGGCGGCTTTGCCTCAATTCAACAACGTACCCAGGCGCTGCGCCGCTTCACGCAGGCGCGGCAGCAGCTGGGCCTGCATCACGCCCAGGCCGATGCGGCCCGCCTGGGTGCCGATGTTCAGCGCGGCCACCACGTCGCCGCTGCGCGAACGCACCGGCACGGCAATCGAGCGCAGGCCGATCTCCAGCTCCTGGTCCACCAGCGAGACGCCTTCGCGGCGCACCTTTTCCAGCAGGTCGAGGAAGTCGTCCATGCGGGTGACGGTGCGTTCGGTACGCGGCCGCAGCGGGGTGCGTTCCAGGTAGCCTTCCAGCGTGTCGCGCGGCAGGGCGGCCAGCAGCACGCGGCCCATCGAGGTGCAGTACGCCGGCAGGCGGCTGCCGGCACGCAGGCCGATCGACATGATGCGCACGGTTTCCGCGCGCGCCACGTACAGGATGTCATCGCCGTCGAGCACGCCCAGCGAGCAGGACTCGTGCACGTCATCGCGCAGGGCATCCAGCACCGGCTGTGCGGCGGCCGTCATCGACGACGAGGCGACATAGGCGCCGCCCATGCCCAACACGCGCGGCAGCAGCACGAAGCCACGGCCCTGTTCACCGACGTAACCCAGCTTTTCCAGCGTATACAGCACGCGCCGCACCGCTGCGCGCGAGATGCCGGTATCGGTGCTGATCTGAGACATCGTCACTTCGCGGGGATGCTGCGAGAACACGCTCAGTACGGCCAGGCCGCGGCCGAGCGAGGTCATGAAATCCGGATCGCCCTGGTTGTCCTGGATCTGCTGCATCAGCTCATGGGCAAGGCCGCGATCCTGCGGTGGCGCAGGCGGACGCTTGGGACGACGGCTGGGAGGAACGGCAGGCATGGCAGCAGCTTTCATCGGGTTCGATCCTGCATGGTAAGCGCTGGACCCCACAACCGGTACCCACGCGGCGCAGCCATGCAGGCTGCACCGCGTGGCCCGGCTTACTTGCGCTCGGGCAGCGCGTAGGCGATCACGTAGTCGCCACGGTCCGGCGACTGGCGTGCGCCACCGGCGGAAATCACCACGTACTGGCGGCCGGTCTTCGGTGAGACGTAGGTCATCGGCGTGCCTTGGCTGCCGACCGGCATGCGCGCCTTCCACACTTCCTCGCCGGTGCGGCTGTCGTAGGCGCGCAGGTAGTAATCCTGCGTGCCGGCGAAGAACAGCAAGCCCGACTGCGTGGCCAGCGAACCGCCCAGGGTCGGCATGCCGATCGGAATCGGCAGGCCCATCTTGATGCCCAGCGGCCCGGTGTCCTTCACCGTGCCCACCGGCACCTGCCAGACCAGCTGGCGGGTAGCCAAGTTGATGGCCGACATCGTGCCGAACGGCGGCTTCTGGCAGGGGATGCCCAGCTTGGACAGGAAGCGGTCGCGCAGCGAGCCGTACGGCGTACCGGTCTGCGAAGCCGCGCCCATTTCCACGCCACCGGCGCCGCTGGTCATCTGCGCACGCGGAATCAGCTTGGTCCACAGCCCCAGGCGCATGTCATTGACGAACAGGTAGCCGGTGGTCGGATCGACCGAGGCGCTGCCCCAGTTCATGCCGCCCAGTGAACCCGGCCACTGCAGCGCCAGATCCTCGCCCGGCGGCGTGTACATGCCGTCGTAGCGGAATTGCTTGAACTGGATGCGGCACAGCATCTGGTCAATGGGGGTCGCGCCCCACATGTCCGACTCGGTCAACGTCTGCGCGCCGATCTGCGGCAGGCCCACCGACAGCGGCTGCGTGGCGGCGTAGCGTTCGCCTTCGGCATTGCCCTGCGGTGCCGGGATGTTGCGCACTTCGCTGATCGGCACGCCGGTCTGGCGGTTGAGCATGAAGATCTGCCCGGCCTTGGTGATCTGCAGCAGGGCGGGCAGGGTGCCGCCGTTGCCGTCGGGCACGTCGGTCAGGGTCGGCTGTGCCGGCAGGTCGTAATCCCACAGGTCGTGGTGCACGGTCTGGTAAACCCAGCGCTCCTTGCCGGTGGTCACGTCCAGCGCGACCACCGCCGAGCTGTACTTGTCATCCTGCGGCGTGCGCTCGCCGGCCCACTGGTCCGGCGTGGTGTTGCCGGTAGGCAGATAGACCAGGCCCAGCTGCGGGTCGTAGGCCATCGAGGTCCACACGTTCGGCGTGGCGCGCGTGTAGTGGATCGACGGATCCAGCGGCACGTCCGGGGTTTCCTTCGACAGATCCCAGACCCAGGCCAGCGCACCGGTACGCACGTTGTACGCACGCACCACACCGGACGGTTCACCCACTTCGATGTTGTCGGCCACACGGCCACCGACCACGATCAGATCGCCGGCCACCAGGGGTGCGGCGGTGAGGGTGTAGAAGCCGGGCTTGATCTCGCCCATGCCCACCTTCAGGTCGACCACGCCGTTGCTGCCGAAGTCCGGGCACAGCGCGCCGGTCTTCGCGTCCAGTGCAAACAGGCGCGCATCGATGGAGGTCATCAGGATGCGCTTTTCGCACAGGGCCGGGCCGGTGCTGGAGGTTTCCGTGGCCGGCTGCGGTGCGGGCGCGGGCGCCGCTGCGGTGGTTGCATCGAAGTAGCCGAGGCCACGGCAACGCTGCCAGTTCGGCGCGGTGGCCTTGGGATCGAACGCCCAGCGCTGCTTGCCGGAATCGGCATCGATGGCGATCACCTGGTTGTGCGGAGTGCACAGGTACAGGGTGTCGCCGATCTGCAGCGGGGTGTTCTGGTCCTCGGCACCGAAGCCGTTGCTTTCCGGCACGTCGCCGGTGCGTGCGGTCCACGCAACCTGCAGTTCCTTCACGTTGGCCGGGGTGATCTGGTCCAGCGCGGCGAAGCGGGTGCCGGCGGTGGTGTTGCCCCAGTGCATCCAGTCGCGCTGTTCAGCGCCCTTGGCCACCGGCACCACCGGCGGCGTCGCGCCCTGTGCGGTCTGCACAGGGCGCGGCTGGAAGGCGGAGAAGGCCGTGCCCAGCAGGCCGACCAGCAGCACCGCGGCCACGCCATAGGCGCCACGACCGGCCACCTGGCTGCGGCTGCGGCGCAGTACCGGCCAGGCCAGGGCGACCAGCAGGGCCAGCACCGCCGGCATCACCAGGCGCGAGACCAGCGGCCAGAACTCCCAGCCCGCATCCAGCAGCGCCCAGATCAGCGTGGCCACGAAGGCCAGGCCGTACAGCAGCGCACCGGCTGGCCGGCGCATCACCAGCAGCACGCCGGCCACGGCTGATACCGCACCCATCAGCAGGAAGTACCAACTGCCCCCCAGCATTACCAGGCGAACACCACCGACCAGCAGAGCCAGGCCGAACAGGGTCACCAGGATGCCGAGCAGGACCACCCGCACACGGCACAGGGCCGGAACTTTCGTCGTCTCGTCCACGTTGCATGAACCTCATTGCGAAAAACCCGCACGGAGGCGGGCAAAGCCCCGCGCGCGCCAAGCGTGGCGGGGGCCGTCGGCATCCCGGGCGGCTGCGGGCCGTGGCGGCGGGCAGGCGTCTGCCTGCTTATGGAGCAGGCTGGGTGAATGGCCGGTTAGGGCGATTATCGCACGGGTGTGCGATTTTTGCGTGATGTCGTGCGCCCATCGATGGAACGCAGCGGCGCGGTGGTGCCGGAACGGGCAGGGGGCGGGCGAACCGGTTACGCTATGCCGCCATACAAGCTGGTAGCTGCAATGACCGACGCCACCGTGGCCGTCCCCGCCTGGGCCTCGCGCCTGCGCGATATCGCCGATTTCCCGAAGCCCGGCATCCTGTTCAAGGACATCATGCCGCTGCTCGCCCACGGCGAAGACTTCCGCGGCGCGATCACGGCCATGGCCGACCGCTGGCGCGGGCAGCAGCTGGACGCCATCGTCGGCATCGAATCGCGTGGTTTCATCCTGGGCGCCGCCATGGCGCTGGAACTGGGCGTGGGCTTCGTGCCGGTGCGCAAGCCGGGCAAGCTGCCGGGCAAGGTCCTGCGCGAGGAATACACCCTGGAATACCGCAGCGACTGCATCGAAGTGCATGCCGACGCGCTGCCGGCCGGCGCGCGCGTGGCCATCATCGATGACGTGCTGGCCACTGGCGGCACGCTGGGTGCCGCGCTGTCGCTGGTTCGACGCCTGGGCGTGGAGGTGGTGGGTGCCGGCGTGCTGGTCGAGCTGGACGGCCTGGGTGGCCGCGCGCGCTGGGAAGCGGATCTGCCGCTGCACACCGAACTGGTGTTCTGACCGGGACGGATCGAATCACCGCAATCCGGTAGTCGCCAACCTTGGTTGGCGCGCATATCGAATCACCGCACTCCGGTAGATGCCAACCTTGGTTGGCATTGTCAGAGGGGCCAACCAAGGTTGGCCACTACCAGAGCGACGCCCGGAGGGCCAACCAAGGTTGGCCACTACCAGGGCAGGTTCGCGGAAACCGGTAGTCGCCAACCTTGGTTGGCGCCCACCAGATCACGCAATCACATCATCCGCACGCGGAAGCGGCGGCCCTTGATCTTGCCGGCTTCCAGCTTCGCCACGGCCTTCTGCGCCTGCTCACGGGCGATGGCCACGTAGGAGCGGGTCGGGAAGATCGCGATCTTGCCGATGTGCTTGCCCGACAGGCCGGCATCGCCGGTCAGTGCGCCGAGGATGTCGCCCGGGCGCAGCTTGTCGGTCTTGCCGCCATCGATGCGCAGGGTGCGCATCGCTGCCTGCGGCAGCTCGGCCGGGCGCGAGGTCGCCAGCGGCGTCTTCTGCCAGTCCAGCGGCTGGCCCAGATGGGCCTCGACGGCCTCGGCGCGGGTCTTCTCGCGACCGGCCACCAGGCTGATCGCCAGGCCGCTGGCACCAGCGCGACCGGTACGGCCCACGCGGTGCTGGTAGCTCTCCACGTCGGTGGGCAGCTCGTAGTTGATCACCGCCGCAAGCTCTTCCACGTCCAGCCCGCGCGCGGCCACGTCGCTGGCTACCAGCACGTTGCAGCTGCGGTTGGCCAGGCGCAGCAGCACTTCCTCGCGGTCACGCTGTTCCATGTCGCCATGCAGGGCCAGCGCCGAGAAGCCGAACTGCTGCAGCGAATTGGCGACTTCGTCCACGTCCTTGCGGGTATTGCAGAACACCACCGCCGATTCCGGCGTGTACTTCAGCAGCAGGCCGGCCAGTGCCTTCTGCCGGTGCGCCGGTTCCACTTCGCAGAACAGGTGGCGGATGGCCGGGGCCTGGTCGGCGCCTTCCACGGTCACTTCCAGCGCATCGCGCAGCAGGTCGCGGGCGATCTCGCGGATGCTGTCGGGGAAGGTGGCCGAGAACAGCAGGCTCTGCCGGTCCTTGTGGGTGCGGCCGGCAATTTCGCGGATCGGCTCTTCAAAGCCCATGTCCAGCATGCGATCGGCTTCGTCCAGTACCAGGGTGCGCACCGCGCCCAGGTTCAGGGCGCGCTTGCGGGCCAGTTCCTGCACGCGGCCGGGCGTGCCGACCACCACGTGCGGGTCGTGGCCTTCCAGCGAGGCCAGCTGCGGGCCCAGCGGCACGCCACCGACCAGCAGCAGCAGCTTCAGGTTGGGGATGCCGGTGGCCAGCTTGCGGATCTGCTTGGCGACCTGGTCGGCCAGCTCGCGGGTCGGGCACAGCACCAGCGCCTGCACGCGGATCAGGCTGGGGTCGATGGCCTGCAGCAGGCCCAGGCCGAAGGCGGCGGTCTTGCCGCTGCCGGTCGGCGCCTGTGCGATCACATCGCGGCGATCAAGGATCGCCGGCAGGCTCTGCGCCTGGATCGGCGTAAGGGTGGTGTAGCCGAGGGCGTCCAGGCCGGGCTGCAGGGCCGGGCTCAGCGGCAGGGTCGAAAAGTCAGTCATGGCACATTGTACCTGCGTGCGGGGCCGGAGCCTGCTGCGGGCCCTTCATCCACGCATGGCGTGGATCTACTTGGGCTGCATCCCGCATGGGGTGGATCGACCGCGCGCGATCCAGTAGATCCATGCCATGCGTGGATGACAGTGCCCCGGCACTGTTCGCTGCCGCCGCCAGGCGGGCCCGCCAACCCGTACAATAGCGGGATGCCTCTGATTACTCTGCAGAACGTCGACTTCAGCGTCGGCGGCCCGTTGTTGCTGGAAAAGGCCGAACTGTCGATCGAGCCGGGCGAACGCATCGCCCTGATCGGCCGCAACGGCGCCGGCAAATCCACCCTGCTCAAGCTGCTGTCCGGCGACCACAAGCCCGATGACGGCGAAGTGCGCGTGCAGCAGGGCGTGCGCGTGACCCGCCTGGAACAGGAAGTGCCGCATGGCGCGGCCGGCTCGGTGTTCGACGTCGTGGCCGATGGCCTGGGCGAACTGGGCCAGTGGCTGGCCGAATTCCACCACCTCAGCCACGCCGAGGTCTTCGACGGCGAAGCCCTGGGCAACGTGCAGGCCAAGATCGACGCGGCCAACGGCTGGGGCCTGGACCAGCGTGTCAGTGAAACCCTGACCAAGCTCGACCTGGACGGCGAGGCCGAATTCGGCCGCCTGTCCGGCGGCATGAAGCGCCGCGTGCTGCTGGCGCGCGCCCTGGTGTCCAGTCCCGACGTGCTGCTGCTGGACGAACCGACCAACCACCTCGACATCGAAGCCATCGACTGGCTGGAAGCCTTCCTCAAGGGCTGGAGCGGCAGCGTGGTGTTCGTCACCCATGATCGCCGCTTCCTGCGCGCGCTGGCCACCCGCATCGTCGAGATCGACCGCGGCCAGGTCACCAGCTGGCCGGGCGACTGGGCCAACTATGAGCGCCGCCGCGAAGAGCGCCTGAACGCACAGGCCCAGGAAAACGCCCGTTTCGACAAGCTGCTGGCGCAGGAAGAGGTGTGGATCCGCCAGGGCATCAAGGCCCGCCGCACCCGCGACGAAGGCCGCGTGCGCCGCCTGAAGGCGATGCGCAACGAGCGCTCGCAGCGCCGCGAACTCAGCGGCAACGTCAAGATGGAAGCCGCGCAGGGCGTCAGCTCCGGCAAGAAGGTCATCGACGTCAAGGACATTTCGTTCGCGTTCGGCGAGCGCACCATGGTCCGCGACTTCACCACCACCATCCTGCGTGGCGACCGCATCGGCCTGATCGGCCCCAACGGCAGTGGCAAGACCACGCTGCTGAAGCTGCTGCTGGGCGAACTGCAGCCGGCCAAGGGTGAAGTCAACGCCGGTACCAACCTGCAGATCGCCTATTTCGACCAGTACCGCGCCGTTCTGCGCGAAGACTGGAGCGCCATCGAGAACGTGGCCGAAGGCCGCGATTTCCTCGAGTTCAACGGCAAGCGCAAGCACGTGCATGCCTATCTGCAGGACTTCATGTTCACCCCCGAGCGTGCGCGCGCGCCCATCACCCGCCTGTCCGGTGGCGAGCGCAACCGCCTGCTGCTGGCCAAGCTGTTCGCGCAGCCGTCCAACCTGCTGGTGATGGACGAACCGACCAACGACCTCGACGTGGAAACCCTGGAGCTGCTGGAAGAGCTGCTGGGCGATTACACCGGCACCCTGCTGCTGGTCAGCCACGACCGTGATTTCATCGACAACGTGGTGACCTCCACGCTGGTGATGGAAGGCGACGGCGTGATCGGCGAGTACGTTGGTGGCTACAGCGACTGGCAGCGCTATGCGGCCAGCGTGGCGGCCCCTGCGGCGGCGCCGGTGGCCAAGCCGGCGGCTGCTGCACCGGCCGCTGCGGCCGCTGCAACTCCGGCTGCCGCGCCCAAGCGCAAGCTGGCCTACAAGGAGGCGCGTGAGCTGGAACAGCTGCCCAAGACCATCGAGACGCTGGAAGGTGACGTGGAAGGGCTGACCGCGGCGATGAACGACCCGGCGTTCTACACCCGCAGCAGCGCCGAAGTAACCGCGCACACCCAGCAGCTGGCCAAGGTCCAGGCCGAGCTGGATGCGGCGTACGCGCGCTGGGAAGAGCTGGAAGGTTGAGGATTCGTGCGGACCAAGGTCCGCACCTACCGTAATGCTGATTCGTGCGGACCAAGGTCCGCACCTACCAACGGCGATGGCCGGTAGATCCACCCCATGCGTGAATGGCGGGATCCGTGCGGACCAAGGTCCGCACCTACCCAGGCGCGTTCGGCGGGGTCATTTGACCCCGTGCAGGTCCCGCAGCTGGCTCGGCCGGCTGCCGAAGTACGCGGCCAGGTCGGCGATGTCCTGGTCGCTCAGGTCCTTCGCCTGCGGGGTCATCAACGCGTGCTGGCGGTCGCCGGCGCGGTAGGCCTGCAGGGCGTGGGCCAGGTAATCGCCGTACTGTCCACCCAGCTTGGGGTAGGTCGGGTCGATCGGCGCATTGCCGTCGGCGCCATGGCAATCAATGCAGCTCTGGTTGGTCGCCTTGCCCTTCACCTTGGCCCGGGCTTCACCGGCGGCCTCGCGGCCCGCAGGCAGACCGGCCGAGGAGGACGAACCGTGTTCGCCACTGGCATGGCCGGGGTCGCCGGCCGATTTCTCACTGCTTTCCACCTGCGACTGCGAGCAGGCCGCCAGCAGCAGGGCAACGGACAGGGCGATGGCGTGACGCATCGTGTGCGCGGCTTTCGACATGGGCGGGCCTTACTTGACGGTGGACAGGTAAACAGCGAGATCGGCGATCTCCTGTTCGCTGAAACTCATCGACTGCGCCTGCATCGTCGGATGCCGGCGCTTGCCCTGCCGGTACTCGGTCAGGGCCTGGGTCAGGTACTGCTGGGTCTGGCCACCGATCTTCGGTACCCGGTAACTGGGGTAGGCGTTCTTGTAACCGGTGATGCCGTGGCAACCCTGGCAGGTATAGGCGAGCACCCGGCCATTGTCGAAGTTGCCGGCCGGGGCGGCGGCAGCGGGCGGGGTGGCCTGGGCAGGAGCCGGGGCGGGTGCTGCAGGAGCTGGAGCGGGCTGTGCGGCGGCCCCGAGGGGCAGGAGGACGGCCAGAGCGAGACAAGCGGCGAGCGGCTGCGGGCGCATGATGTCGTTATCCGGGGATTCGGGTCTGGTCGTTCCGGCGTGGGGTACGGAACGACCCGAGTATAGCCCCAGGTTTCATCTAGCTGAAATGGGGGCGGGCCGACCAGCGGCGTGAAGGCACCATGACCTTTGGGATATGGTGTTGCCGTGAAGTGGTGCATTACTTTGCTACCACACCTGCCCACGCATCCTCCAGGGATCTGACGATGTCGCACCCAACCTTCCTGCCCGGCCGCCGCACTGGACTCTGTGCCACTGCCCTGCTGATCTCCACCTGCCTGCTGCTGGGCGGTTGCGCCGCAGGCCCCAATTCCGAAGCCAAGGCGGCCGAATCCAAGGACGAGAAGAAGGTCGACGCCGTGCCGGTGGAAGTGGCCGTGGCCAGCCACCGCGCGGTGGCCGCCAGCTACACCGGCACCGCCGCACTGGAGCCGCGCGCCGAATCGCAGGTGGTGGCCAAGACCTCCGGCGTGGCGCTGGCCGTGCTGGTGGAGGAGGGCCAGCGGGTGACCGCCGGCCAGCCGCTGGTGCGCCTGGACCCGGACCGCGCACGCCTGGCCGTGGCGCAGAGCGAAGCGCAGATGCGCAAGCTGGAAAACGACTACCAGCGTGCGCAGAAGCTGGTCGGCCAGCAGCTGGTCAGCGCCGCCAGCGTCGACCAGCTGCGTTATGACCTGGAAAACGTGCGCGCGCAGTACCGCCTGGCAACGCTGGAGCTGTCCTACACCACGGTGGTGGCGCCGATCTCCGGGGTGATCGCTTCGCGCTCGATCAAGACCGGCAACTTCGTGCAGATCAACACGCCGATCTTCCGCATCGTCGACAACTCGCAGCTGGAAGCCACCCTCAACGTGCCCGAGCGCGAACTGGCGACGCTGCGCGCCGGCCAGCCGGTGACGCTGTCGGCTGACGCGCTGCCGGGGCAGCGCTTCACCGGCAGCGTGGACCGCATCGCCCCGGTGGTCGATTCGGGCAGCGGTACCTTCCGCGTGGTCAGCGCCTTCAACGGCACCGAGCACGCGCTGCAACCGGGCATGTTCGGCCGCATCCGCATTGATTACGACCAGCGTGCCGATGCCCTGGTGGTGCCGCGCCTGGCCCTGCTGGATGATGGTGAGCCGGCGGTGTTCCGCGTGCGCGAAGGCAAGGTGGCACGCGTGCCGGTCAAGCTCGGTTATGCCGAAGGTCCGTGGGTGGAGATCCGTGAGGGCCTTGCGGCCGGTGACCAGATCGTCACCGCCGGCAAGGTCGCCCTGCGCGACGGCACTGCCGTGCAGATCATTGCCGATCCGAAGGCAGCCAAGCCCAAGCCGGCCACGGTGGCCGCCGCGGCTGCGCCCGCAGACAAGGCCGGGAGCCAGCAATGAGCGTCCCGGGACACGACCACGGTGCCTCGCCAGCGGGCGACGGCGCCGCTGCCGGCATGCGCGGCGGCCTGGTGGAATTCGCCACCCGCCGCCGCGTCACCATCGCCATGTTCACGGTCACGCTGCTGCTGTTCGGCCTGATCGCGCTGAACAATCTCAAGGTCAACCTGCTGCCGGACCTGAGCTATCCCACCCTGACCGTGCGCACCGAATACACCGGCGCGGCACCGACGGAAATCGAAAGCCTGATCACCCAGCCGGTGGAAGAAGCCGTGGGCGTGGTCAAGAATCTGCGCAAGCTGAAGTCGGTCTCGCGCACCGGGCAGAGCGATGTCGTGCTCGAATTCGCCTGGGGTACCAACATGGACCAGGCCAGCCTGGAAGTGCGCGACAAGATGGAAGCGCTGAACCTGCCACTGGAGGCCAAGGCCCCGGTGCTGCTGCGCTTCAATCCGTCCACCGAGCCGATCATGCGCCTGGTGCTGTCGACCAAGGCCACCCCGGCCAGCGATGAAGACGCTATCCGCGAACTGACCGGCCTGCGCCGCTATGCCGACGAAGACCTGAAGAAGAAACTGGAACCGGTGACCGGCGTGGCCGCGGTGAAGGTCGGCGGTGGCCTGGAGGATGAGATCCAGGTGGACATCGACCAGCAGAAGCTGGCCCAGCTCAACCTGCCCATCGACACCGTCATCAAGCGGTTGAAGGAAGAGAACATCAACATCTCCGGCGGCCGCCTGGAGGAGGGCTCGCAGCGCTTCCTGGTGCGTACCGTCAACCAGTTCGCCGATCTGGAAGAGATCCGCAACCTGCTGGTCACCACCCAGTCGTCCAACGGCAGCGCGGCCGATTCGGCCCTGCAGCAGATGTTCAACATCGCCGCATCCACCGGTTCGGCGGCGGCGGTCGCGGCGGCTTCGGCGGCGCAGAGCGCCTCGTCCGGCGGCAGTTCCAGTGTGGTCGCCAACGGTGTGCCGGTGCGCCTGAAGGACGTGGCCAGCGTGCGCCAGGGCTACAAGGAGCGCGAAGCGATCATCCGCCTGGGCGGCAAGGAATCGGTTGAGCTAGCGATCTACAAGGAAGGCGACGCCAATACCGTGGCCACCGCCGAAGCGCTGCGCAAGCGCCTGGAGCAGATCAAGGCCACCTTCCCCGGCGATGCCGAACTGACCACCATCGAGGACCAGTCGCGCTTCATCGAACACGCCATCAGTGACGTCAAGAAGGATGCGGTGATCGGTGGCCTGCTCGCCATCCTCATCATCTTCCTGTTCCTGCGCGACGGCTGGTCCACCTTCGTCATCAGCCTGTCGCTGCCGGTCTCGATCATCGCCACGTTCTTCTTCATGGGCCAGCTCGGCCTGAGCTTGAACGTGATGTCGCTGGGCGGCCTCGCACTGGCCACCGGCCTGGTGGTGGATGACTCGATCGTGGTGCTGGAAAGCATCGCCAAGGCGCGCGAACGAGGGCTGGGCATCCTGCAGGCGGCCATCGTCGGTACCCGTGAAGTGAGCATGGCGGTGGTCGCCTCCACCCTGACCACCATCGCGGTGTTCCTGCCGCTGGTGTTCGTCGATGGCATCGCCGGCCAGCTGTTCCGCGACCAGGCGCTGACCGTGGCCATCGCCATCGCGATCTCGCTGCTGGTGTCGATGACCCTCATCCCGATGCTCAGCTCGCTGAAGGGCAGGCCGCCGCTGGCGTTCCCGGAAGAAGCCGCCGCAGAAGCGTGGCGCCCGCAGAGCCGCTGGCAGAAGCCGGTCGCGCTGGGCCGTCGCGGCTTCGTGGCCAGCGTGCGCTGGAGCTTCTTCGCCCTGGCCTGGCTGGTGGTGCGGGTCTGGCGCGGCGTGGTCGCCGTGGTCGGGCCGGTCATGCGCAAGGCCAGCGACATCGCCATGAAGCCCTATGCGGGTGCCGAACGCGGCTACCTGAAGCTGCTGCCGAGTGCGCTGGCGCACCCGGGCAAGGTGCTGTCGATGGCGGCGCTGGCCTTCGTCGGCACCATGGCACTGGTGCCGATGCTGGGCGCCGACCTGATCCCGCAGCTGGCCCAGGACCGTTTCGAAATGACGGTGAAGCTGCCGGCCGGTACCCCGCTGAAGCAGACCGATGCGCTGGTACGCGAGCTGCAGCTGGCCCACGGCAATGGCGAAGGCGTGGCTTCCCTGTACGGCGTCAGTGGCAGCGGCACGCGGCTGGATGCCAGCCCGACCGAGAGCGGCGAGAACATCGGCAAGCTGACCGTGGTGATGGAAGGCGGCGGCAACGCGCGCACCGAAGCGGAGATCACCGAGCGCCTGCGCGACACCATGGGCCAGCATCCGGGCGCGCAGGTCGATTTCGCGCGGCCGGCACTGTTCAGCTTCTCCACGCCGCTGGAAATCGAACTGCGCGGGCAGGACATGGCCACCCTCGAGCAGGCCGGCCAGCGCCTGGCCGCACTCCTGCGCGGCAACGCGCACTATGCCGACGTGAAGTCGACCGTGGAAGAGGGCTTCCCGGAAATCCAGATCCGCTTCGACCAGGAACGTGCCGGTGCGCTGGGCCTGACCACCCGCCAGATCGCCGATGTGGTGGTGAAGAAGGTGCGGGGTGATGTGGCCACCCGCTACAGCTTCCGTGACCGCAAGATCGACGTGCTGGTGCGTGCGCAGGAAGGCGACCGTGCCAGCGTGGACAGCATCCGCCGCCTGATCGTGAACCCGGGCAGCAGTCGCCCGGTCACCTTGGACGCGGTGGCCGACGTGGTCGCCACCACCGGCCCCAGCGAGATCCATCGCGCCGACCAGACCCGCGTGGCCGTGGTCTCGGCCAACCTGCGCGACATCGACCTCGGCGCGGCCATGCGTGAAGTGCAGCAGATGGTGGCCGAGCAGCCGCTGGGTGCGGGCGTCGGCCTGCACATCGGCGGCCAGGGCGAGGAGCTGGCACAGGCCGCAAAGTCGCTGATCTTCGCCTTCGGCCTGGCCATTTTCCTGGTCTACCTGGTGATGGCCTCGCAGTTCGAATCGCTGCTGCACCCGTTCGTCATCCTGTTCACCATCCCGCTGGCCCTGGTCGGCGCGATCCTGGCGCTGATGTTGACCGGAAAACCCATTTCGGTGGTGGTGTTCATCGGCCTGATCCTGCTCGTCGGCCTGGTCACCAAGAACGCGATCATCCTGATCGACAAGGTGAACCAGCTGCGCGAAGCCGGCGTGGCCAAGCACGAGGCACTGGTGGAAGGTGCGCGCTCGCGCCTGCGGCCGATCATCATGACCACCCTGTGCACCCTGTTCGGCTTCCTGCCGCTGGCGGTGGCGATGGGCGAGGGCGCCGAAGTGCGCGCGCCGATGGCGATCACCGTCATTGGTGGCCTGCTGGTGTCGACCCTGCTGACCCTGCTGGTCATCCCGGTGGTCTACGACCTGATGGACCGCCGCGGCGATGCCTACTACCGCGAGCGCGGCCGCAAGCATGCCGGTGAAGGCCTGCATGCTGACGAAGGCGGGCAGGCCGGCGGGCATGCAGCAGGTGCGGAGGAACCGGCATGAGCGTTGCCGAGTTCTCCATCCGTCGTCCGGTCACCACCATCATGTGTTTCATCTCGCTGGTGGTGGTAGGCCTGATCGCCTCGTTCCGGTTGCCGCTGGAAGCGCTGCCGGACATCTCCGCGCCGTTCCTGTTCGTGCAGATTCCCTACACCGGCTCGACCCCGGAAGAAGTGGAGCGGACCATCATCCGCCCGGTGGAGGAATCGCTGGCGACGATGACCGGCATCAAGCGCATGCGCTCGCAGGCGACCTCGGAAGCGGCGTCGATCTTCATCGAGTTCAGCGACTGGGACCGCGACATCGCCATCGCCGCCTCCGATGCACGGGAACGCATCGATGCCATCCGCAGCGATCTGCCCGACGACCTGCAGCGCTACAACGTATTCAAGTGGTCCAGCAGCGACCAGCCGGTGCTGAAGGTACGCCTGGCCAGCGCCACCGACCTGACCGCGGCCTATGACATGCTCGACCGCGAGTTCAAGCGGCGCATCGAGCGCATCCCGGGCGTGGCCCGCGTGGACATCACCGGTGCGCCGCCCAACGAGGTCGAGATCGCCATCGATCCCGACCGGCTCAGCGCGCACGGCCTGAGCATCAACGAACTCAGCGACCGCCTGCGCACGCTGAACTTCTCGATCTCGGCCGGGCAGATCACCGACAACGGCCAGCGCGTGCGCGTGCAGCCGGTGGGCGAGATCACCGATCTGCAGGAAATGCGTGATCTGGTGATCAACGCCAAGGGGCTGCGCCTGGGTGACATCGCCGAGGTGCGGCTGAAGCCGGCGCGGATGAACTATGGCCGTCGTCTCGACGGCAACCCGGCCATCGGCCTGGACATCTTCAAGGAGCGCAGCGCCAACCTGGTAGACGTTTCGCGCGCTGCCCTGGCCGAGGTCGAGGCGATCCGCGCGCAGGAGTCGATGCGCGATGTGCAGATCAAGGTCATCGACAACCAGGGCAAGGCGGTCACCTCCTCGCTGCTGGAACTGGCCGAGGCCGGTGCGGTTGGCCTGATCCTGTCGGTCACCGTGCTGTTCTTCTTCCTGCGCCACTGGCCGTCCACCCTGATGGTGACGCTGGCGATCCCGATCTGCTTCACCATCACCCTGGGCTTCATGTACTTCGCCGGGGTGACGCTGAACATCCTGACCATGATGGGCCTGCTGCTGGCCGTGGGCATGCTGGTGGACAACGCCGTGGTGGTGGTGGAAAGCATCTACCAGGAACGCGAGCGCATGCCGGGACAGCCGCGGCTGGCCTCGATCATCGGCACCCGCAACGTGGCCATCGCGCTCAGCGCCGGCACCCTGTGCCACTGCATCGTGTTCGTGCCCAACCTGTTTGGTGAAACCAACAACATCAGCATCTTCATGGCGCAGATCGCGATCACCATCTCGGTGTCGCTGCTGGCCTCGTGGCTGGTGGCGGTCAGCCTGATCCCGATGCTGTCCGCGCGCATGGCCACGCCCAAGCTGCTGCATTCGCAGACCGGCGTCATCGCCCGCCTGCAGCACCGCTATGCACGCCTGCTGGACTGGTCGCTGCGCCATCGTGGCTGGAGCCTGCTGGGCATCGTACTGGTGGTACTGGTCAGCCTGGTGCCGATGAAGCTGACCAAGGTCGACATGTTCGGCGGCGGCGGTGGCAAGGACATCTTCATCGGCTACATGTGGAAGGGCGCCTACACCTACCGGCAGATGTCCGACGAAGTCGCGCGCGTCGAAGCCTGGGTGGAGCAGAACCGCGAGCGCCTGCACGTGCAGCAGGTCTACTCCTGGTACAGCGAGCAGGAAGGCAGCTCGACCACGGTGACCATCGACGAGAAGCATGCCAAGGACATCAAGGCGCTGCAGGAGGAGATCCGCAAGGGCCTGCCGAAGTCGGCGCGTACCGATTACTTCGTCGGCAACCAGGGCGGCGATGGTGGCAACGGCAACCAGGGCGTGCAGGTTCAGCTGGTGGGTGACTCCAGCAGCATGCTGCAGCAGATCGGTGAGGAGGTGCTGCCGCTGCTGGCCCAGCGTGCCGAGCTGCGCGACGTGCGCATCGACAACGGTGAAAAGGGCGGCGAATTGAAGGTGCGCGTCGACCGTGAGCGCGCCGCTGCGTTCGGCTTCAATGCCGAACAGGTCGCCAGTTTCGTTGGCCTGGCCCTGCGTGGCGCGCCGTTGCGGGAGTTCCGCCGCGGCGACAATGAAGTGCCGGTGTGGGTGCGGTTTGCCGGTGCCGAGCAGAGCAGCCCGGAAGACCTGGCCAGCTACAGCGTACGCACCGGTGATGGCCGCAGCGTGCCCCTGCTGAGCCTGGTCAACGTGGATGTCGGCTCATCGGCCACCCAGATCGGTCGCACCAACCGCCAGACCACGCTCACCATCAAGGCCAACCTGGCCGAAAAGATCACCGCGCCCGACGGCCGCAAGGCGATCGAAGCCGTGCTCAAGCCGATGAACTTCCCGGCCGGCTATGGCTACAGCTTCGATGGCGGCGACTACGGCAACGATGATGAAGCGATGCAGCAGATGGTGTTCAACCTGCTTATCGCCCTGGTGATGATCTACGTGGTGATGGCGGCGGTGTTCGAGTCGCTGCTGTTCCCGGCGGCGATCATGAGCGGCGTGCTGTTCTCGATCTTCGGCGTGTTCTGGCTGTTCTGGATCACCGGTACCTCGTTCGGCATCATGTCCTTCATCGGCATCCTGGTGCTGATGGGCGTGGTGGTGAACAACGGCATCGTGATGATCGAGCACATCAACAACCTGCGGCGCGGAGGCATGGGCCGCACCCAGGCACTGGTGGAAGGCTCACGCGAGCGCCTGCGGCCGATCATGATGACGATGGGCACCGCGATCCTGGCGATGGTGCCGATCTCGCTGACCAGCACGCAGATGTTCGGCGATGGCCCGGAATACGCGCCGATGGCCCGCGCGATTGCCGGCGGCCTGGCGTTCTCCACCGTGGTCAGCCTGCTGTTCCTGCCGACCATCTACGCGGTACTGGACGACCTGCGCAGTGCAGTGGCACGCCTGATCCGGCGCGCACGCGGGCTGGACAACGTGCCGGCAACCGCCGCGTAGAGTCGAGCTTGCTCGACTGATGGCTGCAACAACGTGTTTGTGGTGGGGGGAGACCGGTCGTAGTGGGGCGGTCTCCCCCGTTTTTTTCAACCAGCGTTGGCATCGACCTGTAGAGCCGAGCCCACGCTCGGCTGCTGTACGCGTCTGGAAAGCGACGCCAACCAAGGTTGGCATCTACCTTTCGCCGCTCTGCGGCGCCGCCCGAGCATGGGCTCGGGCGCTACGGGTCGCATAGCCCGCCACTGCTGAATCAACCCGCGACCTGGCCCCACACCTTGCCGGCAGTCAGCCACAGCCCGAGCATGCTGCCCAGGTTGGTCAGCATGAAGGTAAGCACCACGCGGGTAACGCGGTTGCGGTACCAGCCCTTCAGGCTCTGCGCATCGTCACGCAGCTTGAGGAAATCCTCGTAGGCCGGCTTGCGCAGGCGCGCTTCCACCAGCGCCGAGAACGCGCCGGTGGGGATGCTCAGGCGGAACGGCTTGAACGGTGCCACCGCAATCGCGGTGAGGATGCTCAGCGGGTGGCTGCCGGCCAGCAGGCAGCCGATGCCGGCCAGGCCGCCGGTATACATCGCCCACGTCGCCAGCAGTTCGGTGCCCACGCCCAGGCCGCCCCGGTAGAAGCCCACCGCAATACCGGTGATCACAATGGCCAGGATGCCCAGGGTGAACCACGGAATGTTGCGCTTCTTCGGCACCGCTTCCAGTTCCGCGCGCAGCGGCGCCGGTTCGGCGGTATCGGTTTCCAGGTAGCGGGCCAGCCCGGCCAGATGGCCGGCGCCGACCACGGCCAGCACCTCGCGCTGCTGCGGGTTGTGCTCTTCGCGCAGGCGTGTGGCCATGTAACGGTCGCGCTCGCCGATGATGGTCTCGTACAGCGCCGGGCTTTCGCTGGCGAACTCACCGAAGCTCGATTCCAGCATGTCGCCCTGCTTGAGCTTCTCGATCTCGTTCTCGCCCACTTCCTCCGAGGAGAACAGGCCCGCGCCGAGGCCAGCCACCAGCTTCAGCTTGCCGAAGAAGCCCAGCCGCTGCGAGGCGCGACGGAAGGTCAGGCCGACTTCGCGGTCGATCAGCTGTACCGGCAGGCCGCGCTCGCGCGCCAGGTCCACCGCGCGCTTCAGCTCGGCGCCGGGCTCGATGCCCAGCTGCTCGGCCAGGCGGCGCTGGTAGGCCGACAAGGCCAGGTTGGCGGCGAACAGCGCAACGCGGCCCTTGCGGATCACTTCCACCAGGTCCAGCTTGGCCAGCGTGTCCGGGTCGCTGAGCGCCTGCAGGCGCTGCGCGTCCAGCTCGACGGCCACCGCATCGAAGCGGCCGCTGTCGATGGCTTTTTCAACCGCCTCGACGCTGGCGTGGGACACGTGGGCAGTGCCCAGCAGGGTGTAACGCACACCGTCGCGCTCAACGATGCGCACCGGCTGGCCGGCGAACAGATCGTCGCCGGTTTCGGGAAGGGTTTCAGTCATGGATTCATTCATTGGAAGGTGCGGTGTCGGCGCCATCGCCGAGCGCGCGCTGCATCTGCACGGTGTCCAGCCAGCGGCCGTGCTTGCGGCCCAGGCCCTTGAACACGCCCACCAGGTGGAAGCCGAAGCGTTCGTGCAGCTTGATGGAAGCGGTATTGGTCGGCTCGCCGATCACCGCCACCATCTGACGGTGGCCGCGCGCCACGCAGGCGTCGATCAGCGCCTGCAGCAGGCCGGTGCCCACGCCCTTGCCCTGGGAGGCAGCATCGACGTAGACCGAATTCTCCACCGTCCACTGGTAGGCCACGCGGGTGCGGTAGGTGTTGGCGTAGGCATACCCCGCCACCTGGCCATCGATCTCGGCAACCAGGTAGGGGAAACCACGGTCGATGATGTCGCGCATGCGGCGCAGCATCTCGGCCTGGTCGGGCACGTCGTACTCGTAGGTGTTGACGAAGTCGGTGACTTCCACCGCGTAGATCGCGGTGATCGCAGCGATGTCGGCCGGGCCGGCATCACGGATGAGGACGGCCATGGCAGGTCTCCGGCTCAGTCGATGTAGCGCTTGAGCAGGTCACCGTACGCATCGATGCGACGGTCGCGCAGGAACGGCCAGATGCGGCGCACATGCTCGCTGCGCTGCAGGTCCACGTCGCACACCAGCACGGTGGCATCGGTGCCGGCCTCGGCCAGGAACTCGCCCTGCGGGCCCAGCACGTGGCTGTTGCCCCAGAACTGGATGCCCGACGCGCCCAGCGGCGAGGCTTCATGGCCCACGCGGTTGCAGCTCAGCACCGGCAGGCCATTGGCCACGGCATGGCCGCGGTGGCTCAGCACCCAGGCGTCGCGCTGGCGGGTCTTTTCGTCCTGCACGTCGTCCGGGTCCCAGCCGATGGCGGTGGGGTAGAGCAGCAGCTCGGCACCGGCCAGCGCCATCAGGCGCGCCGCCTCCGGGTACCACTGGTCCCAGCACACCAGCACGCCAAGGCGGCCCACCGAGGTGTCGATCGGGGTGAAGCCGATGTCGCCCGGGGTGAAGTAGAACTTTTCGTAGAAGCCCGGATCGTCCGGGATGTGCATCTTGCGGTACTTGCCCAGCAGGGTGCCATCCTTCTCGAAGACCACGGCGGTGTTGTGGTACAGGCCGGCGGCGCGGCGCTCGAACAGCGAGCCGACCAGCACCACGCCATGCTTCTTCGCCAGCGCGCCCAGGCGCTCGGTGCTCGGGCCCGGAATCGGCTCGGCCAGGTCGAACTCGTCGACCGATTCGTGCTGGCAGAAGTACGGGCCGTTGTGCAGTTCCTGCAGCAGCACCAGTTTCGCGCCCTGCGCAGCCGCCTCGGCCACGCGTGCTTCGATCACCGCCAGGTTGGCGGCGGCATCACCGTGGTTGCGCTCCTGGATCAGGGCGACGGTAAGGGGGCTGCGCGAGTTCATGCGGGGCGTTCCTGCGGGGGAAAAGCTGCATGTTAGCGCGGATGGCGGGTTACGGCGTGTCGCGCGCTGAATGGGCCCGCTCCCGCCGATTCGCGAACGGCCAACGGGCATGCTTGCTCGACTGGCTCTTCGCGCGGATCACGGCAAAATCCAGTCGTGCAAGCTCGACTCTACAGAAGGAGTGCCGGCCAGGGGCCGGCGCTACCGCTTACGCCTTCAGCAGCCCTTCCGGCAGCTGCATGGTGATGCAGTGCAGGCTGCCGTTCTGCCAGATCAGCGAACGGCAGGGCACCTGCACGATCTCGCGGCCCGGGTGGGCCTGGGCCAGCACGTCGCGGGCCAGGTCGTCGGCCGGGTCGCCGTAGGCCGGCATCAGCACCGCGCCATTGACGATCAGGTAATTGGCGTACGACGCAGCCAGGCGGCGGCCTTCGTCGATCACCGGCTGTGCCCACGGCAGCGGGAACAGGCGGTACGGCTGTCCGCTCTTGGTGCGCAGCGCAGCCAGTTCGTTGCCCATCGCCTGCAGTTCGGCGTAGTGCGAGTCGCTTTCGTCGTCGCAGGCCTGGTAGACGATGCTGTCAGGCGAAGCGAAGCGGGCCAGGGTGTCGATGTGGGCGTCGGTGTCGTCGCCTTCCAGGTAACCATGGTCCAGCCACAGCACGCGGTCCTGCTGCAGCCACTCGGCCAGGTCGGCGCTCAGGCTGGCACGGTCACGGTCCGGGTGGCGCTCGTGCAGGCACTTCCAGGTGGTCAGCAGGGTGCCTTCACCGTCGGTCTCGATGCCGCCGCCTTCCAGCGCGAACGGAATGCTGCGCACCGGTGCATCGTTGAACACGTCTGCCTGGTCGAGCACGCCCACCAGCTGGTCATCCAGGGTCGCATCGAACTTGCCGCCCCAGCCGGTGAAGCGGAAGTCCAGCAGCTGGAAGCCGCCATCGGCGCGGCGCAGGGTGATCGGGCCCGAATCGCGCAGCCAGGTGTCGTCATAGGCCGCCGTGGTGAAGCGGACCCGGTCCATGTCGATGCGGTTGGAGCGCAGCCGCATTTCGGCATAGGTCTCCACATCGTCGTCGGCCACGCAGATCAGCACCGGCTGGAAGCGGGTGATGGCCGCGACCAGCGCGATGTAGGTCTCCTCCACCTGGCCCAGGCGGTCGGCCCAGTCGGTATCGGCGGTGGGCCAGGCAATCAGGACGCCGCTCTGGGCTTCCCATTCGGCAGGAAAACGAAGGGTCTGGTTCATGGTCTCGCTACACAGGCCCGCCAGCGGCGGGTAGGGGGTTCAGCGGATCGGCGGCTTGGGGCCGATCTCGTTCGGATCCGCCTTGTTGGCCACCACGTCGATCACCTTCTGCTTCTCGAAGTAGACGGTGAACTGCGGGTAGACCCAGCGGTTGATGGTAGGCCACTGGCGCTTCTGCCCGCCGCGCGGCTGCAGCTGCTCGCTCGGCGCGCCGAACTGCGACTGCACCTGCTGCATGCTCTGGCCGCGCACGGGCAGGGCACCGGCCGGCTTTTCATTGGCCCGGTCCACCAGCAGGGTATCGGCCAGCGCCGGCGTGGCGGCGGCCAGGGTGGCCAGGACGGCCAGCGTGCTCAGGTAACGCTTCATCTCGATCTACTCCCCAGTGGTCAAGAACGGCGATTACAGCAAAAACGGCAGCAAAAAAAAGCTGCATGCAACAAAAAACCGCCCGAAGGCGGTTTTTTGCATCGGGTCGGCCCCGCGTGGGACCCGCCGCGGCCCGAAGGCCGTGAGGCTTAGCGCTGACGCGCCTTGAAACGCGGGTTCGACTTGCAGATGACGAAGATCTTGCCACGACGACGGACGACCTTGCAGTCGCGGTGACGGGCCTTCGCCGACTTCAGGGAGGACAGGACTTTCATGGCATACCTCGGCGTAAACAGTAGTTGTTCGGGTGGAGCGTGGCCGCGATATGCGAAAGACAATCGGCGTTGACGCTCGTTCAAGCCCGCCATTCTACCGGGCTTTTTGTCGTTGTTTCAAGTGGTTGCGCGAAAGTCTCCGCGCGGGGCCTCGGGCAGGGGCTAGAATGGCCCCTTCACACGCGCTAGGACCCCCATGAATCCACTCGCTCCCGTCCTGACCATCGACGGCCCTTCGGGGGCCGGCAAGGGTACCATCAGCCGCATCATCGCGCGCCGCATGGGCTGGCATTACCTGGATTCGGGCGCGCTGTACCGGGCGGTGGGCGTGGCCGCGAGCTGGGCCGACATCGACACCTCCGATGCCTCGGCGCTGGTGCGCTGCACCTTCGACACCCATGTTCAGTTTGTTGAACAGGGCGAATCGATGCGGGTCATGGTCAATGGCACCGACGCCACCGATGAGCTGCGGCTGGAAACCACCGGTGCGCTGGCCTCGGCCATCGCCGCCATTCCCGAGGTCCGCGCCGCCCTGAAGGAGCGCCAGCGCGCATTCAGGGAGCTGCCGGGCCTGGTCGCCGATGGTCGTGACATGGGCACGGTCATCTTCAAGGACGCCCCCTACAAGGTCTTCCTGACCGCCAGTGCCGAGGAGCGCGCCGAGCGCCGGCATAAGCAGTTGAAAGACAAGGGGGTTTCTGTTAACTTTGACGACCTCCTGCGCGAGATCATGGCCCGTGACGCCCGTGATGCCCAGCGTACCGTGGCGCCCCTGAAGCCGGCAGACGATGCCGTCCTCATCGACACCACAGGCATCGGCATCGATGATGTCGTTGCCAGAGTGATGGATCTGCTTCCGGTTCCGGCTGCCTGATCCGTTCGCGCGGGAGCACTGCCAGCAGCATCGGTGGTGGTCACGCACAGCAGTGCTGTACCAGCTCCGTCGCGCAATGATGCGTGGCGGTTTTCCTACTACACACGACCTGCGTTTCCGGGGTCGACCAACAGGCGGGCGGTCGCCAATCCCTGAAGGGACGCCACCGACCCATGTGTCCAACAGAGTAAATCTAATGACCGAATCATTTGCCGAACTGTTTGAAGCCAGCCAGGCCAACCTGGCCAAGCTGAAGCCGGGCGCCATCGTCAGCGGTACCGTTGTTGAAGTCCGCGGCGACGTCGTGGTGATCAACGCCGGCCTGAAGTCCGAAGGCATCGTTCCGATCGAACAGTTCCGTAACGACGCTGGCGAAATCGACGTCGCCGAAGGCGACATCGTCAAGGTCGCCCTCGACTCCATCGAGAACGGCTTCGGCGAAACCGTCCTGTCGCGCGAGAAGGCCAAGCGCGCGATGGTGTGGGACGAGCTGGAAGAAGCGTTGGAAAAGAACGAAACCATCACCGGCCGCATCAGCGGCAAGGTCAAGGGTGGTTTCACCGTGGACATCAAGGATGTCCGCGCCTTCCTGCCGGGTTCCCTGGTCGATGTGCGCCCGGTGCGCGATCCGGCCTACCTGGAAGGCAAGGAACTCGAGTTCAAGCTCATCAAGCTGGACCGCAAGCGTAACAACGTCGTGGTCTCGCGCCGCGCTGTCGTCGAAAGCGAGCACTCGGAAGAGCGCGAGCAGCTGATGGACAAGCTGCAGGAAGGCGCGATCCTGAAGGGTGTCGTCAAGAACCTGACCGATTACGGCGCGTTCGTGGACCTGGGCGGCATCGACGGCCTGCTGCACATCACCGACATGGCATGGAAGCGCGTGCGCCATCCGTCCGAAGTCGTGAACGTCGGCGACGAGCTGGACGTGCGCGTGCTGAAGTTCGACCGCGAGCGCAACCGCGTTTCGCTGGGCCTGAAG
>NZ_DASQCB010000020.1:0-8043 GCF_035634915.1 Stenotrophomonas sp.
CAACCTCTTCAACCAGCAGCGCCAGACGCTGGACTTCGACGCGATCAAGATCGCGCTGGCCTCGCCGGACCTGATCCGTTCGTGGTCCTTCGGCGAAGTGAAGAAGCCGGAAACCATCAACTACCGTACCTTCAAGCCGGAACGTGACGGCCTGTTCTGCGCCGCCATCTTCGGGCCGGTCAAGGACTACGAGTGCCTGTGCGGCAAGTACAAGCGCATGAAGCACCGCGGCGTGGTCTGCGAAAAGTGCGGCACTGAAGTGACCCTGGCCAAGGTGCGCCGCGAGCGCATGGGCCACATCGACCTGGCCTCGCCGGTCGCGCACATCTGGTTCCTCAAGTCGCTGCCGTCGCGCATCGGCCTGATGCTGGACATGACCCTGCGTGACATCGAGCGCGTGCTGTACTTCGAAGCCTACGTGGTGACCGAGCCGGGCCTGACCGCCCTGGAGCGCCGCCAGTTGCTGACCGAAGAACAGTACCTGCAGGCACGCCAGGAGCACGGCGATGACTTCGACGCCGCCATGGGCGCCGAGGCCGTCTACGAACTGCTGCGCACCATCGACCTGCAGTCGGAAATGACCCGCCTGCGCGAAGAAATCGCCGCTACCGGTTCGGAAACCAAGCTCAAGCGCCTCACCAAGCGCATCAAGCTGATCGAAGCCTTCCTGGAATCGGGCAACCGTCCGGAATGGATGGTCATGACCGTGCTGCCGGTGCTGCCGCCGGACCTGCGTCCGCTGGTTCCGCTGGATGGTGGCCGCTTCGCGACCTCCGACCTGAACGACCTGTACCGCCGCGTCATCAACCGCAACAACCGCCTGCGCCGCCTGCTCGAACTGAGCGCGCCGGACATCATCGTGCGCAATGAAAAGCGCATGCTGCAGGAATCGGTCGATGCGCTG
Organism: Stenotrophomonas sp.; assembly: GCF_035634915.1. Taxonomy (GTDB): domain Bacteria; phylum Pseudomonadota; class Gammaproteobacteria; order Xanthomonadales; family Xanthomonadaceae; genus Stenotrophomonas. The sequence continues at coordinate 905 of NZ_DASQCB010000020.1, forward strand.
CTGGACAACGGCCGTCGCGGCCGTGCCATCACCGGCACCAACAAGCGCCCGCTGAAGTCGCTGGCCGACATGATCAAGGGCAAGCAGGGTCGCTTCCGCCAGAACCTGCTGGGCAAGCGCGTCGACTACTCGGGCCGTTCGGTCATCGTGGTCGGTCCGTACCTGCGCCTGCACCAGTGCGGCCTGCCGAAGAAGATGGCGCTCGAGCTGTTCAAGCCGTTCGTCTTCGCCAAGCTGCAGCGTCGTGGCCTGGCCACCACCATCAAGGCCGCCAAGAAGCTGGTCGAGCGCGAAGAAGCCGAGGTCTGGGACATCCTGGAAGAGGTCATCCGCGAACACCCGGTGATGCTGAACCGTGCGCCGACCCTGCACCGTCTGGGCATCCAGGCGTTCGAGCCGGTGCTGATCGAAGGCAAGGCCATCCAGCTGCACCCGCTGGTCTGCACCGCGTTCAACGCCGACTTCGACGGTGACCAGATGGCCGTCCACGTGCCGCTCTCGCTGGAAGCCCAGCTGGAAGCGCGTGCGCTGATGATGTCGACCAACAACATCCTGTCGCCGGCCAACGGCGAGCCGATCATCGTGCCGTCGCAGGACGTCGTGCTGGGTCTGTACTACATGACCCGCTCGCTGGAAAACAAGAAGGGCGAGGGCATGGCCTTCGCCAACATCGCCGAAGTCAAGCGCGCCTACGACAACCGCGTGGTGGAACTGCACGCACGCGTCAAGGTCCGCATCACCGAGGTGGTGACCGACGAAGAAGGCAACAAGCAGCCGAAGACCTCGATCGTGGACACCACGATCGGTCGCGCCCTGCTGGCTGAAATCCTGCCGGAAGGCCTGCCGTTCGCGCTGGCCAACACCGAACTGACCAAGAAGAACATCAGCCGCCTGATCAACTCCAGCTACCGCCAGCTGGGTCTGAAGGACACGGTCGTGTTCGCCGACAAGCTGATGTACACCGGCTTCGCCTACGCGACCCGCGCCGGCGTCTCCATCGGCATCGACGACATGCTGATCCCGGACGAGAAGAAGGGCATCCTCACCGAGGCCGAAGCCGAAGTGCTGGAAATCCAGGAGCAGTACCAGTCGGGTCTGGTCACCGCCGGCGAGCGCTACAACAAGGTGGTCGACATCTGGTCGCGCACCAATGAGCGCATCGCCAAGGCGATGATGGACACCATCGGTACCGAGAAGGTGGTCAATGCCAAGGGCGAGACCATCGACCAGAAGTCGATGAACTCGCTGTACATCATGGCCGACTCCGGTGCGCGTGGTTCGCAGGCGCAGATCCGTCAGCTGGCCGGTATGCGTGGCCTGATGGCGCGTCCGGACGGCTCGATCATCGAGACGCCCATCAAGGCGAACTTCCGCGAAGGCCTGAACGTGCAGGAGTACTTCAACTCCACCCACGGTGCCCGTAAGGGTCTGGCCGATACCGCGCTGAAGACCGCGAACTCGGGTTACCTGACCCGTCGTCTGGTCGACGTCGCGCAGGACGTGGTCATCACCGAGGTGGATTGCGGTACCACCGAAGGCCTGATCATGACCCCGATCGTGGAAGGCGGCGACGTGGTCGAGCCGCTGAAGGATCGCGTGCTGGGTCGCGTGGTTGCCGAGGACGTGTTCCTGCCGGGCAACGACGAAGATCCGATCGTCACCCGCAACACCCTGCTGGACGAAGCCTGGGTCGCCAAGCTGGAAGATGCCGGCGTGCAGAGCATCAAGGTGCGTTCGACGATCTCGTGCGAATCGGCCTTCGGTGTCTGCGGTCGCTGCTACGGCCGCGATCTGGCCCGTGGCCACCTGGTCAACATCGGTGAAGCGGTCGGCGTCATCGCCGCCCAGTCCATCGGTGAGCCGGGTACCCAGCTGACCATGCGTACGTTCCACATCGGTGGTGCGGCGTCGCGAGCTGCTGCGGTCGACAACATCACCGTCAAGACCACCGGCTCGGTCAAGTTCAGCAACCTCAAGTCGGTCGAGCACGCCAACGGCTCGCTGGTGGCAGTGTCGCGCTCGGGCGAAATCTCGGTGCTCGATGCCCACGGCCGTGAGCGTGAGCGTTACAAGCTGCCGTACGGTGCGACCATCACCTCCAAGGACGGTGATGCGATCAAGGCTGGCCAGACCGTGGCCAACTGGGATCCGCATAACCACCCGATCGTGTCGGAAGTTGCCGGCTTCATCCGCTTCATCGACTTCGTCGACGGCATCACCGTCATCGAGAAGACCGACGAGCTGACCGGCCTCGCTTCGCGCGAAATCACCGATCCGAAGCGTCGTGGTACCCAGGCCAAGGACCTGCGCCCGATCGTGCGCATCGTCGACGCCAAGGGCAACGACCTGTCCATCCCGGGCACCGACCTGCCGGCGCAGTACCTGCTGCCGCCGCGTTCGATCGTCAACCTGCAGGACGGCGCCGCCGTCGGCGTGGGCGACGTCGTCGCCAAGATCCCGCAGGAAGCGTCGAAGACCCGCGACATCACCGGTGGTCTGCCGCGCGTGGCCGATCTGTTCGAAGCCCGCAAGCCGAAGGATCCGGCGGTGCTGGCCGAGCGTTCGGGCATCATCAGCTTCGGCAAGGACACCAAGGGCAAGCAGCGCCTGATCATCAAGGACACCGATGGTTCGGAGCACGAAGAGCTGATTCCGAAGTACCGCCAGGTCATCGTGTTCGAAGGCGAGCACGTCACCAAGGGTGAAACCATCGTGGACGGCGAGCCGAGCCCGCAGGACATCCTGCGTCTGCTGGGTGTCGAGCCGCTGGCGGCCTACCTGGTGAAGGAAATCCAGGACGTGTACCGCCTGCAGGGCGTGAAGATCAACGACAAGCACATCGAGGTCATCACCCGCCAGATGCTGCGCAAGGTCGAGATCACCGACCAGGGCAGCAGCAGGTTCCTGAACGGCGAACAGGTGGAGCGCCAGCGCGTAATCGAGGAGAATGCGCGCCTGTCGACCCGCAACGAGCTGCCGGCGCACTTCGACCCGGTTCTGCTGGGTATCACCAAGGCGTCGCTGGCGACCGAGTCGTTCATCTCGGCCGCTTCGTTCCAGGAAACCACCCGCGTGCTGACCGAAGCTGCCGTCCGCGGCACCAAGGACAACCTGCGTGGCCTGAAGGAAAACGTGATCGTGGGTCGCCTGATCCCGGCCGGTACCGGTCTGTCGTACCACAGCAGCCGCCGCCGCGGCGCTTCGGGTCTCACTGACTCGGAGATGCAGGCCCTGACCGGTACCCCGGTCGCGGCTGAGGCGCCGGCCGTTGAAGCCGAAGCTGAACAGGCGTCCGGCGAAGAGTGAGTCACCCGGTCCGGCGGAAACGCCGGACCACCCGTCTGGCGGTAGAGTCGACCATTGGTCGACTGCACCAGGCGGAAAAAGGAAAGGGCAGGGCGGATCATCCTCGATCCACCCCGCCAACCTGAACGGGGTACATGGAGGCCCCCCAGTAACGTTCCAGGATCAGGAACGGGCTTGACAGGAGGCGTTTGACTGCTTCTCTGGCAGGTTGCTACAATCGTCTGTCTCAGCAGGCCAGAATTTTGGCCTGCTTTAACATTTCCGCATCTCTGGCCGGATTTCCGGCCACCAATCAGAAGAACCTACTGATGGCGACGATCAACCAGCTGGTCCGCAAGCCGCGGCAAGCTACTACGTACAAGAGTGCCTCGCCGGCGCTCGACAAGTGCCCGCAGCGCCGTGGCGTCTGCACGCGCGTCTACACCACCACCCCGAAGAAGCCGAACTCGGCTCTGCGCAAGGTTGCCAAGGTCCGCCTGACCAACCAGGAAGAAGTCATTTCCTACATCGGCGGTGAAGGCCACAACCTGCAGGAACACTCCGTGGTCCTGATCCGTGGCGGTCGCGTCAAGGATCTGCCGGGTGTGCGTTACCACACCGTTCGTGGCTCGCTCGACGCCGCCGGCGTTGCCAAGCGTCGCCAGGCCCGTTCCAAGTACGGCGCCAAGCGTCCGAAGGCATAAGGAGAGACCACTATGTCGCGTAAGGGTAATACTCCGCAGCGTTCCGTCCTGCCGGATCCGAAGCACGGAAGCGAAACCATCGCCCGTTTCATCAACATGGTCATGCAGAGCGGCAAGAAGTCCGTCGCTGAAAAGATCGTGTACGGCGCCATGGACGTCATCTCCGAGAAGAACGCCAACTCGATCGAGCTGGTGCAGAAGGCTCTGGACAACGTCGCTCCGTCGGTCGAAGTGAAGTCGCGCCGTGTCGGTGGTGCCACCTACCAGGTGCCGGTCGAAGTGCGTGCATCGCGCAAGATGGCTCTGGCCATGCGCTGGCTGATCGACTCCGCGCGCAAGCGTGGTGAGAACACCATGCCGAAGAAGCTGGCTGCTGAACTGATCGACGCCTCGGAAAACCGTGGCGGCGCCATCAAGAAGCGCGAAGAAACCCACCGCATGGCCGAAGCCAACAAGGCATTCGCCCACTACCGCTGGTGAGTTTGACGGCCTTGTAAAACAGGCAGGGCAGCACCACATCGGTGCTGCCTCGCGGCCCCAGAAGGGCTGCGCCAATCCGAAGGCCGCCGCAAGGCGGCGTTCGGCCATCCGAATTCCAAGAAATCTGAGAGGCTCCCCGTGGCCCGTTCCACTCCCATCGAGCGTTACCGTAACTTCGGCATCATGGCTCACATCGATGCCGGCAAGACCACCACGTCCGAGCGCATCCTGTTCTACACCGGCAAGAGCCACAAGATCGGTGAAGTGCACGACGGCGCCGCCACCATGGACTGGATGGAGCAGGAGCAGGAGCGTGGCATCACGATCCAGTCCGCTGCCACCACCGCGTTCTGGAAGGGCATGGACAAGTCCCTGCCGGAGCACCGCTTCAACATCATCGACACCCCCGGGCACGTCGACTTCACCATCGAAGTCGAGCGTTCGCTGCGCGTGCTCGACGGTGCGGTGTTCGTGCTGTGTGCCGTCGGTGGCGTGCAGCCGCAGTCGGAAACCGTGTGGCGCCAGGCCAACCGTTACAAGGTGCCGCGCATTGCGTTCGTCAACAAGATGGACCGCACCGGCGCCAACTTCTACAAGGTCCGTGACCAGCTGAAGGCCAAGCTCGGCGCAGTCGCCGTGCCGATGCAGCTGCCGATCGGCGCCGAAGACGGCTTCAAGGGCGTCGTCGACCTGCTGAAGATGAAGGCCATCCACTGGGATGAAGCCTCGCAGGGCATGAAGTTCGAATACGGCGACATCCCGGCCGACCTGCAGGAAAAGGCTGAAGAAGCCCGTACCTTCATGATCGAAGCCGCGGCTGAAGCCAGCGAAGAGCTGATGGAAAAGTACCTGGGCGGCGAAGAGCTGGCCGAGTCCGAAATCATCAACGCGCTGCGTACCCGTACCCTGGCCACCGAAATCGTCCCGATGTACTGCGGTTCGGCGTTCAAGAACAAGGGCGTGCAGGCCATGCTCGACGGCGTGATCCAGCTGCTGCCGTCGCCGGTCGACGTGCCGGACGTGACCGGTACCGACGTGGATGACGAAAACGTCGCCATGACCCGCAAGTCCGACGACAAGGCTCCGTTCTCGTCGCTGGCCTTCAAGATCATCACCGACCCGTTCGTCGGCGCGCTGACCTTCTTCCGTGTCTACTCGGGCACCCTGAACGGTGGCGACACCGTCCTGAACTCGGTGAAGGGCAAGAAGGAGCGCATCGGCCGCATCCTGCAGATGCACTCGAACAACCGCGAAGAAATCAAGGAAGTTCTGGCGGGTGACATCGCCGCTGCCGTGGGCCTGAAGGACACCACCACCGGTGACACCCTGTGCTCGATCGACCAGCCGATCATCCTGGAGCGCATGACGTTCCCGGAGCCGGTGATCTCGATGGCCGTCGAACCGAAGACCAAGTCGGACCAGGAAAAGATGGGCCTGGCCCTGGGCCGTCTGGCGCAGGAAGATCCGTCGTTCCGCGTCAAGACCGACGAAGAATCCGGCCAGACCATCATCTCGGGCATGGGCGAACTGCACCTGGACATCATCGTCGACCGCCTGAAGCGCGAGTTCAACGTTGAAGCCAACGTCGGCGCGCCGCAGGTTGCCTACCGCGAAACCATTACCCTGGCCGACGTCAAGTCGGACTACAAGCACGCCAAGCAGTCCGGTGGTAAGGGTCAGTACGGTCACGTCGTGATCGAGCTGTCGCCGATCACCGCTGAAGACCGTGCCGACGCCAAGATCGCTCCGCTGATCAAGGACGACTTCCTGTTCATCAATGACATCACCGGTGGTGTCATTCCGAAGGAATTCATCCCGTCGGTCGAAAAGGGCCTGCGCGAAACCATCACCAGCGGCCCGCTGGCCGGCTTCCCGGTGGTGGACGTGAAGGTCAAGCTGGTCTTCGGTTCGTACCACGACGTCGACTCCTCGGAAATGGCGTTCAAGCTGGCTTCGTCGATGGCCTTCAAGCAGGGCTTCGCCAAGGCCAAGCCGGTGCTGCTGGAGCCGATCATGAAGGTCGAGATCGTGACCCCGGAGGACTACCAGGGTGACGTGATGGGCGACGTGAGCCGTCGTCGCGGCGTGCTGCAGGGTTCGGACACCACCGGTGACGGCTCCGCTTCGATCATCAACGCGATGATCCCGCTGGGTGAAATGTTCGGTTACGCCACTGCGCTGCGTTCGCAGACCCAGGGCCGCGCCACCTTCACCATGGAATTCGACCATTACGAGCCGGCGCCGAACAACATCGCCGAAGCCGTCATGAAGAAGGGCTGAGCCTCGCTCAGCCTCTCCTGAAACCACTTACGACAATCAAGGGATACAACAATGGCAAAGGGTAAGTTCGAGCGCACCAAGCCGCACGTCAACGTCGGCACCATCGGTCACGTCGACCATGGCAAGACCACGCTGACCGCCGCACTGACCAAGATCGGCGCCGAGCGTTTCGGTGGCGAGTTCAAGGACTACTCGGCAATCGACGCCGCTCCGGAAGAGAAGGCTCGTGGCATCACGATCTCGACCGCACACGTCGAATACGAATCCACCACCCGTCACTACGCCCACGTCGATTGCCCGGGCCATGCTGACTACGTCAAGAACATGATCACCGGTGCCGCCCAGATGGACGGCGCGATCCTGGTGTGCTCGGCCGCTGACGGCCCGATG
>NZ_DASQCB010000021.1:0-237308 GCF_035634915.1 Stenotrophomonas sp.
GCCAACCAAGGTTGGCACCTACCAGAGCAGAGGCGCGCATCGCGGTGGTTGCCAACCTTGGTTGGCAGCCGCCACAGGCGGGCTTCGGGCACACCCGTGCCAACCAAGGTTGGCACCTACCAGAGCGGAGGCGCGCATCGCGGTGGTTGCCAGCCTTGGTTGGCAGCCGCCGCAGGCGGGCTTCGGGCACACCCGTGCCAACCAGGGTTGGCACCTACCAGAGCAGAGGCGGGGCCATTGCCCATCACCTCCGGCGGTTCTTGCTCACCGGGCGGAACTGCTGCCCCTTGCCCTTCCTGCCACCACGCTCCTGCGCGGTTTCGGCCTGGCGCACGGCCAGCTTGGCGGCGGCGGCCGCCACTTCTTCCTTCAGCTTGAAGTAGTTCTGCAGCCGGCTCTCTTCGATCTCACCGGCATCGATGGCCGCGCGCACCGCGCAGCCCGGTTCCTGCTGGTGCATGCAGTCGTTGAAGCGGCACTGCGCCGCCAGCGCTTCGATATCGGCGAAACCGCCTTCGGCCAGCGTCTCTTCGCCCGTCGGCTTCAGCTCGCGCATGCCCGGCGTATCGATCAGGCACGCGCCCATCGGCAGCGGCATCAGCGCGCGGTGGGTGGTGGTGTGGCGGCCGCGCGAATCGTTGGCGCGCACCGCATTGGTCTTCATCCGCTGCTCGCCCAGCAGGGTATTGGTCAGCGTGGATTTGCCGGCACCGGACGAACCCACCAGCACCACCGTGCGGCCCGGGCCCAGCCACGGTTCCAGCACGGACACGCTGTCGGCATCCAGGCCATTGATCGCGTGCAACGCGATGCCCTGCAGCTCCAGCTCCTCCAGCACCGCCAGCGCGTCTTCGCTGTACTCGGTCTGGTCAGCCTTGGTCAGCACCACCACCGGCTCGGCACCGCCGCCGCCCACCAGCAGCAGGTAGCGTTCGATGCGGCGCGGGTTGAAGTCGGCATCCAGGCCACAAACGATGAACACCGTATCGATGTTGGCCGCGATCACCTGCTGGTGGTAATGCTCGCCAGCCGCGCCACGCTTGATGGCGGTACGCCGCGGCAGCAGGGCGACGATGCGGATGCCGTCCAGCAGCACCCAGTCACCCACCGCCGGCCGTTCATGGCTGGGGAAGCGCGGGCGCTGCCATTCCGGCAGCGACTCGGCCTTGATCGACGCCTCCGGGCCATCGGCCACCACGTAGTGAGTGCGGTGCTGCTCGATCACCCGCGCCGGGCGGGCCTGCGGGTGCGCGGCCATCGCGGCCTGCCAGTCAGCCTGCTGCGGCGGGCCCGGCCAGGGCCAGCCGATGGTCTGCAGGGCGTTGAAATCGGGGGTCTGGGTCATCGCCGCCATTCTACCCGGCCCGATGCCCTGCCAGCCCAACAACGGCAGGCCCTGGGGCCTTGCCATGCACTGCAGCAATTCCGGTAGGATGGAAACCCCATGCCTTTTGACGGCCCAGCCCCATGTCCACCCCCTCGCACAAGCCCCTGGCCACCCGCGAGCGCCTTTCCGAAGTGCGCTACGAGATCCGCGGAGAGCTGGCCCGGCGAGCGCGGGAGCTGGAGGCGCAGGGCCGCAAGCTGATCAAGCTGAACATCGGCAACCCGGGCAACTTCGGCTTCCGTGCGCCGGAACACCTGCAGCACGCGATTGCCGATGACATGGGCCGCACCGATCCCTATACCCACCAGCAGGGCCTGCCGGTGGCCCGCGAAGCCATTGCCGCCGCCTATGCGCGCCGCGGTGCGCCCGATGCCCACCCGGACCGCGTGTTCGTCGGCAACGGCGTGAGCGAACTGATCGATCTGTCGCTGCGCGCACTGCTGAATCCGGGCGACGAAGTGCTGGTGCCCTCGCCGGACTACCCGCTGTGGTCGGCCGCGGCCATCCTCAACGACGGCCGCCCGGTGTACTACCGCTGCGCGCCGGAAAACGGCTTCCAGCCCGACCCGACCGAGATCGAGACGCTGGTGTCCTCGCGCACCCGCGCCATCGTGCTGATCAACCCGAACAACCCCAGCGGCGCCAGCTACCCGCGCGAGCTGCTGGAGCGCGTGGTCGAGATCGCCCGCCGCCACAACCTGCTGCTGCTGGTCGATGAGATCTACGACCAGATCCTGTACGACGACGCGGTGTTCCAGCCGGTCGCGCCGCTGGCCGGCGACCACCCCTGCCTGACCTTCAGCGGCCTGAGCAAGGTGCACCGCGCCTGCGGCTGGCGCGTGGGCTGGGCGCACCTGAGTGGCGACGATGCGCGCCTGGGTGAGTTCCGCGCCGCGCTGGACCTGCTCAGCGCGCTGCGCCTGTGCGCCAACGTGCCGGGCCAGTACGCCATCGACGCCGCAGTGAACGGCCCGGACACGATTTCCGAGCTGTGCGCCCCCGGCGGCCGCCTGTATGAAACCCGCCGCGCGGTGATCGAGGCCTGCAACGCCAGCGAGCACCTGTCGCTGGTCGCCCCGGCCGGCGCGCTGTACGCGTTCCCGGCCGTGGTCGGTGCCGCCGCCAAGGGTTTTGACGACCACACCTTCGCGCTGGACCTGATGAACGACGAGGGCGTGCTGGTCGTGCCGGGCTCGAGCTTCAACGTGCCCTACCGCCACCACTTCCGCGTGACCCTGCTGCCGGAAGCCTCGGTGATGCGCGATGTGTTCGCGCGCATCGATCGCGTGCTGGCCCGCCGTGCCGAAGACGCCACCAAGGTCGTGCCGCTCAAGCCGCGCCGCTCGGTGGCCTGAACGTGGCGCTGTCCTACCTGGCGCTGGGTGATTCGTACACCATCGGCGAAGCGGTCGCGGTCGAAGGCCGCTGGCCACACCAGCTGGCCGCCGCACTGCGTGCACAGGGCGTGGACCTGGCCGACCCGCAGACCATCGCCACCACCGGCTGGACCACCGACGAGCTGGACGCCGGCATCGATGCCGCCGCGCCGCAGGGCCCGTTCGCGTTCGTCAGCCTGCTGATCGGGGTCAACAACCAGTACCGCGGGCGCCCGCTGGGCGAGTACCGCCAGCAGTTCGAGGCCCTGCTGCAGCGCGCGATCGGCTTTGCCGGTGGCGATGCCGGCCGCGTGCTGGTGCTGTCCTTCCCCGACTGGGGCGCGACCCCGTTCGGTGCCGGCAGCGGCCGTGACCTGGCCCGCATCGAGATCGAGACCGACGAATTCAACGCCGCCGCCGAGGTCATCAGCACCCAGCAGGGCGTGGCCTTCGTCGACATCACCGACATCAGCCGCACGCACGGCGCCGACCCGGCGATGATCGCCGGGGATGGCCTGCATCCTTCCGCGCGGATGTATGCGCTGTGGGCCGAACGCGCCCTGCCCGTGGCCCGGCAGCTGCTGCAGCGCACGGACTGAGCGATGGAAGGCCTGCCAGGGAACGGCACACCACTGCATTGTTCGCCGCTGGAGCGCGGCCAGGCACGGGCCATTGCCGAGGCGTTCCGCCCGGTGCAGGCCTGGGGCAACCGCCGCGACTACTACTACACGCGCGGCAAGCTGGGCAGCGATCCGCTGTACGACGGCGTGCTGCAGCACCTTCCCGACGATGGCCTACCGCTGCTCGACCTGGGCTGCGGGCTGGGCCTGTTCGCCCACGTGCTGCGTCAGCGCGGCCGCGGCCAGCCCTACCTGGGCGTGGACGTGGATGCCGGCAAGATCGCCCGCGCGCAGCGGGCTGGTGGTGACCTGGAGGATGTGAGGTTCGACTGCCTGGACGTGCAGGCGCCCCTGCCTGCGCAGGCGGGGCACGTGCTGCTGCTGGACGTGCTGCAGTACCTGGATGCGCAGCCGCAGCTGGACCTGCTGAAGGCCGCCAGCGCACGGGTGGCGCCCGGCGCCCGCCTGCTGCTGCGCACGCCACTGGCCACCGGCGACCGCCGCGACCGCACCACGCGCGTGGCTGATCGGCTGGCCTGGCTGGTCGGCTGGATGGGCACGCGGCCACGGCATTACCCCGATCCGGCGCTGCTGCGGGCGACCCTGGCCGAGGCCGGATTGCAGGTGGGCAAGGTACGGCCGCTGCACGGCCGCACACCGTTCAACAGCTGGCTGCTGGTAGCGCAGCGGGAGCGGTAGCGCCGGGCCATGTCCGGCGGCTCGTCGGTAGTTGCCAACCTCGGTTGGCAGCCGTTCGCAGAAGCGCCAACCAAGGTTGGCGCCTACCAGAGCACACCCCGGTTGCGCCGGGCCATGCCCGGCGGAATCCCGCAGGCAGGCCGCAGCGCCGCCGCCCGGGCATGGCCGGGCGCTACCCCGTTACAGCGACGGCAACCGCGCCTTCAGGCCACGCTGGTCCAGCACCTGCAGCACGCGCTCGATGATGGCCAGGTTGTGGCCATGGGCCGCCCCTTCATGCAACAGCACGATGGCACCGGGCTGCAGATCGGGCAGCAGGCGTGCCATCACGCCCTCGGGCGTACAGCCCACGCCGTCGTAGCCACGCGCGCTCCAGCCCACCCGCACCAGGCCCAGCGCAGCCAGCACCGGTGCCACGAACGGGTTGGTCATGCCCACCACCGAGCGGTACCAGCGCGCCGGGCGGCCACTGACCGTTTCCAGCGCCTGGTGGCAACCTTCGATCTCGGCACGCATCGCCACCGGGCCCAGCCGCCAGAAGCGGGTCTGCGGATGGGTGTGGCTGTGGTTGCCGAGGTCGTGGCCGCGGCGCAGGATCGCCTCCACCAGGTCCGGATGCGCCAATGCGCGCTCGCCAACCAGGAAGAAGGTCGCCTTCGCCTGGTGCTGGTCGAGCAGATCCAGCAGCGCCGGGGTCTCCTCGCTGGGGCCATCGTCGATGGTCAGCCAGACGCTGTCGCCCGCATCGGGCAGGCGGTCCAGCACCGGCGTGTAGAAGCGGCTGTTGGGCAGGAACACCGGCACCATGAACAGTGCGTGGCTGGCCACCATCAGCGGCAGCCCCCAGCGCCAGCCGGCCAGCACCCAGACCAGGATCACCACCACCTGCGACGCCACCAGCCAGGGCAGCCAGCGCCACGGCCGGGTCGGGATGCGATGCAATGTTCCTGCGTTGGTCATGCCCCATGATGACATGGGGCGTAGAATGGGTGATTCGAATTTACGGACCCTAGACTGCCCATGTCCCTCGATCCTGCCCTGCGTTCGCGCATCGAATCCCTCCTCAACGCCAACCGCGTCGTGCTGTTCATGAAGGGCCAGCCGTCGATGCCGCAGTGCGGCTTCTCGGCCAAGGCCGTGGGCGCCCTGCAGGACCTGGGCGTGGACTTCGCCCATGTCAACGTGCTGGCCGACCAGGAAATCCGTGAAGGCATCAAGGCCTATGGCGACTGGCCGACCATCCCGCAGCTGTACATCGACGGCGAACTGGTCGGCGGCAGCGACATCATCCTGCAGATGGCCGCCAGCGGCGAACTGAGCAGCGTGCTCGGCCTGGCCGCGCCGGACCGCACCCCGCCGCGCATCACCGTCACCCCGGCCGCGGTGGAAATGCTGAAGGGCGCGCTGGCCGATGCCCCGGGCGCTTCGCTGCAGCTGACCATCGATGCGCGCTTCCAGCCGAACTTCCAGCTGGCTCCGCACGATGACAGCGCCATCGCTGCCGAATCCAACGGCCTGCGCGTGCAGTTCGACCTGTCCAGCGCACGCCGCGCCGACGGCATCACCATCGACTGGGTCGATGACATCCGCGGCAAGGGCCTGGCCATCGACAACCCGAACGCGCCCAAGCCGGTGCAGGAAATCAGCGTGCGCGACGCCGACGATCTGGTGCGTGCCGGCAACGTGACCCTGGTCGACGTGCGCCCGGCTGACGAACGCGCCATCGCCGCAGTCGGCGTGCCGTTCAGGAGCTTCGACGGCAACGGCCGCGCCGAGCTGGAAGGCCTGCCCAAGGACACCCCGCTGGCGTTCCTGTGCCACCACGGTGGCCGCAGCGCGCAGGCCGCCGAGCAGTTCCGCGCCCTGGGCTTCACCAAGGTGTTCAACGTCACCGGCGGCATCGATGCCTGGTCGGATGAAGTGGACAACGGCGTGCCGAAGTACTGATCGGCACAAAAAAGGGGACGGAGGGGATTAAGTCGTTTGTGTCACAAACGACTTAATCCCCTCCGTCCCCTTTCTTTATCCTGCAAATCCGCCTTCGGCCAGGTAGTCCAGCTCTTCCGGGCTTGGAATGCGGCCCAGCACTGCATTGCGGTGCGGGAATCGACCGAAGCGGCGGATGATGTCCCGGTGCACTTCGGCGTACTGCAGGTATTCCTTGTCGCCCAGCACGTCGAACATGGCCACCGAACGGTCCTGGTCGAACGGATCTTCGGAATGCTCGAACGGCAGGTAGATGAAGGCACGCAGCTTGGGGACCAGCTGCAGGTCCAGCCCTTCTTCGATGGCGCGCATGGCGTAGTGCCGGGCCAGGCCGTCGGTGGCGTAGGAATGGGCGGTGCCTCGGAAGCAGTTGCGCGGGAACTGATCCAGCAGCAGCATCAGCGCCAGCGCGCCCTCGGCGCTGCCCAGCCAGTGTTCGCGCGCACGCGAGGCAGCGGCGAAATGCTCATCCAGGAAGCGCTCGCGGAACCGCGCATCGAACGCGTCATCGCGGGCGAACCACTTCGCCGGGCCCGCCTCGTTCCAGAATTCCACCACTTGCGCGGCAACGTCCATCACCTGCTCTCCAGGGCCGGCGCGCCGCGCCAGGCCATCATCATCATTCGTCAAAGCGCAGGTGGCGGACCGACTTGCCGTTGCGCCGGATAAGCTTAAGCGCCTCGATGCCGATCTGGATATGGTTTTCCACGAACTGGGAGCTGACCTTGGCATCGGAGGCCTCGGTCTTGACCCCGTCGGGGATCATCGGCTGGTCGGACACCAGCAGCAGCGCCCCGCTGGGGATGTGGTTGGCGAAGCCGGCGGCGAACACCGTGGCCGTTTCCATGTCGATGGCCATGCAGCGCATCGCCCGCAGCCGTTCCTTGAAGGCCTCGTCGTGCTCCCAGACCCGGCGGTTGGTGGTGTAGACCGTGCCGGTCCAGTAGTCGTGGCCCAGGTCGCGGATCATGGTCGACACCGCCCGCTGCAGGGCGAAGGCCGGCAGCGCCGGCACTTCCGGCGGCAGGTAGTCGCCGGAGGTGCCCTCGCCGCGGATGGCGGCGATCGGCAGCACCAGGTCACCCAGCTGGTTCTTGCGCTTGAGCCCACCGCACTTGCCCAGGAACAGGACGGCCTTGGGCATCACCGCCGACAGCAGGTCCATGATGATGGCGGCATTGGGGCTGCCCATGCCGAAGTTGATCATGGTGATGCCGTCGAAGGTGGCACTGGCCATCGGCCGGTCCACGCCGACGATGGGGGCACCGGTCAGTTCGGCAAAGGTGTGCAGGTAGCCGCCGAAATTGGTCAGCAGGATGTGCTCGCCGAACTGGTCCAGCGGCACGCCGGTGTAGCGTGGCAGCCAGTTGTCGACGATTTCCTGCTTGCTCTTCATGGGGCATCCGCTACGGCGTGGGAGGCTGCCATTGTAGGCGCGCACACCTCGCCCCACACCTGCTGCGCAACGAAGAAGGGCGGCCCTGCGGCCGCCCTCCTGGGGATCCCCGAAGGAACCTGTGCGGTTTAGAAGCGCACCGACCAGCGCAGGTTGGCACCATGGTCACGGCTTTCATCGCCGTACTGGCCGCTGTAGCCCAGTTCCAGCTGCTGGCGCTCGGTCAGCCAGGCCGACAGGCCCAGTTCGGCCACCACCGCACTGTCGGCGATCGGCGCTCCGCTGACCACGAACGCGTCGCTGCCGCTGGCGAAGGCCAGCGTTGCCGACGGGTCACGGTCGCCACTGGCCCGGCGGTAGCCCACCGCGCCGCGCACATGCAGCCAGCTGTCCTGCTGGAACGAGGCCTTCAGGCCCTTGTCGAAGCGCACACCGGCCGTGGCCACGGTGGTGCGGGCATCGTCGACCCGGCCCTGCAGGGCGGCGGCACCGCCACGCTCGTTGATGTGCTTGGTGTCCACTTCCACGCGGGCCACCTGCAGGTACGGTTCCAGGCCGGCCTCGCGACCACCGAAGCGGTAAGCCGCTTCGATGAAGGCCTGGCGGGTGCGGGCGTCGTAACGGGCGGTCAGCGTGTCGCTGTAGCCGGAGAACGCCAGCTCGCGGGTGCTGTCCACCTCGTGGTTGCTCAACGCCAGGCCGCCACGCAGGCCGAAACCGCCCCAGTTGTGGCTGGCGTACGCGCCGAAGTGGGTGTTGTCGATCTTCGAGCGCGCGCGACGGCCCTGCTGCTGCTTCAGGTCGGTACGGCCGGTGCCGGCCAGCACGCCCACCTGCCAGCCGCCGAACTCGCGGTCCACGCCGACCAGCAGGCCGTTGTTGTTGGCCTCGGTACGGGCGGTGTTGGCGCTGCCATCCAGGGTGGTGCTGCCGCCGATGGCCTGCACCCAGACACCGGTGGCGTCGGCATCGCTGGCGCCCGGTGCGGTGGCACCGGCACGACGCGACAGCGCGGCATCACGCACGCTGCGGCTGCTTTCCACCAGCGCAGCCGCAGTGGCAGCGTGCAGCTCGCCGCTCAGTCCATCCAGCGCCGCACCCACCTGTTCCGGGAACAGCAGGGTCAGCGGACGCGGCAGGCCCTGGCCCACCGCGAGGGTGTCGGCCACACCCGCCACGGCCAGCTGGTTTGCGGTGGTGGCGGCAGTGGCCAGTGCGGCGCCACGGGCCACTTCGATCCGGGCGCCAGCGGCACCGTAGACCAGGCTGAACTGCATGAAGGGCGAGAACGCAGTGAAGTCGGTGCTGGCGAACTGGCCGCTCACGCCGCCATCGGCCTGCAGGAAGTTGAACTGCTCACCCAGGTAGTAGGTACCCGCTTCCGGCAGTGCCACCAGGGTGCCACCGAGGGTGGCCGTGCCGGTGACGTGCAGCAGGTCGCTGCGGCCACCCGGGGCCAGTTCGGCCTGGTAGACGCCGCTGGCAGTCTGCACGTAGTCACCGTTGATGGTCAGCGTGCCGATCGAGTTGCCCGGCGCGATGATGCCGGACACGGTGGTGTCGCCCAGTTCGCCCACGCCCTTCAGCGTGCCCTTGGCGCCGACAAAGGTCTGGCCACCGGTCTGCACGCCGTTGAACGACACCACGCCGCCGGACACGGTCAGGTCCGAGCCGTCGAGCACGCCGGTGCTGGTGACGAAACTGACGCCACCGTTGGCGTTCAGCGCGGTGCTTTCCAGCGTGCCGTTCAGCACCAGGCTGCCGCCGGTCACTTCAACGGCGCTGGCCAGCGCGTTGACGCCGTCCAGCTCCAGCACGCCTTCGCGCACGACGGCGCCGTTGAAGCTGTTGTCGCCGCTCAGGCGCAGCCAGCCGATGCCGCTCTTGGTCAGCTTGCCCGGCCCGCCGATGTCATTGGTCCAGTCGTCCCATGCATCGCCTTCCCACACCTTCAGGCCGCCGGCCTTCTGGTTCATCACCACGTCGGTATCCACGCGCAGCGAGCCGTAGCCCTCGATGGCCTTGGCCAGGTTCATCATGCCCCAGCCGTAGACATCGTCCACGCCCTCGGCACCGAGGTCGGTCGCGGTGGTCAGCAGCACGTCGCGCACCTGCGCGCTGTCCAGGTAGGGGAAGCGTTCGAACAGCAGGCCCAGCGCGCCGGTGACGTGCGGGGCAGCCATCGAGGTGCCGGTCATCCAGTCGTAGCTGTAGGTGGGCACGCGCTCGAGGACGTCCAGCAGTACGTTGCCGTTGCCGCCGTCCACCAGCTGCGCGTCAAGCGCCGAATCGCTGCCGTAGACGGTGGACAGGATGTCGGTACCCGGCGCGGCCAGGCACCAGTTGGCGCTCAGGCCGCAGCGGTTGGACGAGCTGTCCAGCACATAGGCGCCCGGGGCCTCTTCGCGCACGTTCACTACGCTCAGCCAGTACGGCTCGATGTCAGCGAAGGCGCGCGGCAGGGTCGCGTAGATGCCGGCGATCGGCGCATCTTCGGCCTCATCGGCATAGACCTGGTTGTTGCCTGCGGCCCACACCTGGATCATGCCGTTGCTGCGCGAGCCCTCGGCGAAGATGTCCAGGTAATCCATGTTGTATTCGTACAGGCCGTCGACATCTTCCACGGTCGTCGGCTCGTTGCTCAGGCCCCAGCTGTGGTTGAGCGCACGCACGCCCTGTTCGTTCATCTGCGCATACATGCTTTCGAAGGCCGTGCTGTCCGGGCCCACGCCGCCTACCGAGACGACCTGGTAGCCAGCTGCGGTACGCGCCCACACCTGTGCGCTGTTGAAGAACAGCTTGGCCGCGCTCAGATCGGCACCAAAGGCGACGCCATGGGTGCCATTGCCATCACGGTTGGCGGCAATGGTGCCGGCCACGTGGGTGCCGTGGGTCTGGAAGTAGATGCCCGGCTGCACGTAGCGCGGGTCGGAAATGATGATGTCGCGGATGTTCTGCGGGACGCTGGCGTCGAAGGCGGTGTACTCGATCGACACGTCGTCGCCGTCGCTGCTGAAGCAGGCGCCCGGGCCGGCGATGAAGCCGGTATTGGTGCACAGGCTGCCGTCTTCCAGCAGATCGGCGATATGGATGCTGCGGTTGTCCTTGCCCGCGAATTCGTCGTGGTCCAGACCGCTGCCGCTGTCGAACACGCCCAGGCGGATGCCCTTGCCGCTCAGGCCGCGCGCATAGGCCACATCGGCATTGATCGCGCCCAGGCCCCAATCGTTGTTGAATTCGCTGCTGCGCCAGCTGGCAGCATCACCGGCCTGGCCCATGACCGGCTCGGCGGCATCGTCACCGGCCGCCGGCGCGAAGCCCGACACGGCAACAGCGGTGGGGGTGGCAACCGGCGCGGCAAAGGCGGCCTGCAGGCTGCGCTGGAACTGGTAGCGCGACAGTTCGTCGTTGCTGTCCTGGGCCAGAGCCGGCATCGAGGCGGCCAGCAGCAGCGAGCCGACGATGGCCGAGGCCAGCGGCGAAGGCAGGAAGGAACGGCGCAGGGAGGCGGTACGGTACGACTTCGAAGCAGTCATCTACAGATACGTCCTTGATTCCATGGTGAATTCTGGTGCCGGGCGTGCATCGGGGCACAGCACTGCCAGTAAGGAGAGAGCCACGCACTGTCCGTTTGTCAGCGGCAGGCGTCATCGAAAATTAATGCTTCGTTCACAATTTCTGTATAGGGGAATTCCTACATGCGCCCCTGTCCAAGGTCACTTGGCAAGCGCCCCCGGTGCCGGATAGCGTCGATGGATTCGTGCGTTGCACAGGGGAAACTGCATGCCATCCACGTTGTTGCGCGTCGGCCTGGGCCTGGCGCTGGCCTCACTGAATACGGCACCGGCGGTGGGCGCCTCGCGCTTCATTGCCGACCCCTACCCCAGCACCTACCAGGCCCATCCCGATGGGCCGGTGCTGATCCAGAACGCCACCGTGCTGACCGGCACCGGCCAGCGCCTGGAGCATGCCGACGTGCTGCTGCGCGACGGCCGCATCGTCGCCGTCGGCCCGCAGCTGCAGGCCGATGCCGGCATCACCCGCATCGACGCGCAGGGCAAGTGGGTCACCCCCGGCCTGATCGACGTGCATTCGCACCTGGGCGTGTACCCCAGCCCCGGCGTCAGCGCGCACAGCGATGGCAACGAGATGACTGCGCCGGTCACCGCCAATGTCTGGGCCGAGCACTCGGTGTGGCCGCAGGACCCCGGCTTCACCGCGGCCCTGGCCGGCGGCGTGACCAGCATGCAGGTGCTGCCCGGCTCGGCCAACCTGGTCGGCGGCCGCGGCGTGGTGCTGAAGAATGTGCCGGCCACCACCTACCAGGCGATGAAATTCCCCGGCGCACCGTGGGGCCTGAAAATGGCCTGCGGCGAGAATCCCAAGCGCGTCTACGGCGGCAAGGGCACCGCCCCGGCCACGCGCATGGGCAACGTGGCCGGTTACCGCGCCGCCTTCATCGACGCGGCCGACTACATCGCCAAGAACAGCCCGAAGCCGGCCAAGCGCAAGGGCTGGTTCGGCAGCGACAAGGGCGACAGCGCCGGCGATGCCGGCGGCAAGCGCGACCTCAAGCTGGACACGCTGGCCGGTGCCATCCAGGGCGACATCCGCGTGCACATCCACTGCTACCGCGCCGACGAAATGGCCACCATGCTCGATCTGGCAAAGGAATTCGGCTTCAAGGTGGCCGCCTTCCACCACGGCGTGGAAGCCTACAAGCTGGCCGACCGGCTGGCCGCCGATGGCGTCTGCGGCGCGCTCTGGGCCGACTGGTGGGGCTTCAAGATGGAAGCCTTCGATGGCATCGCCGAAAACATCGCGCTGGTGGACCGGCCGAAGAACAGCTGCGCCATC
The DNA here is from genome assembly GCF_035634915.1 of Stenotrophomonas sp. Lineage (GTDB taxonomy): Bacteria > Pseudomonadota > Gammaproteobacteria > Xanthomonadales > Xanthomonadaceae > Stenotrophomonas. The sequence continues at coordinate 12,322 of NZ_DASQCB010000021.1, forward strand.
GTCCATTCCGATTCGCCCGAGGGCATCCAGCGCCTCAACCAGGAGGCGGCCAAGGTGATGGCGGCGGCACGCCGCGCGCGCATGCCGGACATCGCCCCGGAACACGCGATCACCTGGATGACCGCCAACGCCGCCAAGGCGCTGGGCATCGAAGGCCAGACCGGCACCCTGGAGGCCGGCAAGATGGCCGACGTGGTGGTGTGGAACGGCAATCCGTTCAGTTCGTATGCGCTGGCCGAGCAGGTCTTCGTCGATGGCCGGCGGTTGTATGACCGCAGTGCGCCGCCAGCGATGCCGCGTTCGGACTTCCAGCTTGGCCAGGAGGTGCGCTGATGGTGGCGTTGAACGAACGTCGCCGAGCATGGCTCGGCGCTAGCGTCATGGTGCTGGCGGGCATCACTGGCACTGCATCGGCGCAGGACCTGCTGGTCCGCAATGCCACGGTGCACACCGCCAGCGCGCGCGGCAGCCTGCAGAACACCGACGTGCTGGTGCAGGGCGGGCTGGTCCGCGCGGTCGGTCCTGGCCTGGCCGCACCGGCCGGGGTGGCCGTGGTGGAGGCCAATGGCCGCCCGCTGACCCCGGCCCTGTTCGGCGGCATCACCGAAATCGGCATCGAAGAGGTCTCCGGCGAATCGAGCACGGTGGACAGCACGCTGAAGATCGGCGAGCAGCCGCTGCGCCCGGAATTCGACGTCACCCTCGCCTACAACCCGGCCTCGGTGCTGATTCCGGTGGCGCGCCTGGATGGCATCGGTTTCACCGCGCTGGGCGCAGCCACCGGCGGTGGCTTCGTGGCCGGCCAGGGCGGCGTGATGCGCCTGGATGGCAGTGCCGACCCGATCGGCCCGCGGGCGCTGTTCCTGCGCCTGGGCGCGGCCGCCTCGGAACTGACCGGGCAGTCGCGCGCGGCGCAGTGGATGCTGCTGCAGCAGATGGTGGACGAAGCACGCGGCCAGGTCGCCGCCGATTCGCCGCATGCGCTGCTGACGCCCGCTGGCCGCCGCACCCTGGCCCGCTACCTGGCCGGCCAGGGCCGCATCGTGGTGGAAGTGGACCGTGCTGCCGACATCCGCCAGCTGCTGCGCTGGGCCGCACGCGAGAAGGTGAAGATCGCCATCGCCGGCGGCGCCGAGGCCTGGCAGATGGCCGCGGAACTGGCGGCCGCGCAGGTGCCGGTGTTCGTCGAAGCCTTGGGTAATCTGCCCACCAGCTTCGACCAGATCGGCGCCACCCTGGAAAATGCCGCGCGCCTGCAGCGTGCGGGGGTGGCCGTGTCCTTCGCCCAGCGCGATGACGCCTCGCACAACGCGCGCAAGATGCGCCAGCTGGCCGGCAACGCGGTGGCCAATGGCCTGCCCTGGGCCGACGGCCTGGCCGGGCTGACCCGGGTGCCGGCGCAGGTACTGGGGGTGGCCGACCAGATCGGCACCATCGAACCAGGCAAGCGCGCCGACCTGGTGCTGTGGGAAGGCGACCCGCTGGATGTGGCCCACTACGCCGAACAGGTCTGGCTGGGCGGCCGCGCCATGCCGATGCGCTCGCGCCAGACCGAACTGCGCGACCGTTACCTGCAACGCAACGCCCAGCCCTGATCGTTCCGAGGAATCCGCCCATGCCGACCCTGCGCTGGTATTTCGATTTCGTCTCGCCCTACTCGTACCTGCACTGGCAGAAGGTGAAGCAACTGCCACAGTTCGCCGCCATCCAGCCGGTGCCGATCGCCTTCGGCGCGGTACTGCACCATCTGGGCAACCTCGGCCCGGCCGAGATTCCGGCCAAGCGGCGTTTCATCTACCGCCAGCTGCTGTGGACCGCGCAGGCCGAAGGCACAACGCTGCGCTTCCCGCCGGGCCATCCCTTCAACCCGCTGGCCGCGCTGCGGCTGTGCCTGGCCGCCGGTGCCAGCGCACAGGCGGTGGATGTGCTGTTCGACTGGATCTGGCGCGAGGGAAATGCCGGCGACAGCGCCGAAGCGCTGCGCATACCGGCCGCCCGGCTGGGCATCAACGACGTGCAGGCGGCCTGCGCTGAAGCGGCGGTGAAGGAACAGCTGCGCCGCAATACCGAGGCCGCCATCGACGCCGGCATCTTCGGCGTACCGACCCTGTCCATCGACGGCGAACTGTTCTGGGGCAACGATGCGCACCCGATGATGGCTGCCGTTCTGGACGATCCGGGCCTGCTGCAGCGCCCGGACTGGCAGGCGGTGGTAACGCTTCCAGTGGCGGTGCAGCGCAATCGCTGAACAGGCGGTGGCGCGATTCCCTCGCGCGCCCCGGATGTTTTTGCGATAGCTTTCACATTCCGAACCTACAACCGCCCTGGAGGGGGAGCCGGATGCGCATCGGAATCGTCGTCGATTCGGCCTGCGATCTGCCGCAGGATTTCATTGCCGCGCACAACATCGTGCTGCTGCCGATCACCGTGCGGATCGGCGAAGCGGTGCTGGCCGACCACCGTGACGAGCAGGCAACCCTGAGCTTCCTGCACGCCCACGTGGCCGAACACGGTGCCGAAGCGGAGACCATCCCCTTCAGCGTCAACCAGATCCGCGACCTGTTCCTGCAGCAGCTGGTCATCGACTACGACCACGTGTTCTGCATGACCATCACCAAGACGCGCAGTCCGATCCATGACAACGCGCTGCAGGCCAGCTTCGCCATCCTCAACGACTACAAGCCGGTGCGCCAGGCGGCGGGCTACAACTCGCCGTTCGCGCTGCGTGTGCTCGATACCCAGAACCTGTTCGCCGCGCAGGCAGTGACCGCCGTGGAGGCCGTGCGCCTGCGTGACAGCGGCGCCAGCGTGCAGCAGATCCGCGAGCGGCTTGAGGAACTGGCCGGCAACGTGCACGGCTACATGGTCACCCGCGACCTGTACTACATGCGCGCCCGCGCCCGCCACAAGGGTGACCGCAGCGTCGGCCTGCTCAGCGCCGCGCTGGGCAGCGCACTGGACATCAAGCCGGTGCTGCATGGCTACAAGGGCGAGACCGGGCCGGTGGCCAAGATCAAGGGCTTCGACAACGCCGTGCAGAAGCTGTTCGCAGTGGTTGGCCAGCGCGTGCGCAGCGGGCTGATGACTCCCTCGGTGTGCGTCAGCTATGGCGGTGAACTGGAGGAGCTGCGCGCCCTGCCGGGCTATGCGCAGATGAAGGAAGTCTGCGCCAGCCATGGCGTGGAGGTGTACGAGTCGGTGATGAGCCTGACCGGCATGGTCAACGTCGGCAAGGGCGCGGTGACCGTCGGCTTTGCCGACGGGCCGCATCGCTTCGAATAAGCCGTTCTGGCGTACACAAGCATTGCACTGCGGTTGTGACAGCCTTGCCGCACCTCGAGGAGACGAACCATGCCTGCGCAGTACCACATCAGCCTGCCCGACCCGTCCAAGGCCCGTGGCAACGACCCTGACCTGTCCTTCCATTCGCAGAGCGCCGGCGGTTTTGCCGAGGAGCTGCAGGACGCCCTGCGCAGCGGCACCCTGTTCGAGCGCTGGAAGGCCAAGCAGGCCGACCCGGACGCCGTGGAACCGCAGTGGGGCGTGACCGACCCGGACGCCACCGTGACCGGCGAACAGAAGGACCTGCGCATCAACCTGGTAGCCACCACCCGCATCGACAGCGACGTGTTCAAGCAGCGTCTGCGCCTGCTGGCCGGCCACCACTGGGAACTGCGCGACGTGCGCTGAGGCCATGTTCTGGTAGACGCCAACCTTGGTTGGCGCTTCTGCAAAGGGCTGCCAACCAAGGTCGGCCACTACCGAGCCGCCGGGCATGGCCCGGTGCTACCGGGCCACGCTCTGGTAGACGCCAACCTTGGTTGGCGCTTCTGCAAAGGGCTGCCAACCAAGGTTGGCAACTACCAAGCTGCCGGGCATGGCCCGGTGCTACCGTCACGATGCGTGGCGCCGCGTCATGCCCGGCGATTCCGTGTCGTTACCAGCCACCGCCCAGTGCGCGGTACAGCTCCACCCTCGCTATCGCGGCCGTGGCCTGGCTGTTGGCCAGCGCGGCCTGGTTGTCCAGCGCGATGCGCTGGGTGCTCAGCACATCCAGCATGTCCACCACGCCGGCCTGGTACTGGCGCCGTGCCGCGCCCAGGGCGGTCTCGCTCTGCGCCACCGCCACCTGCAGCTGCGTGGTGCGCTGTTGTTCCGCCGCGTAACCATCGATGGCATCGTCCACTTCATGCCAGGCCTGCAGCACCGTGCGCTGAAACTGCAGCGCGGACTGCTGCTGCTGCAACCGGCTCAGCGCCAGGTTGGCCTTCAGCCGCCCGCCCTGGAAGATCGGCAGGCTGATCGACGGGCCCACGCTGAAACGGTGCGCGTCCCAGCCGTCCAGGTCATCCAGCTGCTTGGCCTGGAAACCCGCATCGCCATTCAAGGTGATGCGCGGCAGGAAGCTGGCCTTGGCCACGCCGATGTTCGCGGTGGCCGCATGCAGCGCCGCTTCCGCGCGACGGATGTCCGGGCGGCGTTCGGCCAGTTCACTGGGCAGGCCCACGGCCACGTCGGGCAGTGCCGGCCAGTCGCTGCGCACGTCCTGCAGCTGAGCATCCAGCGCCTGCGGCGGCCTGGCCAGCAGGAAGGCCAGTGCATTGCGCAGCTGCGACTGCCGGTGCCGCAGTGGGGCGATGCGTGCCTGCAGCGCGGCCACCTGCGCCGCCGCGCTCGATACCTGCAGGGTGCTGGCCACGCCCTGTCGCTGGCGCGCTTCGGTCAGGCGCTGGACGTCGGCGGCAATACTGAGGTTGTCCTCGGTGATCGCGAGCAGCTGCGAGGTCGCGCGCAGCTGCAGGTAGGACCGCGCGGTTTCGGCCAGCAGTGCGATGCGCACCGCGTGCGCGTCTTCCTCGGCCATCTGCATGCGCGCGTCGGCAGCCTCCACCTGGCGGCGCACGCGGCCCCACAGATCCAGTTCCCAGCTCAGGCCGATGCCGGCCTGGAACAACCCGTAGTCCTCGCGCCCAGCATTGCCGGACGGATCGCTCAGGCCCACCTCGCTGTTGCGCGCACGCACGCCGCTGGCGCTGGCCGCCACCGCAGGCAGGCGATCGGCCGCGCTGACGCCGCGCGCCGCACGGCTCTGCTGCACACGGTTGGCCGCCAGCTGCAGGTCCAGGTTGGACTGCAGCACCTGCTGGGCCAGCTGCCCCAGCAGCGGATCATGGAAGTTGGCCCACCAGGCCGCGTCGTCGTCGATGGCCGTCGCGGCCACGGCCTCGCCCTGCCACTGCGCCGGCAGTTCGGCCTGTGGCCGCACGAAGTCCGGGCCCATCATGCAGCCCGCCACCGCCAGGCACAGCGCCGCACTGGCCAGCGTCTTCATCAGGCGGCGGCCGCTCATGCGCCCTCCCCGCCCTGCAGGTCCACACGCGCTTCCACCGACATGCCGGCACGCAATTGGTCTGCCAGCGGCTGGCCCGGTTCCAGCACGATCTTCACCGGGATGCGCTGCACTACCTTGGTGAAGTTGCCGGTGGCGTTTTCCGGCGCGACGGCGGCAAAGGTCACGCCGGTGGCCGGGGCAATGCTGTCGACGTGGCCACGCAGGCGCGTGCCGGGAAATACATCCACCGTCAGTTCCACCGGCTGCCCGGCGTGCATGCGGGTCATCTGCGTTTCCTGGAAATTGGCGACCACGAAGGCGCGCTGCAACGGCACCACGGCCGCCACGGCCATGCCCGGCGTGAGGTAGGCGCCCACGCGCACCGCACGGCGGCCGACCACACCGTCAATCGGCGCGCGCAGCTCGGTATGGGAAAGGTCCAGCTCCGCGCGTGCCTGTGCCGCTTCGGCGCGCTGCACCGCGGCCTGCGCCGACTGCACGCCGGCGGCGAGGATGTCGGTGCGCTGGCGCGCGGTGCTCAGCGCCGCCCGGCCCTGCTGCAGATGGGCGCTGGCCACGGCCTGCTTCGACTGCGCCTGCTGCGCGTTCTGCACGGTGCCGGCACCATCGCGGGCCAGTTCGCGGTAGCGCTGCTGGTCGGCGCTGGCCAGGGTCAGCTCGGAGCGGCTGACATCGACGCTGGCCCGGGCCTGCTCGATCAGCGAGCCCTGCTGGGCCAGCGCGGCCTGCGCATTGGCCAGCTGCGCGCGTGCATTGGCCAGATCGGCGCGCGCCGCCTGCAGTGCCACCTGGTAATCGCGGTCATCGATGCGGGCCAGCACGTCACCGGCCTTTACCTGCTGGTTGTCCTGCACCTCCACGCTGCTGACAAAGCCGGCCACCTTCGGTGCAACCACGGTGAAATCGGCATTGACGTAAGCGTTGTCGGTGCGCTGGTAGCGGCCATCGCGCAGCAGCAGCCAGCCACCGATGGCCAGGGCCAGCACGCCCAGCGCGAGGCCGGTATTGAGGGTTGTCTTGTTGAGGCTCATGGGGGAGTCCTTGCGGGTGAGGGTCAGGCCACGGCACGTGGCGGATGGACACGGGTAGCCCATGGCAGCAGCGGCAGGCAGCCCAGGGCCACCAGCGCAACCAGCCAGTACAGGTCGGCCGAAGTCAGCGCCTGCACCTGTGTGTGCAGGCGCGCGGGCAGATCGGCGCTGGGCGGCAACCACGGCTGGTTGCCGAGGTGGTCCACCAGCGCGGTGGAATGGAGATGGCGCCGTGACTGCCCGATCGCATCGAGTACGCCCCCGGCGAACACCGCCGAAAAACCTTTGACGGTGTTGAACCAGGCCGAGGCATAGGGTCCGTCCTGCGGTGCCAGGCCGGTGGTGGCCAGCAGCAGCAGCGGAAGCACCGCCATCGGCTGCGCCACTACCTGCAGCAGCTGCACCCACAGGAAGGTGTCGCGGTTCCACTGCACATCCAGCTGTGCGCCGATGAAGCACGCCAGCGCCAGCAGCAACAGCCCGGCCGCCAACACCCAGCGGCAATCCACGGCACGCTGGTTCATCAGCGCCGCCACCAGTGGCAGCGCGATGGCCTGCGGCAACGCCACCCACAACAGGATCGGCGCGGTCTGCAGCGGTCGGTAGCCCTGAACGCTGGCCAGGAATCCGGACGGAATGGAAATGACGGCCAGCAGCACGAACAGCACGCCCACGCAGCTGACCAGCGAATAGCTGAGGTTGCGATGGGCCAGCAGCTGCAGCTTGAAGAACGGCAGCGGGTGGAACCACTCATTGATGAAGAACAGCACCAGCAGGCCGCCGCCACCGCCCAGCAGCACCGTGACCAGCGGCGAATCGAACCAGTTCAGGCGTGCGCCCTGGGTCAGGCCCAGCACCAGCATCACCAGCGCGGGCAGCCCCAGCGCCAGGCCCACGCCGTTGAACTGGGCGAAGCGCTCCAGGCGCAGCGGGTCCTGCGGCAGGCCCCAGCCGACCATGGCCATGCCGGCCACGCAGAAAGGCACGATCTGCCAGAACGCAAACTGCCACCCCGCGTGCTCGACCCACAGCGCAGCCAGCGGCGTGCCCATGCTCGGCCCGAAGGTTGCGGTGAGCGCGTAGCCCGCCAGGCCATACAGCTTGATGCCCGGCGGCAGGAAGCGCAGCGCCACGCTCATCAGCAGCGGCGGCAGCGCACCACCGGCCAGGCCCTGCAGCGCGCGCAGCAGCAGGAAGGTCGGCAGGTTCGGTGCCAACGGGCACAGCACGCCCAGCAGCATGAAGGCGCCGATCATCACCAGGCCGAAGCGGCGCAGCGAAAAGGTGACTGCGCACCAGGGAGCGAAGGCCATCGCGCTGACCGACATCGCGCTGTAGATGCCGGTGATCCAGTTGCCGTCATCGACGCTGAACCCCATCGCGCCGCGGATGTCGGCCAGCGCCACCTTGGTGACGTTCTCGTTGAAGCCCGACAGCAGCACCACCAGCAGCACGCCGCACAGGCCGACCACGATGCGGTGGTCGAACGCGGGGGCAGCCGGGGCGGCCGGGGCCTGTGGCAGGGAGACCGCGCTCATCGGCGCTGGCCGATCCGTGCAGCGCACGGCAGGTGAAGCGGCATGGCGTGCGCTCCGTGAATGTGGGGAGCGCAGTCTAGGCAGGCCCACTGCTGCGAAAAATGGCGTGGGTGCGATGCCAGTCGTGCGCCAGACGCACGGGTGCACGTTGCGGGCAGGTGCCGACCGTTGGTCGGCACATCCTCAGATGCCGTCGAGCAAGCTCGACGCTACAACGCGTCGGCGTCGCACATGCTCTTGATCGCACGGCGCAGCCAGCGGTGCGCCGGATCGTTGTCCATGCGCGGGTGCCAGGCCTGCACCAGGGCCACCGTGCGTACCGGCACCGGCAGCGGGAACATGCGCAGCGGCAGCCCCATGTAGGCAATCCGATCAAGCATCACGCTGGGCATCTGCGGCAGTACCAGGTCCGAGGCAGCAGCGGCGAAGATCGCACCGTGGAAGGTCGGAATGACCATTGCCACCCGCCGCCGCAGGCCCAGCTGTGCCAGTTCGTCGTCGATCGGCCCATGCGCGATGCCGCGGCGCGAGACGGCGATGTGGTCGCAGGCAGCAAACCGTTCGGCGGTGATGTCCCCGTCGAACAGCGGATGATCCTCGCGCGCCGCACCCAGCAATGCCGTGGTGAACAGGTTCTGCACCTTGGTTTCCGGCGTGTGCTTGCCGGCGGTGCTGATGTACAGGTCGATCCGGCCCTGCACCATCGCATCGTCGTCGGTATCGCCTTCGGGCATGAAGCGCAGCGTGCAGCGCGGCGCCTGCTGGCGGAACACCTCACGCAGGCGCCCACCGTAGCTGCCGATGAACACGTCGTTGGCACGGATGCTGAAGGTGTGTTCCAGGGTCTGGATGTCCACCTCACGTCCATCGTTGAACACCCGGTGCGCCTGCTCGATCACGTCGCGCACCTGTTCGCGCAGCTCCAGCGCGCGCGGCGTCGGCGCCAGGCCGCGGCCGGCGCGTACCAGCACCGGGTCACCCAGCGCTTCACGGATCCGCCCCAGGGTACGGCTCATGGCCGGCGCGCTCAGGTTCATGCGCCGGGCCGCCCCGGCGACACTGCCTTCATCCAGCAGCACGTCCAGGGCCAGCAGCAGGTTGAGGTCGGGCAAGGGCATGGCAGTCTCCATCGAATGGAATGACTCTACGACACTCTCATCCAAAGCCGATTGCGTTCCGTGCATGTATTGCCTGCGCCACACGGCATGGGTGCGCGGCGCGGCATGGGCGACCATCACCGCCTGCCAAGGAGTTCCGCCCATGTTCACCACCCTGCTGGTCGCCCTTGACGGCGGCCCCCAGCACGACGCCGTACTGGACCTGGTCGCTCAGGTCGCCGGCCCACGCAGCCGCGTACACCTGCTGTGCGTCATTGATCCCGGGTTCGCCCTGTCCGCCGACGCCGGCGACGACGACCGCCGCGAATACCCGGCCGCCGCCCGCCAGCGCTCCAGGGCCGAAGGGCTGCTGCAGGACGCCGCTGCGCAGCTGCGCGAGCGCGGGGTGGATGCCTGCTCGCTGCTGCCGGCCGGTGATCCAGCCGAAGTCATCAGCGCCCAGGCCCGCGAACTGGACGCCGATCTGCTCGTGATCGGCCATCGCCACCTGTCGCGGCTGCAGCGCCTGCTCGACAGCTCGGTGGCGCAATGGACGCTGGACCACGCGCCGTGCCCGGTGCTGGTGGAGACGCGCGGCGGTTGAACGGCCCCGAGGGCCTGCCAACCAGGGCTGGCAACGACCAGCGCCTGCCCGCCCTGATAGATGCCAACCTTGGTTGGCGCTTCTGCAAAGGCCTGCCAACGAGGGTTGGCAACGACCCGTTCGGTGTCCGCCTCAACAGTCGATCACGCCTTCCTCGCCGCTCTCATCGTCCAGCACGCGGGCGTGCAGGGTCACTTGGTTGCGGCCGGCACGCTTGGCGGCATACAGCCCGGCATCGGCGTCGGCCAGCAGCTGGTCGGCGCTGGCCGTGGCTGGCGGGTGCAGGTAAGCCACGCCGATGCTGATGCTGACCGGGCCCTCGGGCAGGCGCAGCGCTTCCACTGCCAGACGCAGCCGCTCGGCCAGCGCCAGCACGCCCGACAGCGCGCTGCCCGGCACGATCACCGCGAATTCTTCCCCACCGTAGCGCGCCACGCTGTCGGCCGCGCGCCCGGCGGTGGCCTGCAGTACCGCTGCCACTGCACGCAGGCAGCGGTCGCCGGCCGGATGGCCATGCTGGTCGTTGAACGCCTTGAAATGATCGATGTCCACCAGCAACAGCGCCAGCTCGGTACCGCTGCGGCGGGCACGGTTCCACTCGGCCTGCAGCAGCGTGTCGAACTGCCGCCGGTTGGCAACCCCGGTGAGGCCGTCCTGGCGGGCCAGCTGGTCCAGCGCTGCCTGGCGTTCCAGCAGGTCGATCTGCAGCAGGGTGCTGCGCAGGCTGAACCCCAACGTAGCCACCACGAACCCGGCCAGCGCCAGCGGCCGCGCATGGTCCACCACCAGTGTCCCGACCACCAGCAGCAGCAGCGGCAGGATGATCGGCCCGCCGGCCTGCACCAGCCGCGACAGCCTCGGGTGCAGCACGACGCCCGGTGCCGGTGCCTGGCGCAGGGCCAGCAATGCCATCAGCAGGAACGGCAGGTCGATCAACAGGTCGTTGTAGGCGCCGAAGGACTGCTCGGCCGTGTAGTGGTTGATGTAGAACGCCACCAGCAGATAGCCCAGCGCATACAGCGCCAGCGCGCGGAAGAACACGCGCCGCTCCGGCACATCGCCGGCCAGCCAGCGCACCACGGCGAACGCGGCAATGCACAGATTCTGGATGTCGAACATGTGCTGCATGTTGGCCATCGCCCGTGCATCGATGTCGATGCGGTCGGCGAAGGACTGGGTGTGCACGAAGAACAGCACGCCCAGCAGGGCCGCCATCACGCCATCGATGAGGCTGATGGTCCAGCGCTCGCGGCGCGCGCGGGCCAGGATGAACACCAGCGGCACGCCATACAGCACATACAGCAGCAGGCTGACGCTGGGGGTGATGTTGGCCCGCCCGGCGGTGAGCGCATCCACCATGTTGAAGCCCATGCCCCCTGCCCACAGCAGCAGGGCCAGTGCGGTGGCCCGCCAGCCCAGCGCGGCCCGGTCGCGCTGGGCACGCCACAGGCAGGCGGCCGCTGCGATGAGCGGTGCGGCAGTCAGGAATGCGAACGAGCCGCCACCGGCCGTCCCCGGCCACACCGCCACGACCAGCCCGTGGCAGACCACGTACAGCAGCGCCAGCACTACCGGCATGCACTACCCCCATCCGCAAGGCCGTATGCGCGCACCATAGCGCAGCCTGCGGCCCATGCGGCGTGATCCACGGCAGAAACCGCAGAAAACGCGGGATGGGGGAGCTGCGAGGCAGGCGCGGCCTGAAGATGCGAGAATCCCTTCCCCGCCCAGACAGATGCAGCGGCGCCTGCCGCCTCCCCCGAGATTCCGTGAAAACCCCCGAAGGACTGCGCGCGCTGATCGATGACGGCGTGATCGACGAAGTGCTGCGCCCGCTCAAGAGCGGCAAGGAAGCGGCTGTGTACGTGGTGCGCAGCGGCAACGACGTGCGCTGCGCCAAGGTCTACAAGGACATGGCCCAGCGCAGTTTCCAGCAGCGCGTGCAGTACCAGGAGGGCCGCAAGGTGCGTGGCAGCCGCGAAGCACGTGCCATCGGCAAGTCCAGCAAGTACGGCCGCAAGCAGCAGGAAACGGCCTGGAAGAACACCGAGGTGGACGCGCTGTACCAGCTGCGCGACGCCGGTGTGCGCGTGCCCGAGCCGCATGGCTACTACCACGGCGTGCTGCTGATGGAACTGGTGACCGATGCCGAGGGTTTTTCCGCCGCCCGGCTGGGCGAAGTGGAGCTGGAGGCCGACCAGGCCCGCGCGTTCCACCAGACCCTGGTGCGCCAGGTGGTACGCATGCTGTGCTGCGGCCTGATCCATGGCGATCTTTCGCCGTACAACGTGCTGGTGGGGCCCGATGGCCCGGTGGTGATCGATTTCCCCCAGGTGGTCAGTGCAGGCGGCAACAACGCCGCCCGCAGCATGCTGCTGCGGGATGTCAACAACCTCACCGCCTACCTGGGCCGTTTCGCACCCGAGCTGCTGGACACCTGGTATGGCGAGGAAATGTGGGCGCTGTTCGAGGCTGGCAACCTGCTGCCGGACAGCGAACTCACCGGCACCTTCGTGCACGATGAATCCACCGTCGACCTGGACAGCGTGCGCCACGCCATCAACGATGCGCGCGAAGAAGCGCTTATCCGCCAGCAGGGCCGCGAAGCGGCGGAAGAAGACGATCGGTAGAGTCGAGCTTGCTCGACTCTACAAACGCCGGGTCAGGCTTTCAGCGCGCGGGCGTGATGGGCGATGTGCTCGCCGATGAAGCTGGCGATGAAGTAATAGCTGTGGTCATACCCCGGCTGCAGCCGCAGGGCCAGCGGGTGGCCGACGGCCTCGCAGGCCTGCTGCAGACGTTCGGGCTGCAGCTGGTTCTGCAGGAACTCATCGGCATCGCCCTGGTCGACCAGCAGCGGCAGGCGCTCGCTGGCGGTGGCCACCAGCGCGGTGGCATCCCACTGCGCCCACTCGGCCGGGTTGTCGCCCAGGTAGGCAGTGAACGCCTTCTGGCCCCACGGCACCTGGCTCGGCGCCACGATCGGCGAGAACGCCGACACGCTGCGGTAGCGGCCCGGGTTGCGCAGCGCCAGCACCAGCGCGCCGTGCCCACCCATCGAATGGCCACTGATCGCGCGCGCATCGCTGGCCGGAAACTCCGCTTCGATCAGCGCCGGCAGTTCGTGCACCACGTAGTCGTGCATGCGGTAATGCTTCGCCCACGGCTGTTCGGTGGCGTTGAGGTAGAACCCCGCGCCCTTGCCCAGGTCGTAGCCTTCGGCGTCGGCCACGTCATCGCCGCGCGGGCTGGTGTCCGGCGCCACCAGGATCACCCCATGTTCGGCCGCGTAGCGCTGCGCGCCGGCCTTGGTGATGACGTTCTGCTCGGTGCAGGTCAGGCCACTCAGCCAGTACAGCACCGGCAGCGTCTGCGTGGCCGCCTGCGGCGGCAGGTACACGGCGAACTGCATGTCGCAGCCCAGCGTGGTCGAATGATGACGATAGACGTCCTGCCAGCCGCCGAAACAGGCGCGGTGTTCGATGCGTTCCATGGAGTGCTCCCAGCGGCGGCAGGCACGCGGCCTGCCGCCTGGCGTGATTCAGTAGTGGACGACCGAGCGGATCGACTTGCCTTCATGCATCAGGTCGAAGGCTTCGTTGATCTTGTCCAGGTCCATGGTGTGGGTGACGAACGGGGCCAGCTCGATATCGCCCTTCATCGCGTCTTCCACCATGCCCGGCAGCTGGCTGCGGCCCTTCACGCCGCCAAAGGCCGTGCCCATCCACTTGCGGCCGGTGACCAGCTGGAACGGACGGGTGGAGATTTCCTGGCCGGCACCGGCCACGCCGATCACCACGCTCTGGCCCCAGCCACGGTGCGCGCATTCCAGCGCCGCACGCATCACGCTGGTGTTGCCGATGCACTCGAAGCTGTGGTCCACGCCCCAGGTGGTCATTTCAACGATGACCTGCTGGATCGGCGTGTCGAAGTCCTTCGGGTTGATGCAGTCGGTGGCACCGAATTCGCGGGCCAGCTCGAACTTGGACGGGTTGGTGTCCACCGCGATGATGCGGCCGGCCTTGGCCTGGCGCGCACCCTGGATGACCGCCAGGCCGATGCCGCCCAGGCCGAACACGGCCACGCTGTCGCCTTCCTGCACCTTGGCGGTGTTGTGCACCGCGCCGATGCCGGTGGTGACGCCGCAGCCGAGCAGGCAGACGTGTTCCGGGTTCGCTTCCGGATTGATCTTGGCCAACGAGACTTCAGCCACCACGGTGTATTCGCTGAAGGTCGAGCAGCCCATGTAGTGGTAGATCGGCTCGCCGTTGTAGCTGAAGCGGCTGGTGCCGTCGGGCATCACGCCCTTGCCCTGGGTGGCACGCACCGACACGCACAGGTTGGTCTTGCCGCTCTTGCAGAACAGGCATTCGCCGCACTCGGCGGTGTACAGCGGAATCACGTGGTCGCCCGGCTTGACGCTGGTCACGCCCTCGCCCACTTCCACCACGATGCCGGCGCCTTCATGGCCCAGCACCACCGGGAACAGGCCTTCCGGATCATCGCCGGACAGGGTGAACGCATCGGTGTGGCAGACACCGGTGTGGGTGATCTTGACGAGCACTTCGCCGGCCTTCGGCGGGGCGACGTCGATCTCGACGATCTGCAGCGGCTGGCCGGGACCAAAGGCGACGGCGGCACGGGATTTCATGGCGGACTCTCCAAAGACAGGCAGTAACAGGATGGGCGGCGCTATGGTGCGCCGTTGTTTATTTCAGGTACGAGCGGATCAGCCCGCTCATCTCGCGCACGCGTTCGGCGCGTTGTTCATCTGAGGTGGCTGGCTGGCCGAATTCCTCGCGCAGGTGGGCTTCCATCACCTCGGACATCAGCCCGTTGACCGCGCCACGGATGGCCGCGATCTGCTGCAGCACCGGCCCGCAGTCGGCGCCGGCCTCCAGCGCGCGGTCCAGCGCATCGCACTGGCCGCGGATGCGACGCACGCGGGCCAGGACCTTCTTCTTCTCTTCGGGGGAATGCGGCATGGCGGGCCACCTGCGGAACTATACTGGGGGATAGTATACACAGGCGACGCCGGGGCTCAATCCGCGGGGCGATCCAGGGCGTTCAGTCGAACGCGCCCGTAGCGGCCAGCCGGGTCAGTTCATCCACCACGAAGCGCACTTTCGGCCGCAGGTGGCGGGTCGGCGGCCACAGCGCGTGGATCTCGATGTGCCGCTGCATGCACTCGTCCAGCACCGATTGCAGCGCGCCGGACTGCAGGTGCCGACGGACCAGCGAGACCGGCATCTGGCAGATGCCGAGCCCGGCGATGGCACCGTCGATCACCGCATCACCATCGTTGAGCTGGTGGGTGGCCTGCGGAATGAAGGTACCGCCCTCGCCGTCCGCGCCGATCCGCCATGCCATCGGCTGACCGTGGCGGTAGCCGACGATGCTGCGGTGCTGGCGTAGCTCGTCCACGCTGCCTGGCACGCCGTGCGCCTGCAGGTAGGACGGCGCGGCACAGGTGACCAGGCGCTGGCTGCCCAGCCGGCGCGCCACCAGGTGCTCGGCCTGCTGCAGTCCACCGAAGCGGATCAGCAGGTCGATGCCTTCCTCGATCGGGTCGACGAAGTGATCGGTGAAGGTCACGGTCAGCTGCAGGTCGGGGTACTGCTGGCAGAGCTTCAGCAGCACCGGCATCACCACCAGGCGGCCGAAAGACGAGGGCATGTCGATGCGCAGGCGTCCGCTGGGCAGGTGCGCCGCCGAGCCCAGGCAGGCTTCGGCGGCGGAGATCTCCTCCAGCGCGGCCGCACACGAGGCGTAGTAGGCCTCGCCGTCGGTGGTCAGCGCGATGCGCCGGGTGGTGCGGTGGAACAGGCGCACGCCCAGCCGCGCCTCCAGCCGGGCGATGGCCTTGCCCACCGCCGAGCGCGAGATGCCCAGCGCTTCGGCCGCCTCGGTGAAGGTGCCGGCGCGCGCCGTGGTGACGAAGGTCACCAGGCCGTTCAAGGATTCCACGGGCAGCATCTGCAGCCTCCATTGGGGACACGATGTCCCGCCAAGAGGGAAATCGAAGCTCTTTATGCGCCTCGATGTCAACTCCATCCTGTGTGCATGGCGCCACGGGCGCCCTCCCCCACACCGAGATGACCGAGATGACCGACCTGCTGTTCCGCCCCTTCGATCTGGCGGGAACCCCGCTGCACAACCGCATTGCCATGGCGCCGATGACCCGTGCCCGCAATCCGGGCGCCGTGGCCAACGAATTGACCGCGCAGTACTACCGGCAGCGCGCCAGCGCCGGCCTGATCATCAGCGAAGGCACGCCGGTCTCGCCACAGGGCCAGGGCTACATCGACGTGCCGGGCATCTGGTCGGCCGAACAGGTGGCGGGCTGGAACCAGGTGACTGACGCTGTACACAGCGCGCAGGGCACGATCTTCGCCCAGCTGTGGCATGTCGGCCGCATGTCGCACAGCTCGCTGCAGCCCGACGGCGGCCAGCCGGTCAGCGCCAGTACGCGTGCCGTGGGCAGCGACCCGCGCAACTTCGCCTTCGTGTACCTGGATGACGGCAGCCGCGGCCGCGTCGATCCGACCCCGCCGCGCGCCCTGCGCAGCGATGAAGTACCGGGCATCGTCAGCGACTTCGTGCGGGGCGCGGAAAATGCCATCGCCGCCGGCTTCGACGGCATCGAACTGCACGCCGCCAACGGCTATCTGTTCGAGCAGTTCCTCAACCCGCTCACCAACGACCGGCAGGATCTCTACGGCGGCTCGCTGCGCAATCGCGCACGGCTGATCCTGGACACCGTCGATGCACTGGCCGCCAGCATCGGCGCGCACCGCGTCGGCGTGCGCCTGGCACCGAACAGCCAGGTCTTCGACATGCCGGCCTATGCCGAGAACGAAGCCAGCTATCTGTACCTGGCCGAAGAACTGGGCAAGCGCGGGCTGGCCTATGTGCATCTGAATGACAACTACCTGCACGGCGAGCGCGCCATCGGCGAAGACTTCCTGAAGGCGTTCAAGCAGGCCTACGGCGGCACCGTGCTGCTGGCCGGCGGCATGACCCGCGAGTACGCCCTGCGCCTGATCGACGAAGGCACGATCGACATCGCGGCCTTCGGCCAGCCGTTCATCGCCAACCCGGATCTGGTCGAGCGCCTGCAGCAGGACATCGCACTGGCCGCGCCGGATCGGGATACCTACTACGGTGGTGGCCGCGAGGGCTATCTGGATTACCCGGCGGCGAGCTGATCGGGCATGGGGTCGGATCCGTTTCCAACGGAAAGGGATCTGACCCCTGCTGCACGCGGCGCAAGGCCGGCAAACCCATCAACGCGACAGGTAGACCTCGGCATT
The DNA here is from genome assembly GCF_035634915.1 of Stenotrophomonas sp. Lineage (GTDB taxonomy): Bacteria > Pseudomonadota > Gammaproteobacteria > Xanthomonadales > Xanthomonadaceae > Stenotrophomonas. Next base: position 29,258 of record NZ_DASQCB010000021.1, read on the forward strand.
GAAACTCTGCAGGAAGTCGATGGCCTGGGCTTCCGTCATCCCCTTGGACTTCGTCTCCTTCAGCGCGCTGCGGAATTCGGGCGTCCCCCTGAACGCCTGGAACGCCTTGCTCTTGTAGGCCTCGAACGCGGCTTCGTCCATGGAAAGGTGCTCCAGCACCTTGCCGTCCTTCACCCGGACCAGCTGGTAGTGGTCGTAGCTGGAGCCATAGCCCATGTGCACGTAGCGGGTCAGCTCGCCATCCGGGATGATCAGCATGCCGGTGTACCAGTCGGCCACCACCCGCGCCTGTCCAGGGAACAGCTCCGCCTTGATGCTGCGTTTGCGCGGCTTGTACACCCCGTCATCCACGTTGCCCGGCAGATCGATGGTGGCATCGACCAGCACGAGCGCGTCGCCATCGATCCGCCAGCGGGCCACGTAGCCACGCCAGTTCGCGGTGGACTGTTCGGCGTCGTCCGGCGGGCTCCAGCCCCTCGCCTGCAGCTGGGCGCTGAGTGGATTGGTGTTCAACGTCAGCTGCTTGCCGTCGATCTCGATGGTGTCCGGAATCTGCGCGGTGGCGCCCGCCAGCGCCGGCAGGGTCGACAACAGCAGGCACAGCGTCCAGCGCGTGAGAGTAGACATGCGACATCCTTGGCCAGTCAGGGAGAACACCGTACCGCGGTGATGACGCCTGCCGCAGCATCCATCCAGCTCCAGCATCAGGCACATCGACGCTGGCGCGCAAGCGGCGCTCAGGTCCGCACGTAGGCGAACGACTCGTCCAGCCGCGGGAAGCCGATCACCCGCGTCACCAGCGCCTGCGCTTCCTCGTCACTGATCCGCCCTGCGGCGATGTCATCGGTGCGGGCAAACAAGGCCTCCAGCGCCGCCGCCTGGTCGTCGCGCAACCAGCCGCGATGGCTGCCCAGCCAGGCCTGCAGGTTGGCGGCCAGATCACCCTCGACCAGCGTCGTGTACGCCGCTTCCAGCTCCGTCACGGCCTCGACCATCTTGCGGAACAGGAAGTCCTGCAGGTTGGCGGCGAGCACGTCGGCACGGTCATCGTCGTGCCAGACCATCAGCACCGGCGGCTCGATGAAGCCGGGGGCGTTGCTCCAGAAACAATAGGTATCGCCCGCACCGCTGCGTGCGAACGGCAGCAGCTGCAGGTCTTCGCGCAGCGGGTTGTAGTGATCCTCGGCGGTCAGGTCTTCCCACGCTTCGCGCAACTCGTGCAGCGCGATCGGCTCGAACTCGTTGGCATGCAGCAGCAACGGCGGCTGTGCCAACAGCGTGGGAAACACCTCGCGGAACCACAGATTGCCCGTGGCACCCCAGTCCGCCCGTCCCTCGGCGGTGATCTGGTGGAACAGCGGCGGGAATGCCTGGCCCGTGGCCTGTTCGATCTCGATAAGCGTGCTCATGGATGTCCCTGTCGAAAGCAGCCATCTACCTTGCCTGAATTCCGGTGACAGATGAACCCGCGGCGTGCCGCCGGAGGTCTAGACTGCGTGCAACCGTCCGCCGCAGACCCGTGCCATGGACTCCCCCGCCCGCACCTTCATCGTCAATATCGATGTACCTGACCTGGCCGCTGCCGAGATGTTCTACGTTGCAGCGTTCGGCCTGCGCGTCGGCCGACGGCTGGGGGCCGGGGCGCTTGAACTGCTCGGCGGCCCCACCCCGCTGTACCTGCTGCAGAGTGATGCGGGCAGCGCCGCCACCGACGAAGGCGATGTGCGCGATTTCGAGCGCCACTGGACGCCACTGCACCTGGACTGGGTGGTGGAAGACATCAACGTCGCGCTGTCACGCGCGGTGGCCGCAGGCGCGGTGATCGAACAGCCGGTGAGCGAGCGACGCTGGGGACGGCTGGCGGTGCTGGCCGATCCGTTCGGGCATGGGTTCTGCCTGATCCAGTTCGTCGGGCTGGGGTATGACGCCTTGGTGGAGTGATCGGCGCGTGCCATCCACGCATGGCGTGGATCTACCTGGCTGAGCCGGGCGGGGGCCGACCGTTGGTCGGCACGGCATCACTCCCGCAGCAGATCCACGAATGCGCGCAACGCCGACGACATCTGCCGCTGCTTCGGGTAATACAGCACGAAGCCAGGAAACGGCTCGCTCCAGTCCTGCAGCACCGCCACCATCGTCCCGGCCTCGATATGCGGGCGCGCGGCATCCTCCAGCACGTAGGCCAGGCCGAAACCATCGAGCACCGCACGCATGATGGTGGTCTGCTCGCTCAGCGTCAGCCGCCCGCGCACGTCGATTTCCAGCGACTGCCCCTCGCGGTCGAACTGCCACTTGTACAGGTGCCCACTCGCGAAACGGAAGCGGATGCATTCGTGCTGCAGCAGGTCGCGTGGGTGCTGCGGCGCCGGGTGCTGGCGCAGGTACTCCGGCGAGGCCACGATCATGCCGTGCAGTGGCGGTCCCAGCGGCACCGCCACCATGTCCTCGGGCACGAACTCGTGCAGGCGCACGCCGGCATCGAAGCCCTCGGCGACGATGTCGACCAGACCATCGTTCTCGGTCAGCTCCAGCCGCACATCGGGATGCGCGCGCAGGAAGCGGGTCAGTCGCGGGCCCAGTTGGTTCGGCACCGCCGCCCGCGCCGCGTTGATGCGCAGCAGGCCGGTCGGGCTGTCCCTGAACTGGTTCATTTCTTCCAGGGCGTCATGCACCTGGCCCAGTGCCGGCTGCAGCCGGTCCAGCAGGCGCTGCCCCGCCTCGGTCAGGGCCACGCTGCGGGTGGTCCGGTGGAACAGGCCAACGCCCAACCGCTCTTCCAGCGCGCGGATCGCATAGCTCACCGCCGAGGTCGACAGGGTCAGCTCGCCGCCGGCCTTGCGGAAGCTGCGGTGCCGGGCGACTGCGGCGAAAGCGGCCAGGTGGGAGAGATTGTCAGAGGCCATTGTGCAGTCTGCCTTGATGAATCATGCCGATATCCGGGCTTTGTAGGCCGGTACGAGGGGCGTATTGTAAAACGCCTTTCGACAAACCCCGCCAAGGATTCCCCATGTCCCTCGCCCATGGTTATGCGGTCCGCACCAACACCGCCCCGCTCGAGCCCTTCACCTTCGAACGTCGCGCCGTCGGCGCCAACGACATCCGAATCGAAGTGCTGTACAGCGGTATCTGCCATTCCGACCTGCACCAGGCCCGTGACGACTGGGGCGGCGCCGAGTACCCGATGGTGCCCGGCCACGAGATCATCGGCCGTGTGGTCGAAGTCGGCCCGTCCGTCACCACCCTGAAGGTCGGCGATTACGCCGGTGTCGGCTGCATGGTTGATTCCTGCCGCCACTGCGATGCCTGCGACCACGACCTCGAGCAGTACTGCGAAAAGGGCCCGACCTACACCTACAACAGCCACGACCGCAACACCGGCGAGCTGACCATGGGTGGCTACTCCGACCACATCGTGGTCGAGCAGCGTTTCGTGGTGAAGGTCTCCGAGAAGCTCGACCTGAAGGCCGCCGCGCCGCTGCTGTGCGCCGGCATCACCACCTATTCGCCGCTGCGCCACTGGAAGGTCGGCCCGGGCCAGAAGGTCGGCGTGATCGGCCTGGGTGGCCTCGGCCACATGGGCGTGAAGTTCGCCAAGGCGATGGGGGCCACCGTGGTGATGATCACCACCACCCCGGAAAAGGGGGCCGACGCCAAGCGCCTGGGCGCCGACGAAGTGCTGGTCTCGCGCGACCCCGCGCAGATGAAGGCGCATGCCAACAGCTTCGACTTCCTGCTCAACACGGTGCCGGTCAGCCATGACACCAACCCGTACATGAGCCTGCTCAAGCGCGATGCCACCATGTGCCTGGTCGGCGTGATCACCGAACTGGACCCGCCGCTGATGGGCGCCAGCGTGATCTTCGGCCGCAGGCACGTCACCGGCTCGGCCATCGGCGGCATGGCCGAAACCCAGGAAATGATGGATTTCTGTGCCGAGCACGGCATCGTCAGCGATGTTGAAGTGATCAACATCAAGGACGTGAACCAGGCCTGGGAGCGCATGGCGAAGAACGATGTGCGCTACCGGTTCGTGATCGACATGGCCACCATCAAGGCCTGATCGCTGCAGTGATGGAATGAAAAAACCCCGGCATTGCCGGGGTTTTTTATCGGTAGTGCCGGCCGCTGGCCGGCAATCCCGCACCGCGATCAGTACGCGAACTCGCGGAACACCGGATCCACATCGCCATGCCAGCGGCCATGGAACAGTGCCAGCTTGCGCTCGGCCGGGGTCAGGCCCGATTCGACGATCTCCTGCAGCACGTCCAGGAACTTGCTCTCATCCTGGCCATCAGCATTGCGCGCAGCGCGGCGCTTGAGGCCTTCGACGGAAATCTTCACCGCTTCGCGGGCCAGATCACGCACGGTGCCGTTGCGGAACGGCAGGCCCATCGCATGCTTCGGCACGCCGTCGCGCAGCGCGTGGCGCTCGGCCAGGCTGAAGTCGCGCACCAGGTCCCAGGCGGCATCCAGCGCGGTGTCGTCGTACAGCAGGCCGACCCAGAACGCCGGCAGCGCACACAGGCGGCTCCACGGGCCGCCGTCGGCACCGCGCATTTCCAGGTACTTCTTCAGGCGCACTTCCGGGAAGGCGGTGGTCATGTGGTCCGACCAGTCGCGCAGCGTCGGCAGCGCACCCGGCAGCACCGGCAGCCTGCCCTGCATGAAGTCGCGGAAGCTCTGCCCGCTGGCGTCGTGGTAGATGCCATCGCGGTAGGAGAAATACATCGGCACATCGAGCAGGTAATCGACATAGCGCTCGTAACCGAAGCCGTCCTCGAACACGAAGTCGAGCATGCCGGTACGGTCGGCGTCGGTGTCGGTCCAGATGTGCGAGCGGTAGCTCAGGTAGCCGTTCGGCTTGCCTTCGGTGAACGGCGAATCGGCAAACAGCGCGGTGGCGATCGGCTGCAGCGCCAGCGACACGCGGAACTTCTTCACCATGTCCGCTTCGGTCGCGTAATCCAGGTTGACCTGCACGGTGGAAGTGCGGGTCATCATGTCCAGGCCCAGCGAACCGACCTTGGGCATGTAGGAGCGCATGATCCTGTAGCGGCCCTTGGGCATCCACGGCATTTCATCGCGCTTCCACTTCGGCTGGAAACCCATGCCGAGGAAGCCCAGCTGCAGTTCACCGGCCACCTGTGCCACTTCATTCAAGTGGGTGCCGGTTTCCACGCAGGTCTGGTGGATGGTTTCCAGCGCCGCACCCGAGAGTTCAAGCTGCCCGGCCGGCTCCAGCGTCACCGAGGCGTTGTCACGCAGCAGGGCGATGGTGTTGCCGTTCTCCTGCACCGGCTCCCAGCCGAAGCGGGTCAGGCCGTTGAGCAGGGCTTCGATGCCGCGCTCGCCCTCGAAGGTGGGCGGACGAAGATCGTCCAGGCGGAACCCGAACTTCTCGTGCTCGGTGCCGATGCGCCACTGCGCACGGGGCTTTTCGCCGGAGGCAAGCACCTCGACCAGCTGCGAGCGGTCGGTAATGGGCGTATCGGCGACGTGGCTGGGGCTCGACAAGGGGGAGGACTCGCTGGACAGTGGCAGGGGATGTGGGGCCGGGGGCCTTCCATCGCAAGGGCGCACTATAGCGTGGCGGCCCTTCGCAGCATGCGACGGTGACGGGTTTCAGCATCCTACCGACGGCGTCTTGACCCCCGTACACTCAGGCCATGAGCCGCCATTCACGACACCCGGAACTGCACCGCGCCGACCGCGTCGGCTGGCTGCGCGCCGCCGTCCTGGGCGCCAACGACGGCATCGTCTCGGTTGCCGGGCTGGTGGTCGGCGTGGCCGCCAGCGGTGCTTCGGCCAGCACCATCCTGGCCACCGGCATCGCCGGCACCGTGGCCGGTGCGATGTCGATGGCCGCCGGAGAATACGTTTCCGTGCAGACCCAGGCCGACACCGAAGCGGCCGACCTGGCGGTGGAAAAACGCGAGCTGCACGAAGACCCGCACAGCGAGCTGGACGAGTTGACCGCCATCTACCGTCATCGCGGGCTGCAGCCTGCGCTGGCCCGGCAGGTGGCCGAGCAGCTCACCGCACACGATGCACTTGGGGCACATGCACGCGATGAGCTTGGCATTACCGATACCCTGCGCGCGCGCCCGCTGCAGGCCGCGCTGGCCTCGGCGGGTGCCTTCACCTGCGGCGCCGCGCTGCCGGTGCTGACCGCACTTTTTTCCAGTGCGGAACGGGTCACGCTGGCCACGACCGCCAGCACCCTGCTCGGCCTGTGCCTGACCGGCGCGATGGCCGCCCGTGCCGGAGGCGCGCCAGCCGCGCGTGGCGCCATGCGGGTGATGTTCTGGGGTGCGCTGGCCATGGCGGCCGCTGCCGGCATTGGCCGCCTGCTGGGAGCGCATGTGTCATGACCGCGATGCCGCCGCCCGAGGTTGCCCTGCTGGCCGAGCTGGCCAGCCTGGCCAGCTGTGATCGCGCCGAAGGCTTTGCCTGCATCACCGCGCGACGCGAGCACGGCGCCAGTTCGGTGGAGATACCGCAGCCACAATTCGTGATCCTGCTGGAAGGCAGCAAGCAGGTACGCACCGCCCACCAGTCCCTCACCGCCCACGCCGGTGACATGCTGCTGTTCACCCAGCGCTGCCGCATCGATGTGGTCAACACGCCCGACGCAGGCAGCGGTCGCTACCTCAGCGCCATCGTGCCGCTGTGGAGCGAAGCGCTGCCCGCCGCTGGCGATGCGATCGCGCAGCCCCGGTTGATCGACCATGGCCCGGTGCTGCGGCGCTGGCGCCAGGCGCTGCAGGATGGGCATTACAGCGAGGCACGGCTGGCGCTGGCCGAGCTGGTACTGGCCTGGTGCCGGCAGGGCCACGGCAACCTGCTGTTGCCGCAGGCACCGAGCCTGGGCGAACAGATCCGCGACCGCATCGCCGCCGATCCGTCGCGTGACTGGCAGTCGCGCGATGTGGAAGACCAGTTCGCGCTGAGCGGCGCGACCCTGCGCCGACGCCTGGCCGCCGAGCGCACCAGCCTGCGGCAGCTGTTGACCGAGGCGCGGCTGGCGCACGGCATGACGCTGCTGTACACGACCGATCTACCGCTGAAGACGGTGGCCGCCCGCGCCGGGTATCGCTCGGCGGCGAGTTTCAGCAAGCGCTTCGCCGAGCAGTACGGGCTGGCTCCGACAGACATCTAAGGGTGGGGTTGTCTGGCAGGGCTTGCAGCCCTGCACCTGCTGCAATCAACGTCAACGTCAACGTCAAAAGCCTGCATTCCGTGGGATGGCGGGGCGGTGTGGGTGGTCAGGACACGCCGTAAACCCATCCATGGGGGCTCGATGGCGCCATCCATGGCGCCAACGGTCCTGCCCACCCACACCGCCCCGCCTCTGACAGTCTCCCGCGACTGTTGGTGGGTGCCGACCGTTGGTTGGCACATCTGTCGGATGTCGGATAAATCATCCACGCATGGCGTGGCTCTACTGGTAACGGCGGCTGTTGGTCGGCACATCTGTCGGATATCGGATGAATCATCCACGCATGGCGTGGCTCTACTGCGACAGGCTGTTGGTAGGTGTCGACCTTGGTCGACACGATTTTTCCTTCAGACATCGATATCCGAACCCGTGCCGACCAACGGTCGACACCCACCATCAGCAGCAGGTTCCGACAGATCGCGGAGGTCTGTCGAAGGCGGGGTGGGTCCGGTTGAGGGGGCGTGAGCCGCATGGATGCGGCGACCGAGCCTACATGGACGTATTTACGGCGTCCCCCTCAACCGGACCCACCCCGCCATCCCCCAGGAAACCAGCTTTTGACGTTGACGTTGACGTTGCCGTGGCTTGAAGCAGGTGCAGGGCTGCAAGCCCTGCCGACCCCCCCCCCTGAGCATTCCACGCAGTGGTTTGAGCGCATCGCGCGCGCGCCACCCGGCACGCTGCACGACGACGGAATCACCCGCCCTACCGAGTTGCTCCCATGAATCTCCAACACCTGCCCCTGCGCGGTGCCCTGCTGCTGGCCCTGTCCTCCCTGCCGCTGACTGCCCTGGCCGAAGCCACTTCGCCCGCCCCCACCCAGCAGGTGCCGGGTGTCTACCACCAGCGCATCGGCGCGCTGCAGGTCACCGCCCTGTTCGATGGCGTGGTCGCGCTCGGCCGCCAGGAAGTGGTTGATGTCTCGCCCACCCTGGTCACCCGCCTGCTCGACGGCCGCTACGTACCCGAGGACAGGAAGGGCCTGCAGACTGCGGTCAACGCCTTCCTGGTCCGCCAGGGCAACCACCTGACCCTGGTCGATACCGGCACCGCGCAGTGCTTCGGCCCCGGCCTGGGCCAGGTGCTGGGCAACCTGCGCGCCGCCGGCGTCGACCCGGCCGAGGTCGATGACATCCTGCTCACCCACGCCCACCCGGACCACATGTGCGGCGTGCTCGACGCGCAGGGCCAGCCGGCCTACCCCAATGCCACGGTGTGGCTGTCCGAGGCCGATGCCGACTACTGGCTGGACCCGGCCAGCGAAGCCGGTGCGCCGGAAGGCGTGCGTTTCGCCTTCCCGCTGGCCCGCAATGCGGTCGCGCCCTACCAGGCCCACGGCAGGCTGCGTACGTTCAAGCCGGGCGATGCGCTGCCCGCTGGCGCGGTGGCGATGGATACCCATGGCCATACCCCGGGCCATGTCTCCTACCGGTTCGACAGCCAGGGCCAGTCGTTGCTGGTGTGGGGCGATGTGCTGCACTTCCACGCGGTGCAGTTCGCGCACCCGGAAGCGGCGTTCGAGGCCGATGCGGACCGCAAGGCGGCCATCGCCAGCCGTCGCGGGCTGCTTGAGCAGGCCACCGCCAAGGGCTGGTGGGTGGCCGGTGCGCACCTGCCCTTCCCCGGCCTTGGCCATGTGCGCCGCGAGGGCGAGGCCTATGCGTGGGTACCGGCGGAGTACTCACCGTTGAAATGAGCCGGTGAGCCCTTGTAGCGCCGAGCCCATGCTCGGCTACCGGGGGCCCCACCGCGCTGCGCGCGGCAGCCGAGCGTGGGGCTCGGCTCTACCGGAATGCTGCCGGGCAACGCCCGGCACGCTTCGTTGTCACGCCAGCCCCAGCCAGCCGCCGATCACGCCGCGGGCTTCGTCCACGCCGGTGCGGTCCTCACCGGAGAACACCTGCACGCTGACGCTGTCGCCATAGGCCGAATGCAGTTCCTTGCGGACCTTCTGCAGGGTCTGCATCTGCTGGCTGCGGCTGAGCTTGTCGGCCTTGGTCAGCAGCGCGTGCGCGGGCATGCCACGCTGCACGGCGTAGGACAGCATCTGCCGGTCGTAGTCCTTCAGCGGGTGGCGGATGTCCATCACCACCACCAGGCCCTTGAGGGCTTCGCGGGTGCGGAAGTACCGGTCGATGAAGGCCTGCCAGTGCGCCTGCAGGTCCAGCGGCACCTTGGCATAGCCATAACCGGGCAGGTCGACCAGGTGCGCTTCCGGGGTGATCTGGAAGAACACCAGCTGCTGGGTGCGGCCGGGGGTCTTGGACACGCGGGCCAGGGAATTCTGCCGGGTCAGCGCGTTGAGGGCGCTGGACTTGCCGGCGTTGGAGCGGCCGGCGAAGGCCACTTCGGCTCCTTCATCGGGCGGCAGCTGCCGCACGTTGTGGGCCGAGAGGTGGTAACGGGCGCGTTCGATGAGCAATGACATGCGCCTAGGATCGCATGTTGCGGCGCCGCGCGCCCGTTCCGGGGGCCGCAGGCCGGGAAAATGCTGCACTGCTGCGTTGACCGTGCGCGGAAACGGCGTTGATAATCCGGGCGATGCCGGCGGCCACGCCCCGGCCCGGTCCATACGGAGCTTTAGCATGCGCCACGCTCGCGTTCTTGCCGTATCCGCTCTTGCCACCGCCGTCGTCGTTGCCGCCGCTGCGTTCGCGCAGACCACGCTGACCCCGCTGCCCGACAACGGGCCGATCCGCACCGCCTCGCTGGAGGTGGATTTCAGCAAGACCACCTGGGGCGATGCCAAGGCCGGCCAGACCAAGGCCTCGGCCTGCGCGGCCTGCCATGGGGCCGACGGCAATTCCACGGTGGAGATGTACCCGTCCATCGCCGGCCAGAGCGAACGCTACGTCGCCCAGCAGATGGCCCTGATCGCCAACGGCCAGCGCAGTTCCGGCGCGTCGGTGGCGATGGTGCCCTTCGTGCAGAACCTCACCCCGCAGGACATGCGCGATATCGGCGCGTTCTTCGCCACCCAGAAGGCCACCGCCGGCATCGCCGACGATACCGCCGTGGCCGACGGCCCCTACAAGGGCATGAAGTTCTACGAGATCGGCCAGCAGCTGTACCGCGGCGGCGACGCCACCCGCGGCCTGCCGGCCTGCATGGCCTGCCACGGCCCCAGCGGCGCCGGCAACCCCGGCCCGGCCTACCCGCATATCGGCGGCCAGCACGCCAGCTATGTCGCACGCCGCCTGCAGGAATACCAGGCCGGGCAGACCAACGAGACCGACAAGGCGCACTTCCAGATCATGGCCGCCATCGCCCAGAAACTGAGCGAGCAGGAAGTCCAGGCGCTGTCCAGCTACCTGCAGGGCCTGCACAACAAGGCCGATGATCTCGCTGCCGAGGCGGCTGCCCCACAACCGGCCGCCGCCCCCTGACCGCCACTGGTCGGCCCGGGTCGCCACGGCGGCCCGCAGCTGCGGTATGTTTCCTTCACGCCGGCGGCTGCGCCGGCGTTGTTATTTTCAATGGAGATGCGTGTCGATGAGGTTGATTCCCCGCCTTCTGCTGTCCCTGCTGGTGATGCTGCCGCTGGCCGCCTACGCCGCCACCCCCGCCAATGCCCCACTGGTTGAAGGCAAGGATTACGAGCGCATCGCCAAGCCCGGCCCGTTCCAGCCGCTGGCCGGCAAGATCGAAGTCGTTGAAGTGTTCGGCTACACCTGCCCGCACTGCGCCCACTTCGAGCCGCAGCTGGAAGCCTGGGCTGCCAAGCTGCCGGCCGACGTGCGCTTCACCCCGGTCCCGGCCGCCTTCGGCGGTGCCTGGGATGCCTGGGCCCTGGCCTACTACGCGGCCGATGAAGTGGGCGTTGCCAAGCGCAGCCACGCCGCCGTGTTCAAAGCCCTGCACGAACAGGGTTCGCTGCCGATGCAGAACGTCTCGGCCGATGAGCTCGCCACGTTCTATGCCACCTATGGCGTGAGCGCCGACCGCTACAAGCAGGCCCTGCGCGGCGATGCCGTGCAGAAGAAGGTGGCCGACGCCCGGGCCTTCGCCCAGCGCACCCAGGTGCCGGGCACCCCGGCCCTCATCATCAACGGCCAGTACCTGGTGCGCGGCACCAGCTTCGAGGACCAGCTGCGCATCGCCTCCCAGCTGATCTCCGAAGCGCGCGCCCGTCGCGGCCGCTGAACCGATCCCGACCATCGACACGGCGCTGTCGCCGCCGCATGTCATCATTTCCCCCTGGCCGGCGTCCGCCGTCGGCCCCACCTTTCCAGATGCTGGAGACGTTTCAATGAAGACCCGTATCGCCGCGATCGCACTTGCAGCCCTGCTGCCGCTCCTGGCGGCCTGCAAGGCCGACGACGGCAGCACCAACACCACCGCCCCGGCTGAACCGGCCGCCACCCCGGCTGCTGCCGAGCCCGCTGCGGCCCCCGCCGCCGAGCCCGCTGCCGCCGAAGGCGCGGCCCCGGCTGCCGAAGGCGACAAGGCCGCCACCGAAGCCGCCCCCGCTGCGGCACCGGCCCCGACCACCACCGCGCTGACCGGCCCGGCCCCGGTGGAAGGCAGCGACTACCAGCTGATCAGCAATGGCCAGCCGTTCCAGCCGGCCGCCGGCAAGGTTGAGGTGGTCGAGATCTTCGGCTACGTCTGCCCGGCCTGCGCCGCCTTCCAGCCGCTGGTCGGCCCGTGGAAGGCCGGCCTGCCCAGCGACGTGAACTTCGTCTACGTGCCGGCCATGTTCGGCGGCACCTGGGACAATTACGCCCGCGCCTTCTACGCCGCACAGACCCTGGGCGTGCAGGAAAAGACCCACGAAGCACTGTATTCGGCCATCCACTCGCAGAAGACCCTGAAGGGTGAGCGCGGCGCTGACTCGATTGACGACATCGCCAAGTTCTACGCCGGCTACGGCGTGGATCCGAAGCAGTTCGCCGCCACCATGGGCAGCTTCGCGGTGAACGCCAAGACCAACTCGGCCAAGCAGTTCGCCCAGCGCAGCGCGATCAGCGGCACCCCGTCGATCATCATCAACGGCAAGTACCTGGTGAAGGGCAAGAGCTTCCCGGACATGCTGCGCATCGCCGACCACCTGATCGCCCGCGAACGCGCTGCGGCCCAGGCTCACTGATCCAAGAGAAAGCATTACCGGCCGTGACTTCCCCCCACACACGGACCCTGCGCCTGCTGACGGCCAACATCCAGGCCGGCTCAAGCACCCGCCGCTACAGCGACTATGTGACCCGCAGCTGGTCACATGCGCTGCCGGCGGGACGCAAGCGCAGCAGCCTGGACGCGATCGCCACCCTGGCACGCGGCCACGACATCGTCGGCCTGCAGGAGGCCGACCCGGGCAGTCTGCGGTCGGGCTTCACCAACCAGACCCACTACCTGGCCCAGCGTGCCGGCTTCAATTACTGGAGCCACCAGCCGAACCGGCGCATGGGCGGGGTGGCTTCCAGCGCCAACGGCCTGTTGAGCAAGCTGGAACCGGTGGAAGTACAGGACCACGCCCTGCCCGGCCGCATCGGCGGGCGTGGCGTGCTGCTGGCCAAATTCGGTGATGGCGAGGACGGCCTGGCCGTCGCCGTGGCCCACCTGTCGCTGGGCGCGGGTTCGCGGATGTCCCAGCTCGGCTTCATCGCCGAGCTGCTGTCGGACCACCCGAACGCGGTGCTGATGGGCGATTTCAACTGCCTGGCCGAGCGCCCGGAAATGCAGGTGCTCTACCAGAAGACCCGGCTGCAGCCGCCGGGCTGCGTGGTGCCCACCTTCCCCAGCTGGCGCCCGGACCGGGCCATCGACCATATCCTGGTCAGCAGCAGCCTGCAGACCCGCAGCGTGGAAGCCGTACCGGCCGCATTCTCCGACCATCTGGCCCTGGCCATGGCCATCGACGTCCCGGCCGAAGCCCTGCGCTGAAAAAGGGGACGGAGGGGATTAAGTCGTTTGTGGAACAAACGACTTAATCCCCTCCGTCCCCTTTTTCATACAACCACCGGGGTCCTCAAGCGCCGCGCGGTCATCGTGCTGCCCACCGAGGCCACCACTGTGCAGCCGATCGCCAGCCACTGCACGCCTTGCAGGTGCTCGTGCAGCAGCAGCATCGCCCACAACGCGGCCACCGCCGGCTCCATGCTGATGAGGATGCCGAAGGTCTCCTTGGGCAGGCGCTTGAGCGCCATCATCTCCAGTGACATCGGGATCGCGCTGGACACCAGCGCCACCAGCAGGCCCGCCAACAGGATCTCCGGCTGCAGCAGCGCCATCCCTGCATGGGCCACGCCCACCGGCACCACCACCAGCGAAGCGGCCAGCAGCCCCAGCGACACCGTATGGCCGGCATGCAGGTGACCGGCGCGCTTGCCGAACACGATGTACAGGCCCCAGCACGCGGCCGCACCCATCGCATAGAGCACGCCGCCCGGGTCCAGCGCCGGCCCGCCGCCCAGCGGCAGCAGCAGCAGCAACCCCACCAGCGCGCAGCCCACCCAGAGGAAGTCGATCGGCCGCCGCGAGGACAGCATCGCCACCGTCAGCGGGCCGGTGAACTCGATGGCCACGGCGATGCCAAAGGGAATGGTGCGGATGGCCATGTAGAACAGCAGGTTCATCAGGCCCAGGGTCAGCCCGTAGCGCAGGATGGTCATCGCATCCACGTGACTGGTTTTCCAGCGCCACGGCCGCCAGAACAGCAGCAGCAACAGCGCCGAGAAGCCCACGCGCAGGGCGCTGGTGCCCTGCGCGCCGACCAGCGGGAACAGGTGTTTGGCATAGGAGGTGCCAATGGCCAGCGCGGTCACCGAACCCAGCACCGCCAGCGCCGGCAACATCGGCGCGAATCGGGAAGTCTGCATGCGCCCAGTCTATTGCGCCGGCAGCGAGCACTTGGCTCAATTGACAACCCATCCATGCAATTTCTGCTCACCATGGCCACCGTCCCCGTGCTGGACAGCTTCGACCGCGCCATCCTCGACGTGCTGCAGCAGGACAATGCCCTGCCGCAACGACAGATCGCCGAGGCCGTGCACCTGTCCACACCGGCCGTGCAGCGGCGCATCAAGCGCCTGCAGGAAAACGGCGTGATTGCCGCCAATGTGGCCGTGATCGACGCCGCGAAGGTCGGGCGGCCGCTGACCATCATCGTCGAGGTGCGCGTGGTCAGCGAACAGCGCGACAAGGTGGCCCCGTTCCGACGCCGCGTGCAGGACGACCCGGCCGTGCAGCAGTGCTATTCGATCACCGGCGACGGCGATTTCCTGCTGCTGCTTTCGGCGGCCTCGATGGAAGAGTACGAGGCGATCACCGAGCGCCTGTTCGGTGGCGATGACAACATCGAGCGCTTCCGCACCTCCGTTGCGCTGGGCACGTTGAAGCGCAGCTTCGCGGTACCGCTGGCACCGCTTGTGTAGAGTCGAGCCTGCTCGACTGGCTGTTGCTCTGCCGTTGTAGCGGTCGAGCATGTCTCGACTCTACATTACCGACGGTCGAGCAGGCTCGACGCTACCTATGGACGCCATGACCACACCGCCCTCCCCTGCCCGACGCCTGCGCCGCTGGCTGCTCTCCGGCGCACTGCTGCTTGCCGCCGGCATCGCCGCACTGGCCCTGTGGAACAGCCCATGGGCGGCGGCACCGAAGATGCTCTGGTCCTTGGCACGCATGCCACCGGCGACCGAACTGCCAGTGCCGGTCGAAGGCGTCCGTCCCCGCCAGATCGCCGACACCTTCGGTGCCCCGCGTGGCCGTGACCGCACCCACGCCGGCATCGACATCTTCGGCAAGCGCGGCACGCCCGTGCGCAGCGCCACGGTCGGCGTCGTCAGCGATGTACGCGAAAGCGGGCTGGGCGGGCGCCAGGTGTGGGTGATCGGGCCCGGCCGCGAGCGCTACTACTACGCGCACCTGGAAGACTGGGCCGAGGGCCTGGCACGCGGCCAGGTGGTGCAGGCCGGGCAGTTGCTGGGGTACGTCGGTGACAGCGGCAACGCCAAGGGCACACCGCCGCACCTGCACTGGGGCATCTACGGCCAGGACGGCGCCCGCGACCCGTTGCCGCTGCTGCGTTGAGCCTGGTGACGCTGCGGCTCGACTCCACGACGGTCCCGCCGCATCATCAGCCGCAGTGACAGGGAGAGCACGCCGATGGCCCAGCTTCGCGCCACCCCGCTGTTGATCGCTGCTGTGATTCTGGCCACTGGCTGCAGCACACTGCAGGCTCACCGCGACCCGTGGTGCAGGCAACTGGCTGCCTTCACCAACACCGCGCAGGTCGATACCCCGCGATCGATTGTCCTGGTGACCGACTGGAGCCGATGGAGCAAGGGCTGCGAGGACGATGGCAGCGAGGCGGGCAAGCAGTTCTGCCGCTGGCTGATCCCCAACACCTCGACCGAATTCGCCTCGGCCAATATCCGCCACGCGCTGGCCTGCCTGGATCCAACAGCCCTCCATGCCGGGCGTCTGCGCAGCTCCCCGGTGTACATGACCGGCAAGGTGCAGGTGTACGGCGCGCCCATGATCGATGAGGACGTGATGGTCACCGTGGAGTACGCCGATGGCATCGAGGGCCAGTTGCCACACATGAAGATCCAGGCCGAGCGCACCCCGCTGGAAGACTGAGGCGGCGAAGGGACTGGCACGCCCCGGCGTCATTTGTAAATAGAAACAATTCGCATTACCATGCTTGCGTTTTCCGGGCAGCCAGGACGGTTCGCCCTTCCTCGCGTTGCCCAGCCACCGTCCTGCCGCGCAGGACCCGGCCAGCGGCGTGAAACCCTACCAGCCGCGGCGCCAGACCATCCGGGAAGCCGGTCGGACGCACGCACGTGCCCGTCCAGGAACCCACATGACCCGCTCGACCCCTGCTCTCCTGCCGCATCGCCTGTCCGCGGCGGTGCTCTCCGCCCTGTGCCTGGCCGCCGCGCCAGCCGCCTTCGCCGAAACCGCTGCCGACCCGACCACCCTCGACAAGGTCGTGGTGAAGGGTGAGCGCGCCGAGGGTTACTCGGTGCGCAAGACGTCGGCCGGTACCCGCTTCGACCTGGCCCCGCGCGAGATCCCGCAGTCGGTCAGCATCATCAGCCACCAGCGCATCGAGGACCAGAACCTCGACGACATCATCGACGTGCTGGGCAACACCACCGGCGTCAGCAGCACCCAGTCCGACACCGAGCGCACCGAGTTCTATTCGCGTGGTTTCTACATCGACAGCTACCAGTTCGACGGCCTGCCCACGCAGATGGTGCAGAACTGGAGTTATGGCGATTCCGGCCTGGATCTGGCCCTGTACGACCGCGTCGAAGTGGTCCGCGGTGCTACCGGCCTGCTGACCGGCGCAGGCAATCCGTCGGCATCGGTCAACCTGATCCGCAAGCATGCTGACAGCGCCGAGCTGACCGGCAGCGTGTCGGTGAACGTCGGCAGCTGGGGCCGCACCCGCAGCACCGTGGACGTGACCACCCCGCTGAACGCCAGTGGTTCGGTGCGCGCCCGCGTGATCGGCAGCTACCTGGACACCGATGCGCAGATGGACCGCTACAACCAGCACAAGACGCTGGGTTATGCCGTCATCGATGCCGACCTGACCCCCGATACCCAGCTGAGCGTGGGTTACGACTACCAGCAGAAGCGTGCCAATGGCGCGACCTGGGGCGGTTTCCCGATGCTGTTCTCCGATGGCACCAGCACCGGCTACGACGAATCGTTCAATGCCAGCCCGAACTGGACCTACTGGGACACCACCAGCAAGCGCGCCTTCGCCACGTTGGAACACGCCTTCAACGATGACTGGAAGGTCCGCGTCGGGGCGACCCATGACGAAACCAAGGCCGACGACAAGCTGTTCTACCCGGCCTACAACGACTGGGTCACCGGCGCTTCGTACTTCGACAGGAACACCGGTGCCGGTATTTCGCCGTCGGCCGGCTTCTACAACACCGAACGCAAAGTCAATGCGGTGGATGGCTACTTCAGTGGCGCGTTCGAGCTGTTTGGCCGGAAGCACGAGGTGATGGGTGGCCTGAGCTACAACAAGCGCGAGTACGCCAACTACGGTGACTACCAGGTCGGCGGCGCCGGCATGACCTGGGATCCCTTCTCCAGCTACCTGAACTGGAACGGCAACATCAGCGAGCCGAACTGGAATGCACTGGCGCTGGCCAGCGAAGGCACCATCACCCAGAAGGCGGCCTACGCGGCTGCACGCCTGTCGCTGGCTGATCCGCTGAAGCTGATCGTGGGCGCGCGCTACACCGACTGGAAGAGCGAAGGCGAAGGCGCTGATCGTTCGCACAAGGTGACCACCCCGTATGCCGGCCTGGTATTCGACATCAACGACACCTACTCGACCTACGCCAGCTACACCGAAATCTTCCAGCCGCAGATGCTGAAGGACCGCAACGGCAGCTACCTCGATCCGGTCGACGGCAAGAGCTATGAGGTGGGCGTGAAGGGTGCCTGGTTCGACAACCGCCTGAATGCCTCGGTGGCTGTGTTCCGCATCGAGCAGGACAACGTCGGCCAGTCCACGGGTGAGCCGGTCATTGGCGGCACCGGTGGCGAAACCGCCTACGTGGCCGCACGCGGCACTGTCAGCCGCGGCTTCGAGTTCGAGCTGAACGGCGAACTGGCACCGGGCTGGAATGCCACCTTCGGTGCATCGCGTTACGTGGCCAAGGACATCAACGATGCGGACATCAACACCAATCTGCCGCAGACCACGTTGAAGCTGTTCACCAGCTACACCCCGCAGTCGCTGCAGGAACTGACCGTGGGCGGTGGCGCCAACTGGCAGAACCGCATCTACTACGCGGTGCCGGCCTACGGCCGCATCGAGCAGGACGGCTACGCGCTGGTCAGCGCCTTCGTGCGCTACCGCATCTCGCCGGAGTTCAGCGTGCAGGCCAACCTCAACAATCTGCTGGACAAGAAGTACTACTCGCAGATCAACGGCTACGGTGCGTTCGGCGACGGCCGCAACGGCTCGATCACCTTCACCTGGTCGTTCTGATGCAGACGCGGCGCCGGGGCAACCCGGCGCCGTCATGGATGTGGCGCCGAGCCATGCTCGACTACCCTGCACTGGTAGAGTCGAGCTTGCTCGACTGAACCGCGAAAGGCAGTCGAGCAAGCTCGACTCTACCAAAGCACAGCAAGCACCCCGCCCGGCCCCAGCACAGCAGGCGCCGCGCCGGGATGATCCCGGCGCGGCGCCCTCCCATCAGAACCGCAGGTCCGCGCGCATGTACCAGTAGCGGCCACGCGGGATGTCGTAGGTAGAGGCGTCGTAACCGTTCAACGAGCACGACAGGCAGATCGGCGGATCCTTGTCGAAGACGTTGTTCAGGCCAGCAGTCAGCTGCAATCCCTTCATCCAGTCGATCCTGTAACCCACCTGCACATCGTGGAAGGTGGTGGCTGCCAGCGTATTGGTGCCGGCCGCCTGGTTGCTGCACACCGTGAAGGCCACTGCATCACCGCAGTCTTCGGTCAGCTCGGAAATATGGCGCACCGTCCAGTTGGCGCTCCAGTTGTCCAGCGTCCAGCCCAGTGACAGATTGCTGGTCCACTCGGGAATGGCGCTGTCGGCCACTTCGATGCCCGGCCCCTGCGGCTGCTTCTGCCCGGCCGCGCCGGTGGCTTCGTAGCGGCCCACGAAGGTGTTCTGCCAACCAATCTTGAACTGGCCCGCTGCACTCTGCGGCAGCGTCCAGTGCAGGTCCACGTCCCAGCCATCGGTCTTGATCGACCCCAGGTTGGTCAGCCGGTTGTTGAAGCCGTTGATGCCACCGGTGCTGGCACGGGTGATGCCATCGCAGTACAGCGGGTCCAGCGTATCCACACACAGGTCCAGCTGGGTCTGTGCGTTGATGGCCTGGATGGCGCCATCGATGGTATGGCGGTAGAACGTCACGTCCACGTCGAAGCGCTCTGACCAGGACGTGTTGCTGCCGAACCACGGGCTCCACACGAAGCCGGCGCTGAAGCTGCGCGAACGTTCCGGATCCAGCGCGCGGTTGCCGCCGGTGGTCACCGAGATCTGCGAATTGGCCTGCTGGAAGCCGGTCGGCACGCCCAGCGCTGCACAGTTGGCCGCGCTGCCACGCGGCGCGGTGCCGCCCAGGCCGATCGAGCACGGGTCGAAGATCTGCAGGTCGGCACGTGCAGCCGATCCGTACAGCTCACCGATTGAAGGTGCGCGGAAGCCTTCGGCATAGGTGGTGCGCAGCACGAAGTCGTTGGTCACCTGCCAGCGCAGGCCGTACTTGGGGGTGAACTCGCCACCAAAGGTCGAGTAATCCGAATAGCGGCCCGCCAGGCTCAGGTCCAGCTTGCCGCCATAGGAAGGCGCGGCGAACAGGGGCACGTTCAATTCCAGATAGGCTTCGTTGACATCATAGGAACCGGACGTGGGCTGCGACGGCACGCCGTTGTAGTGGCCGATCACCGTCAGCGGATCCGGCTGGTACCAGCCCTCATACCTGCGGTGTTCCAGACCCGTGGCGAAGGACACCGCACCGGCCGGCAGGTTGAACAGCTCGCTGGAGAGGTTGGCGGTGAACAGGGTCAGTTCGTTCTGGCTGCGGTCGCGTACCACCGGCTGGATCCACTGCAGCATTTCCGGGGTGATCGATCCGGTGCCGCCGAAGATGTCCAGCGGCACGCAGCCTGGCGTGGCGGCACAGAGCGCAGGATCACCCAGTGCCAGATTGACGTTGTAGATGTTGTAGCTGCCGTAGTTGGTCTGGGTGGCCTTGTTCTTGCTGTACATGCCGTTGACGTCCCAGTACCACTGGCGGTCGGCCGCCTGGAAGCTGCCCTCCAGGCCTGTGGCCACGTACTGCGTATCCACCTTCTGCTCGAACACGCGCGCGCCGCCTTCCACCGGGCGACGGCCGATCATGATCAGGTTGTCCGACGAGTCCAGGGTGAAGCCGAACGGGTTGTACGGGTTCAATGCGGAGATGACGATGTTGTCCGCCAGCGGGTTGCCGGTACCCGCCTCGGGACCGAAGAACAGCGGTTCCGGCGCAGCCTGGTTGGTCGACTCGCGGCGGTTGCCCAGTGCCTTCACATACCACTGCACGTTGTCACTGATGTCGAAGCGGAACTGGCCGAAGATGCCTTTGCGCTCGGACGGCGTCAGCACCATGTTGTATTCGGCGAAGTTGAAACGGTCGGCGGTGCCGAAGCAGTGGTAGCCATCGGTACGGACACAGCCGTCGCCCCCGTCATAGGTCGGGCGTGTGCCCGCGTTGGGCGTAAGGTCGTGAGTGATGCCCGTATTGGGGTCGGTAAAGATGAAGCGGCCGTCCGGCGTGGCCGAGCTGCCCAGCGCCAGACCGGTGCCGGGCACAGGCAATCGCGACTGCGCGCGATCACGCGCATACACCGGATCCTGCTTGGTCCAGCTGCCGCCCACGAACAGGCTGTAGCGATCACCGCGCGTGCCCCAGGCCAGGTCCACACCCTTCTGCGTGCCATCGCCCTTGCTGTATTCGCCGTAGTTCAAGGTGACCTGGCCGCCATCGAAATCGCGGCGGGTGATGATGTTGACCACGCCGGCAATGGCATCGGAACCGTACAGCGACGACGCGCCGTCTTCCAGCACTTCGATGCGCTCAACAATCGCCAGCGGAATGGTGTTGAGGTCGGTGGCCGCACCCACGCCGGAGGCCGACGATTCATTGACCCAACGGATGCCATCGACCAGCACCAGCACGCGCTTGGCACCCAGATGGCGCAGATCGACCTGCGCCGAACCTGCACCGACACCACTGCCATCGGGCGGGAAACCGAAGTTGCCGGATGAGTTGAACTTGGCATTCAAGGCCGAACCGGAACCGGTGAGCTGCTGCAGCACTTCACCGATGGAGTTCAAGCCGGTGCGTTCGATCTCGCTGCGGGTGAGGGTCTGGATCGGCACCTGGCCTTCCACCTCAGCGCGCTTGATGCGCGTGCCGGTCACTTCCACGGCGTCCAGGTTGGTGGCCGTCTGCGCCGATGCCGCCAGCGGTGTCAGGGCCGTCACGCACAGCGCGACGGCAACCGCCAAGGGGCGGTAATGCAGGTGATTCATTCGCTCTCTCTCCAAAGGAATGTCGGGACAGGGGCTGCCGCGCTCCCCCCTGCATGGCGGCAGCGTCTCCTTTGTAAACAAGCGGTAAAAATATTGACGTGACCGGCGACACCCTTTCACGCGGATCTGACGAATGAAACGCCGGTATCCATAGCGGATACGACGGTGCAGAGTGCGACGTTCCAGGTCGCAGTCCATGCAATCTTCTTCGCGGTACTGGCACTGTTCATCACCGGCAGCGTGCGTGCCGGTGGCGTGATCGAATGCAACTCCTGCGCATCCCCCAGCGCTGCAGCGATCCGGTCAGGGCCGGGCCTGACGGTCATCGTGGACTTCGAGAACGTGCAGCTCACCGCTTTCAACGTTGAATATGATGACGCCCAAGGACGTTGGCGGGCCGACGCAACACCGGTTCCGGCTCAAATCCAGGCTGCATTTCTGCGGGTGGTGGAATCAACGCTGCCTGACACGGACCTGCTGTATCAGCAGATGCCCGACGACCCTCGCGATGGCGCGCGTCCCTGACCGCCGCTGAGGGAGCAGCGCTCCCTCAACGACGCCCATTGCTGTCATCGCACGAACGCGATCCGCTCCATTCCCGTGGCCTCGGCGGCCGCCAGGATCTTCGCCATGCCTTCGTACTCGGCAGACGGGTCGGTGGCGATACGCAGCTCCGGCAGGTTGCCGGCGTGCTGGCCGGCTTCGGTACGCAGGCGGGCCTGCAGATCACCGATGGCCATCGCCTGGCCATTCCAGCTCAGCTGGTTGGACGCATCCAGCCGCAGCTCGATCGGTGGCGGTGGGTCGGGGCGGTCGACCACCCGGTCGGTCGCCTGCGGCAGCTGCACCGCGATGGGCCGCGACAGCATCGGCGCGGTGACGATGAAGATGATCAACAACACCAGCATCACATCCACCAGCGGCGTGACATTGATCTCCGCCAAAGGGCCGCTCTTTCCTGCGCTACTGAACGCCATGTGCCACTCCTTGCACCCGGGCCGTTCGCCCAAGCCGACAGTACGTCGCCCACACCGGCCAGTGGCAGTGCTCGCAGGCGCGGCATTCAGCTGCCGTTGCCCCCACGGTGCGTGCACGCAATGCGAAACTGAATTCAGGCACGCCCCGCTATGCTGGGCCCATGACCCGACGCTCTTCGACCGCCCTGTCCCTGCTCCCGCTGTCCGCATCGCTGCTGATCGGCTGCGCCAGCGCCCAGTCACTTGACGCCCAGAGCGGCCAGCTCAGGGCCGCCATCGATGCAGCCGAACGCGGCCAGCTCGATCCTCGCCAGACCGCTGCGCTCAGCGGCCACCCCGCCTATGGCTGGGTCGAGTTCGCCCAGCTGCGCCGCAACATCGACACGGTCGATACCGGCCAGGCCCAGGCCTTCCTCAAGCGCTATGACGGCCAGGCCGTGGCCAACAGTTTCCGCAGCGTCTGGCTGCCCTCGGTGGCCCGCCGCAAGGACTGGGCCACCCTGCTGGCCAACTGGGCACCGACCGACAACCTTGGCCTGCGCTGCGCCCAGCTGACCGCCCGCCAGGCCACCGGCAAGGTCGACCCGCAGTGGATCAGCGAAGCACAGGACCTGTGGCGGAAGAACGGCAAATCGCTGCCCGATGCCTGCGATGCGGTGTTTGCCGTGCTGCAGGCGCAGGGTGGGATGAGCGATGCCCTGCGCTGGGAACGCGTCGACGCGGCCGCCGATGCGCAGCAGCCAGCGGTGATGCGCAGCGCCGCGCGCGGTCTGCCCGCCGCCGACCTGGCTCTGGCCAACACGTATGCCGCCTTCGTCGACACGCCCAACGCCAGCGCGCTGAACTGGCCGCGCAACGAGCGCAGCCGGCGCATCGCCACCGATGGTCTGGAAAAGCTGGCCAAGGCAGACCCCGGCGCCACCGAACAGCAGCTGCCGCAGTACGCGCAGGCACTCGGCCTGAGCGCCGAACAGCAGGGCCAGGTGCGTTACCAGATCGCACTGTGGACGGTGGCCTCCTACCTGCCCGATTCCGCGCGCCGGCTCAACGCCGTGCCCGAATCGGCCTACGACGAGCGCCTGCACGAATGGCGCGTGCGCGAAGCGATGTCGCGCGGCGACTGGGCGGCCGCGCTGACCGCCATCCGCAAGATGGGCAGCAAGCAGCGCAACGATTCGCGCTGGGCGTATTTCGAAGGGCGCATGCTGGAAAAGACCGGACAGGCGCAGCAGGCCCAGCCGCTGTTCCGCACGGCCGCGCGCGCACCGACCTTCCACGGCTTCCTGGCCGCCGACAAGCTGCAGCAGAACTACACGCTGTGCCCGTGGAAGCCCAACGACAGCGCGCAGGCGCAGGCCGCCGTCGCCCGCGACCCGGCCATCCAGCGTGCCATGGCGCTGTACCAGATCGACCGCAACGGCTGGGCCGTAGCCGAATGGAACAGCGCGCTGTCGCGTTTCGATGACACCCAGCGCCGCCTGGCGGTGCGCGTGGCGCAGGACAACGGCTGGTTCGACCGCGCCGTGTTCGCGCTCGGCAAGCAGCCGCAGGAACAGCGCCTGTACGACCTGCGCTTCCCGCTGCACCACGACAGCACCATCCGCCGCGAAGCCTCGCGCAACGCCATCGACCCGGCCTGGGTGGCCGCGGAGATCCGCGCCGAGAGCACCTTCACCCCGCGCGCGCGCTCGCCTGCCAATGCGATGGGCCTGATGCAGGTACTGCCGGCCACCGGCGCGGGCGTGGCTAGGAACATCGGCCTGACCGCCTACGGCGGCGCCGACAGCCTGTACGACCCGGATACCAACATCGCCATCGGCACGGCCTACCTGCGCCAGCTGATGAACAAGTACGACGGCCTGCCCTACGTGACCATCGCCGCCTACAACGCCGGTCCGACGCCGACTGCACGCTGGCAGGCCCAGCGCCCGGGCTTCGACCCGGACCTGTGGATCGAGACGATCAGCTACAAGGAAACCCGCGAGTATGTCGCCCGCGTGCTGGCCTTCAGCGTGATCTACGACTGGCGGCTCAACGGCGATGCGCTGCCGCTGAGTGACCGCCTGATGGGCCGCCTGGTGGACAAGCGCAAGGCGTTCACCTGCGCGGCCGACGCCGACCAGGGCGGGGATTGATCGACGCGGGGGCGTGCCGTCCCATCCGGTAGCGCCGGGCCATGCCCGGCGAGCACGCAGCGCGGCGGCACACGCCCGTGCGATCATGCTCCGCATGAAGATCTATCTTGTCGGCGGCGCCGTGCGCGACCGCCTGCTGCAGCGTCCCGCCGGCGACCGTGACTGGGTTGTGGTCGGTGCCACCCCCGCGCATATGGAAGCGCAGGGCTACACTGCCGTGGGCCGCGATTTCCCGGTGTTCCTGCACCCCAAGACCGGTGAGGAATACGCGCTGGCGCGCACCGAACGCAAGTCCGGCCGCGGCTACCGCGGCTTCGTGGTCGATGCCGATCCAGCGGTCACCCTGGAAGAAGACCTGCAGCGCCGCGATTTCACCATCAATGCCATCGCCTGCGATGAGGCCGATGGCACCCTGGTCGATCCCTACGGCGGCGCGCGCGACATCCAGCAGCGCGTGCTGCGCCATGTCGGTCCCGCCTTCGTTGAAGACCCGCTGCGCGTGCTGCGCGCGGCGCGCTTCATGGCGCGCTTCGCGCCGCTGGGCTTTACCGTCGCAGAAGAAACCATGGCGCTGATGCGTGAGGTCGCCGCCAGTGGCGAGCTGGACGCGCTGGTGCCCGAACGCGTGTGGCAGGAGCTGCGCAAGGCGCTGGTCTGCGAACGGCCTTCAGCCTTCCTGCGCACGCTGCATGAGGCGCACGCGCTGGGCCCGATCCTGCCGGAACTGGAAGCGCTGTACGGTGTGCCGCAGCGCGCCGAGTTCCACCCGGAAGTGGATACCGGCATCCACCAGGAGATGGTCAGCGACATGGCTGCGCGGCTGGCACCGGGCGACGACCTGGTTGGCTTCGCCGCGCTGACCCACGACCTCGGCAAGGGCCTGACGCCGCCGGAAGAATGGCCGCGCCACATCATGCACGAGCAGCGTGGCCTGAAGCCGCTCAGTGAGCTGTGTGCGCGCCTGAAGATTCCCACCGAGCACCAGCAGCTGGCCGAAGCGGTCTGCCGCGAGCATTTGAACGTGCACCGCATCGACGAGCTGCGAGATGCCACCGTGCTGGACCTGCTGGGCCGCTGCGACGCGCTGCGCCGCCCCGAACGCGTGGCCCGCATCGCCCTGTGCTGCGAAGCCGACAAGCGCGGCCGGCTGGGCTTTGAAGAAGGCGACTACCCGCAGGGCGAAACGCTCAAGCGCCTGCACCAGGCGGCGCTGTCGGTACAGGCGCGCGATCTGGACCTGACCCACCTGAAGGGCCCGGCCGTTGGCGAGGCGCTGGCCAGGGCGCGGGTGAAGGCGATTGCCGCCGCGCGGTGATAACCGCCGGAAGTGCCGGCCGCTGGCCGGCAACCAGAAAACCCTGGAATCAGTGCGCCATGCCGCGGGTAATCGCCGCCGCGCGGTCCTTCAGCTGGGCCACGGCGTCGGGGATCATCTCCATGCCCACGTCCAGGCCCGGGTTCAGCACCAGGCCCACGCCTTCACCAATGCCCGCCAGCAGCGCGTGCACGGCAATCGGCATGGCATGGGCGAACTGCGGCAGCTGCTCGTGCCAGAGACCGGCACGCTCGGGCGCGGTGAACACCGCGAACATCGGCTCGCCGCCCTCGCTGGTCAGCACCAGCGGCGAAATGCTCTCGTCCCAGGCGCCGTCCTCGCCAATGGCCTTGTCCAGCAGCACGAACACCGGCGCGGTCAGCAGGCCATCAAGGAACTGCGAGGCAGTCAGCGTACCGTCCTGTGCCTGCAGCAGGCGGACCTCCAGGTCGTTGAGGGGTTCGAACGGCGTGTCGTGGTCCATGGTCGGTTCCGGTACGTGATTGCAGGGTGTCACTTTAGCAGGCTGCGGGTGCGCTCCACGTGCTGGAGCCGCTGCCCGGAGAACGGTCATCGACCGATCAGGCTCTCGGCAGGGATGCCCAAGTTGCGGTGGAGATTGCGGATCATTTCTAGGGTCAGCCCACGCTTGCGGTTCAACACCTCATAGACGCGATTGAGCTGCCCGATGGAAGGCACCAGGTCCTTCACCGTCAAGCCACCCTGTTCCATGCGGAAGCGGATCGCTTCAATCGGATCCGGCAGTTCGATGGGGAAGTGCTTCGCTTCGTAAGCCTCGACAAGCGTGGCAAGGATCTCGAAACGATCCCCTTCTTCAGTGCCGATCGCAGGCTCGTTCTCGAAATAGGCCTCAAGCTCGCGCAGCGCCATTTCATAGTCGTTTTCGGTACGGATGGGGCGAATGTTCATTTTCCCTCCACCGTCGCGACGTCTATACGATCGTAGTCGGCATGACGGCCAATGAATTTGATGTAGACCATCTGGCGCTGATAGGAGACGTCAACCACCAGACGATGGTTGTTACCCTTGATGTTGAAAACCACACGTGTATTGCCCACGAAACTGGCGCTGGCGAAGCGGTCACGGATGTCATGCGGGCTCGCCCAGACGGCGCGCCTCACTTCGTCATGCCAGGCCTTCAGAGACTGCTCGCATTCTGGGTACTTCTCCCAGTAACACCTGAGCGTGGAAAGCGCGAGTATCTTCAAGGCGAGATCCTAGTCCCAATTTGGGACATATGCAAATCGATCGCCATCAGACAGCCCCACCACCTGATCGCCACATCCACCCGGCCACCGCCAGCCCGGCCACGACCAGCAGCATCACCGGCAGGCCGAAGCGGTGCCGGAACGGGATCGGTACCCCGCCCAGCTGCTGGTCCATGGTCTCGGTATCCAGCACCCAGCCATGCGCGCAGCCGGTGCAGGCCAGCTCGTAGCGGCGCTGGTAGACGAAGCCGAACAGCAGGTCGATGCGCGCCATGCGGTAGCGCAGCTGCGGGGCGAAGTCGGTCTCGGTCTGGCAGCGCAGGCAGTGGTGGGGCTCGGTCGGGCCGACCACGACGACACGCTCCTGCTGGCCGATCAGCATCATCGGTCAGCCCCTTTGACAGGCAGGTTGGGCCAGCAGCCAGGCCTGCGCGGCGGTCAGGGTGTCCGGTCCGCTGGGGGTGGTCTGGTCCGGCTGCAACCTGGCACCGTCGCCCTGCCCGTTGCGGTCGGCCATGACGTTGTGGGTCAACAGCAGGGTGGTGCCATCCACCAGTTTCACCGGCCGATTCCCGGTTGAGAAACCTGCGCTGGGTTGGCCGAAACTGCGGCTCCCCGCCTGCCCGCGAAATGCCAGCGCAACGGCTTCACCCGAACTCGCGGTGCGCGCCCCCATCAGCACCGCGACCGGTGCGTTACCCGCTCGCAGGCGATAGGCGGCCTGCCGGGAGCGCAGCCCCTGCGCGCCGTCCTGCCTCACCTCACCTTCCCCTTGTCGCCACCACTGCAGGCCATCGGCACTGCGGAAGGCACCGATCAGTGCCCCCTGCGCATCAGGAGTCCCCTGCAACAACGGCAACAGCCCGAGCAGCATGGGCCACATGTTGCCGCCGCCATTGCTGCTTACGTCGACCACCCAGGCACAGCGTGTACCGTCGTCCAGTTCGACGAGGCGCTGCTGCAACGCCAGCGCGTAGGCCTTGCGCGCGTCATAGCGCTCCTGTTCGCTGCGCTGCAGATCCTCCACGAAGGGGCCGACCTTCAGCACGCCGATGCGGGCATCGACGTTCGGGGATTCTGCCAACGCAGCGCCCTGCCCGGCATTCAGACGCTGCGCGCGGCCGGACAGTTCGCGCTGCTGGCTGGGCGATATCCATCGACCATGTCCATCGCTGCTGCGCGTGGCCGCCTCATCCAGCACGCGGCGCTGCTGTGCACGGTCATCACCTGCGGCGGCCAGCCGCGCGCGCACATCACGCCAGTCGACACGATCGCGGTACAGCGACTCGGTCGCCAGCAGATGCAGCATCTGTTCAAGCGCTTCGGCAGACGGAAGTTCCACGGCCTCGACTGGCGCTGCCAGTGCCGGACTGCCACAGGCCACCAGCAATGCTGCGGCCAGGATCGCGCGCGCGGGAAGACGAGAGTTCATTGACGCATCCTTGTCAGTGTTCAGTGCCGCAGCATAGCGACCCACGGCATCACCGCCCAGCGCAGGCAGGCTGGGCCAGCAACCACGCCTGCGCGGCCGCAACGGTGGCTGCATCGCTGCGGGTGTGCTGGTCCGGCGTTATCTTCAGCCCATCACCGCGGCCATTGCGGTCCCGCATCACGCTGGTGGTCAGCACCAGTGCACTGCCGTCGACCAGCGGGCGCACCACATTGGCGGTGGACACGCCCGCAGTCGGCTCACCGAAACTGCGTGTCTGTGGCCGGCCGCGCAGGGCCAATACCGTCGCCTCGCCAGCGCTGGCAGTACGCGGCCCGGTCAGGACCGCCACCGGTACGCCCGGATGCTTCAGACGATAACCCGGCGTGCCGAGATCAACGATCACGCGCGTGCCAAGGCGCATGCCGGAAGGGGTCGACCGCCAGGGCGATGGATCCTTGGCGGTGGCGAAGGAGCCCACCGTTTCCTCACCCTCCTTCGTGATCCTCAGCAGCGGCGCCATGCCGAGCAGCATGGGCCACATGTTGCCACCGGTGTTGCCGCGCAGGTCCACGATCCAACCGCAGCGCTTGCCAGTGTCCTGGTCGCGGATGATCGCCTGCCAGCGTGCTGCGCGTTCCTGCATCTGCTGTACTACAGCCGGGCCAGGAACGACAGAGAAGCCGCCGATTTCCACCTGGCCGATGCGCGGATCCAGGGCAGGACTCTGCGCGGCCGCCGTTGCATCTGATGCCGTGATCGCCGCAGGTGCAGTGGCGCGACCGGAACGCGTGGCCTCCGAACGCATCCGCTCCACGCTGAGCCAGGCACCGTGCCCTCCAGAGCTGCGGCCGATGGCTTCCTTCAGCACGTCGCGGATCTTTTCCGGGTTGCCCTGTGCGGCACTCAAGCGCGCACGCATCTCTGGCCAGTCCACCCGGTCGCGGTACAGCGCCTCACGTTCCAGCGTGTCCAGCAGCTCGGCGCGCGCCTGCGCCGTGGGCAGCTCGATGGCTGCAGCGGGTGCGGCCAATGCCATGGTGCAGAACAGTGCGCCCAGTGCAGCGGACCGCATGCGCAGATCAACAAGCATTCGACGTTCCTTCGTCGTGGTGACAGGTGCAGCATACGCCCCTCCGTCTGGCGCTGTGTGTCGGGATCAGCCTTTCCGCGAGGCCACGATTTACAACTTTGCTCATGTCGCCGCCGGGATGAAAGCGCGAGGGTAGCTTTGCTGGCGTGCTCCGCGCTGGCCGGGATTGGCGTCCTGAATCAAACATTGAAGTGATCGAGTTGCCGCCTCAGCGGCAATCGCGACAATGCACCAGCTTGCCCATGGCGGGCGGTGCGTGGGGATCCTCGTGGTCCGTCGGGTTTTTTCGCTTCGATTTTGACCGGCACGCCAACCCGCACCGCCTGCCACCTTGCACCCCGCAGGTGGCCTTGCCTTGTGAGGTTGTCGCCATGAATACGCCCTACCCCACCTATCCCTGCCCGCAGTCACTGCTGGGCGATGCGCTGTCCAGCCTGGCCCTGCCCGATGCCACGGCGAAAGCACTGGAAGATGCATTGAGCGTGGCTGAAGAAACTGCCCCGCCGTCGGCCTTCTTCGCGCGGCTGTACGGCCTCGCGCATGGTCATGGCGCCGATGGGCAGCCTTGCCAGAATCGAAAGCTCAGTGACGCACGTATGCGGGGAATGGCTGAAGCCACGCGCTGCATGGCGGCGGTGTCGGCGTGCGGGCGCGTGCTGCTGGCGGCGCAGGCCGCGCGGGAACTGGATGATGCTGAAGCTCAGTGTCCACCGCAGGTGGAGGAGGGATTGCTGCACGCGGTGATTGTGTTGGCCGATCACGCCGACGCGCTGGTGTCACCGGTGGATCCGTCGCGTCGAAGATCGGATGGAGACTGACATGGACAACAATGTGAATGCACCTTTGAATGACGCTCAATACTCACAGCTCGAAAAATTTGTACGAGCACTGTCCCAGCGTGACAGTGAGACGCTTCAAACTCATTTCCATCTCAGCGACGTCGTCACCGCCGAAGTGTACGAGCGGGTCGCTTTCTACTTTGACCACGCCACCATTATTTCCGTCCCACCCAGGATCAACTGTGCTCTTCAAGGTCCGTCGATAGCGGTTTACGACTGCGGTGACGGAGACCTTGCGGTTGACTGTGATCTGCTCGAAAACGGTTCACCGTGCGATGCGTATGTACATGTCCTGTTCGAGAAAGACGTATTGGTCTATGAGTACATGAAATCATGATGAAGTGATGGAAGGCGCACGTCCCGGCTTGGATCGGTACCGACCGGAATTGCACACCCGCCACCTCGCCAGGCACGGCCCGGCGCTACCAGTCCGCACGCAGGCCGATGTTGCCTTCGATGATGCGGCGCTTCTCGTTGCTGTCACCGCCCAGCTCGCGCGTGTAGTCGGCCACGGCATACGCGCTGATGGTGCGGTTGAAGCGTGCGACCACACCGACACCGACCTCCAGCGCACGCGAGCGCTGCGCATTGAGGATCGTATCGCTGTCGAACTGGATGCGATCCTCACCCGCGCGGCCGTGCCAGTAATTCACCTTGAAGTAGGGCTGCCAGCCGTTGTCGGCCAGCTGGTAATCGCCGGCCAGACGCAGGCCGATACGGCCGGTCCAGGCGTTGTCACTGTCGAAGCGCACCGCAGACACCAGGTCGCGCTGGTCATCCAGCGAACTGCGCTGCCAGATCACCTGCACCTGCGGTTCCAGCCACCACGACGATTGACCGAACTGCAGCAGCGGCTTGCCTGCTTCCAGCGACAGCGTGGTGCCATCGCCTTTCACGTCGATGCCCAGCCCGCGCGAGGAACGCACACGGCCGTCGTAGCGGCTCTGCATAGCCACCGCGTCGAGGTAACCGCCCTCGCTGCCGGTCAGGGTCCAGTACAGGCCCACGTGCTTGTCATCCAGCCGGCTCTGACCCACCTGCACGTTCTCCCAGCCGAGTGCGAGGCCGGTGGTCCTGCCCTGCGCACGGGTACGGCCAACGAACACGCCCAGCTGGTTGCGGTGGTTGTCAGCGGCGGTGGCCCACACATCCAGGCCGGCCTGCACGCCCATCACATCGCCATCGAACCCGGGCTGTGCATCACCCTTCCAATGGATCTCGCTGCTCTGCCCCACCAGCCGCCCCCAGGCCGTGCGCAAGGCACCGTTGCTGTAGAGCAGGCGCTGTTCGCCCTGGCGCTCGTGGAAAGTCCCAAGGCTGGCCAGCGAGGTCTCGCGCAGCAGCGGCGGCACCACTGCGTAGGCGGCGGTTTCCAGCCGGTACAACGGCACCACGTCGCCCTGTGCCGGGCGCGCACCGGGGCTGGGCGGGGTCGAGCCTGCACCGGGCAGACTGCTGCCGGCCACCGGTACATCGGGGACCGCCGCATCGCTGGGCGGCGCCACCGGCGTGGGCTCGGGGGGCGGTGGCGGCGGTGCGGTCTCGCCGGCGGTCAGGTCGGGATCCACCGGATCCTCCGGCGGCGGTGGCGGCGCGGGTGTGATCGGCGGCGGCGGCGCCACGTCGGGCGTCGGCGGTGGCGGCGTGGCGGCGCCGCTGCCGTTCGGCGCCGGCGTCGGGCCCGCCACGAGGGTCGAGCGCAGGTACCAGTTTTCACCGGTGCCGGCACTGACACCCCCCTTGAACAGGAAGTACTCATACGCACCGGCCGAGACCGGTGCGAACAACGAGAACGCTCCCGGCGCGGTCGTGCCGCCATTCAAGGCCTGCACCACCAGGATGCCATCGGCCAGCGTGGCCGCCCCCCCGCCGCCTGCATTGAGGATGCCGATGCCGGTGGTGCCGGTCGCCGTACCGCCATCGATCACCAGGCGATCACTGCTGGAACCGTCACCGCCCAGTACCGTGCGCAGGTACAGGCCGCCACCGTTGCCCTGGTAGTTGCCGCGGACGGTGAATACATCGCCCGCGCCGGTGCCCGTCAGGTCGATGCGACCGGCATTGAACACATCCACCAGCGCCCCGGCCGCGAACGGTCGCAGCGCATGCGCGCCGTTGCCGGCGTAGAGCGTGCTGGTGTCATCCAGGGTGAGCGTGCCGGTGCCGGTGCCACTGTCACCCAGCACGAGGTCGCCATCGAAGGTCAGTTCGGTACTGCTGGACAGGGTGACCGTCTCCCAGTTCTGGAAGCGCGCTACGCCGGTGGTCTTGACGTTGTTGAAGGCGAGCCGGTCATTGCCGCTGCCACCATCGAACAGCGGCACCGCGCCCAGGTTGGCCTGGTTGAGGTTGCTCAGCGTGGCAACGTCATCGTCGGGGCCGCCATCGATGGCGCCGTAGATGATGCCACCACCATTCCAGTTGAAGGTGTCGTTGCCGGTGCTCAACAGCACCTGCCCGCGCACGGTGCCATCGGTGATGGTCACGCTGTCATTGCCGCCACTGACGCTGATGTTGCCGCCGATGTAAGCCGTGCCGGAAATGATGATGGTGTCGGTATCGAAGCCGGTCACCACATTGCCGTCGACCGTACCGCCGGACTGGTCCCAAAGGTTCTTGTCCAGCTTCATGTTGACCCGGCCGATGCGACCGCCGGTCATCCACGCCTGGTCGCCATCCTCGAAGGCGCCGATGATGCGGCCGCCGCTCATGCGGAAGGTGTCGATGTTGTCGCCCTGCTGCAGCGCGCCGATGGTGCCGCCGGTCATGACGAAATCATCGCGGCCACTGCCCTGCACGACCACCCCGGTGATGGTGCCACCGCTGACCGTCAGCTGGTCATCGCCATTGCCCTGGTCGAGGCTGTCGAGCGTGCCACCACTGATCAGCAGCACGTCATTGCCATCGCCCTGCAGCACGCCACCACTGATGCTGCCATCGAGCATTTCAAGGCGATCATTGCCGGCACCGAACTGCACGCCGGTGCGGCCGCTGATGGTGCCGCGGTTGACCAGCACGCTGTCACCGGCACCGACAAACTGCAGCGCGGTAGCGTTGCCGGTACTGATGCTGCCGAGGTTGTCCACGCGGCTGCCAGCGCCCAGCTGCACGGCGATGCCGCCCACCGAGCTGATGGCCCCCAGGTTGCCCAGCTGGTGACCGCCTGCGCCGATCAGGGCGATGGCGCTGCCGCCCCCACTCTGTTGCAGCTGCGCACCACTGGCGACGTTGACGGTGATGCCCGCCTCGCCGTTTGCGCTGACCGGTACGGTCTGTGGGTTGGGGGCAGCCGCACTGCAGCTGACCGTCTGACCGGCGACGGGGGTGACGGTGTCACAGCCTGCCCAGGCGATGGAGGCGGTGGTGGCCAGGGCGGCGGGGATGGCCAGAGCCTGCAGCAGGCAGCGGGTCAAACGGCGCGGACGCAGTACGGCAACGGACATATGGCACTCCTGGGTCGGGGGATGCAGGAACTGCGGATATGGACACTGCTGACGCCGCTGGGGCGCCATGAACGAGTTGGACAGGTGAAGTTATGCAGGAGGGGTCACGCTTCGAGTGTGAAATCGAGTTGGCCTCACGCGACCTGCATCTGCATGAAAGCATTCAGATATTCGACAGTCGACCGGATGGCGCATCCACGCATGGCGTGGATCTACCGGGGCGGGCGATGGGCGCGGGCATCCACGCATGGCGTGGATCTACAGTAGATCCACGCCATGCGTGGATAGCCCTGTCCGACTCAGATCTTCAGGTAGATGCGACGCCGGTCCAGCCACCACGCCACGCCCCACCACAGCGCCACGAAGGCCAGCGCCTGCAGCATCGAGGCCAGTTCCAGCGCGCCCGGCAGGGCCGCGGCCAGCTGCTGCCACACCCAGCCCCAGGCACCGCTGGCCAGCAGCACCACCGACATCACCGACGCACCCAGATAGGCCGTGATGGCATTCACACCGAAACGGCGGCCCAGTGCGGGCCAACCCCGGCGATCGATCAGCACGTGGCCCAGCCATAGCGCCACCGCAGCCAGGCCGCCGGTCCACAGCACGTAGCTCGGCGTCCACAGCTGCTTGTTGAGCGGCAGCACCGTGGCCAGCAGCAGGCCCAACCCAGCGCTCGCCGCACCCAGCCCGACCAGGGCAGCCGCGCGCCCATTGCGCAGCAGGCCCCCGGCCAGCAGGCCGAGCAGCGTGCTGGCCAGTGCACCGAGGCTGCTCAACAGCCCTTCCGGGTCGTGGCCCAGGCCGGTATCGGCCTGCCATTGGTAGACGTAAGGCGCGAACAGAGCGGTATCCAGGCGGCTGGCCGGATTGG
Source organism: Stenotrophomonas sp. (assembly GCF_035634915.1). GTDB lineage: Bacteria > Pseudomonadota > Gammaproteobacteria > Xanthomonadales > Xanthomonadaceae > Stenotrophomonas. The sequence continues at coordinate 63,846 of NZ_DASQCB010000021.1, forward strand.
TCCACGGCGCCAGATCGCCGATACCCAGCAGCAACACCGTATACGCCGCCAGCAGCGCAACCAGCAGTGCGGCCTGGATGCGCGGTCGTGCGTACACCGCCACCACCCCCACCACCGCCGCACACAGCGCAATGCGCTGCAGCACGCCCCAGATACGGAAATGATGCGTATGCAGCGCCCACCACACCAGCAGGTGCAGCAGCACGCCAGCAAGGGCAATGCGCAGCGCGCGTTCCAGCACGCCCTTGGCCAGCGCCGGGCGCGCGGCTGCATCGTGTGCGCGCGGCGCTACGCTGAAGGCCATCGACACGCCCACCAGGAACAGGAAGAACGGAAACACCAGATCGGTGGGGGTGCAGCCATGCCATTCGGAATGCCGCAGCGGTGCGAACACCGCACTCCAGTCACCCGGGTTGTTGACCAGCAGCATGGCCGCCACGGTGAGCCCGCGCAGGGCATCGATCGAGCCCAGCCGGCGTGGCGGCAACGTGTTCATCAGGCAGCCTCGTACTGTCCGGCAATCCAGGTGCCGCGCACCTGCAGGGCATCGTCCAGCAGCACCAGATCGGCCTGGTAGCCCTCGGCGATGTAGCCCAGGCGGTCATCCACGTTGAGGAACTGCGCCGGATAGGTGGATGCCATGCGCGCCGCCTCGGCCAGCGGCTGGCCGAGCAGCTGTACGGTGTTACGCACCGCCGTGGCCATGTCCAGCGCCGAGCCGGCCAGTGCACCGGCGGCATTGCGCACCACGCCGTCAACGGCGGTGATGGTTTCACCGTACAGCACGTAGCTGGGGTCATCCGCGCCGACCGGCGGCATCGCGTCGGTCACCAGCAGCAGGCGACCGCGCGGCTTGGCTGCCAGCGCCACGCGCAGGCTGGCCGGGTGTACATGCACGCCATCGACGATGATGCCGATCCAGCTGTCGCGGTCCTCCAGCGCAGCACCGACGGCGCCGGGCTCGCGGCCCTGCAGCGGCGACATCGCGTTGTACAGATGGGTGAAGCCGCGCACGCCGGCATCCAGGCCACCTCGGATCTCTTCATAGGTGCCTGCGGTATGCCCGGCCGCCACGATCACGCCGCGCTCGACCAGCGCGCGGATGGTGTCCAGCGGCACCCGTTCCGGGGCCAGGGTCAGCAGGGTCACGCCGTTGTCCAGCGAAGCCGCCAGCGCGATCTCCCCGGCATCGGGCACCCGGAACTTGCTGGCATCGTGCGTACCCTTGCGCGCCGGGGCGATGTACGGCCCTTCCAGGTGGATGCCGATGACGCCGGGCACGTTCTGCGCGATCGCCTCGCGCATCGCAGCGATGGCCTCGCGCATCACCTCCACGTCGTCGCTGATCAGGGTCGGCAGCATCGCGGTGGTGCCGAAGCGCCGGTGGGCCTGCGCGATGGTACGCAGCGAGGCGACATCCGGCGTGTTGTTGAACAGCGCACCGCCACCGCCGTTGACCTGCACATCGATGAAGCCCGGCAGCAGCCAGCCGCCGCCCAGGTCCACCTGTTCGTCGGCCTGGCCCAGCTGCGGCGCGGCATCGGGCAGCAGCGCGATGATGCGGCCGTCTTCGATCACCACCGCCAGATCGTCGCGGAAGTCATCGCCGGCAAGAATGCTCGCATTGCGCAGGACCGTGGCCATCAGACCGTCTCCGTGACCTTGTTCAGGTGCGGCGGCAGGTCCGGGTTGAAGCCGCGGCGGATCGCCAGCGCGTTGATGGCCCGGTAGAAGCTCTGCACGGTCAGCAGCGGTGCGCACAGCGGGTGCGGGGCAACCGCCACGGGCAGGTTGCCACCGGCACCGGCCAGCCACACCTGCGCGCCACGCGCACTGAATTCGTCCACCACCGCGCGGGTGCCGGCGCCGGTTTCATCGGGCTGGGCAAAGGCCAGCACCGGGAAGCCACGACCGACCAGCGCCATCGGCCCGTGCTTGACCTCGGCCGAGCTGTAGGCCTCGGCGTGCAGGCTGCAGGTTTCCTTGAACTTCAATGCCGCTTCCTGCGCCGCGCCCAGACCGAGGCCACGGGCGAGCACGAACAGGTTGGTGGCGTCGGCCAAACCGTCACTGACCGCAGTCCAGTCGCACTGCCAGGCCGCGCGCAGCGCGTCGGGCAACAGGTCCAGTGCGTTGCGCAGGCTGCTGTCCTGCTTCCAGTAGGCGGCCAGCTGCAGCAGCGCGGCCAGCGAGGCCAGGTAGCTCTTGGTCGCCGCCACGCTCTTCTCGGCACCGGCGTGCAGCGGGATGACCGTATCGGCCAGCTGCGCCAGCGGTGAATCTTCCACGTTCACCAGCGCCACCACGCGCGCGCCAGCGGCCTTGGCGGCCTCGGCATTGCGCAGCAGGTCCGGGCTCTTGCCCGACTGCGAGATGACGATGAACAGTGCACCGCGCAGCTGCAGCGGTGCGGCGTAGACCGAACCCACCGACGGCGATGCCGAGGCCACCACCAGGCCCAGCTGGGTTTCCAGCAGGTACTTGCCGTAGGTGGCAGCATGGTCGGAACTGCCACGCGCACAGGTCACCACGAACGGCGGCGGGGCCGCGCGCAGGCTGGCAGCCAGTGTTTCCATGACGGCGTGGTTGCGTGCGAACTGGCGGGCAACCACGTCGGCCGCTTCGGCAGCCTCGGCGAACATCAGGGTGGCAGTGGGGTCGGACAGCGACATGGCAGGACTCAGGCGGGATCGGAAGGAAGGGGGCGAGCGCCGGCCGGGCGCATCGGTGCGGTGGAACCACGCACCACCAGCTGCGGCACGAAGCCCTGGTTCTGCAGCGCGGCCGGCGCATCGTCGTAGGCATCGCTGCGCAGCTGCGCGATCAGCAGCCGCGCGGCATGGCGGGCGATGTCCTCGGTGGCCTGCTTGGCGGTGGTCAGCGGCGGCCAGGACTGGCGCGAGAACGGGCTGTCCTCGAAACCGGCGATGGACAGGTCGTAGGGCACGTTCATGCCGCCCGACTTCGCGGCCGCCAGCACGCCGGCGGCGATTTCATCGTTGGAACCGAAGATGGCCGTGGGCGGTTCGCGCAGCGCCAGCAGGCGGCGCGCACCGCGGAAGCCATCGTCGAAGGTGTAGTCGCCCTGCACCACCAGGTGCTTGTCCACGGTCATGCCGTAGTCCTTCAGCGCTGCCTCGTAGCCGGCATAGCGCTCGCCCGAGGAACGGTGCGAGGAACCGCCCCAGAGGAAGCCGATGCGCTGGTGACCCAGCTGGATGAGATGTTCGGTGACTTCATAGGCCGCCTCGCGGTCATCGACGAACACGCAGGCACCGTCGGCCGGATCCTCGGTGGCGGCAATGATCCGCACCAGCTTGATGCCGCGTGCGGTCAGGGTCTGGATCAGGTCGCGGCGCTCGGACATCGGCGCGGTCAGCACCAACCCGGCCAGGCGCGAGCGCTGCACCCAGTCGGCCAGTTCATCGGCCAGCATCGGCGAGCTGGAGTCACACGGGTGGATCTGCAGGCCGAAGCCGGTTTCGCGGCACGCGGCCAGCACACCGTTCTGCACGCCGATGATGTGGTACGGGTTGGGGTTGTCATATACCAGCCCGATCACGAACGTGGTGCCGCTGCGCAGGTTGCGCGCCGACGGATCAGGTTCGTAATCGAGTTCAGCGATGGCACGCAGCACCCGCGCACGAGTGGCCTGCATCACCGACGGTTCGTTGTTGATGACCCGCGACACCGTCTTCAGCGAGACCTTGGCCTTTTCGGCAACGTCCTTGATGGTCGCTCTGCGCATCGGCTTTTCCTGGGGTTGGCTGCCGTCCATCATCGCCGATCAGCCCTGGTCCTGCGGCAGGCCGGCGCGATGGCCGACCACCGAATAGAACAGGATGTAGAGGTAGCACGGCACCATCAGCAGCACGAACACCAGCTGGAAGTCGATGTGCTGCTTGAGCACGGCAAACAGCTGCGGAATGATCGCGCCGCCGGCAATGCCCATCACCAGCAGGGCCGAGCCGGTTTCGGTGAAACGGCCCAGGCCGCGGATGGCCAGCGGGAAAATGGCCGGCCACATCATCGCGTTGGCGAAGCCCAGCAGCGCCACGAAGGCCACCGAGACATAGCCGTGGGTGGCCCACGCGCCCAGGCAGAACAGCACGCCCAGCACGGCCGAAACGGTCAGGTAGCGCGACTGCGACACCACGCGGGGAATCAGCGCCAGGCCGACCACGTAGCCGATGAGCATGGCGAACAGGGTCAGCGAGGTGAACATCTTGGTCTGGTCCAGCGGCAGATCGAAGCCGTGACCGTAGGTACCGATGGCATCACCGGCCATCACTTCCACGCCCACGTAGACGAACAGGCACAGCACGCCCAGCCACAGGTGCGGGAACTGGAAGATGCTGCGGCGCTCGGCAGCGCCCGGTGCCGACGGCGTGGCATTGGCTTCGGACGGCTTGATTTCCGGCAGTGGCGAGAACAGCACCGCCACCGCCAGCACCACCAGCACACCGGCCATGGCCAGGTACGGCGCGTGGATCTTGGCGGCGAATTCGTTGAGCAGCTGCGCCTTGGTCGCTTCATCGGCAGCGGCCACGCTGGCCGACAGATCGCCGATGCCGTGCAGCACCAGCGTGCCGATCAGCACCGGCGCCAGCATGCCGGCGATCTTGTTGCAGATGCCCATCAGCGCGATGCGGCGCGCGGCCGTTTCGATCGGGCCGAGGATGGAGATGTAGGGATTGATGGCGGTCTGCAGCAGGGCCAGGCCGCTGCCGATCACGAACAGGCCGCCGAGCGCACCCGGGTACCAGCGCTGGGTGGCGAATTCGCCGAACAGTGCCGCGCCGGCCGCCATCACCAGCAGGCTCAGGCTCAGGCCCTTCTTCATGCCGGTGCGGCGCAGGATCCACGACGACGGCAGGGCCAGGAAGAAGTAGGACAGGTAGAACACCATCAGCACCAGGAAGGCGCCGACCTCGCTCAGCTCGAAGGCGAGTTTGACGAAGGTGATCAACGGGCCGTTGAGCCAGGTGAAGAAGCCGATCAGGAAGAACAGCACGCCGACGATGGCGATGGAGGCGGCAACGTTTGGACGCGCGCTTGCAGCAGTGACGGCGGACATCAGATGGGCTCCTGCGGCGACGACCGCAGAAGGCGGTGTCGGAGAGTGGCTGGGAACAACGTTGTCACATTCTTTCGACGGAGCGCAGCGGTTTGTCAACTTGATTGCGAAGTCGGGATGCGGCCGTGCTGCACTGCGCAAGGGGACGCCCGCGGGTCGCCCTGAATGCGCTCTGGCCCTAGCGGCCCGTGGCACAACGGGTTCCTTCCGCCCACCACCTTCACATCATGTAAACGTTTACGCTGTCTCCCATTCGTTGCGGCGCAGCAACGAAAATGTCACGAACTCGTTGACATCGTTGTCAGCGCAGTTACAGACTCCGCCCAATCGCCGGGCCTTTCGTGGGTCCGGCCCTCACCCTCAGCAGGAGCCCGCGTGACCGCCAGCCATCCCGCCCCGGCCCATGTCCTGTCCCGCGTCGCGCCCTCGTTCCTGGCTGCCGACGTCGGTGGCACCCATGTGCGTGTGGCACGGGCCCAGGCCAGTGGCGATGAGGCCCACCCGGTGCAGCTGCTGGAGTACCGCAAGTACCGCAACGCCGACTACGCCGGGCTGAGTGCGATCCTGTCCGACTTCCTCGGTGACAGCACGCGGCCCAGCCAGTGCGTGGTCGCCACCGCCGGCTTCGCCCGCGAAGACGGCACGGTGATCACCGCCAACCTGCCGTGGCCGCTGTCGGCCCGCCAGGTGGAAGCCGACGTCGGCCTGCAGCACGTGCACATCGTCAATGACTTCGAAGCGGTGGCCTACGCCGCCGCGCAGGTCGATGCCAGCGGCGTGCTGCACCTGTGCGGCCCGGACACCGCCCCGCGCGGCCCGACCCTGGTGGTCGGCCCCGGCACCGGCCTGGGTGCGGCGCTGTGGATCCCGACGCCGAATGGTCCGGTGGTGCTGGCCACCGAAGCCGGCCAGCCGACGCTGGCCGCCAGCACCGAACTGGAAATGGCGATCGTCCGCCACATGCAGCGCGACCGCGCGCACGTGTCGATCGAACATGCGCTGTCCGGTCCCGGCCTGATGAATCTGTACCACGCCATCTGTGCGCTGCAGGGGCAGACGCCGGTGCTGGCCAGCCCGGACGCGGTGACCGCCGCGGCGATGGCCGGCAGCGATGCGCTGGCCCGCCAGGCGCTGGATGTGTTCTGCGGCCTGCTCGGCAGCACCATCGGCGACATGGCGCTGTTCTATGGCGCCCAGGGCGGTGTCTACCTGGCCGGCGGCATCCTGCCGCAGATCCGCGAATACCTGCATGCCAGCACCTTCGTCGAACGCTACCTGCAGAAGGGGCCGATGGGCGAAGCGCTGGCACGCATCCCGGTGAAGGTGGTCGAGCACGGGCAGCTGGGCGTCATCGGCGCTGCCAGCTGGTTCCTGCTCCACGCCAACGCCTGAGCCTGCTCCACCGGTTTCAACGCAATCGCAGCACGCAGTACGTGGCACGCCAACGCACGGGACATCGCCGTCGCCCCGCGCACGTCTTCGCAACCGCAATCGAACATTGCCGTCGGCATCCAATCGAGTGATGAGGAGAGACATCATGAACACCCGCAAGACCCTGCTTTCGGCTGCCATCGTCAGCTGCATCGCCTTCAGCGCACACGCGCAGCAGGCCGCACCGACCGCCACCGACCTGGATACCGTGACCGTCACCGGCATCCGCGGCTCGATGGAAAAGTCGCTGGACACCAAGCGCGAAGCCAATGCACGCGTTGAAGTGGTCACCGCCGAGGATGTGGGCAAGCTGCCGGCACACAACGTTGCCGACACCCTGCAGCGCCTGCCCGGCGTCAACATCAGCTCGGCCAGCGCCGACGAAGGCGGCTTCGACGAAGCCGACCGTGTCAGCCTGCGCGGTACCAGCCCGAGCCTGACCCAGACCCTGATCAATGGCCACACCGTCGGTTCGGCCGACTGGTTCGTGCTCAGCCAGGGCAACAACGTCGGCCGCAGCGTCAGCTATTCGCTGCTGCCGTCCGAACTGGTGCGTTCGGTGGAAGTGAACAAGTCCTCGCAGGCCAAGCTGCAGGACGGCGGCACCACCGGTACCGTCAACATCATCACCCGCAAGCCGCTGGAATTCGCCAAGCCGTTCAGCGCTGAAGCATCGGTGGGTGCGGTGCGTTCGGACCAGGCCAAGTCGACCGACCCGCAGTACTCGGCACTGTTCAACTACAAGAACGACGCCAACAACTTCGGCGTGATGCTGCAGGCCTTCTACCAGAAGCGCGAACTGCGCCGCGAAGCGCAGGAAATCCCCGGCGGCTTCAGCAAGATCTCCGCCACCGACCCGGTGGGCATCAGCAACCCCGACCTGATCGGCGTCAACGTGCCGGGCCTGCTGGGCTCGACCCTGTTCGAACAGACCCGTGAGCGCAAGGGCGGCCTGGTCACCCTGCAGTTCAAGCCGACCGATACCCTGGACCTGTCGCTGAGTGGCTTCTCCTCCAAGCTGGAAGCCAACAACTACAACCGCAACTTCATGCTGTGGGGCGGCAACTTCGCCAAGACGCAGGCGCCGGACCCGGGTTACACCGTCACCGACGGCGTCCTCAGCAACGCCACCTATGCCGGCGTGCCGGGCACCAACTACGGTGTCTACGACATGATCTACCGTGAAGCCACGGCCGAGACCAACTACATCACCTTTGATGCGGACTGGCAGATCAACGACACCCTGGACATGAAGTTCCAGGCCGGTACCACCAAGGGCACCGGTGAAACCCCGCGCCAGTTCATCGCTGAAGTGACCCTGGGCCAGGGCGGCGGCGCCAGCTGGACCACCCATGGCGCCGGTTCGCCGGTGGACTGGAACATCGGCGGCGACATCAGCCCGAGCGGCGTCACCAGCTTCGGTACCTGGGGCAACCAGCTGGTGCGCGCCGAGGACAAGGAAAACTGGGCGACCCTGGATTTCAGCCAGTACTTCGACACCGGCGTGCTGAACTCGGTCGACTTCGGCGTGCGCTTCGCCGACCACGAACGTGAAGCCCTGTCGCCGGAAGGCGCCACCCCGGGCGACATCTGGTCGGCCCTGCAGGGCAGCGCCACCGGCAACTACCCGAGCGGCTTCGCCGGTGACATCGGCGGCACGTTCCCGCGCAACATCTGGTACTACACCCCGGATGCGCTGAAGAACGCGATCATCAACAACTCCACCTGGCTGGCCGGCAATGATGGCCCGACCGGCCGCCACAACTATGGCGCCGAGTGGAAGGTGAAGGAGAAGAACTTCGCCGGCTACGTGCAGGCCAACTTCAGCGGCGACTGGTGGAGCGGCAACGTCGGCCTGCGCTACGTCAACATCAAGCAGGACATCGACACCTACAATGCCGTGAGCAACGCCGCCGACGCCGATGTCAGCAGCCTGTTCGGCATGTGGGAACGCACCGCCTTCCAGAACAAGCGCAACCGCGTGCTGCCCAGCGCGAACATCAAGTTCGATCTGGACGACAAGCTGGTGCTGCGCGTGGCCGCATCGCAGACCCAGACCCTGCCGGACTACTCGGCGCTGGGCACCTCCTCGTGGGGCTCGGATCTGAACAAGACCGGTGGCGGCGGCAATCCGAACCTGAAGCCGACCCTGTCGACCAACCTGGACGCGAACCTGGAGTGGTACTTCATGCCGCGCGGCCTGCTGTCGGTGGGTGCTTACCACATGGACATGAAGGACTACATCGCCTTCGACGTGGTCTCGCGCCAGCTGTACAGCGAACTGACCAACCAGCTCGAGACCTACCAGATCTCCACCCCGATCAACGCCGACGGCAAGGTGACCGGCGTGGAAGTGGCCTACGAACAGCCGATCGGCGAGTACTTCGGCTTCAACGCCAACTACACCTACGCCAACGGCACGACCGCGCACACCTGGTCGGACGGTTCGCACAACCTGCTGGGCACCTCGAAGAACACCTACAACGTCGGTGCCTACTTCGAGAACGAGCGCTTCGGCGCCCGCGTCAGCTACACCTACCGCTCTTCGTTCCTGATCAGCCTGTCGGGCACCAACCCGTACTACCAGGATGATTTCGGCACGCTGTCGGCCTCGCTGAGCTACAAGGCGACCGACTGGCTGAGCGTCAGCCTGGATGCGCTGAACCTCAACAACCCGACCTACAAGTACTACCAGACCGCGGCCATCCCGACCTCGTTCTACAGCAACGGTCGCCAGTACTACCTGAACTTCCGCTTCAAGTACTGATCCACCGGCAGCTCCACCGCCGAGTCGTGCACGCACGCCGGGCCTGGGTCATTCCGGGCCCGGCGTTTTTCATGTATAGCGAACATCGCACCCGATCCAAGGAGTCCTTCCGATGACGAAGCCCACCCGCGCCAGGATGCGCAGCCTCCTGCTGCTGGGCGCCCTGCTGGCCGCCCTTCCCGTTCTGCCGGCGCTGGCCGCCGATGCCCCGGCACTGGATACCGGCCCCGGCCCGCAGCTGCGCGCCGGCAGCCTGATGCTGATCCCCGCCCCGGCCAACGTGCAGCGCAGCGAGGGCAAGGGCATCACCGTGGCTGCAGGCACGTCCCTGCATGCCGACGGCGAAGCCGCGCAGCGGGTGGCCCGCCAGTTCGCCGATCTGCTCGCCCGCAGTGGCGGCCCGCGCCTGGCGCTGGCCACGGGCAAGGCCGCAGCCAAGGCCGGTGGCATCCGCTTCCAGATCATCCCCACCTTCCGCGACAGCGGCGAGGGCTACACGCTGGAAAGCACCGCGCAGGGCGTGCTGGTGCAGGCCGGCAACGAAACCGGCCTGTTCTACGGCGCCACCACGCTGGCCCAGCTGGCCACCGGCGGCAGCCAGGGCGCGCTGCCGGCCGTTCAGATCCAGGATGCGCCGCGCTTTGTCTGGCGCGGCTTCATGCTCGACTCGGCGCGCCACTTCCAGAGCCTTGACGAGATCAAGCGCGTGCTCGATGCAATGGCCGCGCACAAGCTCAACACCTTCCACTGGCACCTGACCGATGACCAGGGCTGGCGCATGGAGATCAAGCGCTACCCGAAGCTGACCGAAGTCGGCAGCTGCCGCCTGCCAGCCGGCGATGGCGGCATCGATCCGGTGACGAAGCAGGAATACCCGTACTGCGGCTTCTATACGCAGGACCAGATCCGCGAGGTGATCGCCTACGCCGCCGCGCTGCACATCCAGGTGATTCCGGAAATCGACGTACCCGGCCACGCCACCGCCGCGATCGCCGCCTACCCGGAACTGGGTTCGATCAGCACGCCGCTGAAGCCGATCAGCGAATGGGGCGTGTTCCCGAACCTGTTCAACACCGAAGACAGCACCGTGCAGTTCCTGGAGAACGTGCTGGAGGAAGTGATCCAGCTGTTCCCGGCGAAGTACGTGCACGTCGGCGGCGACGAGGCGGTCAAGGACCAATGGATTGCCTCCAGGCAGGTACAACAGCGCATGCGTCAGCTGGGCATCAAGGATGAGATGGCCATGCAGAGCCACATCATCAAGCGTCTGGAAACCTTCCTGGAAGAACACGACCGCCGCCTGATCGGCTGGGACGAGATCCTCGAAGGCGGCCTGCCGCCGCAGGCCACGGTGATGTCCTGGCGCGGCACCGAAGGCGGCCTGGCTGCGGCCAGCAGTGGCCACGACGTGGTGATGTCGCCGGTGACCCATCTGTACCTGGACTACCTGCAGACCGGCTCACCCAATGAACCGCCGGGCCGCCCGACCCAGGTCAACCTGGCCAAGCTGTACGCCTTCGAGCCGGTGCCGGCCGAGCTGGCCGCCGACAAGCGCGGGCACGTCCTCGGCCTGCAGGCGAACATGTTCACCGAGCACACGCGCAGCTACGCACGCCTGCAGCACAACCTGTTCCCGCGCCTGGCGGCCGTGGCCGAAACCGGTTGGAGCGAACCGGAACATCGCGATTTCCGCGATTTCCTCGCCCGCCTGCCGGCCCAGCTGCAGCGCTACCGTGCCTGGGGCCTGGCCTATGCGCAGACCCCGTTCGAAGTGGGCGTGGGCCATACCGATGACCGCGCCGCCAACACCGTGACCGTGTCGCTGGCCAATCCGCTGGGCTATGAAGTGCGCTACAGCACCGATGGCACGCCGGTGACGGCCGCCTCGCCGCTGTACCAGCAGCCGCTGACCCAGCCGCTGCCGGCCACCGTGCAGGCCGCCGCATTCTTCCAGGGCCAGCCATTGGCGGCAGCACCGACGGTGGTGTCGTTCACCGCGCAGTCGCTGCTCAGCCGCCACAGCGAGGAGCTGCGCAGCTGCGTGGGCGAGAAGGGCCTGGTGCTGCGCCTGGAAGACGATGGCCCGCGTGAAGGTACGCGCACGGTGTTCACCGTGGACATCTTCCAGCCGTGCTGGCGCTGGCCGGCTGCGCAGCTCGATGGCATCGGCAGCGTGGAAGTGCGTGCCGGGCGCATTCCGTACTACTTCCAGCTGGCCCACGATGAACCGGCACGAAAGTTCGAGAAGGCCAAGGGCCGCAACGGCGAAATGCTGATCCGTCGTGGCGACTGCACCGGCAAGGTCGTCGCCCAGGTGCCGCTGCCGGCCAGCACCGATGCCGATGGCTTCGTCACCCTGCGCGCGGCGCTGCCGAAGGGCGTGTCGGGCACGGATGATCTGTGCATCAACTTCACCGGCGATACGCGCCCGGCGATGTGGGTGCTGGATGAGGTGACGCTGCAGAAGTAACGACATCCACGCATGGCGTGGATCTACCGCCCGGGGTCGGATCCCTTTCCGCAGGAAAGGGCTCTGACCCCAGGCGCGGTTACCTCAACCGCGCCAGCGCAGCAGCAGGTCGCGCAGCGGGGTCAGGGCGGTCGCCAGGCCCGACAGCACGCCGACCGTGTTGGCCAACGCGTCCATCGGGTCGGCACTGCGGGTGGAGGTCAGCGCGCCCTGCGCGAACTCGATGCCCACCCCCATCAGCACCAGACCCACGGCCGCCCACAGCAGCGGCGTGCCGCGGCGGAACAGCTGCACCGCGCTGCCGGACAGGATGAAATAGGCCAGGAAGTGCTCGACCTTGTCGCCGTTCTCCGGCAGGTCGATCGGCGGCGGCGGGATCAGGCAGACCACGATCACCACCAGCACCGCCAGCAGCCACAGCGCGGTCCACAGCCGCGGCCGACGCAGCGGCTTGATCACCGGCAACCCTGCGCTCACAGGCGCCAGCTCAGGTCACCCAGCTCGAAGGCCGGTTCAAAATCCACCTCGCGCTGCAGGCCGATCACCTGGAAACGTTCGCCCATCTCGCTCGGCAGGGTCAGCTTCTTCACCTGGTCACGCAGCTGGATGCGGCCCACTTCATCGGTACGCTCCTCGGCCAGCACCAGCACCTGGTCCAGGCCGTTGCCCAGCAGGAAACTGGACTGGCTGCAGTAACCGGCCAGTTCGAAGCCACCGTGCAGGCCGGCCTCGGCCATCGCGGTGAAATCCACCGACGCGGTGATGTCCTGCAGGCCCGGCCAGCGGTACACCTCGTTGTGCACGTGGTGGCGATAGAACGCGCGCACGGTGCCGTCATCGCGGTCGTGCTGGTAGAACTCGCCACGGTTGTAGCCGTAATCGACGAACAGCATCGCGCCGCGCTGCAGGCCGCCAGCCACCGCCTGCAGCCAGTACGGCAGCTGTGGCAGCACTTCGGAACGGTAGCCATCGGCGAAGGGCTTTTCAAGGTAGCGCTCGAGATGCCGCACCGCGCCGTTGAGCAGCACGTCGGCCGGCTGCGCACCGCGCATGAAGTTGCCATCGCCATCCAGCTCGACGGTTTCTTCGTAGACCTCACCCTCCTTGATCAGGAAGCGCGGGGTCGGCAGTGCGTCGATCACCTCGTTGGCGAACACCACGCCATTCCAGTCGTCATCGAACGGCCGGTCGACCCATTCCACGCGGCTGGCCAGCTCGGCCGGCAGATTCTGCTGCAGGCGCTGCTGCTGGCGCTGGCGCAGGTCGGCACTGGGCTCGAGGATGGCGTAGCGCGCCGGCAGCGCGTCCAGCTCGGCCAGGCGCAGCAGCACGGCCTCGGCGAAGGCGCCGGTGCCGCCGCCCAGCTCCAGCAGGCGCGCGTGCGCGTCCAGCTGGGCGAACACCGGGGCCAGCGCGTTGGCCACGCTGCCGGCGAACAGGCTGCCAAGCTCGGGCGCGGTGGTGAAATCGCCACTGCCGCCGAACTTGCTGGCGCCGGCGCTGTAGTAGCCCCAGCCGGGGGCGTACAGGCACAGCTCCATGAAGCGCGAGAACGGGATCGCCCCGCCCTGCGCAAGGATTTCGGCACGCAGGGCGGCCGCCAGCTGGTCGCTGTGGGCCAGGGCGTCGGCGTCGGGCAGGGGAAAGGTGGGCTGCATGGTGTCTTCGAATGCGGTGACAATGGTGCACAGGATAGCCGAGCCTTGGAGGACCCTCATGAGCGACACCGCCCCCGTGGCCCTGATCACCGGCAGCGCGCGCCGGATCGGTGCGGCCATCGCCCGCCAGTTCCACGCCTGTGGCTGGTCGGTGGTGCTGCACGCCCACACATCCAGCGCCGAGCTGCAGCAGGCCGCGTTCGACCTGGAGAACATCCGTCCCGGCAGCGTGCTGGCCCTGCAGGCCGATCTGCGCGACGCCGATGCCCTGCCCGACCTGGTCGAACAGGCCGTGGCCCACTTCGGCCGCCTGGACGCGCTGGTCAACAACGCCTCGAACTTCTTCCCGACCCCGCTGGGCCAGGTCACCGCCGAGGCCATGGACGAGCTGTACGCGGTCAACGCCCGCGCGCCGCTGCTGCTGTCACAGGCCGCCTCACCGCATCTGCGCCGCCAGCAGGGCTGCATCGTCAACCTCACCGACCTGCACGGCACCGACCCGATGCGCGACCACATCGCCTACACCATGGCCAAAGCCGCGCTGGAGATGGCCACCCGTTCGCTGGCGCTGGAACTGGCACCGAAGGTGCGGGTGAATGCCGTGGCGCCGGGCGCGATCCTGTGGCCGGAACAGGGCAAGGATGATTTCGCCCGCGAGGCGCTGCTGGCGCGCACGCCGCTGGCCCGCATCGGCACCGTCGAGGAGATTGCCGAGGCGGTCTACTGGCTGGTGGCCGAGGCCCGCTTCGTCACCGGCCACACGCTGCGCGTGGATGGTGGGCGTACGGTGAGTTGAGACGACCGGTAGTGACGGCCGCTGGCCGGCAGACCTTCATTCCAGGTCAACGACCTCAAACGCTTCGCCATGCTGCCGGTGCGCCCGCCACAGCGTGGCCAGGTCCTGGCCGCTCACTGGGTCGATGAAGTCCGGAGCGATGTCCGCCAGCGGCTTCAGCACGAAGGCGTGTTTCAGTTCCGGGCGCGGGATGCGCAGGTGGCCGGGGCCTTCCACCACCAGGTCGCCATAGAACACCACGTCGACATCCAGGGTGCGGTCGGAAAAGCGCGGCCCGCTGCGATCGCGGCCATGCGCGTCTTCCAGCGCGTGCAGCCAGTCGTCCAGTTCCTGCAGCGGCAGATCGGTCTCGATCGCCACGCCGTTGTTGAGGAAGGCCGGGCCATCGAAGCCGACGGCAGCCGTGCGGTAGGCCGGTGACACCCGCAGCGCGCCAAAGCGCTCGCGCAGGGCCGTCACCGCGGCATGGAGGTAGCGGCGGGGCTGGACGTTGCTGCCCAGGCTCAGGAGCACGGTGGTCATGCGGTTCCGGTGACGGCGTTCAGGTGGGGGGCGGGCATGCCATCGTCACGGCGGCCTGCCTACAATCCGGGACGCACATGATAGGACACCCACATGACCTATTGCGTTGGAATCGAGGTGGACGAAGGCCTGGTCTTCGCTGCCGACACCCGGACCAATGCCGCGCTGGATGATGTACGCGTGCATCGCAAGCTGCACGTGTTCGAGTACCCGGGCGAGGCGACCTTCGTGTTGATGGCCGCCGGCAACCTGGCCACCACCCAGCTGCTGGTGTCGCGCCTGCAGCGCGATGCCGACGAGGCGCGCACCCCCAACCTGCGGCAGATGCGGCACCTGTTCGAGGCCGCCGCCTACGTGGGCGCACTGCTGGTGGACAGCCAGGTGAAGTGCCAGCACACCGAACACGGCCATGATGGCGTCAACACCCAGGCCACGCTGATCTTCGGCGGGCAGATCGCCGGCGAGCAGCCGGGGCTGTACATGGTCTACCCGCTGGGCAATGCCATCGCCGCCTCGCCGGAAACCCCGTACCTGCAGATCGGCGAATCCAAGTACGGCAAGCCGATCCTCGACCGCATCGTCAGCCCGGCAACACGGCTGGAGGATGCCGCGCGCACGGCGCTGCTGTCGCTGGACTCGACCATCCGCTCCAATCTTTCCGTCGGGCTGCCGATCGACATGGTGATGCTGCGCCGGGGCGAACTGCGGGTGGCCCAGCAACTGCGCTTCACCGCCGATTCGCCGCTGTATGCCGAGATCCACAACAACTGGTCGCGACGGCTGGAGCAGGCGGTGGCAAGCCTGCCACGGTTCCCGTGGGAAGCGCCAGGCACCGACCTGTAAACCCCGCCGGGCCATGCCCGGCGGCGCGGTGTCAACCCAGCGCGTCGGCCACCGCGCGGAACACCTGCTGCATCTGCAGCGGCTTGCGCAGCACGTGCACATCGATGCCTGGCGGGAAGGCGTCGACCTCCAGCTCCACCGCGGCCTCTTCCAGCACCAGCGCCGGACCGGCGTACCCCAGCGTGGCCATCTCGCCCAGCAGCTGGCTGGCCGGCAGCAGCCGGGAACCGGCATCGGCAATGACCAGCGCCGGCATCGCTTCCTGCTGCATCCAGCGCAGCGCGGCCGGGCCGTCAGAGGCCAGCTGCAGCTGGTAGCCCTGGCTGGACAGCGCGTTGCCCAGCAGCGACAGGCGCGTGGCCTCGCCATCGACCACCAGGATCGACTGGCCACTGCCCAGTGCCACCAGCTGCTCGACCGGCTCACCGCCTTCGGCCAGCTCATGCATCGGCAGGCGCAGCTCGAACCGCGTGCCCTGCCCCAGCTGGCTGCTGACATGGATGCTGCCGCCAGCGCCTTCCACGATGCGCTTGCACGACATCAGACCCAGGCCAGTGCCATCACGCTTGGTGGTGAAGAACGGATTGAACAGATGCGACAGCGTGTCGGCATCCATGCCGATGCCTTCATCCACCACCACGATCCGCAGCCAGTCCACACCCTCGCGCTCGCCGGCATGGTCGGCCGTCAAGCTCAAGCGCCCTCCCTGCGGCATGGCCTGGATCGCGTTGAGCGCCAGGTTCAGCAGCACCTGCTGCAGTTCGGTGTAGTTGGCATCGACCGCCAGCCCCTCGTCGCGCACCTCCAGCTCAAGGCTGACGGCATCAGGCACGTTGCTGCGCAACAACAGGGCCACGGCGGCAAACAGGCTGTCGATGGCGATGCGCTCGCTGGGATTGCGCGACCCCCGCACGAAGGACAGCATCGACTCGGCCATTTCATGGCCCCGACGGCCGCACTCGGCGATGACATCGGCCAGGTGGTGCAGCTGCGGATCGTCCGTGCGTGCCTTCAGCAGGTCCGGCATGATCAGCAGCGGCTGCAGGATGTTGCGCAGGTCGTGGCTGAGGCCGGCGGCGAGCAGCGACAGGCTCTCCAGCCGCTGCGCGCGCATCAGTTCGGTTTCCACGCGCAGCCGCTCCACCGCGCTGCGTGCATCGCGCACAGCGCGCGCCACTGCAGACGGCAGGCGCGCCGGGTGGTGCTTGATGATGTAATCGTTGGCGCCCTTCTGCAGGGCCTCCACCGCATTCTCTTCGCCCATCGTGCCGGAGACGAAGATGAAGGGCACATCCGGCGCGGCTTCGCGCACGATGCGCAGCGCCTCGTCACCGGAAAAACCCGGCATGCTCAGGTCCGACAGCACGATATCCGGCAGGAAACCGGCCAATGCCTGGCGCAGCTCGGGCGCGCTTTCCACGCGCTCGAAGCGGGCATCGAGCCCCGCATCGAGCATCTGTTCGGACATCAGCTCGGCATCTTCCGGTGAATCTTCCACCAGCAGGATGCGCAGCGCCCCGAGGGCCGGACCGGTCAGGGGCATGGTCCTACTCGAGTTCCGGTGCCTGGTTGATCAATGCCCAGAACCTGCCCAGGGTCTGCACCGCACCGAAGAACTGGTCCACGTCCACCGGCTTGACCACGTAGGCATTCACGCCCATGTCCCAGCTGCGCGCGAGGTCGCTTTCCTCCCGCGAGGACGACAGGATGACCACCGGCAGGCGCTTGAGTTCATCGTGTTCGCGGATCTGCCGCAGCACTTCCAGCCCGTCCATGCGCGGCATCTTGATATCCAGCAGCAGCACTGCCGGCAGGCCCTCCTCGCGGTCGGCGAAGGAGCCGCGGCGCAACAGGTAGTCCATCACCTCCACGCCGTCCTCCACGTGCACGATGGGGTTGGCCAGGCGGGCTTCCTGCAGCGCATCGATGGCCATTTCAGCGTCGGCCGGGCTGTCTTCGGCCAGGAGGATGGTGCGCAGCGTGGTCATGCGGAAGGCCCTTGGTTGACTGCGTCCAGCGCGGGAGGCAGGTAGAAGTGGAAGGTGGCGCCGGCATCGGGCGCGGCGTCGGCCCAGATGCGGCCACCATGACGGGTCAGCACGCGACGCACGCTGGCCAGGCCGATACCGGTGCCGGGGTAGTCACTGGCCTTGTGCAGGCGCTGGAACACGCCGAACAGCTTGCCGGCGTAGGCCATGTCGAAGCCTGCGCCATTGTCGCTGACCGTGAACTGATGACCGCCATCGGCCTGCGGCTGGTAGTCCACGCGGATCTGCGCCGGTTCGCGGTTGCCCGAGTACTTCACCGCGTTGCCCAGCAGGTTCAGCCATACCTGGCGCATCATGTTCTCGTCGGCCACCACGATCGGCAGCGGCGCGATGCTCCACTCCACATGGTGGGCAGCACCGCTGCTTTCGGCATCGGTCTTGAGGTTGGCATCGAGCATCGCCCGCGTGTCGGCCACCAGGGTCTGCATGTCCACGGTCTGCTGGCGCATCGCCGCGCGCCCCAGCCGCGAATAGACCAGCAGATCGTCGATCAGCGAGGCCATGCGCCGCGCCGAACCGGAAATCACGTCCAGGTAGTGGCGGCTCTTGTCGTCGGCGTCCTCGCCCAGGTGCCGCGACAGCTTGTCCGAGAAGCCGGCGACATGGCGCAGCGGTGCGCGCAGGTCGTGCGATACCGAATAGCTGAAGGCTTCCAGCTCGCGGTTGACCTCCGAGACCTGGGCTACCTTGCCCTCCAGCTGGCGGTTCAGTTCTTCCACGCGCAGCTGCACGGCACGCTGCATCGTCACATCGCTGATGGTCAGCAGCACCACTTCATCATCGCTGTCCGGCAGCGGCATGCGGCGCGCGTTGAGCAGCATGTAGCGCGCCATGCCGTCGGCGGTGCGCTGTTCATGCTCGAAATCCCACAGCTCGCGCCCACGCAGCAGCACATCGGACAGGCGCTGGCGCACGATCGGGTCCTGCCAGGCCCCTTCGGCCACATCGGCCAGCAAGGTGCCGTCGGCGCGTTCGTCCTGCAGGCCATACAGCTCGGCGAAGGCCGGGTTGTGCAGCTGCACGCGCAGGTCGCGGTCGAGCAGCACGATGGGCTCGCGCACGGTCTGCAGCACCGAGGCAGCCCGCGCAGCCGAGCGCAGCGATTGCCGTTCGGCATGCAGGCGACGGCCGATCTGCCGCTGCAGCAGCCACAGCACCAGGCCCAGCAGGCACAGCTGCACCAGCAGCGAACTCCACGACACCAGTTCGGTCTGCCGGTGCTGGCGCGCCGCCTGTTCGGCGCGCGCGGCCAGCAGTGCCTGTTCGCTGGCCTGCAGTTCTTCCACCAGGCCGCGGATCGGGTAGCGCGTGCTCAGGTCCTGCACCAGCTCGCGCTGGTCGGTATTGGGTTCCGAGCGGGCCAGCTGGCGTGCCAGCGCCATGCGCCCTTCCAGCATCGATTCGATGCGGCCGATGCGGATCAGCTGGTCTGGATTGTCGCGGGTCATCCGGGCCAGCGCGGTCAGCCGGCCGGGAATGTCGTTGGCCCGCGCCATGCGCTCGCGAAGGCCGGGCGCATCCACGCCCTTGGACAGGGTCAACGCCGCCGATTCGACATCGCGTACGTCGGCCTGCAGTTGTTGCAGCGCCACCCCCACCGCCTGGGTATGGCTGACCCAGGACATCGCCGCTTCGTTCTCCTGCTGCAGGTGACGCAGCGTCAACCACGGCACGACGATGATCGCCGCAGCCGCCAGGGCCAACGCAGGCAGCCGCCATCTGTCCCAGATGTCATCACTGAACGCCAGCGCCATGATCCATCGTCAAGGAAGCGATAGCGCCAATATAGCGCAGCGGATCAGTCCGGGAGAACAGACCGCCAGGCCACGACAAAGGGCGACCCTGGCGGGACGCCCCTGTCCACTTCATGCTGCCGCGGCGATCAGCGCTTGGCGGCGGCGTTGACCTTCAGCGCGGCCGAATCCACGCGGGTCACGCCCTTGATGCCTTTGGCGGTGGTGATCGCCTTGTCCTTCTCGGCCTGGGTGGCCACGGTGCCGCTGAGGCTGACCACACCATTGACCGTTTCCACCTTTACCTCGGTGCCCGGGACGTTGCTGCTGGCCAGCAGGTCGGCCTTCACCTTGGTGGTGATCCAGCTGTCGGTCACCGGCTCGTTGGAGTCATGGCGGTCAGCGTGGGTCATCGCGGCCTTCGGCGGATCCTTGGCGGCGGGGTCCTTGGCAAACGCGGCCGACGAAGACAGGGCCAGGCCCAGGGTGAGGGACGACGCAATCAGGGTACGGGTCAGGTTGCTCATCGTGCGGTGCTCCTTGTGGATGTGCTGCCAGTCTGGACAGGCCGCTGTGTTGCAGGCGTCGGGCTTTGGTCACGCTGCCGTGAACCTGTGCGCTGCAACCGCAACGGTTCAGTTTTGCCTCGTCAGGGTCGACGCTCTACGCTGGGCGTCCCCACCGTGCGGAGCCCGCCATGCGCCCCGACCTGCAACTGGCCCTGATCGGCTACGGCCTGGCCGGCCGCGTGTTCCACGCCCCGCTCATCCAGCACACACCCGGGCTGGCCCTGCACAGCATTGTCAGTTCGCAGCGTGACACCCTGCTGCGCAGCTTCAGCGATGTGCATGTACGTGCGGCCGCGCAGGAGGTGTTCGATGACCCGGCGGTGGATGCGGTGGTGATCGCCACGCCCAATGAACAGCATGCGCCGCTGGCCATCGCCGCGCTGGCCGCTGGCAAGCACGTGCTGGTGGACAAGCCCTTCGCGCTGGATGTGACCGAAGCGGAAACCGTGCTGGAGGCTGCGCGCACTGCCGGGCGCATCGCCACGGCGTTCCAGAACCGGCGCTTCGATGCGGATTTCCTCACGCTGCAGTCGCTGCTGGCCAGTGGCGCGCTGGGCGAAGTGGCCGAATGCCATGCGCACTTTGACCGCTACCGGCCGCAGGTGCGCGACCGCTGGCGCGAACAGGCGGGGCCTGGCAGCGGCCTGTGGTACGACCTCGGCCCGCACCTGCTGGACCAGATGCTGGTGCTGTTCGGCTGGCCGCAGGCGATCACCGCTGATCTGGCCGTGCAGCGCGAAGGCGGCAGCAGCATCGACTACTTCCACGCCGTGCTGCACTACCCGCGGCATCGCGCCATCGTGCATGCCGGTTCGCTGGTGGCAGCGCCGACGCCACGCTTTGCCGTGCATGGCAGCGAGGGCAGCTGGGTCAAGCATGGCCTGGACGTGCAGGAGGCACAGCTGCGCCGTGGCGTGGCGCCGGGCGCGCCCGGCTGGGGCATCGACCCGCGGCACGGCGAGCTGCTGCGCTGCGATGCGCAGGACACCGTGCAGCGCACGACCGTGGACAACCTGCCGGGCGACTACCGGCGGCTGTACGCGCAGTTCGCTGCGGCAATGCATGGCGAGGGCGAGCCGACGGTGAGTGCGCAGCAGGCGCTGCAGCTGATGCAGTTGCTGGAGGCGGGGATGCAGAGCGCGCGCGAAGGACGACGGGTGGTGTTGGGGTGACCGGCAGGGCTGCGCCCTGCACCTGCTCAATTCAACGGTAACGGCAACGGCAACGGCAAAAGCCTGCATTCCGTAGGTTGGCGGGGTGGCTCAGGTTGCGGGGGACGGCGCAAGTACGTCCATGTAGCCTCGGTCGCGCCATCCATGGCGCTCACGCCCCCGCAACCTGAGCCACCCCGCCTTCGACAGTTTCCTGCGGGCAGTTGGTGGGTGCCGACCGTTGGTCGGCACGGGGTCGGATCTGGTGGGTGTCGACCTTGGTCGACACAGTAGATCCACGCCATGCGTGGATGACGTGGAAATGATGTGTAGAGCCGAGCCATGCTCGACTGGCTTGCTTACGACTTCTTGATCGCGTGGCCGCCGAACTCATTGCGCATCGCCGACAACAGGCGGTCGGTGAACGAATTGGATTCGCGCGAGCGCAGGCGTTCCAGCAGCGACAGGGTGATCACCGGCGCCGGCACGTCCAGCGCAATCGCTTCGGCGACCGTCCAGCGGCCTTCGCCGGAATCCTCGACGTACGGGGCGATGCCATCCAGCGACGGATTGCGCTTGAGCGCTTCGCTGCTCAGGTCCAGCAGCCACGAACGCACCACGCTGCCGTGGCGCCAGACTTCGGCCACCTGGGCCAGATCCAGTTCCATCTCCTGCTTGCGCTCCATCAGCGCGAAGCCTTCGGCATAGGCCTGCATCATTCCGTACTCGATGCCGTTGTGGACCATCTTGGTGAAATGGCCGGCGCCGGACGGGCCGACGCGGCCCCAGCCGCGGTCTTCGGCCGGTGCCAGCGTACGCAGCAACGGGCTGATCTGCTCAACCACCGACGCTTCGCCGCCCACCATCAGGCTGTAGCCCTCCTGCAGGCCCCACACGCCGCCGCTGGTGCCGCAGTCAACGTAGCCCAGGTCATCCTCAGCCAGTGCCTTGGCGCGGCGGATTGAATCCTGGTAGTTGGAATTGCCGCCGTCGATGACGATGTCACCCTCGGCCAGGTGCGGGGTCAGCTGGCCCAGGGTCTGGTCGACGGTCTCGCCGGCCGGCACCATCAGCCACACCACGCGCGGCACCGGCAGCGCGGCAACGGCTGCAGCCAGCGAATCCACCACCTCCAGGCCGGCCTCGGCCGCGCGCTGGCGGGCGCCCTCCCCCGGGTCGTAGCCGACCACGCGGTGGCCGCCGCGATGCAGGCGTTGGGCCATGTTGGCGCCCATGCGGCCGAGGCCGATCATTGCAATGTCCATTGTTTCACCTTCAGTTGTTGTCGGAAGTCAGGCTGCCTGGCCGGCCGGTCGCCGCGCAGTGGCGCAGCTGCGCCTCGCGCCAACGCCGATAGAGCGTGGTATGCAGATTGTGCAACGCCAGGTCGACGGAAAACGACGTGCGTGGGTTGCGGTCGAGCAGGCGGATGATGTGGTAGCCGATAGGACGTATACCGCGTGGGTGCACATAGATCACGAACTGCTGGTAGAACGGATCGTCCAGCAGCTGGTCCATCCGCGCCAGGGTGGCCTGGTAGCGCGGTTGCAGCTGCGCGCGCAGGCCGGGATCGCGTTCGTACAGCAGGCGTTCGAAGTAGCGGCGGCCGAGCCGCGGAATGCCCTGCGCAAGCTTCCAGATCTCGGCGTTGCGCTGGTCGTACCAGGCCAGCCCGCCGTGCGTGGCCAGTGCCTGCGCCGCGTCCGCCCCCACATCGACGACGATGAAGTTCTCGGCCTGGTTGCTCAGGTCGTCCAGCGTGGCGACATCACCCACGTGTTCGATGAAACCGGGCACACCGAGGAATGCGCTGCGCCCCATCGCCGCCGTGCGCACGGCTTTGCCGTCTGCGAAGAATTCACCGGCTCGCGCGCCAAGCAGGATGCTGTCGGTGTCGTGCAGGCCCAGCAGCGTTCCAATCGACAGCTCGGCGGGCGCGAATTCGGCATCGAAGGCGGTATCGCCGTACAGCTCGCGCTGGGTGGCCAGCTGTGCAACCTGGCGGCCCACGCCACATTCGGCGCGCACGTTGCCGGTGTAGAACGCGTCCAGCGCGCGGCTGTTGCCGGCCAGCGGCGTGTAGCCACGGCCGAAGCTGCGGGTGTTCTGCCAACCCTGTGCAGGTGCGCCGCGCGCGCCGAAACCGATCCAGCCCAGCTGCAGGCCGCTGAAGCGGAAACCGGGGTTGTCCTGCAGCGCCTGTGCCGCGCGCCGCGCCGCAGCGCCCAGTTCGAATGTGTAAGCGCAGAGCGTGACCGGGTCGTCCAGCAGCCGCTGCAACAGGGCCTGTCGTGCTGCGTCGGTCATGGCGGCCGGCCAGCGCACCTGCAGGTCGCCCGCCTGCTGCGCGGCCTGCAGCGAGGCACGCGTGCAGACCGGGCCACCGTGAATCCGCGGTGCGTCGACCGCTGCGGCTTCAAAGTGCCAGCCAAGCCGCTGCAGCAGACCCTGCATGCACGCAGCGCTGGCGGCGCTGCCGACCACCGGCCAGCCCAGCAGCAGGGCCAGCCCCAACGCCCTGCCCTTCATCGTCAGCCCTGTTCTGCCGCCGGTTGCGGAACGGGTTCGGGCGTGGGTGCCACCGGTCGAGCGGCCGGTGCAGGGGCCGGTGCCGGCTGCTGCGCCGCCGGCTGCGGCGCCGGACTTGGCTTGGCCACGGCGGCCGCCGGCAGGTACTGGTGCAGGCGGTCGAAGAAGCGCCGGTAGAAATCGGCATCGGTGATCGTGCTGCTGGCGACCTTCACCAGTGAATCGTCGTTGCTGCCGAACGGCAGCGACACCGAGCCGAGGGCACCCACGCCGACGCTGGCCGAGGTCGGGCTCTTCTTCAGCGCGTAACGGTCCTGCACCGCGCTGACGAACACCAGCGCCTGCTCGCTGCCGCGTGGCGCGCAGGAAATGCGCAGCACCAGCTGCTCGTGGTCGTCTTCGCGCAGCTGGAAATTCTTGTTGCCTTCCACCTGGCCATCGTCGGCACGGGCGATCGCATAGCCCTGGCTGAGCAGGGTACGGCGCGCTGCTTCACAGGCCTCGGCGGGACGGCCATCAACGGTGCGCGAGAAGGTATCGCCCGAATCGAAGGATTCGCGCAGCAGGCTGTTGTCGGCGGCACGGCCGCCGCAACCGGCCAGGGCCAAGGTACTGGCCACGGCCAGCAGGGACAGCGAAAGACGGGAGGCCCGCATGGGTACTCCTGCGAGAACGGAAGCCCCAAAGGTAGACCCGGGGCCGTGTGCAGCAGGTAGAAACGCCCGCCCCCGTTGCTCCCGGTTCATGCATGAAAAAGGGGACGGAGGGGATTAAGTCGTTTGTGCATCAACGACTTAATCCCCTCCGTCCCCTTTTTTGTCAGTCAGCCCAGCGGCCTGCGCCGGTGGACTGCGGCAGCACCTGGGCCGAGAGCGGGCGGTCGGTTTCCAGCAGGTTCACCGCATCGGCCAGGATCGAGGCCGACTCACGCAGCAGCGGGTCCGGGCGCTTCTCGGCAGCCTTCTCGCGGGCGGCATCCTTGACGATGTCGCGCTCGTTGCCGGTCAGGCCGTCATCGCTGCTGTCATCGGCCAGCGGGTCCAGGGCCAGGCCCAGTTCCTTGCGGATGACCTGGCGGTCCTTGCGCTGCTTGTCCTGGCGCTCACGTTCGGCCAGACGGGTCGCCTCGTTGAGCGAAACGTACTTCTTGGCCGCTTCGGTGCGGAACTGCTGCACGTCCTCGTTCCACCACTGGAACTCCTTGTCCGTGGCGATGCGGGTCTCGTGGCGCGTTTCCAGCTTCGGCAGCAGCGGCGCGAAGTTGCCGTACTGGGTGTGCGGCACGGCAGCGATGCGGGTCCACGGCAGCGCGTTGTCGTAGGTGCTTTCGCCGAATTCGGTGGCATCGACGCTGGCCGGGAACGCCAGGTCCGGCACCACACCCTTGTGCTGGGTGCTGCTGCCGCTGATGCGGAAGAACTGGGCGATGGTCAGCTTCACCTGGCCAAAGCGCTGGGTCTCGCCACTCGGCCAGCGGTCGAGGTCGACGATGTTCTGCACGGTGCCCTTGCCGAAGGTGGTTTCACCGATGACCAGGCCACGGCCGTAGTCCTGGATGGCACCGGCGAAGATCTCCGACGCCGAGGCCGAGCCACGGTTGATCAGCACCGCCAGCGGGCCGTCCCAGGCAACACCCTGGTTGCGGTCGCTGTTGACGGTGACGCGGCCACCGGATTCGCGCACCTGCACCACCGGACCCTGTTCGATGAACAGGCCGGTCAGTTCAATGGCCTCATCCAGCGAACCACCGCCGTTGTTGCGCAGGTCCAGCACCACGCCATCCAGCTTGTCGGTCTTGAAGCCGGCCAGCAGCTTGGCCACGTCGCGGGTGGCCGAGGCGTAGTCGGTCGCGTTGCGGCGACGGCCTTCGAAATCCTGGTAGAACGTCGGCAGCTTGATCACGCCCACCTTGCGCTCGGGCTGGCCATCCTTGCCCGGGATGGTCATGGTCTCGCCCTTGGCGGCCTGTTCGGCCAGGCGCACCTTCTGCCGGGTCAGCAGCAGGGTGTGGTGCTTGCCGTCCACGCCGTCCTCGGCGGAGATGAACTCCAGCCGCACCTGGGTGTCCTTGGCGCCACGGATCTTGGCCACCACGTCATCGATGCGCCAGCCGATCACGTCTTCCAGCGGGCCGGACTTGCCCTGGCCGACGCCGACGATGCGGTCACCCGGCTTCAGGGTGCCATCCACGGCGGCCGGGCCACCGGCGATGATCTCGCGGATCACCACCATGTCGTCCTGGCGCTGCAGCTGCGCGCCGATGCCTTCCAGCGACAGCGACATCGCCTGGTTGAAGTTCTCGGCGGTACGCGGGGTGAAGTAGTCGGTATGCGGATCGACGGCGCTGGTATAGGCGTTCATGAAGAACTGGAAGACATCCTCGCCCTTCAGTTCGTTGACGGTCTTTTCCAGCGTCGCGTAACGCTTGTCCAGGGTCTTGCGGATGTCGTCGGACTTCTTGCCGGCCAGCTTCAGGCGCAGCCAGTCGTTCTTCACCGACTTGCGCCACAGCTCATCCAGCTCGGCATTGCTGGCCGCCCACGGCACATCCTTGCGGTCGTATTCGAAGCGCTCGTCGGTGGTGAAGTCGGGCTCCTGCTTGAGCAGCCTGCGCGCATAGCCGACGCGCTCGCCGACACGCTGCTTGTAGACCGCGAACACCTCGAAAGCCGGCTCCAGCTCGCCACCGCGGATGGCGTTGGCGATGCCGACCTGGAACGGCGCGAAACGGGTCACGTCGGCCTGGGTGAAGTACTGCTTGCCGCCATCGAGGGTTTCCAGGTAGCGCTTGAACACGTCCTTGGAGGTGGCCTCATCCAGCGCGCGCGGCCGGTAGGCATAGCGACTGTCCGACAGCAGGCCGTAGACCAGCTTGGAGGTGGTCACCTGGTCGGCGGTGGCAGCGGCCGGCAACGCCGGCGAGTCGGCCTTGGCCGCCAGCGCCAGCGGCGCGACCAGCGCCAGGGCCATCAGGAATGCGGGGGCTTTGAATTTCATGAACGTGCTCGAAGGCGCCTTGCCAAGGGGGAGACTGCAGGGTGTTCAGACACCACGACAGTGCCGAAAGTTGCCGTCTTTGTCATCCGGCCGCGTTCGGTTGAAAACCAGCCTAGCGGGGCCGGTGTAGCAAATTGTGAATGCAGGGGGTAGCGCCGGGCCATGCCCGGCGAGCACAGCTGGAGACAGGTCAAAGGCGTGCGAACCAAGGTTCGCACCCACCGGGGACGGTTCGCACCCGCCGGAGCGGTTCGCACCCATCGGCGCAAACGCTTACCGGACGCCTGCGCCCTTGGCCTGGACGTCGGCGTGGTACGACGAGCGCACCATCGGGCCGGAGGCCACGTGGCTGAAGCCCAGCTCGTAACCGTAGTCTTCCAGCGCCTTGTAGTCTTCCGGGGTCCAGTACTTCAGCACCGGGTGGTGGTGCGCGGTCGGCTGCAGGTACTGGCCGATGGTGATCATGTCCACGTCGTGCGCACGCAGGTCGCGCATGGTGGCCTTGATCTGCTCGAATTCCTCGCCCAGACCCAGCATGATGCCGCTCTTGGTTGGCACCGACGGATGCTGCGCCTTGAAGTTCTTCAGCAGGTTCAGCGACCACTGGTAATCGGCACCCGGGCGCACGTTGCGGTACAGGTCCGGAACGGTTTCGATGTTGTGGTTGAACACGTCCGGCGGGTTCTGCGCCAGGATCTCCAGCGCGCGCTCCATGCGGCCCTTGCCACGGAAGTCCGGGGTCAGCACTTCGATGCGGGTGCCGGGCGACTTCTCGCGGATGGCGGTGATGCAGTCGACGAAGTGCTGGGCACCGCCGTCGCGCAGATCATCGCGGTCAACGCTGGTCACCACCACGTACTTCAGGCCCATGTCGGCCACGGTCTGGCCGAGGCTGGCCGGCTCGTTGGCATCGGGCGGCTTGGGGCGGCCGTGGGCCACGTCGCAGAACGAGCAGCGGCGGGTGCAGACTTCGCCCAGGATCATGAAGGTGGCGGTGCCGTGGCCGAAGCATTCATGGATGTTCGGGCAGCTGGCCTCCTCGCACACGGTCACCAGGCGGTTCTCGCGCAGCTTGGCCTTCAGGTTCTGCACGGCATTGCCCGAAGGAATGCGCACGCGGATCCAGGACGGCTTGCGCAGTACCGGCGCGTCGGCGAACTGCACCGGCGAACGGTTGATCTTGTCCCCGCCCATCTGCTTGACGCCCACCTGCAGCGGTGCGGCGGTCGGCAGGTCGGCCTGCACGATCTGCAGGGGAATGGTGCGGGCGGTGGTCTCAGTCATGGCAGTTCCGGGGGGCGGTCAGGCGGCCGCAGAAAGATCGGGCAGTTCGGGCGTGGGCTGCAGCAGAAGACCGAACTGGCGGGCCAGATGGTCCAGCAGCACCGGCTTGACGGCGTCCATCCCGGACGGGCCTCCCAAGTCTACCACCGAGGTCACCTGCAGCCCCTGGTAACCACAGGGGTTGATGCGGTGGAAGGGTTCCAGGTCCATCGACACATTGAAGGCCAGGCCGTGGAAGGTGCAGCCGCGGCGCACGCGGATGCCGAGGGCGGCGATCTTCGCATCGCCCACGTAGACGCCCGGCGCACCCTCGCGACGTTCGGCGCCGATGTTCCATTCGCCCAGCGTGTCGATCAGGGCCTGTTCGATGCGGCACACGTAGTCGCGCACGCCGATGCCCAGCCGCGGCAGGCGCAGCAGCGGGTAGACCACGATCTGGCCGGGGCCGTGGTAGGTCACCTGGCCGCCGCGGTCGACGTGCAGCACCGGGATATCGCCCGGTGCCAGCACGTGTTCGTCCTTGCCGGCCTGGCCCAGGGTGAACACCGGATCGTGTTCGACCACCCATAGTTCGTCGGCGTCGTCGTCGGTCCGCTGGTCGGTGAAGCGCTGCATGGCGCGCCAGACCGGTTCGTAGGCCTGGCGCCCGAGGTCGCGCACCACCGCAGGGCGGGCCGGACGCTGCCCGGGGGCAGGCTCGGCCACGCAGCTGGTGGCTACACCGTCCACTTCACTTCCGGATGGTCGCGCAGGGCCTGGTGGGCCACGTCGTACTGTTCGCGGTTCTCGGCCCGGAACACCAGGCGCACCGAAACGTACTTGCCGTTGGACGAATGCTTCCAGCTGATGCGCTCGTTCACCACATCAACGCCGGCAGCCAGCAGCAGGCGGGGGAGATCGTGCTCCAGGCCACGGTTGGCCGGGCCCATCGCGCTGAGCTCGAACTGACCGGGGAACTGGAAGCCGTGTTCGGGGTTGTCGGACTTGATTTCCATGCCCCCATTATCGGGCCGCAGGGCACCAAACCCAAGAGTATTCATCAACGTCAAAGGGTGTACCGGCAGGCTGCTGCGTTGCAGGCTGTCACCCGGTTCAGCCGGCGGCCGGGCAGTGATCAGTTTCGCCTGCGGGACAAGTGCGTATTACGGAACAGACAAGTGAAGGCGGACGGCTCGTTCCGTCACGGGGACGGGAGTAACGTGTTGTTGCATAAATCGACCTTCACACGCCAACCACCTGATGATCATTCCATCCATGCGTACTGCCGCAGCCATCAGCCTGACCGGCCTGCTGGCCGCTGCCGCCCTCCCCCTCACCGCCCAGGCAGCCGAACAATGTGGCCCGGAGGCCATGCGCGAACACCCGCCGCAGGTCAATTTCCGCGTCGACAACGATCTGTTCGGCGCCAAGGACCAGGACCAGGGCTACACCAACGGCGCCCAGCTGACCCTGGTGTCGCCCAATCTGGTCGACTACACCGATGACCCCTGCCTGCCGCGCCTGGCGCGCTGGGTGAACCGCCACCTCGAGCGCCTGCACCCGGGCGAATTCGAGCAGCAGAACATGATCTTCAGCCTCGGCCAGGGCATCTATACCCCCACCGATTTCACCCGCAAGGACCTGATCGAGGATGACCGCCCCTATGCCGGCGTGCTGGTGGCCAGCTTCGGCTACAACGCCCGCCGCGGCGACCGCCTGCAGACCACCCTGCTGACCCTGGGCGTCGTGGGCCCGTGGGCGCAGGGCAAGCAGGTGCAGAACGCGGTGCATGACCTGCTGGGCGACGAGAAATTCCAGGGCTGGGACAACCAGCTGCACAACGAGCCGGTGGTGATGTACACCCACGAACGCATGCGCCGCTGGCCGGCCGATGCCAGCGTCAATGCCGGTGGCTGGGGCTGGGATGCAATCAGCCACTACGGCGGTTCGATCGGCAACCTGGAAACCAAGGCCAATTTCGGCGGTGAAGTGCGCTTCGGCTGGAAGCTGCCCGACGATTTCGGCAGCACCCCGCTGCGCCCGGCCGGTGAAAACACCGCACCGACCCGCGGCGGCAAGCCCAGTGGCTGGTCGTGGCACCTGTTCGCCACCACCGATGCGGCGTGGGTGATCCGCGATATCACCCTGGACGGCAACACCTTCCGCGACAGCCACAGCGTGGACAAGCGCCATGTGGTGGCCTACGGCGGCTACGGCATCGCGGTGATGCGCGGCCCCTGGAAGTTCGCGATGGCGCGTTACCACAGCACCCGCGAATTCAACGGCCAGCGCGAAGCCCCGGTGTTCGGCAGCTTCACCATCAGCCGCTCGATGTAGGAAGGTTAAAAAAGGGGACGGAGGGGATTAAGTCGTTTGTGCACAAACGACTTAATCCCCTCCGTCCCCTTTTTTGCGGCCGGCTTGCGCCGGCCTTTTCATTCACCACGCCGGGGCGTGGATCATTCTGATTCCCACCACATCCAGAAGCTGTCCCACAGGCGCTTGAAGAAGCCGGCCTGTTCGACGGCGGCCACGGCCACCAGCGGGGCTTCGGCCACGACCTTGCCATCCAGGGTCACCTTGACCGTGCCGATCTGCTGGCCAGCGGTGAACGGGGCTTCCAGGGTCTTGGGCACGTCGATGCTCGGCTTCAGGTCGTTGTAGCGACCGCGCGGCACACTCACCAGCATCGGCTGGGCCACGCCCAGCTGCACCTTGTCGGCGGCACCCTTCCACACCTTGTGCTCGGCCACGGCCTTGCCCGGCTCGTACAGGCGGTGGGTTTCGAAGAAGCGGAAGCCCCAGTTGAGCAGGGCCAGGCTGTCATCGGCGCGCTGCTTTTCCGACGAACCACCCAGCACCACGGCGATCAGGCGCTGGTCGCCACGCTGGGCCGAACTCATCAGGCAGTAACCGGCTTCGGAGGTATGGCCGGTCTTGATGCCGTCCACGCTGCCATCGCGCCACAGCAGCAGATTGCGGTTGGGCTGCTTGATGTTGCCCACCTGGAATTCCTTCACCTTGTTGTAGGCGTAGGTGTCCGGGTAATCACGCACCATCGCGCGGCCCAGCAGCGCCAGGTCGTAGGCGGTGCTGTGGTGGCCTTCGGCGCTCAGGCCGTGGGCGTTGACGAAGTGCGAATCCTTCATGCCGATCTTGGCGGCGTAGCTGTTCATCAGCGAAGCAAACGCTTCCTCGCTGCCGGCCACGTGCTCGGCCAACGCGATCGCGGCATCGTTGCCGGACTGGATCGCCATGCCCTTTTCCATGTCTTCCAGGCGCGCGGTCTGGTTGACCGGGAAGCCGCTGTAGCTGCCATCGGTGCCGGCGCCACCTTCGCGCCAGGCGCGTTCGCTCATCATCACCTGGTCGTCAGCGCGGACCTTGCCGTTCTTGACCTCGGCGGCGACCACATAGGACGTCATCACCTTGGTGATGCTGGCCGGGGCCAGCTGTTCGTGGACGTTCTCACCCGCCAGGATCTGGCCGGTGGCGTAGTCCATCAGGATAAAAGCCTTGAACGCGCTGGGCACCGGGGCCGGCGGGGTGGCCACGACCGCCGGAGCGGCTGCAGCAGCGGGCGCCGGGGTGGCCGGGGTCGGCAGCGGCGTCTGGGCGGAAGCCAGGCCAACCACCAGGGTGGCAGCCAGGGCGGTGGCGGCGGAACGGAAATTCATTGGACTGCAGGCTCCAGGGGACGGCCAGAATGGAGGGTGGTACGAACGGCCATTGTAAGGCCGGTGTGGCAGGGGCCGGCAGCACCGGCCCGGGCGGATCAATCCTTGACGATCTGAGGCGACCCCAGGCCGAGACCGGCGATGCGGCCGACAAGTTCCGCAGCGCTGGCATGGTCGCTGGCCGGTACGCGCAGGCGGAACAGGGTACGGCCACCGGCAGCGATGTCGCTGATGGTGGCGCCGACAATGCCGGCAGCATTGAGCTGGCCCATCGCGCGGGTCGCGTTGTCACGGCTGGAGAAGCTGGCCACCTGCACCATCACCGCGCCCACCACCTGCTGCGACAGCGTCGGCGCAGGGGCGGCGGCAACGGGTGCGCTGCGGACGGGCGTGGTGGTGGCACGCGGCGTTGCGGCGGCCACGGCCAGCGGGGCGGCGGCGCTGCGCGAGGGCGCTGCGCTCGGCGGCAGACTGCTGACCGCCACTTCGGGCAAGGCGCTGCTGGCGGCCTGGGTGGTGGCGGGCTGGCCACGGGCAGGTGCGCCGTCGGCCGGCAGGCGCTGCACCAGGCGGTCGATATCGCTGGGCGCAGCGGCGCGCGGGATGGTGGGTGCCGGGCGTGCCGCGGCGACGGTCGTGGCTGCAGCAGCGGCGTCGGCCGCACGGCGCTCGCGGCGCGACGGCTTCTGCGCCAGCAGGTTGCTTTCACCCGGCTGCAGCGCGCGTACTTCCACGTTGCCGGTGCCACGCTGGGTGATGCCCAGGCGCACGGCAGCGGCATAGCTGAGGTCGACCACGCGGCCATCATGGAACGGGCCGCGATCATTGACGCGCACGATCACCGATTCGCCGTTGTCCAGGTTGGTGACGCGGGCGAAGCTGGGCAGCGGCAGCGTTTTGTGCGCGGCGGTGAACTGGTACATGTCGTAGACCTCGCGATTGGAGGTCAGGCGGCCGTGGAACTTGGCGCCGTAGTACGAGGCGGTACCACGTTCGACATAGTCATGGGTGTCGTCGAGCACCTTGTAGGACTTGCCCAGCACCACATACGGCGATTTGTTGCCGATCACCGAGCGCTCGACGGCAGTTACTTCCGGCTCGGGGATGCAGGCCACGTTGGGCACGTAGGTGGGCGTGGAGTCCTTCACCCCCGGCTTGTACAGGCCGCCGGCGGTGTAGTTGCCGCGCGTGCCGGGATCCTCGGTGGCGGCCGCATACGGCGAACCGTCCGGGCAGTGCGCCGGGCGCCCGCCCTTGCCCTGCACCACGGTGCTGGGCACCTTGCCGCCATGGCCGGCACTGGGTTTGTTCGGTGCGCTGCTGCAGGCCGCCAGGGCCAGCACGACGATTCCGGAAACCAGCCATCTGATGTTCATGCCGGGGGCAGCTCCTGTCCGGCAATGGCCTGCGACAACTGGAACACGGCCATCGCGTACATCTTCGAGAGGTTGTAGCGGGTGATCGCGTAGTAGTTCTGGAAGCCCAGCCAGTACTGCTTGCCGGTGCTTGCTTCAAGCGTGACGGGGGTGGCGGTGGCACCCGGCTGCACCGGCGTGCTGGGCTGGTAGCCGCGCTGGGCCAGTTCCGCCAGCGACCAGGTGGGCATCCACTCGGTCGGGTTGAATTCCTCGCGGCCCGGGGCCAGCGTCGCCGGCACCGCCACCTGGCCGCCACGCACCCAGCCGCCCTTCTTCACGAAGTAGTTGGCGATGGACGAGAACACGTCGTCGTAGCTGGTGAACAGGTCGCGACGACCATCGCCGTTGCCGTCCACGGCGTAATCCAGGTAGCTGGAGGGCATGAACTGGCCCATGCCCATCGCCCCGGCATAGCTGCCCTTGAGCGTGGTGATGTCCAGCTTCTCTTCGCGGCCCAGCTCGAACAGCTTGGCCAGTTCATCGCGGAAATACAGCTCGCGGCGCACTTCACGTTCCAGCTTGGCCGGGTCGCCGCTGCGCGGGTAATAGAAGGCCAGCGTGTACAGCGCATCGAGCACGCGGTGGCTGCCGGCGTTCTTTCCGTAGCTGGTCTCCACGCCGATGATGGCCACGATCACTTCGGCGGGCACGCCGGTGCGCTGCTGCACGCGGTCCAGTTCGGCGCGATGTTCGGCCAGGAACGCCCGGCCGCCATCGATGCGCGCCTTGCTGATGAACATCGGCCGGTACTCGTTCCATGGCTTGACCCGCTCGGCGGGCCGCGACATGGCGGCGATGATCGGCTGGCGTACCTGCGCCTGGTCGAGCACGCGGGCGATCTCGGCCGGGGCCAGGCCATAGCGCTTGGCGGTATCGGCGATGAAGGTGGCGCGTGCGGTCTCGAACGGCACCGGGGTCAGGTCGACCGGCGGCGCGGTGGCGGCGGTTGCTTCCGGGGCGGCTTCCGCCGGGCCCGCGTGGGGCTTGGCGACCGGATGGCGCGGCGTGCTGCTGGCCTGGGATGAAGTCGGCGGGGACGTCGGCTGGGTCGCGCAGGCGACCAGACCGAGGGTGAGCAAGCAGGCCAGGGAGCGTCGAATCATCGTCGCAGGTTAGCAGGTCATGGATGAATTAAAACCCCTAACACCATGAGTCACAACGATTTGCCCGCGTTCAGCGGGAAATGTGAAGGCGTCGTGATCGACCTGCCCCATTCAGGCAGAGGCTGCCGGTTGCGCCCCCATCCCCGCAGGCGCAACCGGCGACCGGATCCGGTCGATACCTGCGCGGCTGCCGCTCCCCAGTGGCAGTACCCCGCGCTCCCTGTATCCCTTGGATCAGTACTGCTTCCCGCCCGGCGCCCCCTCGCGCTGCATCAACTGACGGCGCGCCGTGCCGAACGGGCCGCCATTGTGCAGGCCGATTACGACAAGTCCATTGATCCGGATCAACGCTACGTCAAAGTGTGAATTGATCCGCACTTTTTATGGAACTTTGTCGGGCGCCGGCGTGCCGGTATCGCGTCTATGTATGCGACTGCGCATGCCCGTAGCGTCGAGCTTGCTCGACTGCTTTCCGCAAAGAGCAGTCGAGCAAGCTCGACTCTACTTGGCGATGCGGTCAGGCGGCGTGCAGCTGCAGGTCCACGTATTCGGACAAACCACGGCAGGCCAGCAACAGCTCGTCGCGCGCACCGTCGCCGATGTGCTGGCTTTCGTCACCGTCGATGCGGGCCCGCTCGGTGGCGTGCAGCAGTTCCAGCAGGAAGGTCAAACCGGCATTGGCGCGGCTGGCGCGGGCCAGTGCCCTGCCCTGCTCCGGGCTTTGCCCCTTGCGCGGCCACGGCTGGCCATCGGCCGCATCCCCCTGGCGGATGCGCTGCAGGCAGCCCAGCAGGGTGATGGCACGGGCGACGGGCTGGCCTGGGTGGCGGTCAACGTGGTTCCCAACGCCCGGGCGATCTCATCGGGCAGCTCGTTTGCGGCTTCACCCAGGGTGGCGAACAGGTGTGGGTAGCGGGACGGGGATGTGCTCATGTGGGCATCCTTGTGCGGTCGACAAAGAAGCCACCCCACAGGAATGCGGGGGTGGCGGACGATGCGTGGCTCCAATACCGGTGATAGATGTGCAAGAACGCCGGCGGGCACAAGGCCCTCCACGCACCGCCCGCCATGAAGGCACGGACGGATTGCCAGCCGACTCCGCCCGAACAGGAAAGGGCGACGCCGGCTGGCAAGCGTAAACAACATCTATCAACCGGGATTGGAGTCCCGTGCCACCCGTTGTCGGTGGCCGCCCATGATTTGCATGGATGACCCGCTGCGCCAATGAGGAAAGTTGGAAAGTCGAATTCTTCAGAAGCCGACGCGATGCGCGCGTCGGCAGGCCAAAAGCGTCAGCAGCGTCGAGCTTGCTCGACTGCGCTCTTTGTAGCGTCGAGCCTGCTCGACTGCTTCCCGCGAAAAGCAGCCGAGCGTGGGCTCGGCTCTACAGAATGCGAAAAGCAGTCGAGCAAGCTCGACGCTACAAAAGCGGCGCCGCCGGTTTCAGCCGTAGCCGCCGTGCACCGGGTTGTGGCTGCGCACGGCCATCACCAGGCCGAAGCCAGCCAACAGCGAAACCGCCGAGGTACCGCCGTAGCTGATCAGCGGCATCGGCACGCCCACCACCGGCAGCAGGCCGGAAATCATGCCGCCGTTCACCAGCACGTAGACGAAGAACGCCAGGCCGGTGGCACCGGCCAGCAGGCGTGAGTAGGAGTCGCGCGACTGGCTGGCGATGTACAGGCAGCGCCCGATCACCACCAGGTACAGGGTCAGCACCAGGGCCACGCCCATCCAGCCGAATTCCTCACTCAGCACCGAGAAGGCGAAGTCGGTGGTCTGTTCGGGAATGAAGTTCAGGTGCGACTGCGAGCCTTCGCCCCAGCCCTTGCCATCAAAGCCGCCCGAGCCGATCGCGATCTTCGACTGGATGATGTTCCAGCCCGCCCCCAGCGCATCCATCTCCGGGTCGAGGAACATCATGATGCGGTCCTTCTGGTACGGCCGCAGCAACCAGAACCAGGCCAGCGGCGCGACCGCGGCCACGCCGCCTACGCCCAGGCCCACCCACCACCACGGCAGGCCGGCCAGCAGCAGCACGAACACACCGCTGGCGGCGATCAGCACGCCGGTGCCGAAGTCCGGCTGCAGCATCACCAGGCCGGTCGGCACGCCGATGATGACCAGCGCCACCAGCACCGTGTTGAAGCGCGGCGGCAGCGGCATGCGGTGCAGGTACCAGGCCACCATCATCGGCAGGCTGACCTTCAGCAGCTCGGCCGGCTGCAGGTAGAAGAACTTCAGGTCCAGCCACTGCCGGCCGTACTTGCCGGTGCCCAGCACGAACACCGCCAGCAGCGGGATCATCGAGATGGCGTAGATGAGCGGGGTCGCCGAGCGGATGCGCAGGATCGGCACCCGCGAAATGCCCCACAACGCCGCCAGGCCGACCACGAAGCGCGCGCCCTGGGCCATCACCAGGCTGTCGCCGCCGGCGCTCTTCAGCGTGGCCAGGCCGATCACCATCAACGCGCCCAGGGCCAGGCACAACACCCAGTCCAGGGTGCTGAAGAAGCGGCGCAGCATGTCGCCGGCCCAGCGCAGGAAGTCGCTCATCGTGCCGGCTCCGCAGGCGTGGAACGGGGGCTGGCGGGAAGCGCGGAGGCAGGCGCGCCCGGTGCAGGCGCGGGCGCCGGCACCGGGGCGGGCATGCCGACCAGGACCGGGGGCTCGCCCAGCTGCGCGGCGGCGGCATCGCCGGCCGGGCGCGCGCTGGCGTCTTCGTTGTCGAAGGCCGTGACGCCGATGGCGGTGGTGCCGCGCTCAGCGTCCAGCGGCTGCATGCCCTCGGGCATCTTGCCCAGCAGGTAGGCGTCGAACACCTTGCGCGCGATCGGCGCTGCGGCCGAACCGCCGTAGCCGCCACCTTCCACCGCCACCGCAATGGCGATGACGGGGTTCTCGACCGGCGCAAAGCCGACAAACAGCGCGCGATGGCGCAGGTGCATCGGCAGGCTCTTCGGGTTCACCGCAGCGGTGCCCTTGCGGCTGATGACCTGTGCGGTACCGGTCTTGCCGGCCATCACGTACGGCGCTCCGACCGCCACGCGCCAGCCACTGCCGCCGGGCCGCATGGTCGCCATCATGCCCTCGCGCACGGCCTGCACGTTGTTCAGGTTGGGGCTGACCGGCCTGCTCTCGCCCGGCGACATCGGCGTCCAGTCGCTGTCGAAGCCTTCGCGCTGCTGGATCACCAGGTGCGGGGTACGCAGCTGGCCGTCGGCCAGGCCGCTGACGCCGCGCGCCAGCTGCAGCGGGGTGACCTTCCAGTCGCCCTGGCCGATGCTGATGTTGACCGTATCGCCGGGGTACCAGGCTTCCTTGCGGGTTTTGCGCTTGTAGGCCGGCGACGGCAGGATGCCGCCGATCTCGCCGGTCAGGTCGATGCCGGTCGGCTGGCCGAAACCGTAGTACTCCATGTAGTGGTCGAAGCGCTCGATGCCCAGATCCAGCGCCAGCTTGTAGTAGTAGGTGTTGACTGATTCGGCGATGGACTTGCGCAGGTCGGTCCAGCCATGGCCACCACGGTGGGCATCACCCCAGCCGCGCGAGGTGCCCGGCAGGTAGAACATGCCGGTGGACAGCACCTTGTCTTCCGGCCGGCGCACGCCCGAGTCCAGGCCAGCCAGGCCGATCAGCGGCTTCAACGTGGAACCCGGGGCGACGCCACCCAGCACCAGGCGGTTGAACTGCGGCCGCGAGGGGTTGTCGTTCAGCGCCTTGAAATCGGCATGCGAGATGCCGTTGACGAACAGATTGGGGTCGTACGAGGGCAGGCTGACCATCGCCAGCACTTCGCCGGTGCGCGGGTCCATCGCCACGGCCGAACCTTCCTGGTCGCCGAAGGCGGCCACCATGGCGCGCTGCAGGTCGGCATCGATGGACAGGCGCAGGTCGGCGCCGGACTGCGCGGCCACCCGTCCGACGGTACGGATGGCGCGGCCCTGCACGTTGGTCTCGACCTGTTCGTAGCCGACCTTGCCGCGCAGCTGCTGCTCGTAATAGCGCTCCAGCCCGGATTTGCCGATGTGGGTCAGCGCCGCGTTGCCCTCGCCGAGGATCTCCAGATCCTTGTCATCCACGCGCCCGACGTAGCCGATGATGTGCGCGAACAGGTCGCCATAGGGATAGCGACGGGTCAGGTAGGGTTCCAGCTCCACGCCGGGGAAACGCCAGCGGTCCACGGCGAAGCGCGCCATTTCCTCATCGGTCATGCGCAGCTTGAGGGTGACCGGCAGGAACTTGCGGCGGGCCTTGCGCGACTTGTTGAACGCTTCCAGCTCTTCAGGGCTGATGCTGATGATCTTCGCCAGCCCTTCCAGCGTGGCGTCCATGTCCTTGACCTTGTCCGGGGTCACGTCCAGGCGGAAGGCCGGCACGTTCTCGGCCAGCAGGCGGCCGTTGCGGTCGTAGATCATGCCGCGCCCGGGCACCACCGGCCGCGGCTTGATGCGGTTGGCTTCCGAACGGGTGGCGTAGATGTCGTGGTCCAGCACCTGCAGCTTGAAGTACCAGCCGCCCAGGCCCAGCAGGCACACCAGCACGCCGAGGAAGCCCAGCGCCGCGCGGCGGCGGAACTGTTCGGCTTCGGCGTGCGGGTTCTTGACCTGGCGACGCGCGTTCATGGTTCAGCGCCCGCGCCTGCCGAAACGCACGGCGTCGAGCAGCACGAACACCAGCGGCCACAGGCCCATGCCCAGCAGCGGCGCCCACCAGTACGACCACGGCAGGGTGGGTTCGCCCACCAGGATGTGCACCAGCGCGCTGACGATTCGGTCGTTGAACAGCAGGCCGCCGATGGCCAGCATCTGCTGCGACATGGGGAAGAAGCGGATGCGGGCGCGGAAACGCTGCAGGATGAAGGCCAGCATCACCAGCCGCATGGCCTGCTCGCCGAGCACGCCGCCATACAGCAGGTCGGCGATGACGCCGCTGGTGAAGGCGATGCCCAGCCCCACGCGTTCGGGCGCCTCGATGACCCAATAGGCCAGCACCAGCGCCAGCCAGTACGGGCGCAGGGGCTGCAGCAGCGCGGGCAGCGGCAGCAGGCCCAGCAGCAGGGCCACGACCAGGCTGGCCGGCAGCACCCAGCGGTTGTCGCGCAGGCGGCTCATCGTGCGGGCTCCTGCGGGGCAGGTTGCGGTTGTGCGGGTTGCGGTTGTCCACCAGCGGCCGGCACTACCGGGGCCGGGGCGGCCGCGGTGCCTGCGGGCAGCGCGTTACCTTCCGCTGGGCCACCGGCGGCGCCTTCAAGGTTCTGGCGCAGTTCCGGCGGAATCCGGATCGCCGCGCCCGGACGCAGCAGCAGTACGTCGCGGCCGCGGTCCAGCTGGGCGGCCGGCTTCATTTCGCCCACCAGGAAGGCATGGGTGTCATCGGGGCGCAGCGCGGTGACGGTGCCGACCGGGAAGCCCGGCGGGAAACGCCCGCCCAGGCCCGAGGTGACGATCTCATCGCCCACTTCCACGCCCGCGCTCAGTGGAATGTCGCGCAGCTGCAGGCTATCGCCGCGGCCGTAGACGATCAGGCGCACGCCGTTGCGGGCCACGGTTACCGGCACGGCATGGTCCGGGTCGGTCAGCAGCAGCACGGTGGACGTGCCGCCGGTGGTGCTGGTCACCTGCCCCATCAGGCCACCGGCATCGATCACCGCCTGCCCGACGTGCACGCCATCGCGGCTGCCGGCATCGAGCACCAGGCGCTGCTTGACCGGGTCCAGGTCGATATCGAGGATCGGCGCCAGCTGCACGTCCAGGCCACTGCGCTCGGCCACGTTCAGCAGTTCGCGCAGCTGGGCGTTGTCCAGCGCGGCGGTCTGCAGGCGGGTCAGGCGGACGTTGGCCAGCAGGAGCTGGTTGCGCAGTTCGCGGTTCTCGGCCACCAGCTGGCCGTGGCTGGCCGCATTGTCGCGCACCTGGTTGCTGAGCTTGCCGGGCAGGCCGGCCAGCGCCCACACCGGCTGCACCAGCGTGTCGGCCTGGGCGCGCACGCGCGCCAGCCAGCCGGCCTGGTCGTCCAGCACGATCAGGGTGATGGCCATGGCCAGGTAGGCGAGCAGTCGCAGCGGACTGGCGGCGTCACCGGATCGGGAGGCTACGGGAGGACCGGCGTAAGGCGGCACGGCAACGATTCAATCAGCAGAGGGCGATGGGGAAACACGGCGGCGCCCTGCCGGTGCCGGCCCGCAGCAGCGGGCCACACCCCGGAAGGGCGCTGCAGGGAAGACCAGGCGGCAGGCCTCAGTCCGGCGCAAAGAACTCGTTGCCGTGCATGTCGACCAGTTCCAGCGCACGACCGCCACCGCGGGCCACGCAGGTGAGCGGGTCGTCGGCCACCTGCACGTGCAGGCCGGTTTCCTCGGAGATCAGGCGGTCCAGGTCGCGCAGCAGGGCGCCACCACCGGTCAGCACGATGCCGCGCTCGGCGACGTCGGCGCACAGTTCCGGCGGGGTCTGTTCCAGGGCCAGCTTGACCGCGCTGACGATGCCCGACAGCGGCTCGTGCAGGGCTTCGAGCACTTCGTTGGAGCTGATCTTGATCATCTTCGGCACGCCCTCGGCGAGGTTGCGGCCGGAGATTTCCATCTCGATCACTTCCGCCTGCGGGTAGGCGCAGCCCAGCTCGACCTTGATGCGCTCGGCGGTGGCTTCACCGATCAGCATGCCGTGGTTGCGGCGCACGTAGTTGGTGATCGACTCGTCGAAGCGGTCGCCACCGATACGCACCGAGGCCGAATAGACGATGCCGTTCAGCGAGATCACCGCCACTTCGGTGGTGCCGCCGCCGATGTCGATGACCATCGAACCGCGCGCCTCGGTGACCGGCATGCCGGCGCCGATCGCGGCGGCCATGGGCTCTTCGATCAGGAACACGTCGCGGGCACCGGCTTCCTCGGCCGATTCACGGATGGCGCGGCGCTCGACCTGGGTCGAACCGGCCGGCACGCAGACCAGCACGCGCGGGCTCGGGCGCAGCACGCGGGACTTGTGCACCTTCTTGATGAAGTGCTTGAGCATCGCCTCGGTGTAGGTGAAATCGGCGATGACGCCGTCCTTCATCGGGCGGATGGTGGTGATGTGGCCCGGGGTACGGCCCAGCATCTGCTTGGCTTCGGCGCCTACGGCTGCCACCGAGCGGGTGCCACCGATGGCACGGTCCTGGCGCACGGCCACGACCGACGGCTCGTTCAGCACGATGCCCTGGCCACGCACGTAGATGAGGGTGTTGGCCGTGCCCAGGTCGATGGACAGGTCGTTGGAGAACATGCCACGGAGTTTCTTGAACATCTGAGGAAGGAGTCCTGAGGGGTGTCGTGCCCGCCGCGGGATGGCGAAAAAATGGGCAGAATTCGAGGCCGACAAGCCTAGCAACCCGCTTCCCGGCGAGCAAGGAAAAAACTAGCTGAACCCGCGACTTGGCTGGGTTTCGGCCTGATCGGGCATCACCCGGTTCTGGCCCTGAGCGGCACCAGCAGGTAACCTTTGCGCCGTCGGGCGCCCAAGGGCGCCATTTGCTTGCTGGCCGACGCCAGCGGGCCAACCCCAAAATTCACCGAATAGGCTTACATCGATGTCCGCTCTGATCTGTGGTTCTCTTGCCTTCGACACCATCATGGTGTTCCCGGACCAGTTCAAGAATCACATCCTTCCGGACAAGGTGCACATCCTGAACGTGTCCTTCCTGGTGCCGCGCATGCGCCGCGAACTGGGCGGCTGCGCCGGCAACATCGCCTACAACCTGAAGCTGCTGGGCGGCAGCCCGATCCCGATGGGCACCGTCGGCCAGGATTTCGCTCCGTACCGTGAGCACTTCGAGCGCATGGACATCGACCTGAGCCAGGTCCGCGTGCTGGACGACATGTTCACCCCGCAGTGCTTCATCACCACCGACCACGACAACAACCAGATCACCGCGTTCCATCCGGGCGCGATGATGCGTTCGCACGAGAACCACGTGAAGGACGTGCCGGGCGTCACCTTCGGCATCGTCGCGCCGGACGGCCGTGACGGCATGATCCAGAACGCGGCCGAGTTCCTGGAATGCGGCATCCCCTTCATCTTCGACCCGGGCCAAGCCCTGCCGCTGTTCAACGGCCCGGAGCTGCGCGAT
Source organism: Stenotrophomonas sp. (assembly GCF_035634915.1). Classification (GTDB taxonomy): domain Bacteria; phylum Pseudomonadota; class Gammaproteobacteria; order Xanthomonadales; family Xanthomonadaceae; genus Stenotrophomonas. The sequence continues at coordinate 106,007 of NZ_DASQCB010000021.1, forward strand.
TTCATCGAGCAGGCCGATTACGTGGTGGTCAACGACTACGAGTCCAACCTGCTGCAGGAGCGCACCGGCTGGGACGAGAAGCAGATCGTGAGCCGGGTGAAGGCCTACATCACCACCCGTGGCCCGAAGGGCGCGGTCATCCACACCCCGGAAAAGAGCTACGACATCCCGCCGGCGCACGAGCGCCGCGTGGTCGACCCGACCGGCTGTGGCGACGCCTTCCGCGCCGGCCTGATCTACGGCATCGAGAAGGGCTACGACTGGCTGACCATCGGCCGCATGGCCAACCTGATGGGCGCGCTGAAGGTCGAGCACCCGGGCACGCAGAACCAGCGCTTCACGTTTGAAGAGTTCCACGACCAGTTCAAGCAGCAGTTCGGTTACGCGCTGGGCGCGTAAGCCGGACGGCCCGCGCATCTCGATGCGCGACCGGGAACTGCCCTGGTAGGTGTCGACCTTGGTCGACACTGCCGGCCAGCGGCCGGCACTACCCACCGGGCATGGCCCGGCGCTACCCGTTCTGCTGCCAGGCGGCCAACAACGCGCGGCAATCGGCGAAATGCCAATCCGCGCGGCCCGGCCACGGGTTGTCGGGCAGGTTGACCAGCACGGTGCGCGCACCGGCGGCGCGGCCACAGTCCAGGTCGTAGGCGTGGTCACCCACCATCACCACCGCTTCGGCACCGATGCCCCAGCGCCGCAGGTGCTCCTGCACACCGTCGGGTGACGGCTTCGGCACCGCTTCATCGCGGCCGATGATGCAGCGATCAGCAAACAGATCCCCTACCCCGATCGCGTCCAGCGTCAGCTTCGCCAACGCATGGTCGTTGCGGGTCAGGATGCCCAGCTGGCAGCCCGCCGCGGCCAGCGCGCGCAGCAGCTCGACCGCGCCCGGCGCCGGCAGCGCGGCTTCGGCCAGATCACGCTCGTGGGCCAGCAGCCAGGCGTGCTTGCGCGCCGCCTCCGCACCCGGCAGGCCCGCCAGGTGCACGAGGATGTCCGCGCTGGGCGGGATGCCCAGCTCACGCTTGATGCGCTCGAAATCATGCATGGCCACGGTCAGCGTGCCATCCATGTCGAACACCCAGTGGCGCACGGCCGACAGTGCCGGCGCGACCACGGCAGTGGCCGTCACTTCCACCACTGCGGCATGCGGCTGGTGTCCACGCCGCCGGTCTCGAACACGGCCGTGCGGGTGCCACCGGCCTTCACCGGGAACTCGATGCTGATCGACCTGCCCTTCTGCGCCAGCTTCCACAGCGCCTTCTGGTCGGTGATGAACATGGCGATGGCCTCGTCGGTCTTCGGCCGCCAGGCCGCCATCGAGATCGGCTTGCCATCGTCCACGGTCACCTTCACCGTGCACTGCGGGCAGCGGAAATCACCGGCCTGCAGCACCAGGTAGGCGTGGCGCTTCCACTCGGGATGGTCGCGGAACACCAGCTGCACCGGCTTGGCACCGCTGCCGTCCACATCCACCCGTTCCTTGCTGTAGATGGTGGCCGAGAGCTGCTTGCCCTTGCTGCCGACCGGAATCTCGTTGTACTGCCACAGCGCCTGCATGCGGCGCAGGTCGCGCGCGGCATCGGCCTTTGCCTTCACCTCATCGAAGCCGGCAGCGATGCGCTCGGCCGCGGCAGTGTCCTTGTACTGGTCCAGCAGCGAACCACCGTGGATGCGCGCCCGCTCCCAGTCCTGTGCGGCCACAGCCGTGTCGTACTGCTTGGCGACGTCCTCGGCCTTGGCTTCCTTCTGCGCCTGGGCGGCGGCAGCGGCGGCCTCCTGCGCCTTGCGCTCTTCCTCGGGGTTGCTGCAGGCGGCCAGGGCCAGGGCGCAGGCGGTGATCAGGATCAGTCGTTTCATGCGGAAGTCCTTTGCGGGTGCCTTTCTGTAGAGTCGAGCTTGCTCGACTGGCACGTCAACAGCAGTCGAGCAAGCTCGACTCTACCGAAGCGTGGAGCAACAGCAGTCGAGCAGGGCTCGACGCTGCAAAAAAAGCGCCGGGGGATGCCCGGCGCGTTTTTCTTACTTGGCTTCAGCCTTGGACAGCATGTCCTGCACCGAGCCCGTGGTGATCGGGTGGTAGCCCGGCTTGGCCTTCTCGAAGGCCTCCTTGGCCAGCTCCAGACCCTTCGGGGTCTTCACCAGTTCGGCGTAGATCGGCATGATCAGCTTGCGACGGCCGACACGCTCGATGAACGCCGCAGCCGCCTCATTGGCCTGCTCGTAGCCGCTGCGGATGGCCAGCGGGTACCAGCGCATGGCGATTTCGCCATTGGCGGTGCCGGTGAAGTGGTAGGCCTTGTCCAGCGCGGCCAGCTTGTCCAGCGGCAGAGTGGTGCCCAGGCCGTCGATGAAGCGGACCCATTCCTGGGTGCCCCACTCGGCGGTGACCTGGTTGGCCGGCAGGCTGCCCGCACCGGAGAACGCGATGCGCGCGGCATCGACGCTGCTGAAGTTGCGCGACTGGGCCTTGGTGGCGAACGACGGGATGCCCGGCTCGTCCAGCCATGCCCTCAGCTCGGCCTCGCTCACCGCCGAGGGATTCTTCGGCAGCAGGTTCTTCTTCAGGTAGTCGACGAACTGGTCGGTGTTGGCGCTCTGGAAGGCATGGTCATCGAACCAGCCGCGCAGGAACGGATCGAAGGTCTCGCGGCCGAAGCGCTGTTCCAGGAACTCCAGGAACCACGAACCCTTGACGTAGGCGACCTGGCTGAGGGCTTCGTCGGGGTCACGCTCGTTCAGCGGCGGCAGCGCCAGGGCCTGGTCGGCCGGGCTCATGTCCTTCACTTCGGCCAGCAGGTCGGTCTGGTCGATCTGCTTCTCCATCTCGGCCATCTCCTTGCCGTACAGGGCTTCGGTGATGCGGCCCTGGACGTAGGTGGTGAAGCCTTCATTGAGCCAGATGTCCTTCCAGCTGGCGTTGGTCACCAGGTTGCCCGACCAGCTGTGCGCCAGTTCGTGGGCGACCAGCGAGACCAGCGACTTGTCGCCAACGATCACGGTCGGGGTGGCGAAGGTCAGGCGCGGGTTTTCCATGCCGCCGAACGGGAACGACGGCGGCAGCACCAGCATGTCGTAGCGGCCCCAGCGGTATTCGCCGTACAGCTTTTCGGCGGCACCGATCATCTTCTCGGTGTCTTCGAATTCCTTGGCGGCCTTGTTGACCATGGTCGGCTCGGCCCAGACGCCGGAGCGGCCGGAAATCGGCTCGAACACCAGATCACCGGCAGCGATGGCCAGCAGGTAGGACGGGATCGGCTGCGGCATCTTGAAGGTGTAGTCACCGTCACGCGCGGCCTTGGGGTCGTTGTCGGCGCTCATCAGCACCATCACGTCCGGGCGCGAGGTCACGTGCGCGCTGTAGGTGAAGCGCACGCTCGGGGTGTCCTGCAGCGGCACCCAGGAACGGGCGTGGATGGCCTGCGACTGGCTGAACATGAAGGGCAGCTTCTTGCCCTCGGTCATCGACGGCTCCAGCCACTGCAGGCCCGAGGCGGTCGGTGCGGTGTGGTAGGTCACTTCGACCTTGGCCGGCTGCTGCGGCGCTTCGATGGTCAGCTTGCTGCCGAACACCTTGTCGACCGGGGCCAGGGCGAACTTCAGTTCACTGCGCGCGCCATCGGCGGCGATGGCCTCGACCTTGGACACGCTCAGCTCACGGGTGTCGAGCACCAGCTGCTGCGCGTCCTTCTGCTTCCATTCCAGGGTGTAGGTAGCGGTGCCGCCGATCTGCTTCTGGTCGAAGTCCAGCTTCAGATCCAGCGCGATGTCCTTGATGACGACCTTGTCCGGCTCGGCGTACGAGCTTTCGTCGTGGCTGCGGTTCTCGGCGTTCACGGGGGCGGCGGGGGCCTTTTCGGCAGTCGGGGCGGCGGCGGGCGCGGCCGCCTCCTGGGAGCAGCCGGCGGCCAGGGCCACGGCCAGCGGAAGGAGCATCAGCGGATTACGCATGAATCGGGACCGTTACGGGGATCAAACCCCAATGGTACCTCGCCCCCGGCCCGGAGGGTGCCCCTCGCCCCCGATGGGTGCCAACCGCCACCGGTAGGTGCCACCCGCGCCCGGTGGGTGCCACTCGCCACCGGTAGGTGCCACCCGCGCCCGGTAGGTGCCAACCTTGGTTGGCACGGATCCATCCACGCATGCGGCAGGCACGTGCCGACCAAGGTCGGCACCTACCAGAGCGGAGGGCCGCTGCGGGGCCTGTGCCGACCAAGGTCGGCACCTGCCAGAGCAGGAATTACAGCTTGTAGCCGGAGTGGATCGAGACGATGCCGCCGGTCAGGTTCTTGTAGTGGCAGCGCTCGAAACCGGCCTGCCCCATCATCGCCTTCAGCTCTTCCTGCGGCGGGTGCTTGCGGATGCTCTCGGCCAGGTACTGGTAGCTGTCCGAATCATTGGCGAACAGCTTGCCCAGCTTGGGCAGGATCCTGAACGAGTGGAAGTCGTAGATCGGCTTGAACCAGTCGGCAGTGACTTCGGAGAACTCCAGCACGCGGGCCTGCCCGCCTACCTTCAGCACGCGGTACATCTCGCGCAGGCCGGCGTCCTTGTCGGTCACGTTGCGCAGGCCGAAGGCGATGGTGACCAGGTCGAAGCTGTTGTCCGGGAACGGCAGGGCTTCGGCGTTGCACTGCACGTAGTCCAGGCCCAGCACCAGGCCCCGGTTGGTCAGGCGGTCACGGCCGACCGAAAGCATGCCGGCGTTGATGTCGCCCAGCACCACCGAGCCCCCGGCGCCGACGCGCTCCTTCAGCAGGGCGGCGATGTCACCGGTGCCGCCGGCCAGGTCGAGCACGCGGTCACCCGGCTTCACCTGCGCGGTGGCCACGTAATAGCGCTTCCAGGCCCGGTGCACGCCGAGGCTCATCAGGTCGTTCATCAGGTCGTAGTTGCGCGCGACCGAGGTGAACACCTCGCCGACAAGCTTCTGCTTGTCCTTGGCGGCCACGTCGCGGAACCCGAAATGGGTGGTACCGGATTTGTAGGGGGATTCGCTCATGCGCTGATTATCGCACCGCCGGGGCCGCTGCGGGGTAACCGGGCCTTATCATGGCGGCCCATGACCCACCGGAGCCCCGCATGATCACCACGCCCGACTACCAGGCCCTGCTGCAGACCGCCATCGCCGAAGCCCGCCAGGGCCTGGCCGAGGGCGGCGTGCCGATCGGCGCGGCGCTGTACCACAACGACGGCCGCCTGCTCGGCTGCGGCCACAACCGCCGCGTGCAGGAAGGCGATCCGTCCGTGCACGGCGAAACCGATGCCTTCCGCAAGGCCGGCCGCCAGCGCCGTTACCAGGACACCATCATGGTCACCACCCTGGCGCCGTGCTGGTACTGCTCGGGCCTGGTGCGCCAGTTCAACATCGGCACCGTGGTGGTGGGCGAGTCGCGCACCTTCCAGGGCGGCATCGACTGGCTGCGCGAAAACGGCGTCAACGTGATCGACCTGGACAGCCAGGAATGCGTGGACCTGCTGGGTGGCTTCATTGCGCAACATCCGGAAATCTGGAACGAAGACATCGGCGAATAAGCCCTCCGGCGCGGTACTTCATCCAGCAACATGAATTCTTCAGCGCCGGCACTGCCTTGTGCCGGCTGCATCTGCGGGCGCTACTGGGCACTGGCGCACAGTCAGCTGGATAACCCGCACACGCGCCGCTGACACCCCCTTCGCATGACGCGCCTACGGTGGCATCACCGGGGCCCCCTTGTCCCGGCGGAGCAAGCCGATGAGCGTGCACGCCGTACCTCCCCTGCCCGACCCGGCCCTCGCCGGCATCCGCGACCGATTGACGCAGCAGTTCGCGCTGCATCGCCGTGGCGCGCCGTTCTGGGCCGCTTTCCAGGACATGCAGCAGGAAATCACCCGCGACCATCCGCGTGACCGCGTGCGCCTGTGCAACGCGATGGCCGACATGGCCGAAGACCTCGGTGCCGTTGAACACGCACAGCTGATCGATGGCAACACCGGCTGCACACCGCGCTGACGCTGCATGCACCGGCACATACGCACACTGCGATGAACCCCCACTCCCTGCCACCCCAACCGAACTGGAATGCCATGCACGCTGAAGTCCCCGCCATCCCACCGGTCATCGACGTTGATGCTGAACTCGATCACTGGCGTCGGCAGCACGCCGACGGCGCGTTGCCGCACAACTCGTTCGGCTCCTACGTGCCGTGGATCAAGTTCGCCTGCGATTCGTTGATTACCCAGCCACGTGCCAGCAATGCCGAGCGCGATGAAACGTTCCAGACCCAGTACGCCCTGCAGATCATGCCGCGCCTGACTGAATCGCAGGCCCGCGAGTTCGTCGACCGCTGCTGGCAGCACGTCTACCAGACCAGCCGCGTACGCCTGCAGGACGCCCCGCGCCTGCGCGCCTGAGTCCCTGCGCGGCTGCACGGTCCGTGCACGCGCCGCTGCCGATCATCTTCGTCACCCGGGTGGAATGACGACGATGAAAGCAAGGAACCTGTTCAACACGATCGCCAAGAAGGCCGCGGCCGCCACCGGCTCGCCGTGGACCTTCCTGGCTGCGGTGGGTATCGTGGTGGTATGGGGCCTGAGCGGACCATCTTCGGCTTCAACGATACCTGGCAGCTGGTCATCAACACCGGCACCACCATCATCACCTTCCTGATGGTGTTCCTGATCCAGCACACGCAGAACTCGGATACGGCCGCGATGCAGATCAAGCTGGACGAGCTGATCCGCGCCACGGCCGAGGCCAACAACGAGCTGCTGGACCTGGAAGAGATGGACGAGGAGCGGCTGGAGGAGATCCGTGCCGAGTACGAGCGCATGGCCCGCGAGGCCGGCGACGCGTTGGCGCGGGTTCGTTCCTGCCGCGCCGCACCGCGCGATGATGAGGCAGTTTGACGCGCCTGCCTGCGACCCCGTCCCTGGTAGATGCCAACCTTGGCTGGCATGTTGATCGCATGCACGTGCCCGATTCGTGCCAACCAAGGTTGGCACCTACCAGAGGCGAGGTTTCGGCCCATTCACCAGAGGCGGGGTTTCCGCCCATTCACCCGAAACGGGGTTTCGGCCCATTCACCAGACGCAGGGTTTACCCGCGTTCGTGCCAGCCGCCGCCCAGCACCTTGTACAGGGTGATGCGGTTGGCCTGCTGGGCCAGCTCGGTCTGCAGGCGCGCCTGCTGCGCGCTGTAGGCGGTGCGGCGTGCGTCCAGCAGAGTCACGAAGCTGTCCAGGCCGGCGTCATAGCGGGCCTGCGACAGGCGGTTGGCCGTTTCGGCTGCATCCACCAGACGCTGCTGCGCGCTCACCTGCTCGTCCAGGCTGACATTCAGCGCCAGCGCGTCGGAGGTTTCGCGGAAACCGCTCTGGATCGCCTTTTCATACTGCGCCAGGGCGATATCGCGGTCCGCATTGGCCACCGCCAGGTTCGCGCGCAGCTTGCCGCCCTGGAAGATCGGCAACGTGATCTTCGGCAGGAAGCTCCACACGCGGGTGCCGCTGTCGAACAGGTTGGACAGTTCGCCCGAGCCGCTGCCGATGCTGCCGGTCAGGGTGATGCTGGGGAAGAACGCGGCACGCGCGGCACCGATGTTGGCGTTGGCCGCCAGCAGCTGGTGTTCGGCGGCCATGATGTCCGGACGCTGCAGCAGCACGTCGCTGGGCAGGCCGGCCGGCGGCGGGGCCAGGGCAAGCAGCTGCGGTTCGATGCTGTCCGGCAGCAGGTCCGCATCGACCTGGCCACCGGCCAGCAGCGCAAGCGCGTTGCGGTCCTGGGCCAGCTGCCCGCGCAGGCGGGCGGCATCGGTACGCGCGGTTTCCACCAGCGTACGGGTCTGGCTCAGCTCCAGCCCGGAGCTGCCGCCACGTTCGTGGCGGGCCTCGGCCAGGCGCAGCGAATCCTCATAGGTCTTCAGCGTGGCCTCGGAGATCTTCAGCTGCTGCGCGTCGGCACCGTAGGTCAGCCACGCGGTGGCGGTCTCGGCCACCAGGCTCAGCTGCGCGTTGCGGCGGTTGGCAGCCACGGCAAAGTACTGCTGCAGGGCAGACTCGCTGAGGTTGCGCACGCGGCCGAACAGATCCAGCTCGAAGTCGGCCACCCCGACGCCGGCGGTGAACTGCTCGGTGACGCCGGCATTGCTGCCCTGCCGTTCCATCTGGCCGGTGGCGGCCAGGCCGGGCACGCGGTCGGCGCGCTGCACGCGGTACTGGCCGCGTGCCTTTTCCACGTTCAACACCGCCACGCGCAGGTCGCGGTTGTTGTCCAGCGCCTGGCCGATCACCTGCTGCAGGCGTTCATCGGTGAAGAAGTCGCGCCAGCCCAGTGCCGCAACATCGGTCACTTCGCCCTGGCTGGCTTCGGCCGGCCACTGCGATGGAATGGCCGGGGCAACGGCGGTGTTCTTCGGCGCCAGGGTGGAACAGCCAGCCAGGCCCAGGCTGGCGACGAGCGCCAGCAGCAAGGGGGTCTTATTCATGGGAACCTCCATGGGCAGCGTCATCGCGCGGAGCCGGCGGCGTGCCACCTCCGTTGCCCTTGTTGCGGTTGAACACGCGCTGCACCACCACGAAGAACAGCGGGATGAAGAACACGCCCATCACGGTGCCCACCAGCATGCCGCCCAGCACGCCGGTACCGATGGCGCGCTGCGCACCGGAACCCGCACCGGAGGCGATGGCCAGCGGCAGCACGCCCAGGCCGAACGCCAGCGAGGTCATGATGATCGGGCGCAGGCGGTCGCGGACCGCGTGCATCGTCGCTTCGATCAGGCCCGCGCCCTTCTCCAGGTTTTCCTTGGCGAATTCGACGATCAGGATCGCGTTCTTGCTGGTCAGGCCCACCGTGGTCAGCATCGCCACCTGGAAGTAGATGTCGCGCTCCATGCCGCGGAAGGTGTTGGCCAGCACCGCGCCGAGAATACCCAGCGGCGCCACCAGCAGTACCGAGGTCGGCACGCTCCAGCTTTCATACAGGGCAGCAAGGCACAGGAACACGATCAGCAGCGACAGCGTGTACAGCAGCGGCGTCTGTGAACCGGCCTGGCGTTCCTGGTAGGACAGCGCGGTCCATTCGATCTCGAAGCCCGGCGGCAGGTCCTTGGCGATGCGCTCGATCTCGGCCATGGCATCACCGGAGGCAACGCCGGCTGCCGGTTCGCCCTGGATTTCCATCGCCGACACGCCGTTGTAGCGTTCCAGGCGCGGCGAACCGTAATCCCAGCGCTTGGTGGCGAAGGCACTGAACGGCACCATCTCGCCCTGCCCGTTCTTCACCGACCAGACGTTGAAGTCGTCCGGATTCATGCGGAACGGTGCATCGGCCATCACGTACACGCGCTTGACGCGGCCACGGTCGATGAAGTCATCGATGTAGCTGCTGCCCCACGCCGCGGCCAGGGTGTTGTTGATCGAGCTGACCGACAGGCCCAGGGCGTTGGCCTTCTCCACGTCCACGTCGATGCGCAGCTGCGGGGTGTCTTCCTGGCCGTTGGGGCGCACGTTGGCCAGCAGCTTGCTCTGCCCAGCCGCACCCAGCAGCTGGTTGCGTGCGGCCAGCAGGGCGTCATGGCCCTTGCCGCTGGTGTCCTTCAGGAAGAAGGTGTAGCCCGAACCGATGCCCAGCTCCGGCATGGCCGGCGGCGGGAAGGCGAAGATGAAGGCATCCTTGATCTGGCCCAGCGCGCCCATCGCACGCCCGGTGATCGCACCGACGCTGTGGTCGGCATCGCGCTCCTTCCAGTCCTTCAGCTTGACGAAGGCCATGCCCGCATTCTGGCCCATGCCGGCGAAGCTGAAGCCCTGCACGGCGAAAATCGATTCGACGGCGTCGGCTTCGTTCTTCAGGAAGTGGTCTTCCAGCTTGGCCATCGCTTCCAGCGTGCGTTCCTGGGTGGCACCGACCGGGGTCTGCACCAGCGCCATCATGATGCCCTGGTCTTCATTGGGCAGGAACGAGCTGGGCAGGCGCGCGAACAGCACGCCCATCACCACGGCCAGCGCCACGAAGATGCCCATGAAGCGCCACGGGCGATGGATGATGCCCTTCACGCCGCGCTGGTAGGTTTCGCTGGAACGGTCGAAGCCACGGTTGAAGCCATTGAAGAAACGACCCAGCAGGCCCGTGTGGGCGACGTGGTGCTCGCCCTTCTTCAGCGGCTTGAGCATGGTCGCGCACAGCGCCGGGGTCAGCACGATGGCCACCAGCACCGACAACGCCATGGCCGAGACAATCGTGGCCGAGAACTGGCGGTAGATGATGCCGGTCGAACCGCTCATGAAGGCCATCGGCACGAACACCGCCGACAGCACCAGGCCGATACCCACCAGCGCGCCGGTGATCTGGCCCATCGACTTGCGGGTGGCTTCCAGGGGCGACAGGCCCTCTTCGGACATGATGCGCTCGACGTTCTCCACCACCACGATGGCGTCGTCCACCAGCAGGCCGATGGCCAGCACCATGGCGAACATCGTCAGCATGTTGATGGAGAAGCCCAGCGCGGCCAGCACGCCAAAGGTACCCAGCAGCACCACCGGCACGGCGATGGTCGGGATCAGGGTGGCGCGGAAGTTCTGCAGGAACAGGTACATCACCACGAACACCAGCACGATGGCTTCGATCAGGGTCTTGATGACACCCTTGATCGAGACCTGCACGAACGGCGTGGTGTCGTACGGCACGACGGTTTCCAGGCCGGCCGGGAAGCTGGCCTTCATGTCATCCAGTGCGGTGCGCACGCCCTCGGCGGTCTCCAGCGCGTTGGCGCCGGTGGCCAGGGTGATGGCGATGCCGGTGGATGGCTTGCCGTTGTAGCGGGTGACGAAGTCGTAGCTTTCCGCACCCAGTTCGACACGGGCGACATCGCCCAGGCGCAGCTCGCTGCCATCGGTGCCGCCACGCACCAGGATGTTGCGGAACTGTTCCGGGGTCTGCAGGCGGTCCTGCGCGTTGATGGTGGCGTTGAGCTGCTGGCCCTTCACCGACGGCGCACCACCCAGCTGGCCGATGGCCACCTGTGCGTTCTGCGCGGTGATCGCTGCGGTCACTTCATCGACCGACAGCTTGTAGGTGTGCAGCTTGTTCGGGTCCAGCCAGATGCGCATGGCGTACTTGCCACCGAACACCTGGATGTTGCCCACGCCCGGCACGCGGCTGAGCGTGTCGACGATGTTGGAACCCACGTAGTCGGCGATGTCGTTGGCATCCATGCTGCCGTCGTTGGACACGAAGCCGATGACCTGCAGGAAGCCGCTGCTGGACTTGGCCACGTTGATGCCCTGCCGCTGCACTTCCTGCGGCAGCAGCGGCATGGCCAGCTGCAGCTTGTTCTGCACCTGCACCTGGGCGATGTCCGGGTTGGTACCGGCTTCGAAGGTGAGGGTGATGGTGGCCTGGCCGTTGGCCGAGCTGTTGGAGGAGAAGTAGATCAGGCCATCAAGGCCCTTCATGTTCTGCTCGATGATCTGCGTCACCGAGTCCTCGACCACCTTGGCCGATGCACCCGGGTAGGTGGCGCTGATCTCGACGGCCGGCGGGGCGACCTCGGGATACATCGACACCGGCAGCTTCACCACCGCCAGCGCACCGGCCAGCATGATGATGATGGCGATCACCCACGCGAAGATGGGTCGATCAATGAAAAAACGTGCCATGGAATTCTCCGCTTACTTCGCGTCGCCGGCCGGCTGGGCGGCAGGCGTGGGGGCAGCGCCCGGCTGTGCCGGGGCGGCGCCCTTCTCGGTGGCCTGCACGGGCATGCCGGGGCCGATCTTCTGCAGGCCTTCGACGATGACCTTGTCACCCGGCTGCAGGCCGTCCTCGACCAGCCACTTGTCGGCCAGCGCGCGGCTGACCTTCACCGGGCGCACTTCCACCTTGTTGTCCTTGCCGACCACCATGGCGCTGGTATCGCCCTTGGCGTCGCGGGCGATGCCCTGCATCGGCACCAGCACGGCATCGGCGCGCACGCCGCCACCGATCACCGCGCGCACGTACATGCCCGGCATCAGCAGGCCTTCGGGGTTGTCCACCTTCACCCGCAGCGCGTAGCTGCCGGTGGTCGGGTCCACGCTCACTTCGGAGAACTCCAGCGCGCCCTTGTGCGGGAACTCGCTGCCGTCTTCCAGCAGGATGGTGACCGGCAGGGTCTGGTTGTCCTGCAGGCGGCCGGCGGCCAGTTCGCGGCGCAGCTGCAGCAGCTCGGCCGAGGACTGGGTCAGGTCGACGTAGATCGGGGTGAGCTGCTGCACGGTGGCCAGTGCATCGGCCTGGCCGACGCTGACCAGCGCACCCTGGGTGACGCTGGATTTGCCGATGCGGCCGCTGATCGGCGCGGTGATGCGCGCGTAGCCGAGGGTGACGTTGGCCGCGTCCAGCGCAGCCTTGGCGGCACCGACATCGGCCTCGGCCTGCTTCTGCGCGGCCACGGCGTTTTCCAGATCCTGCTGGCTGACCGCATCGACCTTGGCCAGCTCGGTGATGCGCCTGGCGCTCAGGCGCGCGGCGTTGGCGGTGGCTTCGGCGCGGGCCAGCTGGGCGCGGGCGCTGTTGGCCTGGGCGCGGTAGCTGGCGTCCTCGATCTGGTACAGCGGCTGCCCTTCCTTCACCAGGCCACCTTCGGTGAACAGGCGCTTGGCGACGATGCCGCTGACCTGCGGCCGCACTTCGGCGACCAGGAAGGCATTGGTGCGGCCCGGCAGCTCGCGGGTCAGGCCCACGCTTTCCGACTTCAGCGTGACCACGGTCACCTGGCCGGGGCCTTGCTGGGGCTGTTCGGGTTGGCCACCGCAGGCGGCCACGGTCGCGGCGATGGCCAGCGACAGCAGGAAGGGGCGGATTCGGGTCAGGGGCATGGGGCTGGGGCTCGGGGAAGGGAAAAGATTCTCAGCTTGCCGTGATACGCAGCCGCATCCCGGTCCTGGGGCGCGGTTGTCGCAGCGGGCAGGCATCCCCGCGCACGGCGCAGGCATCAGCAGGCGCGCGTACACGACGGGGAGCATGGGAGCGAAATATACATACATGCTTGTTTGTTTGTAAAGCGGTACAATTCAGGCTGGTTTCACCGGCACTGGTACCCACTCCCCCGACCCATGGCGCGCAAGACCAAAGAAGACACCCAGGCAACCCGCGAAGGCATCCTTGATGCGGCCGAGGCCTGCTTCCATGAACACGGCGTGGCGCGGACCACGCTGGAGATGATCGGCGCGCGTGCCGGCTACACCCGGGGCGCGGTCTACTGGCACTTCAAGAACAAGACCGAGGTGCTGGCCGCGATCATCCAGCGGGTGCACCTGCCCTTCATGCAGGAACTGGAGCGCACCTCCAGCGACGAGCGGCGCACGCCGATCCACGACCTGCGCGCGGTGATGATCTACTCGTTCATCGAACTGTCCGAGGACGAACGCCTGCGCAAGACCATGGAAATCATGCTGCGCAGCGATGCCTCGTCGGAAAGCCGGGCGCTGGCCGAGCTGCAGCAGTCCGGCTTCCGCGATGCACTGGACCGGATGGAGCGCGCCCTGCGCCGTGCGCAGGACCTGGGCCAGCTGCGCGACGGCGCCGACCCGAAGATCGCCGCGCGCATGCTGCACGCCACCGTGCTGGGCGTGCTGCACGGGGCGATGGTCGAACCGGAACTGATGGACCTAAAGCGCGACGGCATGCTCGCGCTGGACATGACCCTGGCCGCCTACGTGAAGGAAGGCGTGTTCGTGCCGGGTTCGATTCCCGAGCCGCTGCCGTAGGGTCGGCGCCCTCGCCTTCGCGAGGAATCCGACCCCATGAAAAAGGCCGCCTTTCGGCGGCCTCGCATGGCGGTAGATGCCAACCTTGGTTGGCATGCATACGGGGTCAGCGCCCTCGCTGGCGCGAGGGATCCGACCCCTTCCGGTGTTACAGGATGTAGCGGCTCAGGTCCGGGTCCTGCACCAGTTCACCCAGATGGGAATCGACGTAGGCGCTGTCGATGGCCAGGGTTTCACCGTCACGATCCGGCGCTTCATAGCTCAACGAATCCAGCAGGCGCTCCAGCACCGTGTGCAGGCGGCGGGCGCCGATGTTTTCCTGGCGCTCGTTCACCAGGAAAGCGATCTCGGCCAGGCGGTCGATGGCATCGGCGGTGAAGCTGACCTTGACGCCCTCGGTGGCCAGCAGCGCTTCGTACTGCTTGGTCAGCGCGGCCTTCGGTTCGGTCAGGATGCGCACGAAGTCGTTCTTGCTCAGTGCGCCCAGTTCCACGCGGATCGGGAAGCGACCCTGCAGTTCCGGGATCAGGTCGCTGGGCTTGGCCAGGTGGAACGCGCCCGAAGCAATGAACAGGATGTGGTCGGTCTTGATCGTGCCGTACTTGGTGGACACGTTGGAGCCTTCCACCAGCGGCAGCAGGTCGCGCTGCACGCCTTCGCGCGAAACGTCGCCACCGCCCACGTTATCCCCACGCTTGGCGACCTTGTCGATCTCGTCGATGAAAACGATGCCGTGCTGTTCGCAGGCTTCGATGGCCGCGGTGCGGATGTCGTCCTCGTTGACCAGCTTGCCGGCTTCTTCCTCGATCAGCAGCGGGCGCGCGGCCTTGATGGTCAGCGTGCGCTTGTGCGCCTTGGCGCCACCGCCAAGGTTGGCGAACATCGACTTCAGCTGCTGGCCCATTTCTTCCATGCCCGGCGGGGTCATGATGTCCATGCTGACGTTGGCGGCCAGGTCGAGTTCGATCTCGCGCTCATCCAGCTCGCCGTTACGCAGCATCTTGCGGAACTTGATGCGGGTCTCGTTGTCCTGCGCCGACGGCTCGTTGCGGGCCACGTCCGGATCGAAACCGATGCCACCACTGCGACGCGGCAGCAGCGCATCGAGGATGCGGTCTTCGGCGCGCTCTTCGGCCTGGGTACGCACGCGCACCTTGGCCTGTTCGCGATAGAGCTTGACGGCGGTATCGGCCAGATCGCGGATGATCTGCTCGACGTCCTTGCCGACGTAGCCGACTTCGGTGAAGCGGGTAGCTTCGACCTTCACGAACGGCGCATTGGCCAGGGTGGCCAGGCGGCGCGCGATCTCGGTCTTGCCGACACCGGTCGGGCCGATCATCAGGATGTTCTTCGGCATCACTTCATTGCGCAGCTCGGGTACCAGCTGCATGCGGCGCCAGCGGTTGCGCAGGGCGATGGCCACCGCGCGCTTGGCGTCGTGCTGGCCGACGATGTGCCGGTCCAGTTCCTGCACGATCTCGCGCGGGGTCATGGTGGCGGAGGAAACTTCGATCTTCGACATGGATGTGCTCACGAATGCGTTGTCGGTAGCGCCGGGCCATGCCCGGCGGATCGGGGAGCGTTACAGCTCCTCGACCACCACGTTGCGGTTGGTGTAGATGCAGATGTCACCAGCGATGCCGATCGCTTCACTGGCAATCGTGCGCGCATCCAGTTCGGTGTGCGCCATCAGCGCGCGGGCGGCCGACAGTGCGTAGGAACCACCGGAACCGATGGCGATGATGCCGTCCTCCGGCTCGATCACATCGCCGGTGCCGCTGATGATCAGCGAGGTTTCCTTGTCGGCTACGGCGAGCAGGGCTTCAAGCTTGCCCAGGCGGCGTTCGGTACGCCAGTCCTTGGCCAGCTCGACGGCAGCGCGCTGCAGCTGGCCGTGCTTTTCCAGCTTGGCCTCGAACAGCTCGAACAGGGTGAAGGCATCGGCGGCGGCACCGGCGAAACCGGCCAGCACCTGGCCGTCACGGCCAAGGCGGCGCACCTTGCGCGCGTTGCCCTTCATCACCGTGTGGCCGAGGGTGACCTGGCCATCACCGGCAATGGCCACGTGATCGCCGCGGCGCACGCAGACGATGGTGGTGGCGTGGAAAACATTGGGATTCTGACTGGGGTCCATGGAGCCTCCGGGGTGACAGAACCAGAGGTGGGGACTGCCCTGCGCCCTTCAAGCCACCCGCGACCGCCTGCCGCAGGGCCAACGTTCAGCTTTCCCCGCTGCCCTGGTTGCCGCTGCGGCGCTTGGCGCGCGGATGCGCAGCATCGTAGACCTTGGCCAGATGCTGGAAATCCAGGTGGGTGTAGATCTGGGTGGTGGCGATATCGGCGTGACCGAGCAGTTCCTGCACGCCGCGCAGGTCGCCGGAGGATTCCAGGATGTGGCTGGCGAAACTGTGCCGCAGCATGTGCGGGTGCACGTGCTTGAACAGGCCCTGGCGCTGGGCCAGCTGGCGGATGCGGATCTGCACCGCACGCTGGCTGATCGGCCCGTTGCGGCCGGGAAACACCGGCATGGCCGGGCCGCCGCCACTTTCCGCGCGCCAGGCCAGCAGCGCTTCGCGCGCGGGCCGCCCGAACGGCACCCGGCGCTGGCGGTTGCCCTTGCCCAGCACGTTGACCAGGCCGCTGTCGAAATCCAGGTCGCGCCAGGTCAGCGCACACACTTCGCTCAGGCGCAGGCCGGAGGAATAGAACAGTTCCAGCAGCGCGCGGTCGCGGCGGCCGAGGTCACCCTCCGGTTCCAGTTCGACCAGCTGCACCGCTTCATCGGCATCGAGCACCTGCGGCAGGCGCCGCGGCGCACGGGGCGCCTTCAGGGTTGCGGCCGGGCTTGCTTCGATGCGCCCGTGCTTGAGCAGCCAGGCATAGAAGCTGCGGCAGGCCGACAGGCGGCGCTGCAGGCTCTTGGCCGACAGCCCGCGACGATGCTCATCGGCGACGAACTGGCGCAGCGTCTCGGCATCCAGTGCCTCCACCGCCACGCCGCGCGGTTCCACCCACACCGACAGCGCATCCAGATCACGGCGGTAGGCATCGAGCGTATGTGCCGACATCCGCCGTTCCACCTGCAGGTGCTGCAGGAACTGCTGTACCGCGCTCATGGTCGTGCGGCCCGGCTCAGCGCTCGAAACGCTTCAGGCCAGCCACCAGGGCATCGCCCATCATGCGCAGGAACAGTGTGCCCATGCCCGGGTAGAAGCGGTTGGGGTCGTGGCTGCCGACGGCGATCAGGCCGATGCCCGGCAGCGGCAGCAGTGCGGTGGTCTGCACTTCGTCGCTGCGCGCGCCATACAGCACCGCGTTCTTTTCCGGCTGCAGGCGCCCACAGATCGGCTCGCCATCGTTCAGGCAATCTCGGAACGGGCCCAGCTGCGCGTCATCAGCAGCGATCACCTGCAGCCACTCGGCCTGTTCCAGCCCGGCCACCGGCGCGTGCACCACCAGCCGCACCAGGTCGCCGGCAAAATCTTCCTGCAGCGAGGCGGCCATCGCACGCAGGGTGTCAGCGGCGTTGTCCTGCTTCATCAGGGCCAGGGTCAGCTGGTGCGTGCGCACCGCCAACCGCTCGTTGACCTGGGCAGTGGCGCCCAGATCGGCCAAGCGTCGCGCCAGCTCGCGGTTCTTCTCGCGCAGCACTTCCAGCTGGTAGCTGGCCAGCGACGCGGTGGGGCCGTCATCGCGCGGCACCACCAGGGTCAGGGCCAGGTCCGGGAACTGCTTGAGGAAGCCGGGATGGCGCCGCAACCACGCAGCGACGTCATGGCCCCCGAGCTTGTCGACGGTCTCACTCATGCGATCCACTCCCCTTCGAAGACGAATGCGGTCGGGCCGGCCATGACCACCGGCTGGCCCTCGCCCGGCCACTGGATGCGCAGCTCGCCACCGGGCAGGCTGATGCGCGCATCGCCCTGCAGGCGGCCGCGCTGCATCAGGGTGACGGCGGCGGCGCAGGCACCACTGCCGCAGGCCAGGGTTTCGCCAACGCCACGTTCGTACACGCGCAGGCGTGCATGGTCCGGGCCCATCACCTGGGCGAAGCCCACGTTGACCGACTGCGGGAACGAGGCATGCTGCTGCAGCAGCGCGCCGACGCGCTCGACCGGCGCAGCATCGATCAGGCCCACTTCGATGACCGCGTGCGGGTTGCCCATCGACACGGCCGAGAAGCGCACGGTTTCGCCCTGCAACGGCATCAGGTATTCATCGCGCGGATGGGCAAAGCCCACCAGCGGCACCTGGGACGGTTCGAACGCCGGCACGCCCATGGCCACCGAGAAGCGGCCATCGCCCAGCACCTGCACCTGGTGGCTGGCCAGCGGGCTGTCGATCACAAAGCACTCGCCCTGGGCACTGCCCTCGCGCACCAGCCAGGCGGCGATGCAGCGCGCGCCGTTGCCGCACTGCTCGGAATTGGAACCGTCGGCATTCCAGATCCGGTAGGACGCCACCGAGCCGTCCGCACGCGGGGCTTCGATGGTCAGGATCTGGTCGCAGCCCACGCCCGTGTGCCGGTCGGCCAGGCGCGCGGCCAGTTCCGGGGTGGGCGGCGGCGTACCGTCACGCAGGTCGATCACTACGAAATCGTTGCCTGCGCCATGCATCTTGCTGAAGCGCAGGGCCGTGGAGCTGGCCTTACTCATTCCCACCGTCCACCGGCTTGATCGGGTCCGGGGTGACCGAGGGGCTGCCGTCGCTGGTCGGCTGGGTCGCTTCGGGCGTGGCTTCCGGGCTGGCTTCGGGCGCGACGGCCGGTTCGACCGTCTCTTCCACCGGCACCGGCTTCTGCGGCAGTACCAGCGGGCCCTTGTTGCCACAGGCGGACAGGAACAGCAGCGAGGCCGCTGCCAGCGGAATCAGGATGGCATTGCGATGGGAGATCTTCATGCGCCCGAGTATAGCCATTGGCGGCTGAGCGGTAGGTAGAGTCGACCGTGGCTCGAATATCGCGCGCAGCGCGGGGTTTTCGCCGGCGGCCGGGACAGCAGTCGACCAACGGTCGACTCTACCCCGGCGGCGGAGGCAACGGCCGTGTCCACAGCCAGATCGCCACCACGGCCATGCTGCCGATGGAAAACCACTTCACCCAGGCAACCGGCACGCACCACAGCATGATGGCGGCACACGCGGCCATGGTGATGGTGGCCATCCACTTGCCGTAGCGGCTGACCGCGCCGTGCGCCTGCCAGTTGGCAATGGCCGGGCCGAAACGCGGATGCTGCAGCAGCCAGGTGTGCAGGCGCTCGGAACCGCGCGAGGCGGCCCAGGCCGAGATCAGGATGAATACGGTGGTCGGCAGGCCCGGCACGAAGATGCCGACGATGCCGGTGCCGAGGCTGGCATAGGCCAGCAGCCACCACGCCCAGCGGAAACGCACCACGCGCGGCGGCGGCGTGTCATCCGGAGGCGGTGGTGCGGGCGCGGTCATGGCCGCAAGGATACCGGTTCAGGGTGCCAGGCAGTGCCCGGCACCCTGTCGAGATCACGGCTGGACGATGCCCAGCTGCTGCAGCACGAACGCATACGACTCGGACAGTTCGCGGTAACGCTGGAAGCGCCCGGACTTGCCGCCGTGGCCGGCTTCCATGTTCGTGCGGAACACGATCGGGTAGTGGCCAGTGTTGTCGTCACGCAGCTTGGCCACCCACTTGGCCGGTTCCCAGTACTGCACCTGCGAATCCCACAGGCCGGTGCCGACGAACAGCGCCGGGTAGGCCTGCTGCTTGACGTTGTCGTACGGCGAGTAGGACAGCATGTAGTCGTAGTACTGCTTCTGTTCCGGGTTGCCCCACTCGTCGTACTCGTTGGTGGTCAGCGGAATGGTCGGGTCGAGCATGGTGGTCACCACGTCGACGAACGGCACCTGCGCCACCATCACGCGGTAGTCCTGCGGCGCCTGGTTGGCCACCGCGCCCATCAGCAGGCCACCGGCACTGCCACCGGAGGCGGCAACGCGGTCCTTGGCCGCCCAGCCCTGCGCCACCAGGCCACGGGTGACGTCGATGAAGTCGTTAAAGGTGTTCTGCTTGTGCAGCAGCTTGCCGTTCTCGTACCAGTCACGGCCCATTTCCTGGCCGCCACGGATGTGGGCGATGGCGTACACCACGCCACGGTCGAGCAGGCTCACCGCGGTCTGGTTGAAGTACGGGTCCATCGACATGCCGTAGCTGCCGTAGGCGTACTGGAACAGCGCGCCCTTGCCATCCTTCTGGTAGCCCTTGCGGTAGACCAGCGACACCGGCACCTTCACCCCGTCGCGCGCGGTGATCCAGACGCGATCGGTTTCGTACTTCGAGGCGTCATAGCCGATGACCGGCTGCACCTTCAGCTGGCGGCGCTCGCCGGTGGCGGTGTTCAGTTCGAACACGGTGGTCGGGGTGGTCATCGAGGTGTAGACGTAGCGCAACCACGGCGTGTCGGCCTCGGTGTTGTCGCCCAGGCCCATCGAATACGCCGGCTCGTCGGCCTTCACGTAGTCGCTGCGGCCATCCTTGAACAGCAGGCGGATGCGCTCCAGGCCTTCGGAACGTTCGGCGATGGCGGTGTAGCTGTCGAACAGCTCGAAGCCTTCGATGAACACCGCATCGTCGTGCGCGATCCAGTCCTTCCACTGCGCACGCGAAGTGGCATCGGTGGGCGCGGTGACCAGCTTGAAGTTCTTCGCCCCATCGTTGGTGCGGATCACCCAGCGGCCGTCGTAATGGTCGGCGTCGTACTCGACGTCACGCTGGCGCGGGGCCAGCACGGTGAAGGTGCTCGGGTCGCTGGCCGGCGCGTAGCGCTCTTCCGAGGACACGGTGCTGTGCACGCCGATGGTGATGAAGCGATCGTCGCGGGTGCGGCCGATGCCCATGTAGAAGCTGTCGTCCTTCTCTTCGTAGACGACGGTGTCGGCGCTGGCCGGGGTGCCCAGCACATGCTTTCTCACCCGCACGGTCAGCAGGGTTTCCGGATCGTTCTCGACGTACAGCACGGTGCGGTTGTCGTCGGCCCAGACCAGGTTGCCGGAGCTGCCGGTGATGACGTCGGGCAGCACCTTGCCGGTGGCCAGGTCCTTGAAGCGGATGGTGTACTGGCGGCGGCCGACGTCATCGTCGGCCCAGGCCAGCAGCTGGTTGTCCTGGCTGACTTCCATCGCGCCGACGCTGAAATAGCCCTTGCCGGCGGCCATCGCGTTGACGTCCAGCAGGATTTCCTCGGCCGCCTCCATGCTGCCCTTGCGGCGCGCGTGGATGGGGTAGTCCTGGCCGGTCTCGTAGCGGCTGTAGTACCAGTAGCCGCGCTCGCGCGCCGGCACGCTGGAATCGTCCTGCTTGATGCGGCCGACGATTTCCTTGTACAGGGTGTCTTCGAGCGGCTTCAACGGCGCCAGCAGCTGGTCGGTGTAGGCATTCTCGGCCTGCAGGTAGGCCAGCATGTCCTTGTTCCCGCGCTTGTCGTCGCGCAACCAGTAATAGTCGTCGTTGCGGGTGGCGCCGAACGGCGCCTTGACCTCGTGCGGGTGCTTGGCGGCATCCGGCGGAACGGGCGGGGTGGCGGCGGTAACGGTGCTGGTCATCAGGCTGGCAAGCAACAGGCAGAGGGTGGATTTCATGAGATAGGGTTCCTGGTGCGGTTACGCAATGGCGTCCGTGGCGTAGGTAGGGTCGGGCCTGCTCGACTGACCGCAACCGCAGTCGAGCAAACTCGACTCTACCATTCCCGTGCGGCGTACCATGGCGGCATGAGCACCCTGCCCCACACGCCGGGCTACAGCCGGCGCAGCCATGAAATCGCTCCCTTCCACGTGATGTCCCTGCTGGCCCGCGCGCAGGCGCTGGAACAGGCGGGCCACGATGTGATCCATCTGGAGATCGGCGAGCCGGACTTCACCACCGCCGAACCGGTCGTGCGCGCCGGCCAGGCCGCACTGGCCGCTGGCCATACCCGCTACACCGCCGCGCGCGGCCTGCCGGCCCTGCGCCAGGCGATCAGCGGTTTCTACCGCAGCCACTACGGCCTGGACATCGATCCCGAGCGCATCCTGGTCACCCCCGGTGGTTCCGGTGCCCTGCTGCTGGCCAGCAGCCTGCTGGTCGATCCGGGCCGGCACTGGCTGCTGGCCGACCCCGGCTATCCCTGCAACCGCCACTTCCTGCGCCTGGTGGAAGGCGGCGCGCAGCTGGTGCCGGTCGGCCCGGACACCGCCTACCAGTTGACCCCGTCGCTGGTGGACCGGCACTGGAATGCCGACAGCGTCGGTGCGCTGGTCGCCTCACCCGCCAACCCCACCGGTACCGTGCTGTCGGCCGATGAACTGGCCGCGCTGTCGACCTCGCTGCAGGCGCGCGGTGGCCACCTGGTGGTGGACGAGATCTACCACGGCCTGACCTATGGCCTGGATGCGCCCAGCGTGCTGCAGGTGGATGACAGCGGCTTCGTGCTGAACAGTTTCTCCAAGTACTTCGGCATGACCGGCTGGCGGCTGGGCTGGCTGGTGGCGCCGCCGGCGGCGGTGCCCGATCTGGAGAAGCTGGCACAGAACCTGTACATCAGCGCGTCGAGCATCGCCCAGCATGCCGCGCTGGCGTGTTTCAGCGAGGAATCGATGGCGATCTTCGAGCAGCGCCGCGAAGCGTTCCGCCAGCGCCGCGATTTCCTGCTGCCGGCCCTGCGCGAACTCGGCTTCCGCATCGAGGTGGAGCCGCAGGGCGCGTTCTATCTGTACGCCGACGTCAGCGCGTTCACCGACGATGCGCAGGCGTTCTGCGCGCACTTCCTGGAAACCGAGCACGTGGCATTCACCCCGGGCCTGGATTTCGGCTTCCACCGCGCCAACCAGCACGTACGCCTGGCGTATACGCAGGAAGTGCCACGGTTGCAGGAGGCGGTTGAGCGGATTGCGCGTGGGTTGAAGCGCTGGGGCGCCTGACCGGCAGGCGCGAACGGCATCCACGCCATGCGTGACGTTCATGGGTAGATCCACGCCATGCGTGGATAGGTGGACCCAACGAAAAACGCCGCCCTAGGGCGGCGTTTTCCGTTCTGCTTACTTGCCGCCCAAGCGCTCCCACAGGAAGCTGTAGGCCAGGGCCGACATGTGTGCGGCCTGCGCGTTGTTGGCTGCGCCGCCGTGGCCACCTTCGATGTTCTCGTAGTAGGTCACGTCCTTGCCGGCGTCGATCATCTTCGCCGCCATCTTGCGGGCGTGGCCCGGATGCACGCGGTCATCGCGGGTGGAAGTGGTGAACAGCACCGGCGGGTAGGTCTTCTTCGCGTCGAACAGGTGATACGGCGAGAAGGTCTTGATGAACTCCCAGTCGCTGGTGTCCGGGTTGCCGTACTCGGCCATCCACGAAGCACCGGCCAGCAGGTGGCTGTAGCGCTTCATGTCCAGCAGCGGCACCTGCACCACCACCGCACCGAACAGTTCCGGGTACTGGGTGAGCATGTTGCCGGTGAGCAGGCCACCGTTGCTGCCGCCCTGCACGCCCAGGTGCTTGGCGGTGGTGATCCTGCGGGTGACCAGATCCTGCGCGACCGCGGCCATGTCTTCATAGGCCTTGTGACGGTTCTGCTTCAGCGCCGCCTGGTGCCAGCGCGGACCGTACTCGCCACCGCCACGGATGTTGGCGACCACGTACACGCCGCCCTTCTCCAGCCAGGCGCGGCCCATGCCACCGGAATAGCTCGGGGTCAGCGAGATCTCGAAGCCACCGTAGCCGTACAGCAGGGTCGGGTTGGAACCGTCCAGCTTCATCGCCTTGTCGTGCACCACGAAGTACGGCACGCGGGTGCCGTCCTTGCTGGTGGCGAAGTGCTGCTCGATCACCTTGCCTTCGGCATCGAAGAAGGCCGGCATGGTCTTCAGCGTTTCCGGGGCCTTGCCGATGTCGGCCAGGGCCAGGGTGGTCGGGGTCAGGTAATCGGTGGCGGTCAGCCACACGGCGTCGCTGTCGTTGCTGTCCACTGCGCCCACGGCCAGCGTGCCGAAGGCCGGCGCACCGACGAATTCGCTCTTCTGCCAGCCGTTGGCGCCCGGGGTCAGCACCGACAGGCGGTTCTTGACGTCGTCGAGCACGTTCAGCACGAGGTGGCTCCTGGTCCAGGTCGCACCGGCCAGCGAGGTGGTCGCGGTCGGGGTGAACAGGACTTCGAAATCACGCTTGCCGGCCAGGAAATCGTCCAGCTTGGTCGCCAGCAGCGAGCCGGAGGCGTAGGTCTTGCCACCCACGGTCCACGGGTCGCGCAGTTCCAGGGTCAGCCACTGCTTGTGCAGGCCCTTCTCGGCCGAGTTCGGCGCGTCGATCCTGGTCAGCGTGCCGTTGTCGGCGCGCAGGTACAGCTCGTTGTTGTAGAAGGCCAGCGTGCGGCTGACCAGGTTGCGCTCGAAGCCGGGGGTGTCATCGTGCATCGCCGCGATGTACATGTCGTCCGGCTTGCCTTCGTAGACCACGCTGGCCGAGGCCAGCGGCGTACCGCGCTTCCACAGCTTGGCCACGCGCGGGTAGCCGGAGGTGGTCATCGATCCGTCACCGAAATCGGTGTAGACGAACACCGAGTCACGGTCGATCCAGCCCAGGCCGCCCTTGGATTCGGGGCGGAAGAAGCCGTCCTTGATCCAGGTCTTGTTGGCCAGGTCGAATTCGCGGGTGACATCGGCATCGGCACCGCCGCGCGACAGCGCGATCAGGCAGCGGCTGTAGTCCGGGCGCAGGCAGTCGGCGCCGTGCCAGACCCAGTTCTCGCCCTCGGCCTTGTTCAGTGCATCCAGGTCGAGCACGGTTTCCCACTGCGGCGAGGCCTTGCGGTACTCGGCCAGGGTGGTGCGGCGCCACAGGCCGCGCTCGTGCTGCTGGTCCTTCCAGAAGTTGTAGTAGTAGTCGCCGATCTTCTGCACGCCGGGGATCTTGGCGTCCGAATCGAGCACCTCGCGGATGCTCGCTTCCATCTGCTTGAAGGCCGGGGTCTGCGCCAGGCGGCCCTCGGACTTGGCATTCTGTTCCTTGACCCAGGACAGCGGCTTGTCGCCGGTGACGTCCTCCAGCCAGGCGTAACGGTCGGTTTCTTCAGCGGCCACGGCGGTCCCCACCGAAGCAGCGGTCATCATGCCGGCCAGCAGGCAGGCGGAAGCGAGTCGTGACATTGCGGTTCCAGGCAGTCATAAGCGCTGGAACGCTAGCACGGATCCCCGGGCTGCCCCCCGTGTCGAAGGTCAGGCTGTGGCAGTGCGCGCGCGCCGCGCCCGCGCCGGCAGGCGGCGGGCCTGCACGCCGGGCTGGTGCAGGCGGCGCAGCCATGCGCGCAATGGCAGCGGGCAGCCCAGCAGCGCCCACCACGCGGCCAGCGGCATGCCCACCAGCCACAGCGGCAGCCAGCCCAGCCAGACACTGCTGCCGCGCGCGGCCGGCCACACCAGCACCAGCGCAAGCCCGGCCAGAGCCAGCTGCTGCACGCTGCGCAACAGGCGGCGGTCGGATGCGAAGCTGTCGCGTTCAGCCGGGGGGCGACGGGAAGAGCGTGCGTTCATGGGCGTTCTCGGCGATGGGATGATGCCCAGCTTGGCGCGCCGCCTTCTCAGAAGCTGCGACACCATTGACGGATCGAGCACACACAGTCGACCATGCTTGGGCACCCACTGGAGCGCGCTCCCGCATGTCCTCGATCCGCCCGTTCTGCGCCGTGTTGCTGGCTTTGTCCCTGGGAGGCCCCGCGCTGGCCGCCAGCGACCCGCCGTCGCCGCGCGCCAGCGCATCGGGGGCCTCCGAATACGGCGCACCGATCGATCTGCAGCGCTTCATGGGCACCTGGTACGTGATCGGCCGCGTGCCGAACTTCATCGAACGCGGCCATGTGGCCAGCGTCAACGAGTACACGCTGCGCGAAGACAACAAGGTGGGCATCGTCTACCGCTACCGCGATGGCTTCGGTGCGCCGCAGCAGGAAGTGCGCGCACGTGCCAGCGTCGACGCCGACAGCGGCAACCACGCCTGGCGCACCTGGTTCTACCGGATCGTGCCGACCCATTCGCGCGTGCTGGAAGTCGCCCCCGACTATTCGTGGGCGATGATCGGCTACCCGGGCCGGGAAATGGCCTGGATTTTCTCGCGCCAGCCGGACATGGACAAGGCGCTGTACAAGGAGCTGGCCGAGCGCCTGCGCGACGAGTACGGCGTGAACACCGACAAGCTCAAGCGCGTGCCGCAGCACGCCGACCAGGTCGGCAAGCTGGGCTACGAAGTGCCGAACGTGCGCTGAGAAAGCGTCGCTGGGCATGGCCCGGCGGACGTGACGTGCCTTACGCCGCCCGCGGCTGCACGCGGCGCTCGATCTCGCCGAGCGTGGGCAACGTCTTCAGGTCATAGGTGGCCTGCAGCGCCAACCACGATGCGGCATCACCTCCGAAATGGCGCGCCAGCCGGGCAGCGGTATCGGCGGTGATCGCACGTTCGCCATGGACGATGGCGTGCAGGCGGGTCGCCGGAACATCCAGCGCCCTCGCCAACGCGTTCACGCTCAAGGCCAGTGGGGAGAGGAACTCTTCGCGCAGGATCTCGCCGGGATGGATGGCCCGCAGGCGATTGTCGATTGGCTTCATGGCGAATGCCTCAGTGGTAGTCAACGATTTCCACGGATTGCGGACCGCTTTCGGTCCAGATGAAACACAGCCGCCACTGATCGTTGATTCGCAGGCTGTGCTGCCCTTTGCGGTCGCCAGCCAGTGCCTCCAACCGGTTGCCTGGCGGGCTGCGCAGGAACGCCAGCGTCTGTGCCGAGTCAAGCATCTGCAGCTTGCGTTCGGCTGCGCGTCGAATCGGCAGCCAGGCGCGCACGCAGTGGCCTTCAAACAAGGCGCGGGTATGCCTGCAACGGAAGGACCGGATCATTCCGCAAAACGCATTACGCCACGCGGAATATACCAAGCGACTGGATGTGCTGCCAGTCCCGGTTCGGTGATTCAGAGTTTCAATGGACGGATTGCGTCACGCCGCCGGGCATGGCCCGGCGCTACCCGAACGATGCCGGGCGACGCCCGGCATTGGGTTACTTGCGGGTGTAATGCGCGACCAGGCGGTCGCCGAGCATCTGCAGCAGCTGCACCAGGATCAGCAGCACCACCACGGTGACCAGGGCCACGTCGGTGCGGTTGCGCTGGTAGCCTTCGCGCAGGGCCAGGTCGCCCAGGCCGCCCGAACCGATCGCGCCGCCCATGGCGGTGAAGCCGACCAGGGCGACGGTGGTGACCGTGGCGGCGGCAATCAGGCCCGGCCGCGCTTCGGGCAGCAGCACCCGGGTCACCAGCTGCCAGGTGGTGGCACCCATCGACTGCGCGGCCTCGACCACGCCACGGTCCACTTCGCGCAGCGCGGTTTCCACCAGGCGCGCATAGAACGGCGCCGCACCGATCACCAGCGCCGGCAGCGTGCCGAGCACGCCGATCGACTGGCCCATCAGCCACAGCGACACCGGAATCAGCACCACCATCAGGATGATGAAGGGCACCGAACGCAGCAGGTTCACCACGATCGCCAGCACGCCATAGGCAAACGGACGACGCTTCATCTGCGGCGCGCCGAACACGTACAGCAGCACGCCCATCGGCAGGCCGATGGCCAGGGTCAGCGGCAGCGAGCCGGCCATCATCAGCAGCGTTTCGATGGTGGCCTTGCCGATATCCACCCACTTGTCCGCATCCAGGTGGCGGAAGAAACCTTCAGCAGCAGCGGCGATCATCGACGCAGTTCCTCAACGTGCACGCCGGCAGCCACGAATGCGGCCTGCGCGGCGGACTGGTCACCGCCCACCAGGGCGACCACCAGCTGGCCATACGGGGTGTCCTTGATCCGGTCGATGCGGCCGGACAGGATGTTGTAGTCGACGCCGGTCTGCCGCGCCACGCTGCCCAGCAGCGGTTCGTAGGTATCGCCGCCGAGGAAGGTCAGGCGCACGATGCGGCCGCCGACCACGTCGAAATCGCGGTGCAGCGTGCCCTCGTCCACATGCTCCGATTCGCTGACGAAACGGCGCGTGGTCGGGTGCTGCGGGTGCAGGAAGACCTGGGTGACCGGGCCGGTTTCCACCAGCTGGCCGGCATCGAGCACGGCCACGCGGTCGCAGACGCGGCGGATGACATCCATCTCGTGGGTGATGAGCACGATGGTCAGGCCCAGCTCGCGGTTGATCTTCGACAGCAGCGCGAGCACCGACGCGGTGGTCTGCGGATCCAGCGCACTGGTGGCCTCGTCGCACAGCAGGATCTGCGGGCGGGTGGCCAGCGCACGGGCGATGCCCACGCGCTGCTTCTGGCCGCCGGACAGCTGCGCCGGGTACTTCGCTGCGTGCTCCTGCAGGCCGACGGTCTGCAGCAGCTCGGCCACGCGCGCATCGATCTCGGCCCTGGCCACGCCGGCCAGTTCCAGCGGGAAGGCGACGTTGCCGGCCACGGTGCGCGAAGACAGCAGGTTGAAGTGCTGGAAGATCATGCCAATGCGCCGGCGCAGCGCGCGCAGCCCGTCGGCATCCAGCGCGGTGATGTCCTCACCGCCGATCAGCAGGCGGCCACCGCTGGGTTCTTCCAGGCGGTTGATCATGCGGATCAGGGTCGACTTGCCCGCGCCGGAATGGCCGATGATGCCGAACACTTCGCCGGCCTCGATGGTCAGGTCCAACGGCTGCAGCGCGCTCACTTGGCGGCCGGCAACGGCATAGGATTTGTGCAGGCGCTGGAACTCGATCACGGGCGTGGCTCACCGGCAGGGCAATGGAAGGGGCGTGCAGCCTACCAGCGCCGGCGCTTGCGCGCCTGCGCCTTGGGCCAGAATGTTATTCCTTTTGGTTCTAAGGATGCCGTGAAGCTCGTGACCGGTAGTGTCGAGCTTGCTCGACTGCTCTGCTGGCTGAACGGGAAGTAGTCGAGCAAGCTCGACTTTACGGGTTCGGCGGTCGGCCAGACAGGGTCAGGGATGATCCAGCGGCTTCGGCGGCTGCACCCGGTTCAGGCGCTCGCGGTGCAGCAGGTACAGGCCCGAGGCCACGATGATCGCCGCGCCGGCCCAGGTCCAGGCGTCGGGCAACTGGCCCCAGAAGGCCAGGTCCCAGCCGATCACCCAGACCAGGCCGCTGTACTCCAGCGGCGCGATCATCGACGCCTCGCCCAGCTGGAAGGCGCGGGTCAGGGCGATCTGGCCCAGCGCCCCGGCCAGGCCCATGCCGGCGATCAGCGGCGCATGCGCCAGCTGCAGCGGCACCCAGCCCGGCAGGGCCAGCAGGCCGGCACCGATGGCCATGATGACCAGGAACCAGACCACCATCGACTGGGATGTGTCGGTACGGGTCAGCAGGCTGACCGTGATGGCGGCGATGGCGTAGGCGGTGGCGGCGGCCAGCACCATCAGGCCGGGAATGGAAATGAAGCCATCCACGCCCGGGCGCAGCACCACGATCACCCCCAGCAGGCCGACGCCGATGGCCACCCAGCGCCGCGGCCCCACCCGCTCGCCCAGCAGCGGCACCGACAGCGCGGCGATCAGCAGCGGGGCCACGAAGTAGATGCTGTAGGCGGTGGACAGCGGCAGGTCGCGCAACGCGTATACAAAGCAACCGATCATCGCCATGCCCAGGCCGCCACGCAGCAGGTGCAGGCCCCAGCGGCGCGGAATGAGCGAGCGCGGGCCGGCGCTGGCCAGCACCCACACCAGCACGAAGGGCAGCGAGGCCGCCCCACGCAGGAAGGTGACTTCCAGCGACGGGTAGCTGGACGACAGCTGTTTCATGCCGGCGTCCATCAGCGAGAAGCAGGCCACGGCGGCGACCATCCAGGCCACCGCGCGCGAAGGGGAGCGTTGCGCGTTCATGGCCCATTATCGCCCGGCAATCGCCGTCTGTAGAGTCGAGCCATGCTCGACTGGCAGCACCGGCACGGGCAGTCGAGCATGGCTCGACTCTACAAACACCCCGGGGCCCACGCGATAGAATGGTGGCCACTGAATTCCGCGGAGCCACGCCCATGCCTTCCTTCGACGTCGTGTCCGAAGTCGACACCCATGAACTGACCAACGCCATCGACCAGGCCAACCGCGAACTGGCCACCCGCTTCGACTTCAAGGGCGTGGACGCGAAGTTCGAGCGCGATGGCGATGTGATCAACCAGACCGCACCGACCGAATTCCAGCTCAAGCAGATGAACGACATCCTGCGCGCGCGCCTGGCCGCGCGCGGCATCGACGTGCTGAGCCTGGAGTTCGGCGACATCGAAACCAACCTGGCCCAGGCCCGGCAGAAGATCACCGTCAAGCAGGGCATCGAGCAGAAGATCGCCAAGAAGATCGCCGCTGCCCTGAAGGAAGCGAAGCTGAAGGTGGAAAGCCAGATCAACGGCGACAAGCTGCGCGTGCAGGGCAAGAAGCGCGACGACCTGCAGGACGCCATCGCGGTGCTGAAGGCCGGCAAGTTCGAACTGCCGCTGCAGTTCAACAACTTCCGCGATTGATGGATGCCGTCGCCGGGCATGGCCCGGCGCGCTGCAACGTCAATCGCGCAGCAGCTTGTACAACGTGGTGCGCGAGATACCCAGCTGGCGGGCGGCCAGGCTGAGATTGCCTTCGGCCGCCTGCGCCGCCCGCCGTGCGGCTTCGCGCTGCTGCTGGCGCAATGGCAGGTCTGCGGCCGCCACCACGTGCACCGCTACCCGTGTGCGCGGTGCACGTGGTGCGCGCAGGTGCTGCAGGTACACCGCATTGCCCTCGCCCAGCCGCACCCGGTGCGCCGGCCCCGGCTGCAGCAGCCGACGCCGTTGCGCCGCGCTGGCACCGGCAAACACCGTCTCCATCGACAGCAGCGGCAATGGCCCGCGGCGCGGCAGGCCCAGCAGGCGGCGTGCCACCCGGTTGGCCGCGCGCAGCTGCCCGTCATCCTGCACCGCCAGCAGCCCCTGCAGCGGCGTGGCCAGCCAGCGCGGATCGTGCTGCACGGCCAGCAGGTGCACATCGGCCAGGCCCTGGAACAAACGGTTCTCGCTGGCCAGCGCGGCCTGCCGGAAGTAGCCCTGCAGCAGCGCCGGATCACGCTCGCCCAGCCCGGTGATGTCGATCGCCCCGCAGACCTGGCCATCGAGGTCGTGCAACGGTTCGCTCAGGCAGAACACCGGCGCGAAGCGCTGCAGGTAATGTTCGTTGCCACGCACCAGCGCGGGCACGTCATCGGCCAAGCTGACCGCTGGCGCCGTGGTGCCGATCTCGGCCTCACCCAGCCGCCGCCCGACCTGGATCGGCCGCAGCAGCGGTGCATCCTCCAGGCCATGCGCCTGCTGGGCAATCACCAGGCCCTCGCGGTTGGCGCAGAACATCGTCCAACCACGCCCACCGAAGGCAGCCCATAGCTGTTCCAGTTCGGGTTGCACGCAGCGCGCGAGCCGGCGGTCTTCGGGATCGCGCAGGCGCAGGCCATCGCCCTGCAGCGGCGGGTAGTAAGGCTCCTGCCCCGGCTGCACCCCGGCCGCGCGCGAACGTTGCCAGGAATGCTGCAGCGGCAGCGGCAACACCGCCAGGGACTGCACATCGCCTTCCGCGAACGCAGCACGCGCGGCGACCAGCTGTTGTTGCCCGACTGTCGTGGCCATCATGGAAGCAGAGTACACCCGCGCACGGCATGGCCGCGTTACGTCCTGGCAACGGAATGTTTCCCGTTTAAAGACCCGTTCAAACAAGGGGTTGGAGCCGTTTTCCGGTGGAAAACGGCTCCGACCCCGTGCCGACCAACGGTCGGCACCCACCAGAGCAGTGATGCCCTCCCGACAGCTCGCGGGAAACTGTCGAAGGCGGGGTGGGTCCGGTTGCGGGGGCGTGAGCGCCATGGATGGCGCGACCGAGCCTCCATGGACGGATTCACGGCGTCCCCCGCAACCGGACCCACCCCGCCATCCCACGGATAGCCGGCTTTTGATGTTGCCGGCCAGCGGCCGGCACTACCGATGCCCGTTACGCCGCGATCCGCAGGATCGGCTTCAGGGTGACCCCGCGCGTGCTGTCCTCGGCCGCCTGGTTGATCTGCTCCAGCGGATAGAACTTCACCAGCTTGTCGAACGGGAAGCGGCCCTGCTGGAACAGCGTCACCAGCTGCGGAATGAACACCTGCGGCACGCTGTCACCTTCGACGATGCCGCGGATGCTGCGCCCGCCCAGCAGCAGGTTGTTCACATCGAAACTGGCCGTGGTGCCCAGCTTCGGCGCACCGACCACACCCATCATGCCCAGCCCGCCCAGCGCCTCGATGCCGGCCGACAGTACCTCCGGGCGACCGGTGGATTCCAGCGCGAAATCCGCACCACCGCCGGTGATCGCACGCACCGCCTCGACCACATCCACCTCGCGGCTGTTGACCACGTGGGTGGCGCCCAACTCCAGCGCCAGCTCCAGGCGCGACGGCACCACATCGATGGCGATGATCGTGGTGGCACCGGCCACTTTCGCCGCCATCACCGCACTCAGGCCCACCGCACCGGCACCGTAGCTGGCAAAGCTGCTGCCCGAACGTACCTTCAGCGAATTGAGCACCGCACCGGCACCGGTCTGGATACCGCAGCCCAGCGGGCCCAGCAACTCCAGCGGCGCATCGTCGGGCACCTTGATCGCGTTGATCTCGCGCGCGATGGCGAAGGTGGCGAACGAGGACTGCGCGAAGAAATGATCGTGCAGCGGCTGGCCCTGCGCATCGGTGATTGCGGTATGGCCGTGGCCATCGTCGCCGCCGAAGTTGAGCCCGAAGAAATCCTTGCAGTAGGCACCGTGGCCACCGCGGCAGGGATTGCAGTGGCCGCAGGCGCCGTAGGTCAGCACCACGTGGTCACCCACCTTCAGGTCGCGCACGTTCGGGCCTACGGCTTCGACGATGCCGGCGCCTTCATGGCCGAGCACCGCCGGCAGCGGCACCGGGTAGTACTGGTCGCGCACGATCAGGTCGGTGTGGCAGAGGCCGGTGGCCACCACCTTCACCCGTACCTCGTCGTCCTGTGGGCCACGCAGTCGCGCCTGCTCGATGACGAAGGGCTGTTCCTTGCCGCGCACCACGGCGGCGGTGATCTCACGTGTTGCGGTGTTGTTGTTCATCGTGATGGTTCCTTCGATCAGATCGGATAGGCGGGCGCTTCGCCCTTGACGGTCAGCCACTGCCACTGGGTGAACTCTTCCCAGTTGGCCGGGCCGCCGATGCTGGTGCCGTTGCCGGACGCACCGACGCCGCCGAAGGGATTGATCACTTCGTCGTTCACCGTCTGGTCGTTGATGTGCAGCAGGCCGGTGCGCAGGCGCTCGCCGAGCTTCAGCGCGCGGCCGACGTTGCTGGACACGATGGCCATCGACAGGCCGTACTCGCTGTCGTTGGCCAGCTGCACGGCCTGCTCGTCATCGTCGAACGGCACCACCACCGCCACCGGCGCGAAGATTTCCTCATTGAACGCCGGGTTGTCGGCGGCCACGTTGCCGAGCACGGTCGGCGCGAAGAACAGGTCCTGGTGGGTACCGCCGGCTTCCAGCGTGGCGCCGGCCTTGACCGCGTCGGCCACCACGCGGGCGGCATGGTCGCGCTGGGTGGAGTTGATCAGCGGACCGATCGCCACGTCTTCGCGTGCCGGGTCGCCGACCTTCAGCGACTTCGCCTTGGCCACCAGCTTTTCCAGGAACGCAGCGTGGATCTTCCTGTGCACCAGCACGCGGCCGGTGGCCATGCAGATCTGGCCCTGGTGCAGGTATACGCCCCAGGCGGTGTTGGCCACGGCCAGGTCGAGGTCGGCATCGTCGAGGATGATCAGCGAGTTCTTGCCACCCAGTTCCAGCGAGACCTTCTTCAGGTGCTTGCCGGCCGCTTCGCCGACCTTGCGGCCTGCAGCGGTGGAGCCGGTGAACTGGATCATCGCCACGTTCGGGTCACTGGTCAGTGCCGCACCGGCAGCGCCATCGCCGGGCAGCATGTGCAGCACGCCGGCCGGCAGCCCGGCCTGTTCGAACAGGCGGGCGATGACTGCGCCACCGCACACCGCGGTGCGCGGGTCGGGCTTGAGCACCACGGCATTGCCGAGCGCGATGGCCGGTGCCACCGCACGCATGGCCAGGTACAGCGGGAAATTGAACGGCGAGATGACCCCGACCACGCCCAGCGGACGGCGGCGGGCCAGGTTCAGCCGGCCCGGTTCGGAAGGCAGGATTTCGCCGGTGCTGCGCGAAGGCAGCGCGGCGGCTTCGTGCAGCGCCTTGATGGTCACCTTGGCCTCGAAACCGGCCTTCAGGCGGGTCGAGCCGCTTTCGCGCACCAGCCAGTCCACCAGGGTGTCGATGTTGTCTTCGGCCAGGCGCGCAGCCTGGCGCAGTACCTGGGCGCGCTGCTCGTAGGGTGCGGCGGCCCATTCACGCTGTGCCTGCGCGGCGGCGGCAGCGGAGGTGGCGACCTGGGCGGCGTCGGCCAGGCCGACCTCGCCAAGGGACTGGCCGGTAGCCGGTTCGATCACCGCCTGGCGCTGGCTGGCGGCCTGCCAACGGCCGTCGAAGAAGGCGCCGGACCAGATGTCGTCCGGCAGCCACGGGGAAGATGCAGTCATGAGGTGTCCTCCTGTGTCGTGCGCCCATTGCACGCCTGGCCCGCCGCGCAGGCAATCGGCCATCGGTGCGATATCGGCAAGGGCTTGAATGGATGGGACTTTCAAGCATTGCCGGTGTCCAGTTCGTGGACAGTGAACAGCGCGTCGGTGACCGCGCGCCTACAATGGCGGCCCCGCCAGCCGATGCGCCCGCCATGACCGATACCACCCTGCCCTCCGACGACCCGATCGCCGCCACCCGCCTGTGGCTGGAGCGCATCGTGATCGGCCTGAACCTGTGCCCGTTCGCCAAGGCCGTGTACGTGAAGGACCAGGTGCGCTTCGTGCTGAGCGATGCGACCACGCCCGAAGCGCTGGTGGAACAGCTGGCCGAAGAACTGGTGCTGCTGCGCGACACCCCCGCCGAGCAGATCGATACCACCCTGATCGTGCATCCGCAGGTGCTGACCGATTTCCTCGACTACAACGATTTCCTCGACAACGCCGACGCCGCCATCGAGGCGCTGGACCTGCAGGGCATCCTGCAGGTGGCCAGCTTCCACCCGGATTACCAGTTCGATGGCGTGGCCGCCGACGATGCCAGCAACTACACCAACCGCGCGCCCTTCCCCACCCTGCACCTGCTGCGCGAAGACAGCGTGGAGCGCGCGGTGGACGCCTTCCCGGACCCGGACGTGATCGTGGAGCGCAACATCCAGACCCTGGACCGGATTGGCGTGCAGGGGTGGTACCGCCGCCTGCGCGGGGAAGACCTGTCGTGAGCACGGCCCCGCCCATCGCCATGTGGCCGGTGGCACCGCTGCAGGGCAAGGTGGTGCTGGTCACCGGCGGTGCAAACGGCATCGGCCGCGGCGTGGCCCAGGCCGTGCTGGGTGCCGGTGGCCGCGTGCTGATCGGCGATCTGGACGTGGAAGCGGGCCACGCCTGCCTGGACGAATGGCAGCGTGGCGACGATGCCGCGTTCCAGCGCCTGGACATCGCTGATGAAGCCAGCGTGCGCGACTTCATCGGCGCGGCGCAGCAGCGCTTCGGCCGCATCGATGGCCTGGTGAACAACGCCGGCATTGCCGGGCCGCACGGCACCACGCTGGAAAACATGGACTGGGACGAATGGCAGCGGCGGTTGTCTTCACTGCACGGTGCATTCCTGTGCAGCAAGCACGCGCTGCCGGCGCTGAAGGCCAGCGCGGCCGGCTCGATCATCAACGTCGCCTCCACCCGCGCCTGGCAGTCGGAAGCCAACAGCGAAGCCTACGCGGCGGCCAAGGGCGGGCTTGTGGCCTTCACCCACGCGCTGGCGATCAGTGCCGGCCCGGCGGTGCGGGTGAACAGCATCAGCCCCGGCTGGATCGGCACCACCGCCTGGCAGGCGCCCTCGCGCCGGCATGCGCCGGACTATTCAGCCACCGACCACGGCCAGCATCCGGTCGGCCGCGTGGGCAAGCCCGAGGACATCGGTGCACTGGCGGTGTACCTGCTGTCGTCACTGTCCGGCTTCAGCACCGGCCAGGATTTCATCGTGGATGGCGGCATGACCCGGAAGATGATCTACGCCGATTGAAGCGCCGCTTTTTGGGTGGGTGCGGACCTTGGTTCGCACCAATGGCAGCCAGTGCCAACCAAGGTTGGCACCTACCAGAGCGGTAATGCCAGCCAGTGCCAACCAAGGTTGGCACCTGCCAGAGCGGTTACGCCATGCCCGAATGGCGCAGCAACGCGTCGATCTGCGGCGCGCGGCCACGGAACGCCTTGAAGTTCTCCGCCGCCGGACGGCTGCCACCACGCGAGAGGATCTCGTCGCGGAAGCGCGCACCGGTTTCAGCGAGCGCCTGCGGGGCCTCCTCAAACGCCGCATAGGCATCGGCGCTGAGCACCTCGGCCCACTTGTAGCTGTAGTAACCGGCCGCGTAACCGCCGGCGAAGATGTGGCTGAACTGGTGCGGGAAGCGATTCCAGGCCGGCGGATGGTTCACCGCCACCTCGCTGCGCACGCGGTCCAGCAGGGCCAGCACGCTGTCCTGCGCCGGTTCGAACTGGCTGTGGATCAGCATGTCGAACAGGCCGAATTCCAGCTGGCGCACGGTGGCCATGCCGCTGTGGAAATTGCGTGCGGCCAGCATGCGCTCGTACAGCGCACGCGGCAGCGGTTCGCCCGTGTCCACGTGCGCGGTCATGCCCTGCAGGTGGCCCCACTCCCAGCAGAAGTTTTCCATGAACTGGCTGGGCAGCTCCACCGCATCCCACTCCACGCCGTTGATGCCGGCCACGCCGAGTTCGCCGATGCGGGTCAGCAGCTGGTGCAGGCCGTGGCCCATTTCATGGAACAGGGTGGTCACTTCGTTGTGGCTGAAGGTGGCCGGCTTGCCGTTGGCGCCGCGCCCGAAGTTGCACACCAGGTAGACCAGCGGCGTCTGCACGCTGCCATCGGCCCGCTCGCGGCGGTTGCGGCAATCATCCATCCACGCGCCGCCGCGCTTGCCTTCGCGCGCGTACAGGTCCAGGTAGAACTGGCCCACCAGCGCACCCTGCGCATCGACCAGGCGGAAGAAGCGCACGTCCTCGTGCCACACCGGCGCGCTGTCCTCCTGCACGCGCAGGCCATACAGCTGCTCGATCACCGAGAACAGGCCGCCAAGCACCTTCGGCTCGGTGAAGTACTGCTTCACCTCCTGCTCGGAATAGCTGTAGCGCGCCTGCTTCAGGCGGTCGGCAGCGAACGCCAGGTCCCAGGCCTGCAGGCTGTCGATGCCCAGCTGTTCACGGGCGAACTGCTCCAGCTCGGCACGGTCCTTGCCGGCGAACGGCTTGGCACGCGCGGCCAGGTCACGCAGGAAGGCCAGCACTTCGGCCGGGTCCTGCGCCATCTTGGTGGCCACCGAATAATCGGCGTACGAGGCAAAGCCCAGCAGCGCGGCCAGTTCGGCGCGCAGGGCGAGGATGCGGTCGATGTTGCCGCCATTGTCCAGCGCGTCATCGCCGAATTCGGACGCGCGCTGCGCACTGGCGCGGTACAGGATCTCGCGCAGGTCGCGATCTTCGCCCCAGGTCTGCACCGGCAGGTAGCACGGCATCTGCAGGGTCAGTTTCCAGCCGGTCTTGCCGTCCTTTTCAGCGGCGGCGCGGGCAGCGGCCTTGACGTCGTCCGGCACGCCGGCCAGCCGCGCTTCGTCTTCCACGATCAACGACCAGGCATCGGTGGCGTCGAGCACGTTCTGCGAGAACTTCGCCGACAGCGCCGACAACTCTTCCTTGATCGCGGCGAAGCGCTGCTGTGCATCGGCGTCGAGTTCGGCACCGCCCAGGCGGAAATCGCGCAGGGCGTTGTCCAGCACCTTGCGCCGCGCCTCGTCGAAACTGGCCGCTTCCGGGCTGGCGGCCAGCGCCTGGTACTGGCGGTACAGCGCCAGGTTCTGGCCCAGCGCGCTGGCAAAGCGGGTGACCCGTGGCAGGTTGCTGTTGTAGGCCTCGCGCAGCTCAGGGGTGTTGACCACCCCCTGCAGGTGGCCGACCAGGCCCCAGGCGCGCCACAGTCGTTCGGTGGCATCGTC
The DNA here is from genome assembly GCF_035634915.1 of Stenotrophomonas sp. GTDB lineage: Bacteria > Pseudomonadota > Gammaproteobacteria > Xanthomonadales > Xanthomonadaceae > Stenotrophomonas. Next base: position 143,863 of record NZ_DASQCB010000021.1, read on the forward strand.
CAGCGGGGTCACGAAGGTCTGCCAGGTGACCGGCTGCACCCGCTCGGCCGTGCTGACGGCGGCTTCGGCGTCGGCCAGCAGCACATCCAGCGCCGGCGCAACATGCTCCGGGCGGATCGCCTCGAAGCGCGGCAGGCCGGAAGCATCAAGCAGGGGGTTGGCATCGGTCACGGCAGATCTCCAGGTTACGGGCCCGGCGCGCGGGCATCCCTGTCCATATGGCGCTGGCCGCGCCGCCAGACAAGGGGGATGTCCCGTAGATCCACGCCATGCGTGGATGGCGCTTTCCACGGCCCCCCGGCATTCACGTCCGCCTTACGGGCCCGCGCCGAAGCTGGCGCTGCGGGGGAGACCGCAGCGGTACGTCATGAGGAGGCCCCACATGGAAGGTCTGGCTCCACGCTCCACCGCGACATCCGCCCGTTCGCCGGCGCTGACCGCCACCACGGACGAGCTGTCCTGGATCGCCGCGCTGTGCGATGCGGGCGACGATGCACCGCGCCACCTGGCCGAGCTGAAGGCGCTGCAACGCCAAGGGGGCCGGCTCAGCGAGACGCAGGAGTGGTACCCGTTCGAAGTGATCGAGCGCGGTGCCAGCCGCCTGCAGCCGGGCCATGAACGCGAGTTCGTGATCTGCATGCTGCTGTGGCTGAAGGCGCTGGCCCACGGCCGCGCCAGCGTGCTGGACCCCCAGCTGCATCTGGATGACCGCGCGATGGACATCGAGGCCCTGCCCGAGACGCTGCGCGACATCCTGCTGGATGCCTTCATGGATGCGGGGTACTGAGCGCGGCCCGCGAACGATGACACATGACCGGTGACCGGTTGTCGTTACAACGCTTCCAGGCTGCACCACGGCAATGCGGGCAGGCCCTGCCCGGCCACCGCCGCGGCCAGCTGCGCGTCGGCGCCGTCCACGTCGATGCCCTGGCGGCCGTACCACGCGGGGTCGTAATAGCTGTGCGCATAGCGTTCGCCCGCATCACACAGGATGCTGACGATGCTGCCCTGGTGGCCGGCTTCGCGCATCCACTGCGCGGCCTGCAGCACGCCGATGAAGTTGGTGCCGGTGGAGCCGCCGACGCGACGCCCGATCTGGCGGCTGACGTGGCGCATCGCCGCCAGGCTGAGCGCGTCGGGCACCTTCACCATCGCATCGACGCTGGTCGGGATGAAGCTCGATTCCACCCGCGGCCGGCCGATGCCTTCCACCCGCGAACCACCGCTGCAGGTCAGCCCGCGCCAGTCCGGCTCGCCTGCCACGGCGGCCTGGTAGCCGTCGAAGAACACCGAGACTTCCGGGTCCGCGCAGAGGATGCGGGTGTCATGGCGGCGGTAGCTGACATAGCGGCCCAGGGTGGCCGCGGTGCCGCCGGTGCCGGGGCTGCACACGATCCACTCCGGAATCGGGCTGGGCTCCTCGGCCATCTGCTTGAAGATGGATTCGGCGATGTTGTTGTTGGCGCGCCAGTCCGTCGCCCGTTCGGCGTAAGTGAACTGGTCCATGAAATGGCCGCCGGTCTCGCGGGCCAGCCGTTCCGAATCGCAGTTGAGGTCGCAGGCACGCTCGACCAGGTGGCAGCGGCCACCGTGGAATTCAATCGCGGCGATCTTTTCCGGCGAGGTGGTGGCCGGCATCACCGCAATGAACGGCAGGCCGAGCAGGCGCGCGAAGTAGGCTTCGGACACCGCGGTCGAACCGCTGGAGGCCTCGATCACCGGCCGCCCCTCGCGCAGCCAGCCATTGGCCAGCGCGTACAGGAACAGCGACCTCGCCAGACGGTGCTTGAGGCTGCCGGTGGGGTGGCTCGATTCATCCTTCAGGTACACGTCGATGCCCTCGAACCCGGGCAGCGCCAGCGGGATCAGGTGGGTATCGGCGGAACGGTTGAAATCGGCTTCGATCTTGCGGATGGCGGCGGCCACCCATTCACGCTGCGACATGGCGGGCAATCGTTGTCAGGACGGAACGGTGCGATCCGTGCATTGTACGTCGCGATGCCGTCAGGTGGCGGCCGGTAGAATGACGCCATCCGGCCATCACGGCCCTGTCTGAAGGACCTTCCCCCATGACCCTTCCCGCCCTGCGCGATGTTCCCGGCGTGGCTGCCCAGGCCCCGGCCGAAACCCACGGCTTCGTGTTCAACCACACCATGCTGCGGGTCAAGGACATCACCGCCTCGCTGGACTTCTACACCCGCGTGCTGGGCTACCAGCTGATCGACAAGCGTGATTTTGCTGAAGCCCAGTTCAGCCTGTACTTCCTGGCCTACGTGCCGGCCGGCGTGGCCGTGCCGGAAGACGATGCCACCCGCCGCGTGTGGATGGCCGGCCTGCCGGGCGTGCTGGAACTGACCCACAACCACGGCACCGAAACCCAGGATGGCCCGGTCTACCACGACGGCAACAGCGACCCGCGCGGCTTCGGCCACATCTGCGTCTCCGTGCCGGAACTGGAAGCCGCCTGCCAGCGCTTCGAGGACCTCGGCGTGCCGTTCCAGAAGCGCCTGACCGATGGCCGCATGAAGAACATCGCCTTCATCAAGGACCCGGACGGCTACTGGGTCGAGATCATCGCCAACGCCTGACCGGCCGCGCCAGGCGCTCGCCGGGCATGGCCCGGCGCTACCAGAGCGGTCCCCTTCTGAAGAGGTACGCATGGAAACGATGGAACTGCATCGCGGGCGCCTGATCGATCACCTGCAACTGGTGGTGCGCGACCTGGCCGCCAGCCGCCGCTTCTACCAGGCAGTGTTCGACAGCATCGGCATTCCCATTGCCGGTGAAGGCCCGGACTATTTCTGGGCCGACGAACTGTTCATTTCCACCGCCAGCAGCGAGGCGGCCGCCGGCCAGCTGACCGGCCGCCATCACCTGGCCTTCCAGGCACGCGATGCCGCCACCGTCGATGCCTTCCACAAAGCCGCTCTGGCGGCGGGCGGCACCGACAACGGCGCGCCGGGCGAGCGGCCCTACCACCCGGGCTACTACGGCGCCTTCGTGCTCGACCCCGATGGCAACAACATCGAAGTGGTCTACCACGGGCCGGCGATCTACAGCGCGGACTCGGTGAAGGTCAGCTTCTGATTCCTACGCGGCCCTGAAACGAAGAAGCCGGGCACTGCCCGGCTTCGTCCGTCCTGCACGGTCGCCTCAGTGGGCGGCCATGTAGATGTCCTGCAGCACGGCCTTTTCCAGCTCCAGCTCGCCCAGCAGGTTCTTCACGATATCGCCCAGGCTGAGGATGCCGATCAGACGATTGCCATCGGTGACCATCAGGTGGCGGCGGCGCGAGTAGGTCATCAGGGACATCGCCTGCTTCAGCGTGGCCTCCGGCGCGATGCCTTCCAGGCCGGTGGTCGGCACCGTGGAGATCACCCGGCGGCCGGCCTGCGGGCCGTCGTCGGCCAGGCTGCGCACGATGTCCTTCTCGGAGATGATGCCCACCGGCACCTCGTCCTTCATCACCACCAGCGCGGCGATTTTATTCGCGCTCATCTTGTGGGCGGCGGCACCGATGGTGTCTTCCGAATCGATGGTGATGACAGCTTCTTTCTTGGATTGCAGGAGTTCGCGGACGTTCATTCTTGTTTCCTGGTGCAGGTCACTGAAGTCAAAAAGTGTGCTCTTCCGAATCGCCCCCTCCCCGGGAACAGACCTTTCAGCGCACGTCTGGCGCACGGTGCGGCCGCGGAACTGCAACGGCCAGCAGGTGCTGCAACGCGAACGAGGCCGGTGAAGGAAAACCCGCAGGGCCTCGGACGATTCGATTCTACGACTGCCCCGCGCGGCCACTACCGGCACCGATGGGACGCTTCGTCGTGGAACCTGTCGACGATTCCGAGAATCGCACCTGCGGCAAAACCGGCGCTGAATACAGCCGTTTCAAGCCGCTCAAGTTCGCACCCGCGCGGCCGACGCACGCGCAATCGCCCGACCGTGCAAAGTCAGGGGAACGGCCGCCAGCTGCCGAGCACCGCCTCGGTGGTGTACTGCGCGGCCTCGTCACCGGACAGGTGATGCGACCACGCCACCCGTTCTTCCGGTGAAGCACCGGCACCGACGCTGCCGAACTCACCGTAGTAAGTGGTACGTTCGGCATCGGGCTTGTCCCAGTTGTGCCAGCCGGCCTGCACGATGTGAGGGCCCAGGTTGGACTGCAGGAACACCGTGCGCGCGAACGGCCGCCACGGCCGCCCCAGGTACGCCGTGCCCACACCTTCGCCACGCAGCAGCGCGCGACGGAACACATAGCCGAAGCGCTGCCCTTCCGGCGTGGACGCGGCCGTCACCCAGCCCAGCTTGCCCTTTGACACGATCGTGCAGTCATCGAACAGCGCCGTGGCCGCACCGAAGATGAAATCCACCGTGCCTTCGATGTAGCAGTCCTTGAAGTGCAGCACACTGCCTTCGTGCGTGTAGAGCGTGTCCTGGTTGCCGAGCAGGCGCACGTTGCGGAAGCCCCCGCGCGGCGGTGCTGCATACAGCGCCAGGGCCTGGCCGACATTGCCGGCGGTGTTCTCGATGGTCAGGTCCTCGGCGATGAACTCATCGCCGTACACGTACACCGTGGCCGAACCACTGGTACGCATCGCCTTGCCGGTGGCCGGGTCGACCAGGTCGGCATAGTTGTTCCAACTGAGGATGGATGCACCCGCACCCGCGCCGCGCAGGGTCACCCGGGTCTTCTCCTTCGGCACCTTCACCACGCCGCGGTACATCCCTTCGCGCAGCACGATGACCTGGCGCGTGCGGTTGCCATCGGGCACCGCATCGATGGCCGCCTGCACGCTGCGGTAGTCACCGCTGCCATCGGCGGCCACCACCCAGTCGCGCGCGGCAGCTGGCAGTGCGGCCAGCACCAGCAGGCCGGCCAGTGGGAGAGAGAAAAGACGTCTGTTCGGCATGCGGCATCCTGCAGGCAAGAGGGGCAGCGCGCGGCCGGCACTGCAGGCCGGCCGCGATCCAGAGACAACGATCAGAACTTGTAGCGCAGGCCGAGCAGGAACTCACGGCCGGTCTGGGTGTAGGTGAGCGGCAGTTTCCACGCCGAAGTCCCCACCCACTCGTTGCTGGTTTCGTTGGTAAGGTTGATGCCTTCCAGGCTGACTTCCAGATGATCGTCGATCTTCCAGCTGATCGAGGCATCCACGGTGTCCACCGCATCCATGCCGTGGAAACTGAAGCCCTGCACGCTGGCCGGCACCTGGGTGTAGTAGCCATCGCGGTGGGTGTAGGACACGCGTGCACCCAGCTTCTCGCCTTCGTAGAACAGCGTGCTGTTGTACGAAATCTTCGACAGCCCGGTCAGGTCGGTCTTCAGCGAGGCCGCACCGGTGGAGGTCAGGTACTGGATCTGCGAATCGACCCAGGTGTAGTTCAGCTGCAGGCCCAGGTTGCTCCACCGCCCTGGCAGGAAGCTGAAGGGCTGCACGTAGTTGAACTCGGCCCCCTTGAGGTCACCACCGGGTGTGTTCAACGGGCGGGTGAAGGTGAAGTCTTCATTGGGCGACACGCCGGTGCCATCCAGCAGGCTGGCCGGCAGGCCGCTGGCGGTGAACGGCATGACCGTGCTGGTGCCCTGCACGAAGCTTTCGATGTCCTTGTGGAACAGCGCCAGGCCCAGCAGGCCGCCTTCCTGGAAGTACCACTCCACGCCCAGGTCCAGCGTGCGTGCACGGATCGGGTCCAGGTTCGGGTTGCCGCCGTTGACGTAGCGGTGGCCGCTGGACAGGCTCAGGGTCGTGCCCGGGGTCAGCGAGGACAGGCCGGGGCGTGCCATCACCTTGGCCGCACCGAAGCGCAGCATCAGGTCCGGGGCCAGCTCGGCCACCAGGTTCAGCGAGGGCAGCGTATCGGTGTAGTCGCGCGACACATGGGTCAGCACCATCGCGCCATCCACCGTGGAATAGCCGGTGGAAGACTGCGAGGTCTTGACCCGGCGCACGCCCACGTTGCCCGACACCGGCACGCTGCCGACATCGAAGCCGAACTCGCCCATCAGCCAGGCGCCACGGTCACGCTCTTCCACGCTGCGGCGGGTCGCGTTGCGTTCGTACAGCTGGTAGATGCCCTGCCCGCTGTAGATGCCCAGCAGATCCGACAACGCGGCCAGGTCAGGCACTGCCCAGGCATCAGGCGAACCGGCCACGCCGCCCAGGCGGGCGATGTCCACCAGCGCCGCCGGCACGGTATAGCTGCCATCGGCAAAGGCCGGCACCACGGTTTCGCTCTGCCGGCGGTACTCGCTGGTATCGAACGAATAATCCTTGGCGAGCAGGCCGCCACGCAGGGTGAACGCCGGGCCGAAGTTCCAGGTGAAATCCAGCGCACCGTTGTCGAAGCTGTTGCTGGCGTACTGCGGGCGCAGGCGCACTTCAGCCAGCGTCCAGCCGCTGGCGTCGGTGGGGTCGATGCCGTAGTTGAAGGTCGGGTGGGTGAAACTGTCGCGGAAATCGTAGCTGTAGCCGGACACGTTGGCCTTGTCCATGATCAGCGTGGTCTGCACCGGGTTGGCGTGCTCGGACTTGGAATGGCCGACCAGCAGGTTGACCTTGAACGCATCACTGAAGCGGTGCTCGCCACTGAGCGACACCTGCTTGAACTCGGTGCTCCATTCATCGCGGCGCTGTTCCGAACGCACGCCGGCACCGTCGAACACGCCATACAGCAGCGCGCCGGACGTCGGGTCGATGTAGCCGTCGCGCAGCACCATGTTCTGCTTCTGCGCCGAGTAGGCAAACGAGATCGCCTCAATGTACTTCTCGCTGCGTACGGTATCGATCTTCGAGTACAGCGCATCCAGCGCGAACTCGGTATTGTCGGTCGGCTTCCACTGCAGCGCTGCGGTCACGCCCAGGCGCTTCTGGTCATGTTCCAGCAGCGTGTAGCGCGGGAAATACGGGTGCCACACGCCATCGGCCAGGCCGGCGGTGAACGGCGAGCTGGGGCTGAAGCCACCATTGCTGCTGGCGCTGTACCAGCGGCCGGTGTTGCTGCCCTCCTCGCGCACCTTGCGCTCGGAATACGCCACCGACAGCAGGCCACCGAAGCGACCATCGGCCCACGTATCGGCGATCAGCGCCGCGGCGCGCGGGCTGGCCTTTTCGGAAAGATCATTGAAGCTGCCCTGCCCGCTGGCCGCGAAGGTGAAGCCGTCGTAGTCGAACGGGCGCGCGGTGCGCAGGTCCACGGTGGCACCCAGCGAACCCTCTTCCACGTCGGCCGAGGCGGTCTTGCGTACGATCAGCTGCGAAAACAGGTCCGAGGCGAACACGTTGAAGTCGAAACCACGGCTGCGGTTGGTGCCGCCGGACTGGTCGGAGCCGCCGACGGTGGTCAGCGCCTCAAGGCCGTTGATGCGCACGCGGGTGAAATCCGGGCCGAGGCCGCGCACGGAGATGTTGCGGCCTTCGCCGGCGTCGCGGGTGATGGTCACGCCCGGGATGCGCTGCAGCGATTCGGCCAGGTTGAGATCGGGGAAGTTGGCGATGTCCTCGGCCACCACCGCATCGACCATGCCCTTTTCCGAGCGCTTGATGTCCAGCGCCTTTTCCACGCTGGCGCGGTAGCCGGTCACCGTCACCGCATCCAGTTCGGTGGGGTTGGCCGCGGCGGTGTCCTGTGCGGCAGCAGGGCCGGCCAGAGCCAGCAGCACGGCACTGGCCAGCGCGTTGGCAACAAAGGTAACCGGTGTCTTTTTAAGATTCAGCCTGTGCGTCATGAAAATCCCTTGCAATCACTGCTACTGGCGGTCGAGGGTGCCGATCAAGAAATGACACCGGGGGACACGAAACGTAGCAGCGTCATGGAACTGACACATCATGCGGTGCAGCAAGACAGCGGCAGGCACCCACAAGTGACTGCCCACAAAGGAAATTCGCGCACCGCCCGGCAAGCCGCCAGGCGGAGGGTCAGGCCGTATATGCGGCCGGCGGCGCCGGGGGCGGCAACGGCCGCGCCCGGGTCGCCCACCAGCACAGCAGCGAGCCTGCGGTCACGCAGGCCACGCCCTGCACGAAGCCCATGCCCGGGTGCAGCGACAGCCACACGCTGCTCCACAGCACCGACAACACCGGGGCGAAGTAGGAGAAGATCGCCATCGAGGTGACGTTGCCGTGCTGCAGCCCATGGTTCCAGCACGAATAGGCGGTGGCGGTGAGCAGGCCGAACACGGCCACCTGGGCCAGCCCGCCCCAGTGCAGGTGCAGCGGCGGCGCATCGCCCAGCGCGTACTTCAGCCACAGCACCGCGGCGGTGGCGATCATGAACAACGGCACCGCGTTGCGCGAACCGCCGATCCGCTTGGTCACCAGCGAATAGGTGGCCCACATGCACGAGGCGGCCAGCGCCAAAGCATAGGCCAGCGGATTGCTGCGCAGGTTGGCCAGCAGCATCGCCGGCGACCATGCGCCTTCGCCGGTGATGACCAGCACCACGCCCAGCAGGCACAGCACGGTGGCCGGCAGCAGCAGCCAGTTGCCGCGCTGCATGCGGGTGAGCACGGTCAGCAGCACGGTCAGGCACGGCCACAGGTAGTTGATCATCACCAGTTCCAGCGCCTGCCCACGGTGGTGGGCCAGGCCGATGGACAGCGACAACGAGATCTCGGTGCCGATGAACAACGCACCGCCGATCAGCAGGTAGCGTCGCGGCAGCTGCGAGGGCCGCGGCACGCCCAGGATGAGCGCCGAGAACACCGCGGCGGCCGTGAAGATCAGAGCGGCGCCACCAACGGCACCGAAGATCTCGCTGATCGTGCGCAGCATGCCCAGGGTCGGGCTCCACAGCAGCACGGCGCTGGCGCCGATGAGGGTCGGAAGATGGGGTGACGCGGAAGCGCGCAGGGCGCGGAGGCCGTACATGGGGGCGACGACAACAGGGAGCATTCGGTTGAAAGGCACGCGCAGCGATGCGCCCGGCCCCGACAGCGGGACAGGCAGATCATGCGGACGCGTGGGTCCTGGGGAGTACGCTGGTCCGTAGCGTCGTCCCCGGAACGCCCCGGCACTGTGCGTTGCAGGGGGGTACGGCGGGAGGCGGGTTACAGCAGCCGACTGGCCGAAGCGGATTGTACGCTTTCGATGTTGCGCTGCAATATGGCGCTGTTCATGCGTGGCGCAGCGGGTAGAATTTCCGGCTCCATACGCAAAGGAATGCCTGCCATGACATCGCCCCTCATCCGCTTCGCCGCCCCGCTCATCACCGGCCTGCTGGCCGCGCCCGCCGCACATGCCATCGACGCCGCGCAGTGGCAGAAGGTCGCCCCCATGCTGCAGGCCGCGCTGGAATGCCGCGCCGAACCGGATATTGCCTCGGCGGCATGGAAGGCGCTGTCCGCCGATCCCTACAGCACCACCGACCCGATCACGCCGCCGGTTGCCTTCAACGTGTTCGGCCTGCCGGTCCGGGATGTCTCGTTCTACATCGATCCCGATGGCGAAGTCGGTGCCAGTTACACCGCCACGTTTGCCACCACCAAAGCGACCGTGCGCGCCGCTGCCAAGCTGGATGGCAAAGGCCACCGTGCGACCCGCATGGGCGACCTCGGTGTCGGCGGTATCGGTGAGACCCAGCTGACCTGCACCGTGGCCGGTACCACTGACGCCACCGACGACGAGAACAGCTGACCGTCGTCAGTCGGCCGAACGGCTCAGCACCTGCGCGGCTTGCATCCCGTTCAACGGGGTCTGGATGCAGACCGGATGCCACCGGAGTGCCGGCGCACGTCCTGCCCGCCGGCAGCCATGATCCTCCATGTGAGCCTCAGCGGCCGATGCCAGGCGCACCGGGCTCAAGAGCGGCGTTGCGCGCGCAGCGCATGCACCGCGCACGGCCTCATCGCGGCGACGGCCCCAAGTGCGACGAACGGAATCCACCCCGCCGACAGCAAGGAAAACGGATCACCGGCGATATGCAGACGGCGGAAGTCGCCACCACTGAAAGCACTCAGGAAAAGGACGCCGATCAACGGGAACGCGACCATCACCACGCAGCATGCAAGCACGCCGCCCAAGGTTCGCCGCTGCACGATCCACTCACGCAGCACACCATCGGCGTGGTAGGTCGCCAACACCCAGGTCGACAGGAAACTCAGCGGAAACAGCAGCGGCACAATGCTGTAGTAGGTCGCGGCAACGACACCCAGACCGGAGCGGCGCGAGTACCCGTCTCCCGGCCCCAACGCGCGCAATGCTCGCAGCCACTCAGGCAGTGGCGCCGCAGTTTCCTGCAGATGCAGCACCCACAGCGTCAGCCCGGTGGCGGTCGATAGCACCACCACCGCGAGGATCGCAGCGATGACCACCAGCCTGTAGCCCAGACACCAGTGCAGCGAAGGCGCGGACTGCGCAGGCGCCCAGCTAGGTTGCGACATCAGCATGCGCTCCATTGCGATCGCGACTGCTGCAGCCGAGCCGCAGGCAACGTCTCACTTCCGCATTCCATTGCACTTCTCCTGCCCGCCGGGGCCACGACGCCAATGGCGGGTACTGTTGGTTGGCGTGATGGCCGCGCGGGCACCCATACCAGGTGCGCGGCCCGGTGGCGATGGCCCATCAGCCATCGCCACCTGCAACGACCCGCTTACCTCACTTCGAACAACGCCCGCGCTGGGCCAGGCTCAGCTGTGCCACCTGGCGGCGGCCCTCGGCCTCGGGCATCACCGTCAGCTTGGCACCACCGACAAACACGCCCATCTTGATCGACTGTTCGATGAAGTAGTTGCGCCCCGCTTCGGTGTACAGCTTGACGTCGTTGGGCGAGAACTCCGACTCGGTGGAAATCACGTGTTCCTGGTTGCCCGGCACCAGGGTGTAGAAGAACACCTTGTTGGCCGTCTCACCCAGGCACTCGCCATCGATGCGCAGATCCTTCTTCAGCGCCTGGCCGACGAAGGAGTTGCGGTACACATACACGCCTGCCTTGCCCTCCTCGGGCACCGGGAAACTCTTGGCCACGTCCAGCTGGCCCTTGTCCGACATCGGAACACTTGCACACCCGGACAGCAGGCTGATCGCCGCCGCCATTGCAACCACGTGCCACTTGCTCATCTACAGCCCCCTGTAATGCGTGCCCTGCACGCGGAATGAAACCTGGTCAGCCTCACCACTGCGGGTGGTAGGCGTCGATGTACTCCGATTCGGCCACGCCCTGATTCACGAAGCGCTGCAGGTCCGCGCCCAGCGCGCTGCACGCGTACTCAAGCGCGGCCTCGATGCTTGAAAAGGTCGCGCTCGGCAGATCCTCCGGATCTTCCGATACGTCCGGGAAGCTGTACAGATCCAGATGGTCAGGCGTCCCCACGTCGGCCACCTCATACAGCCGCACAGTCCAGCAGCCATCCCGGTCCCGGTCGATGCCCAGAAAGCGGATCACCTCGACATCGCCCTCCCGTCGCCCAGACAGCAACTGCTCGACACTGCGGCCATTGCGCAGGTTGGCAAGCAGATCGAAATGCGAGAGGTGGCGCATGCATCCTCCGTGATGCGGGCAGCGGCGTGCGCAGATGGTGCCATGTTGGAATGGAGTGTCGCAATCGGCACGCCACGCCCTGCGCATGCAACAAATCGATTATTTGCACATCTTTCGATCTTTCCAACTTTTCTCATTGGCGGCCAAGGCCATCCATGCGAAACATGGACCGCCACCGGAAAATGGTGGCACGGGCTTGCAATCCCGTTTGAACTACCTAGCGGTTACGCTTGTCTGCCGGCGTCGCCCACCCCCTGTGGGTGGCGCCGGCAGGCATTCTGCCCGCGCACCTATGGCGGGCGGTGCGTGGGGGCCTCGTGCCCGCCGGCTTTTCGCTAGGTGATTCACCGGTATTGCAACCACGCACCGTCCGCCACCCTCGCTGTTAGGCGGGGTGGCTCCTTTGCCGCATGCATGAGGAAGCCGCCATGAGCACCACGCGATACCCGTATCTGTTCGCCACCCTGGGCGAAGCCGCCAACACACTGCCCGAAGAACTTGCCCAGCCGCTGGAAACCACGCTTGCCGCCCAGCAGGAAGGCGTCACCCTGCTGGGCAGCCTGCAGCGCATCCGCCAGGTGGACGCCGCTGATGGACAGCCGCTGCACCGCACCGGCCGCAGCACCGGCCAGTGCATGGCGCTGGCGCGCATCAACCGGGCAAACGCCGGGCTGACCGTGCTGCTGGAACTGCTGCATGCCAGCGAGCGCGTGCGCGTGGATGGCGACGACGCGCAGCAGATCGGCAACGATGTGCGCGAAGGCCTGCTGCTGGCCTGCCGCGGGTTGTCCGAATATGTGGATGTGCAGGTGCACGCTGCCTGAGGCTGTTCCGCCGGGCGTGGCCCGGCGCTACCTCCGGTCCGTCATGGGCGCCACAACGGATGCGTATCCCAGCCGGTGACGGCGCCGATGCCGTGCACCCGCGCCAGGCTGCTCACAGAAAGAGGCGGCTTTACGTATCGGGCCGTGCTGGCACACCCAACAGCGGGCATAAAAAATCCGCCAATTTGAGCGCTCCGCGACGATGCGCGTCAGAGGCGTGGCGGGTGTGTTGGCTGCAGGCTAGTGCCTTCAGTCAGGCCGATCAAGTGCCGCGATGTGCTGGGCTGGGCAGGCGCGAGGAGGGGGGGGGCGTGGCCAGCGCCACGTTCCGCCGGGCATGGCCCGGCGCTACCGATGTTGGCAGCGCCCGGCGGCCATTGGCCCAGAGGGCCTTACTCCACCGTAACACTCTTGGCCAGGTTGCGCGGCTTGTCCACGTCGGTGCCACGTGCCAGGGCGGTGTGGTACGCCAGCAGCTGCACCGGAATGGTGTGCACCACCGGGCTGAGCACGCCCGCATGGCGCGGGGTGCGGATGACATGCACGCCTTCGGACTCGCTGAAGTTGCTGTCCTGGTCGGCAAACACGAACAGCTCGCCGCCGCGCGCACGCACTTCCTGCATGTTCGACTTCACCTTTTCCAGCAGGCTGTCGTTGGGCGCGATCACCACCACCGGCATGTCCTCGTCCACCAGCGCCAGCGGCCCGTGCTTCAGCTCACCGGCCGGATAGGCCTCGGCGTGGATGTAGGAGATTTCCTTGAGCTTGAGCGCGCCTTCCAGCGCGATCGGGTAATGCAGGCCACGGCCCAGGAACAGCGCGCTGCTCTTGCGGGCGAAGCGTTCGGCCCAGGCGGCAATCTGCGGCTCCATGTTCAGCGCGTGCTGCACGCTGCCCGGCAGGAAACGCAGCTGTTCCAGGTAATCGGCTTCCTGCGCGGCATCCACGCGGCCGTGCAGCTTGCCCAGCACCACGGTCAGCTGGAACAGCGCGGCCAGCTGGGTGGTGAAGGCCTTGGTCGAGGCCACGCCGATCTCGGCGCCGGCGCGGGTGTAGCAGACCAGTTCGCTGGCGCGCGGAATGGCGCTTTCCGGCACGTTGCAGATCGACAGCGTGTGCTTGTGCCCCAGCGACTTGGCGTACTTCAGCGCTTCCATCGTATCCAGCGTTTCGCCGGACTGGGAGATGGTCACGATCAGGTGCTTGGGGTTCGCATAGGCCGCGCGGTAGCGGTACTCGCTGGCGATTTCCACGCTGCACGGCAGGCCGGCGATGGATTCGATCCAGTAGCGCGCGGTCAGGCCCGAGTAGTAACTGGTACCGCAGGCCAGGATCTGCACGCCTTCGATGCCGGACAGCACGGCCTCGGCATGCTTGCCGAACAGCTCGGCCGGGAAACCACCGGCGTCGATCGCCGCTTCGATGGTGTCGCCCAGCGCGCGCGGCTGTTCGTGGATTTCCTTCTGCATGAAGTGGCGGTACGGGCCCAGTTCCAGCGAGGCCAGCGACACGTCGGACAGGTGCACGTCGCGCTCGACCGGCTGGTCGTGCTCGTCGAACACCTGCACGCCATCGCGGCGGATGTCGGCCGTGTCGCCCTCTTCCAGGAAGATCACCTTGCGGGTGGCCGAGATCACCGCCGAGACGTCGGAGGCGACGAAGTTCTCGCCTTCGCCCAGGCCGACCAGCAGCGGGCAGCCCATGCGTGCGCAGACGAAATGGTCCGGCTCGGCACGGCTGACCACGGCCAGCGCATAGGCGCCGGTCAGTTCCTTCACCGTGCGCTGCAGCGCGCCCAGCAGGCTGTCGCCGCCCTTCAGATGGTGGTGCATGAGGTGGGCGATCACTTCGGTGTCGGTCTGCGACTCGAAGGTGTAGCCCAGCGCGCGCAGCTTCTCGCGCTGCTCTTCGTGGTTCTCGATGATGCCGTTGTGCACCAGCGCCACGCCGGCACTGATGTGCGGGTGCGCATTGGCCTCGGTCACCCCGCCATGGGTAGCCCAGCGGGTGTGGCCGATGCCCAGCTGGGAATTGAAGCCTTCGCTCTCGGCGGCAGTGGCCATTTCCGAGACACGACCGGTGCGGCGCACGCGGCGTACGTCCGGGCGTTCAGCCCGGTCGATCACCGCGATGCCGGATGAATCGTAGCCGCGATACTCCAGCCGCTTCAGTCCCTCGATCAGCACTGGTACCACATCGCGATCAGCGATCGCACCCACGATTCCACACATGTCGCGCTTTTCCTTGAAGACGGTCGCCGCATTCTAGCGTGGGCGTCCGCTTCGTCCCCCCTGTCCGCTTAATGAAAGTGTCCGCAGCGGTGTCCGCGGACACCCGGACACTCGAAGGCCAATCGCAAGCCATTGAAAAAACAGAAGATAAAGTTGGCACGGAGCGTGCTTTCACTCATTCACCACCGACAGGCACGCACCCGATGATCCGCGACACCTCAGCCCAGGACCAGGTCGTTTCCGCCCCCTCCGCCAGCGCCCCCCGTGCGGCCTGGCAGCGTTACCGCTGGCCGGCCCTGGGCGCGGTCGCCCTGCTGGCCGCCATCGGCTGGGCGGTGCATGCCTGGTCCAACGCCAGCCGCTCTTTCGACAGCAGCCGGGTACGCATCGCCGAAGTACAGCGCGGGGACCTGGTGCGCGACATCGCTGCCGACGGCCGCGTCATCGCCGCCAACAGCCCCACCCTGTACGCCATTTCCGCAGGAACGGTGGACCTGAAGGTGGTGGCCGGCGACGTGGTCAAGAAGGGCCAGGAGCTGGCGATCATCGACAGCCCGGAACTGCGCAGCAAGCTGGCCCAGGAACAGGCCACGCTGGCCGGCCTGGAAGCCGAGGCCAGCCGCGCCGCACTGGACGCCACCCTGGCCCGCGCCAAGTCGCGCAAGGAAACCGACCAGGCCAGCATCGAACGGCAGGCCGCCGACCGCGATCTGCAGCGCTACCAGCGCGGCTACGACGGCGGCGCGGTGCCGCAGATCGACCTGGCCAAGGCCCAGGACAGCCTGAAGAAGGCCGACATCACCCTGGCCAACGCCACCACCGATGCCCGCCTGCAGAGCCAGGGCGCCGACCTGGATGCGCGCAACAAGCGCCTGCTGGCCGACCGACAGAAGGCGGTGGTGGCCGAAGTGCAGCGCCAGGTGGACGCACTGACCCTGCGCGCCCCGTTCGACGGCCAGGTGGGCCAGGTGCAGGCCACCCAGGCCACCAACCTGGCGGCCAACGCGCCGGTGCTGGGCGTGGTCGACCTGTCCAAGTTCGAAGTGGAGATCAAGGTGCCGGAAAGCTTCGCCCGCGACCTGGCCATCGGCATGCCTGCGCAGCTGACCGGCGGCAACGGCAAGCCGTTCGCCGGTGAAATCAGCGCGGTGTCGCCGGAAGTGGTCAACGGTGAAGTGAACGCGCGCGTGCGCTTTGCCGCCGCGCAGCCCGAAGGCCTGCGCCAGAGCCAGCGCATGTCGGTGCGCGTGCTGCTGGATACGCGCAGGAACGTGATGAAGGTCGAGCGTGGCCCGTTCGTCGAACAGGGCAACGGCGTGGCCTACGTGATGGACGGCCGCACTGCGGTGCGCCGGCCGGTGGAACTGGGCGTCAGCAGCCTGGGCGAAGTGGAAATCAAGTCGGGTGTGCAGCCGGGCGACCGCATCGTGGTCTCCGGCAGCGACCTGTTCAAGGACGCCGAACGCGTCTCCGTCAACTGACACATCCTGGAGAGAGGACACCCCATGTACATGCTCGAAATGCGTTCGGTCGCCAAGGTCTTCCGTACCGAACAGGTGGAAACCCATGCACTGCGCTCGCTGGAACTACAGGTCAAGGAAGGCGAGTTCGTCGCCGTCACCGGCCCGTCCGGTTCCGGCAAGACCACCTTCCTCAACATCGCCGGCCTGCTGGAAACCTTCACCAGCGGCACCTACATGCTGGACGGCCAGGACGTCAGCACGCTGGGCGACGATGCGCGCAGCCGCCTGCGCAACCAGAAGATCGGCTTCATCTTCCAGGGCTTCAACCTGATTCCCGACCTGAACCTGTTCGACAACGTGGACGTGCCGCTGCGCTACCGGAAGATGAGTGCCGGCGAACGCCGCGAGCGCATCGAAAAGGCACTGACCCAGGTCGGCCTGGGTTCGCGCATGAAGCACTACCCCAATGAGCTGTCTGGCGGCCAGCAGCAGCGCGCCGCCATCGCCCGCGCCCTGGCCGGCAGCCCGCGCCTGCTGCTGGCGGACGAACCGACCGGCAACCTGGACACGCAGATGGCACGCGGGGTGATGGAACTGCTGGAAGAGATCAATGCCGCCGGCACCACCATCGTCATGGTCACCCATGACCCCGAACTGGCCGCACGCGCGCAGCGCAACGTGCACATCGTCGATGGCCAGGTGACCGACCTGGTACGTGAGCCGGTGCTGGCCACGCCGCGCCGCATCGTTGCCGTCAACGAGTGAGGGCCTGACCATGTTCGCCTACTACGCCCGACTGGCGGCGCGCAGTTTCCGCCGCAACAAGGTCCTGACCGCGCTGATGGTGGTGGCCATCGCGCTGGGCATCGGTGCTTCGATGACCACCCTGACCGTCTTCCACGTGCTCTCCGGCGACCCGATCCCGGACAAGAGCGATCGCCTGTTCTACGTGCAGCTGGACCCGGCCCCGCGCGGTGGCTATGTGCCCGGCGAGGAACCCAACTCGCAGATGACCCGCTTCGACGGCGAAGCCCTGCTGCGCGAGGCCAAGGCCGAGCGCCAGGCGCTGATGAGCGGCGGTGGCGGCACCATCGAGCCGGAGGGCAGCACCCTGCAGCCGTTCTCGATCGATACGCGCTGGACCTCGGCCGATTTCTTCCCGATGTTCAACGTGCCGATGCAGTACGGCCGTGCCTGGACACGCCAGGACGACGACGGCCGCGCACGCGTGGTGGTCATCTCCAAGGCCCTGAACGACAAGCTGTACCAGGGTGGCAACAGCGTGGGCAAGGACATCCGCATGGATGGCCAGAGCTTCCGCATCGTCGGCGTGATGAAGGAATGGAATCCCGAACCGCAGTTCTTCGACCTGACCACCGGCAGCTACGGCAAGGATGAGGATCTGCTGCTGCCGATGTCCACTTCACTGGACATGAAGCTGGGCAGCAGCGGCAACATGAACTGCTTCGGCGAGAACCCCGACCGTGACAGCTATTCGTTGAACGCGCCCTGCACCTGGCTGCAGTACTGGGTCGAGGTGGACCCGGCCAAGGCCGATGACTACCGCCGCTACCTGGAAAACTATTCCAGCCAGCAGCGTGAGGCCGGCCGCTTCGAGCGCCCGCCGAATGTGCGCCTGCGCAACGTGATGGAGTGGCTCGATTTCAACGGTGCGGTGCCCAGCGATGTGCGCCTGCAGCTGTGGCTGGCGCTGGGCTTCCTGGGCGTGTGCCTGGTCAACACCGTGGGTCTGCTGCTGGCCAAGTTCCTGCGCCGCAGTGGTGAGATCGGCGTACGCCGTGCGCTGGGGGCCAGCCGCGGCCAGATCTTCCTGCAGTGCCTGGTGGAAGCCGGTGCGGTGGGTGTGGTCGGTGGCGTGCTTGGCATCGGCGTGGCGCTGCTCGGCCTGTTCGCCGTGCGCCAGCAGCCGGTGGACTACGCCAAGCTGGCCCATCTGGACGGCAGCATGCTGCTGCTGGCCATCGGCCTGACCCTGTTTGCCAGCATCGCCGCTGGTTTCCTGCCCGCCTGGCGTGCGATGCAGGTCACCCCGGCCATCCAGCTCAAGTCGCAGTAAGTACCGGAACGAGGACTCCCATGGACATCCGCCCCATCCTCAGCACCCTGCGCCGGCACAAGACCGCCGCCGCCCTGATCGTGCTGGAAGTCGCCCTGACCTGCGCCATCGTCTGCAACGCGCTGTTCCTGGTCAGCCAGCGCGTGGAAAAGATCAGCATGCCCAGCGGCCTGGCCGAGAACGAACTGGTGATGGTCCGCGTCAGCGGCATCGGCAAGCAGACCAACGGCATGGCCCGCACCCGCGAGGACCTGGCCTCGCTGCGCGCCATCCCCGGCGTCACCAGTGCCACCATCATCAACCAGCTGCCGTTCCGCGGCGGTTCGTCCAGCAGCAGCATCCAGCGCCAGCAGGAACAGGAACGGCCGACCACCGAAGCCTCCATGTACACGATGTCCGAGGATGGCATCCGCACCATGGGCATCAATGTGATCGCCGGGCGTGACTTCCAGCCCGACGAGTACATGGACTACGCCACGGTCAGCAAGGCCGGTTCCACGGACAAGGCGATCCCGGTGATCTTCAGCCAGGCCACGGCCGCGAAGATGGAACCGGACGGCAGCGCGCTGGGCAAGACCTACTACATGGGCAAGCAGCCGCTGCACGTGGTCGGCATCGTCGACACCCTGACCACACCCACCGGCTGGGACGACAACTGGAACGAGTCGATGATGATGCCGCTGCGCCGCGGCTTCGATGAGGGCGGCACCTACATGCTGCGCACTGCACCCGAGCGCCGCGACGAAGTGCTCAAGGCGGCCGTCGCCGCGCTGGAGCGCAACGATGCCAACCGCCTGATGCGTGACAAGAAGACCTATGAGGAGCAGCGCAACGATTACTTCAAGAACGACCGTGCCATGGTCGGCCTGCTGGTGACGGTGTGCATCGCGCTGCTGGTGGTGACCGCACTGGGCATCATCGGCCTGGCCAGCTTCTGGGTGCAGCAGCGCAGCAAGCAGATCGGCATCCGCCGTGCGCTGGGGGCCACGCGCGGGCAGATCCTGCGCTACTTCCAGACCGAGAACTTCCTGCTGGCCACGCTGGGCATCGTGCTGGGCATGCTGGCCGCGTATGCCATCAACCTGGCACTGATGAACATGTACGAGCTGCCGCGCATGCCGCTGCTGTACCTGCCGCTGGGTGCGGTGCTGCTGTGGGTGCTGGGGCAGATCGCGGTGTTCGGCCCGGCCCGCCGCGCCGCCGCAGTGCCGCCGGCCGTTGCCACCCGGGGGGCGTGAGATGCGCACCCTGGTCCTGGCAATGGCGTTGGCCCTGCCGCTGCCCGTGCTTGCCGGCAGCACCTCGGTGCAGACGATGAACTGGCAGCAGGATGGCGCGCGCCTGGCACTGCGTTCCACCGAGGGCCAGGTGGAAGTCGAGGCGGCCAGCCCCGAGGCACGCTTCGGCGTGCGCCGGGGCGACCGCATCGTGCGCGTGGACGACACGCCGGTCCGCCAGATCGACCAGCTTGCCGCCGTGCTGCGCCAGGCCGACGCAGCGGGCAAGGCGCAGGTCTTCCTGCTGCTGCGGCGCAACGGCCAGACCCTGAGCGTGCCGGTGGCCGTGGCCCCCTGGAAGACCGTGCTGGTGCCACCGCCGGCACCACCACCGCCCCCGCCGCCACCGCCGCGCTGATGTGCCCCGGCCCCTGCGGGGCCACGGGTTTGGCTATGCTTGATGGGTAGCACCGGCCTCACGGCTCTCTCGGCGCTGCCCATCCCTTTCCCAGAACGCTTCCATGCCCGCGATCCTGATCATCGACGACAACGCCAGCGTGGGCACCGCCCTGGACGTGCTGTTCTCCCTGCATGACATCGACACCCTGCAGGCGCAGAGTCCGGCCGAGGGCCTTGCGATGCTAGAGGCGAACGCCGTCGACCTGGTCATCCAGGACATGAACTTCACCGAGGACACCACCTCCGGCGAGGAGGGCGAGGCACTGTTCGCGCAGATCCGCGAGCGCCACCCGGACCTGCCGGTCATCCTGCTCACCGCCTGGACGCACCTGAGCAGCGCGGTGGACCTGGTCAAGGCCGGTGCCGCTGATTACCTGGCCAAGCCGTGGGATGACCGCAAGCTGCTGACCACGGTCAACAACCTGCTGGAGCTGTCCGAAGCGCGTCGCGAGCTGGACCAGCGCCGCGCGCGCGAACAGCGCCAGCGCAACGCGCTGGAAGAAAAATACGCGCTGTGCGGCGCGGTGTTTGCCGACCCCGCCAGCGAACGTGTCATTGCCCTGGCCTGCCAGGTCGCGCGTTCGGAACTGCCGGTGCTGATCACCGGGCCCAACGGCGCCGGCAAGGAGAAGATCGCGCAGATCATCCAGGCCAACTCGCTGGTGGCCAAGGGCGCCTTCGTGGCGGTCAACTGCGGTGCCCTGCCCTCCGAGCTGATCGAAGCGGAACTGTTCGGTGCCGAAGCGGGTGCCTATACCGGTGCCAACAAGGCACGCGAAGGCAAGTTCGAAGCGGCCGACGGCGGCACGCTGTTCCTGGACGAGATCGGCAACCTGTCGCTGGGTGGGCAGATGAAGCTGCTGCGCGTGCTGGAAACCGGGCGCTTCGAACGCCTGGGGTCCAACCGCGAGCGCCAGGTCAAGGTGCGGGTGGTCAGCGCCACCAATGCCGACCTGCCCTCGATGATCCGCGATGGCAACTTCCGCGAGGATCTCTACTATCGACTCAACACGGTGGAACTGGTGCTGCCGCCGTTGGCCGAACGCCCCGGCGACATCGTGCCCCTGGCCGAGCGCTTCCTCACTGCCGGCAAGCCGCTTTCCAGCGCTGCCATGGCCGCACTGCAGCGGCATCCATGGCCGGGCAACGTGCGCGAACTGCGCAATGTCATCCAGCGCGCCGAACTGCTGGCCAGCGGCAACCGCATCGACGTGGCCGACCTGAACCTGCCGCGCGCCCCGGCGGCACCGCGCCCGGCGCCGGGTACCAGCAACGATCCCGACCGGGCACGCATCGAAGACGTGCTGGCCCGCAACCACGGGGTCATCGCCCAAGCCGCCGCCGAACTGGGCCTGAGCCGGCAGGCGTTGTACCGTCGCATGGACCGCCACGGCATCCCGCGCGAATGAAGCGACGCTCCTTCACCTTCCGCCTGTTCCTGCGCCTGCTGCCGGTGCTGGCGCTGGCTGCTGCGTTGCCGTGGCTGCTGGCGTACTGGATGAACCACGGCTGGTGGGTGACGGGCATTTCCACCGCCGTGCTGCTGGCGTTGATGTGGTGGTCGCTGCGTCGCGCCACCGCGCCGGTGCGCTCGCTGATGCGGGCACTGGCCGGCACCACCAGCAGCTACCGCGATGGTGAGTTCAATTTCGGCGTGTACTGGCCGGGCAACGACGAATTGGGCGACCTCGTCGAGGCACATCGTGAACTGGGCGACGTGCTGCGCGAGCAGCGCCAGGGCCTGGTGCAGCGCGAACTGCTGCTGGACACGATGGTGCAGAACACACCGGTGGCGATGCTGCTGATCGCGGCGGGCGGTGATGGCATCTCCCGCGTGGTGTTTTCCAACCTGGCCGCACGCAAGCTGCTGCATGGGGGCTGGAAACTGGAAGGCCAGCGCATGGAAGAGGTGCTGGAGCAGCTGCCGGTGGAACTGCGTGATGCCATCGCACGCGGTGGCGACAGCCTGTTCGCGGTGCGGGCGGAGGTTGAGGACGGCGTCGAGCCCGATGAGGACGACGAGCAGGTCTACCATCTGTCGCGGCGCGCGTTCCATCTGAACGGCCGCCCGCACGACCTGCTGCTGGTGCGCCAGCTGACCGCCGAACTGCGCCGCCAGGAAGTGCAGACCTGGAAGAAGGTGATCCGGGTGATCAGCCACGAGTTGAACAACTCGCTGGCACCCATTGCCTCACTGGCCCATTCCGGTGGCGAGCTGGTCAAGCGCGAACGCTTCGACCGCCTGCCCGAGATCTTCAGCACCATCGAAGACCGCGCCCGCCACCTGGAAGGCTTCATCCGCGGCTATGCGCGCTTTGCCAAGCTGCCACAGCCGCAGCTGCAGACCGTGCACTGGGCGCCGTTCCTGTCCAGCCTGCGCCAGCAGATTCCGTTCGGCATGGACCGCGAACCGGACGAGACACTCAGCAGCCGCATCGACATCGCCCAGTTCGGCCAGGCATTGCTGAACCTGCTGAAGAACGCGCACGAAGCGTGTGCCGAGGCGGACCCGCCCAACGACGACGTGCAGGTGCAGCTGACCCGGCTTCCGCAGTGGCTGCGACTGGACGTGCTGGACCGCGGCAAAGGCATGAACGAGCAGGTGCTGCAGAACGCGCTGATGCCGTTCTATTCAACCAAGCGCAACGGCACCGGCCTGGGCCTGGCGCTGACCCGCGAGATTGTCGAGGCGCATGGTGGACGCGTGTCGCTGCAGAACCGCGGTGATGGTGGGTTGTGCGTGTCGATCCTGCTGCCGGTGAGTTGATCGGTTGGCCGCATCCACGCCACGCGTGGATGCGGTGCCTCAACCCTTCTTCACCGGCCGCTTCCACCCCTCGATGGTTTCCTGCCGCGCACGGCCCAGGGTCAATTTGCCGTCCGGCGCATTGCGGGTAATGACCGAACCGGCGGCGATGGTCGCGCCCTCGCCGATGGTCACCGGCGCCACCAACGCACTGTTGGAACCGATGAAGGCGTGGTCGCCGATGGTCGTGGTCGACTTGTTCACCCCGTCATAGTTGCAGGTAATCGTGCCTGCACCGATGTTGACCTTGCTGCCGATCACCGCGTCACCCAGGTAGGTGAGGTGGTTGGCCTTGCTGCCCACGCCCAGGGTGACCTTCTTGGTTTCCACGAAGTTGCCCACGTGCACGCCATCGGCGAGCACCGTGCCGGGGCGCAGGCGCGCGAACGGCCCGATCTGCGCGGCACCTTCGGTCACCACGCCTTCCAGATCGCAGTGCGCGCGCACTTCGGTACCCGGCCCCAGGCGCACATCCTTCAAGCGGGTGAACGGCCCCACGGTCACGCCATCGGCCAGCTCCACCTTGCCTTCAAGGATCACATCGACATCGATCAGCACGTCGCTGCCGACCGTGACCTCGCCGCGGATATCCAGCCGCGCCGGATCCAGCACCCGCGCGCCCTGCGCGCACAGCGCACGTACCGCACGGCGCTGCCATGCACGCTCCAGCTGCGACAGCTGCCAGGGATCATTCGCGCCTTCCGCTTCCTGTGCGTCGGACACCAGCGCCATCTCCGCCGGGGTGTACTCGTGCGCGGCGAAGGCGAACACATCGGTCAGGTAATACTCGCCCTGCGCATTGCTGTTGGACAGCTGCGACAGCCAGCGGCGCAGCGCCGTCGATTCGGCGGCAATGATGCCGGTGTTGATGGTGCGCACGCGCAGCTGGTCATCGTTGGCATCCTTCTGCTCGACGATCGATCCGACCCGGCCTTCGGCATCGCGCAGCACGCGGCCGTACCCGGTCGGGTCATCGACCTCGGCCACCAGCACCGCCAGTCGGCCCGGCTGGGCCAGCAGGTGGCGCAGGGTGTCTGCGCGGATCAGTGGCACATCGCCATACAACACCAGCACCTGGGCCGCATCGGGCACCTCCGGCATGGCCTGGGCCACCGCGTGGCCAGTGCCCAGCTGCTGCGCCTGTTCGGCCCAGAGCAGGTCGGGCTGGTCGGCGAAGTGCTGGCGGACCGCTTCGCCACCATGCCCGTACACCACGTGGATGGCGGACGGCTGCAGTTCCCGCGCCGCTGCGATCACGTGCGCCAGCATCGGCCGGCCGGCGATGGGCTGCAGCACCTTCGGCAGCACCGATTTCATGCGCTTGCCAGCGCCAGCGGCGAGGATGATGACGTGCAGGGGTTGGCTCATGGGGAACGGTCCGTAGGTCGTTGCCGCTGATTCTAGAGCGTTGGCCGTTAACATGGCGGCCTGCCCGCCTTCATCGCGAACATGAGCCTGCTGCGCCAGGGAAGCGCTTACCTCATCATCGGCCTGCTGCAGCTGCTGCTGGACTGGCTGGTGTTCGTCGCCTGCACGGCCGCTGGCCTGCCGGTGGTGCCGGGCAATGTTGCCGGGCGTCTGGCCGGCATGCTGCTGGGGTTCTGGCTCAACGGGCGTTTCACCTTCGCCGATGCGCAGGGCCGACAACGGCTCGGTTGGCGCCGCTTCACCCGCTTCCTGCTGCTGTGGCTGCTGCTGACGGCGGCCAGCACCCTGCTGGTGGCAGCCGCCGACCAGGCGCTGGGCCTGCAGTACGCCTGGCTGGCCAAGCCGCTGGTGGAAGGCGCGCTGGCGTGCGTGTCGTTCCTGCTGCTGCGCTATGTGGTGTACCGCTGAGGCGCTGCGCGCGGTGGTCGACCAACGGTCGACGCTACCCCGTCGTTTTTTCCCGATCGATGTGTCGCGCCATTGGTTTTGCCCCACCGGTCCCCGCGCCGCCGGCACAAACAAAAACGCCGGCACGGGGCCGGCGTTTCTGCGGGTGTGGCGCGAACCTCAGTGCTTGAGGGTCTTGCGCAGACGCTCCAGCGCCTGCAGCTGCACCACGGCCTCGGCCAGCTTCTGCTGGGCTTCGGCCACTTCCATGGCTTCACCGCGGTTGGCCAGGATACGCTCGGCTTCTTCCTTGGCCTTGCGGACCGAGGCTTCGTCGATGTCCTGCGCGCGGATCGCAGTGTCGGCCAGCACGGTCACCACCTGCGGCTGCACTTCAAGAATGCCGCCGGAAATGGCGAAATCCAGCTGCTCGCCGTTCGGCGTGGTGACCACGACCTTGCCGGGCTTGAGTCGGGTGATCAGCGGGGCGTGCTTGGGCGCAATGCCCAGCTCGCCCAGCTCACCGGTCGCCACGACCAGGGTCGCTTCGCCACGGAAGATTTCCTGTTCAGCGCTGACGATGTCGCAACGAATGGTGCTCATGATCAGGCCTTCTCAGCCATCTTCTTGGCCTTCTCGACCGCTTCTTCGATGCCGCCGACCATGTAGAACGCCTGCTCCGGCAGGTGGTCGTACTCGCCATCGACAATGGCCTTGAAGCCACGGATGGTGTCCTTCAGCGGCACGTACTTGCCCGGCGAACCGGTGAACACTTCGGCCACGTGGAACGGCTGGCTGAAGAAGCGCTCGATCTTGCGGGCGCGCGACACGGCCTGCTTGTCTTCTTCGGACAGTTCGTCCATGCCCAGGATGGCGATGATGTCCTTCAGTTCCTTGTACTTCTGCAGGGTCTGCTGGACGCGCTGGGCGGTGTCGTAGTGCTCGTGGCCGATGACCAGCGGGTCCATCTGGCGGCTGGTGGAATCCAGCGGATCGACGGCCGGGTAGATACCCAGCGAGGCGATCGAACGCGACAGGGTGACGGTCGAGTCCAGGTGGGCGAAGGTGGTCGCCGGCGACGGGTCGGTCAGGTCGTCCGCGGGAACGTAGACGGCCTGGATCGAGGTGATCGAACCGTTCTTGGTCGAGGTGATGCGTTCCTGCAGCACGCCCATTTCCTCGGCCAGGGTCGGCTGGTAACCCACGGCGGACGGCATGCGGCCCAGCAGTGCCGAGACTTCGGTACCGGCCAGGGTGTAGCGGTAGATGTTGTCGACGAACAGCAGGACGTCCTTACCCTTGCCGTTTTCGTCCTTTTCGTCGCGGAAGTACTCGGCCATGGTCAGGCCGGTCAGGGCGACGCGCAGACGGTTGCCCGGCGGCTCGTTCATCTGGCCGTACACCATCGCCACCTTGTCCAGGACGTTGGAGTCCTTCATTTCGTGGTAGAAGTCGTTGCCCTCACGGGTACGCTCACCCACGCCGGCGAACACGGACAGACCGCTGTGCGCCTTGGCGATGTTGTTGATCAGTTCCATCATGTTGACGGTCTTGCCGACGCCGGCGCCGCCGAACAGGCCGACCTTGCCGCCCTTGGCGAACGGGCACATCAGGTCGATGACCTTGATGCCGGTTTCCAGCAGTTCGGTTGCCGGGCTCTGGTCTTCGTACGACGGGGCCGCGCGGTGGATTTCCCAGCTGTCGCTGGCGGCCACCGGGCCGGCTTCGTCGATCGGACGGCCCAGCACGTCCATGATGCGGCCCAGGGTGCCAGCGCCGACCGGCACGGAGATGCCGCGGTCGGTGTTGATGGCCACCAGGTTGCGCTTCAGGCCGTCGGTGGAACCGAGGGCGATGGTACGCACCACGCCGTCGCCCAGCTGCTGCTGGACTTCGAGGGTGATTTCGGTGTTTTCGACCTTCAGTGCGTCGTACACCTTCGGCACCGACTCACGCGGGAATTCGACGTCGACGACCGCGCCGATGATCTGAACGATCTTGCCCTGACTCATTGCTGCATCCTCTAATGTGTGCTTTGAACGAACGCGGTCAGACTGCTGCCGCGCCGCCGACGATTTCGGAGATTTCCTGGGTGATCGCTGCCTGGCGCGCCTTGTTGTAGACGAGCTGCAGGGTGCCGATCAGCTTGTTGGCGTTGTCGCTCGCCGCCTTCATCGCAACCATGCGTGCTGCATGCTCGGAGGCGACGTTTTCCAGCAGTGCCTGGTACACCAGCGACTCGATGTAACGCGTCATCACGTGCTCCAGCACGGTCGCGGCATCGGGTTCGTACAGGTAGTCCCAGTCGTGGTGAGCGACCTGCTTCTCAGCCGGCGGCAGGGGCAGCAGCTGATCGAAGCTGGCCTTCTGCGTCATGGTGTTCACGAAGCGGTTGTAGACCAGGTACACGCGGTCGACCTTGCCTTCGGTGAAGGCGTCGAGCATGACCTTGATCACACCGATCAGCGATTCCAGCTTCGGCACGTCGCCGATGTGGGTCACGCTGCCGACCATGTTGACCTTCACGCGACGGAAGAAGGTCGATGCCTTCTGGCCGATGGTCACCAGGTCCACTTCGGCACCCTTGTCCTGCCATGCCTTGGCTTCGCCCAGCATCTTACGGAACAGGTTGTTGTTCAGGCCGCCGGCCAGGCCGCGATCGGAGGAGATCACGATGAACCCGACCCGCTTGACCTGCTCACGCTCGACCAGGAACGGATGCTGGTAATCGGTGCTGGCCTGGGCCAGGTGGCCGATCACCTGCTTCATCGCCTGCGCGTACGGACGCGAGGTCTTCATCCGATCCTGCGCCTTGCGGATCTTGGAGGCCGAGACCATTTCCAGGGCGCGCGTCACCTTGCGGGTGTTCTGCACGCTCTTGATCTTGGTTTTGATTTCGCGTCCGCTTGCCATCTCTTGTTTCCCGTGGCGCGGGGCTGTTGCCCCGCGTTGTTCAACCGTTTGTCATCTGGTCCAGCGGAGCCAGCGGCTCCGCTCTACAGGACCGCGATTACCAGCTGCCGGTGGTCTTGAACTCGGCGATGCCCTTCTTGAAGGCACCTTCGATGTCGTTGTCCCAACCGCCGGTGGCGTTGACCTTACCGACCAGCTCGCCCTGGGTGTTGGCGAAGTGGGCGTGCAGGCCTTCTTCGAAGGCCAGCAGCTTGTTGACCGGCACGTCGTCGAGGTAACCCTCGTTGACGGCGTAGATCGACAGCGCCTGGTTGGCGATCGACATCGGCGCGTACTGCTTCTGCTTCATCAGCTCGGTGACGCGCTGGCCACGTTCCAGCTGCTTGCGGGTTGCTTCGTCCAGGTCGGAAGCGAACTGCGCGAACGCAGCCAGTTCACGGTACTGGGCCAGCGAGATGCGGATGCCGCCCGACAGCTTCTTGATGATCTTGGTCTGGGCCGAGCCACCGACGCGCGACACCGAGATACCGGCGTTCACGGCCGGGCGGATGCCGGCGTTGAACAGGTCGGTTTCCAGGAAGATCTGGCCGTCGGTGATCGAGATCACGTTGGTCGGAACGAAGGCGGACACGTCGCCAGCCTGGGTTTCGATGATCGGCAGCGCGGTCAGCGAGCCGGTCTTGCCGGTGACCTTGCCTTCGGTAAACTTCTCGACGTATTCCTCGGACACGCGGGCAGCGCGCTCGAGCAGACGGGAGTGCAGGTAGAACACGTCACCCGGGTAGGCTTCACGGCCCGGCGGGCGCTTCAGCAGCAGCGAGATCTGGCGGTAGGCCACAGCCTGCTTGGACAGATCGTCGTACACGATCAGCGCGTCTTCGCCGCGGTCCATGAAGTACTCACCCATGGTGCAGCCCGAGTAGGCGCTGATGTACTGCATGGCAGCCGATTCGGAAGCGGTCGCGGCAACCACGATGGTGTGGGCCAGCGCGCCGTTCTCTTCCAGCTTGCGCACGATGTTGGCGATGGTCGAAGCCTTCTGGCCGATCGCAACGTACACGCACTTGATGCCGGTGCCCTTCTGGTTGATCACCGCATCGATGGCCATCGCGGTCTTGCCGGTCTGGCGGTCGCCGATGATCAGCTCGCGCTGGCCACGGCCGATCGGGATCATGGCGTCGACCGACTTGTAACCGGTCTGCACCGGCTGGTCGACCGACTTGCGCCAGATCACGCCCGGAGCAACGCGCTCGACCGGAGCGGTCAGGTCGGTGCCCAGCGGGCCCTTGCCGTCGATCGGCTCGCCCAGCGCGTTGACGACGCGGCCCAGCAGTTCCGGACCCACCGGCACTTCCAGGATGCGGCCGGTGGTCTTGGCGACGTCGCCTTCGCGCAGGTGCTCGTAGTCACCCAGGACCACGGCGCCGACCGAGTCGCGCTCCAGGTTCAGGGCCAGGGCAAAGGTGTTGTTCGGCAGTTCGATCATTTCGCCCTGCATCACGTCGGCCAGACCGAAGATGCGCACGATGCCGTCGGACACGCTGGTCACGGTGCCTTCGTTGCGCGATTCCGCGGCCAGCTTGACCTTCTCGATGCGGTTCTTGATCAGTTCGCTGATTTCGGAGGGGTTGAGCGTGGTTGCCATCGTCAAGTCCTAGTGCCGGCAGCGGGGCCGGACGTTAAATGAATTCAGTTAGCGAGCGCGGTCTGCAGACGGGCCAGCTTGCCCTTCAGCGAACCATCGATGACCACGTCGCCGGCGTCGATCACGGCGCCGCCGATCAGCGAGGCATCGACCGCGGTGGTCACTTCGACCTCGCGGTTGAAGCGCTTGCGCAGCGCGACCTTGATCGCGTCCAGCTCACCGGCCGACAGTTCGGCCGCCGAGGTCACCGTGGCCTTGACCACGTGCTCGGCTTCGGCGCGCAGGGCGTCGAACATGCCAGCGATTTCCGGCAGCAGCGGCAGACGATGCGATTCGGCCAGCACGGCGAGGAAACGCGAGTAGGTCTCACCGTGGGTTTCCGGCGCCAGCAGTGCGACGGCGTCGTCGCGACCCAGCTCCGGGTTGGCGAGCAGGGCCGCCACGCGCGGGTCGGCGGCGACGTGGGCGGAGAACGCCAGGGCGTCCGACCACGGCGCGAACGTGCCTTCGTCGCGCGCGGTCGCGAAGGCGGCGCGGGCGTACGGGCGGGCAAGCGTGAGGGCCTGGCTCATCCTTAGATCTCCGAGGCCAGCTCGTCGAGCAGCGCCTTGTGGGCGTTGGCGTCGATTTCGCGCTTGAGCAGCTTTTCGGCACCGGTCACGGCCAGCGCGGACACCTGCTTGCGCAGATCTTCACGGGCACGGTTGGCGGCGGCGTCGATTTCAGCCTGGGCCAGTTCCTTCTGACGGGTGGCTTCGGTGATTGCTTCGTTACGGGCAGCATCAACGATCTGGTTGGCGCGCGCGTGGGCCTGGTCGATGATCTCGTTGGCCTTGGTGCGTGCTTCTTTCAGCGCTTCGTTGACCTTCTCCTGCGCCTGGGCCAGATCTTTCTGGCTGCGGTCGGCAGCAGCGAGGCCTTCAGCGATCTTCTGCTGGCGCTCTTCGATCGCGTTCATCAGCGGCGGCCAGATCTTGGTCGCGATGATCCAGATCAGACCAGCGAAGGCGAGCGCCTGCGCAAGAAGGGTGAAATTGATATTCATGGTTAGCTCGATCGCTGGTTTCGGGGTGGACGCGCCGCCGTAGCGGCGCATCCGGCCTTCATCCGAAACCGGGTGCATCAGCACCCGGTCGTCTCAAACCGCTGTATCAGCCGGCCAGAGCCTTGGTGACGGCGCCAGCGAAGGCAGCCGACAGCGGGTTGGCGAAGGCCAGCAGCAGGCCGACGGCGACCGAGATGATGAACGCGGCGTCGATCAGGCCGGCGGTGATGAACATGCGGACCTGCAGGACCGGGATCAGTTCCGGCTGGCGGGCGGCCGACTCCAGGAACTTACCAGCCATGATGGCCAGACCCAGACCGGCGCCCAGCGCGGCCAGGCCGATCATGATGCCGACGGCAAGGGCGGTGGAGCTCTGAATCTGCGCGAAGTTGGTCAGGACGGCGAAGTACATGGTTATCTCCAGGAACTAAGTTGCTAAGGGTGATGAAACGGATGAAGGTTGAAACGCGTTGAAGCTTGGAACTTTAGTGAGCGTCTTCCGACAGGCTCAGGTACACGATCGACAGCATCATGAAGATGAAGGCCTGCAGCGGGATCACCAGCAGGTGGAACAGCATCCAGCCCAGACCGAATGCACCACCGGCAATGGCACCGAAGAAACCGGCACCACCCAGCACCCAGATCAGCAGGAACACGATTTCGCCGCCGAACATGTTGCCGAACAGTCGCATCGCCAGCGAGATCGGCTTGCTCAGCCACTCGACGATGTTGAGGATCAGGTTGAACGGCATCATCCACTTGCCGAACGGCGCCGTCAGGAATTCCTTGATGAAGCCCAGCAGGCCCTTCGACTTCAGCGCGAAGAACAGCATCAGGAAGAACACGCTGAAGGCCATGCCCAGGGTGGCGTTGACGTCAGCGGTCGGCACCGGCTTCCAGTAGTGCACACCCGCCCATTCCAGCGGCTTGGCGATGAAATCGGCCGGGATCATCTTCAGCAGATTCATCAGCAGAATCCAGAAGAAGATGGTGATGGCGATCGGCGTGACCAGCTTGCTCTTGCCGTGGTAGGTGTCCTTGGCCTGGCGGTCAACGAACTCCAGGCAGATCTCGACGAAGGCCTGCCACTTGCCCGGCACGCCGGCCGTGGCCTTGCGGGTACCCATCCAGAACGCGACCACGATCACCAGGCCCATCAGGACGGCGGTGAGGAAGGTATCGACGTGGATGTGCCAGAACATCCCTTCGCCATTGCCGACCGGTGCGGTCAGGTTCTGCAGGTGATGCTGGATGTAGCTGGTAGGGGTTAGAGCCTCGCCCGCCATGTGTCCGGAACCTTAGTCAATTGAATTTTTGTCAACGCCTGGCCAGAGCCAGGACCTGGAACGTCAGGCCGACGAAGATACCGGCCAACAGCGCCAATGCAGGCAGCTTGAAGACCAGGAACCCCGCCAGCAGGACGC
The DNA here is from genome assembly GCF_035634915.1 of Stenotrophomonas sp. GTDB lineage: Bacteria > Pseudomonadota > Gammaproteobacteria > Xanthomonadales > Xanthomonadaceae > Stenotrophomonas. The sequence continues at coordinate 175,254 of NZ_DASQCB010000021.1, forward strand.
CGAAAACGACCGCCCACTTCGCCACGATCGCAATGATCAGGCGTGCCATGGCCGATCCCGCGGCCAGAGCCCCCCCACCCAGCGCCATCCGTGCCGCCACCCAACCACCGGCCGAGACCGCGACACCGGAAAGCAGGGCGCCGAGGGCGTACTTCGGCCCTGCCAGCAGGAAGGCCAGAGCCAGGACAGCCACTGCGGCCAGCGGGTAGACCGCGGCGCGCAGCATCAGTCGCCGACCCGTTTCAACGGAGTTCAGCACAGGACGTCCCGCGTGGTTACAAGTGAATGGCTGAGGCCGCTACAGCAGGGGTGCCTCATCGAGCCGCCAAATTATAGCAATGGGACAATTTGCGAGACAACCGCTGCCTGTTCATCCCGGGAGCCGCAAGTTGCCGAATCGGCAGGATTTTTACGTACCACCAGGGGGACAATCGCGTCCGCACCATGCTGCAGCGCAACGTATTCAACTTTGGTCGCAGGCCACGGAACTTTTCCAGGCGCACCCTGTCCTACCTGTCGACCTGCCTGCAGCAACCTCGTCGACGCTTCGCCCCGCAGGTCCCAGGATGGCCCCGTAGTCCGCTCCGGGGCCATCTTCTTTGCAGAGCCCGGCATTCCTGCAGGGGTGGGATCGCGCTGAACCGTCCACATCGCGTGGACCATACGTTCACGAATGGTGGACGAGCACGTCCGGCACAGTGGCCTCCATCCCGAATGAACCACTGCAAGGACACCACGATGCGCCCCGTACCCACCCTGCTCGCCCTCTCGCTGATCGCCGCCGGCGCATCGTTCGCCAATGCCGCCCACGCCGCCGAAGGCGATGACCGCTTCGCGCTGCGCCTGGGTGCCATGAACATCGATTCGGACAACACTCTGCGCGGGCAGAGCAACGTCGCCGGCCAGGACGTCGGCTTCTCCGAGGACTTCAAGCTGGGCGGCAAGGAATGGGAGCCGCGCATCGACGGCATGTTCCGCATCAGCAACCGCCAGCGCCTGCTGTTCAACTATTTCAAGTACGACAAGGACCGCCGCGAGACGCTGGGCGATGATGTCAGCTTCGGCGACGTCAATGTGCCGGCCGGCAGCTTCGTCAAGGGCGAGCTGAAGTACCAGGTGGCCAGCCTGGTCTACGACTACTCGGTGGTGGACACCGAAACCTTCGACCTGGGCCTTCAGCTGGGTGCGGAGTACGCCAAGGTCAGCACCAAGGGGTACGCCGATCTGGGCACCGTCTACGAAGGCCAGTTCCTCGACGAGAAGACCGACGGTGTCGCCCCGGTGGTGGGTGCACGCCTGAGCTTCACGCCGTCGGAAAAGTGGATGATCACCCTCCAGGGCCAGTACCTGAACACCCGTTGGGGCAGCTTCGATGACTACAAGGGCGACCTCAGCCGCGCCAATGCCATCGTCGATTACCGCTTCACCGACAACTTCGGCGTGTTCGCCGGCTACGACTGGTTCAAGCTGGACGCCGACAAGAAGGGCAGCGACGGCACCATCGGCCTGAAGCAGGAGTTCAAGGGCCCGGTGGCCGGTATCAGCGTCAGCTTCTAAGCGTTACCGCGCGTTCCCCAACGCGGCGCCTGGCAACGGGCGCCGCGTTTTTGCGTGGCGTACCGGCGACCTGCGTCCGGAGCGGTAGAGTCGACGCCACATACAAAAAAACCCGGCTTTCGCCGGGTTTCTCGTGTGCAATGCGCAGGCGCGTTACTTCTTCTTCGGCATGTACAGATCGGTGATGGTGCCGTCGTAGATTTCCGACGCCATCGCCACCGACTCGCTCAGCGTCGGGTGGGCATGGATGGTGTGGCCGATGTCTTCGGCTTCGGCACCCATTTCGATGGCCAGGCCGATCTCGGCCAGCAGATCACCGGCGTGCACGCCGACGATGGCACCACCGATGATGCGGTGGGTCTCTTCGTCGAAGATCAGCTTGGTGAAGCCTTCGGTACGACCGATGCCGATCGCGCGGCCGCTGGCGGCCCACGGGAACTTGGCCACGCCGACCTTCAGGCCCTTGGCCTTGGCTTCGGTCTCGGTCACGCCCACCCAGGCGATTTCCGGGTTGGTGTAGGCCACCGACGGAATCACGCGGGCGACCCATTCCTTCTTGTGGCCGGCAGCCACTTCGGCGGCCAGCTTGCCTTCGTGCGTGGCCTTGTGGGCCAGCATCGGGTTACCGACGATGTCGCCGATGGCGAAGATGTGCGGCACGTTGGTGCGCATCTGCCGGTCAACCGGGATGAAGCCGCGGTCGGTGACCTGCACGCCGGCCTTCTCGGCATCGATCTTCTTGCCGTTCGGCGAGCGGCCCACGGCCACCAGCACGCGGTCGAAGGTGCCCTGCGCCAGGGCCGGCGACTGGCCTTCCTCGGCGGCTTCGAAGGTGACGGTGATGCCCTTGGCATCGGCGGTGACGCCCGAGGCCTTGGTCTTCAGGTGGACTTCGATGCCCTGCTTCTTCAGGCGGTCGGCCAGCGGCTTGACCAGGTCCTTGTCAGCGCCCGGCATCAGCTGGTCCATGAACTCGACCACGGTGACCTTGCTGCCCAGCGCGCCATACACGGTGGCCATTTCCAGGCCGATGATGCCGCCGCCGACGACCAGCAGCGAGCCCGGCACTTCGGCCAGCTCCAGCGCGTCGGTGGAATCCATCACGCGCTTGTCGTCCCACGGGAAGTTGGGCAGCTTCACCGCCTGCGAACCGGCGGCGATGATGCACTTCTGGAAGCGCAGCAGCTGGGTGCTGCCGTCAGCGGCGGTGATTTCCAGTTCGTTGGCCGAAACAAACCTGCCGACGCCCTGCACGCTGCGGACCTTGCGCTGCTTGGCCATGCCGGCCAGGCCCTTGGTCAGCTGGTTGACGACCTTTTCCTTGTACTGGCGCAGCTTGTCCAGGGTGATGGTCGGCTTGCCGAATTCGACACCGAAATCACCGGCATGGGCCACTTCGTCGATGACCGCTGCGGCGTGCAACAGGGCCTTGGACGGAATGCAGCCCACGTTGAGGCAGACGCCGCCGAGGCTGGCGTACCGCTCGACCAGCACGGTGTCCAGGCCGACGTCGGCGGCGCGGAAGGCGGCGGTGTAGCCGCCCGGGCCCGAGCCCAGCACGACCATCTCGCATTCGATGTCGGCCGGCTTGCCGCTGGACAGCGCCGGCTTCGGTGCCGCCGGCTCGGCCGGTGCGCGGTGCGACGGGGTCACCGGCGGCTTGCTGGCCGGGGCGGCTGCCGCCGGGGCCGGCGCAGCGACCTTGGCCGGGGCTTCGGCGGCACCTTCAGCGTCCAGCAGCACGACCACGGCGCCTTCGGACAGCGTGTCGCCCAGCTTGACCTTGATTTCCTTGACCACGCCGGCGGCCGAGGACGGCACTTCCAGGGTGGCCTTGTCCGATTCCAGGGTCACCAGGCCCTGGTCCTTCTTCACCGTGTCGCCGACGGCGACCAACACTTCGATCACCGGCACATCGCTGTAATCGCCGATGTCGGGAACCTTGACTTCAATCGTGGCCATGGTGGTTTTCCTCATGCCCGGCCGGCGTGGCCGGCGGGCTGTCACTGCATCTGTTCACGCGGCCGCGCCAGGGGGCAGCGGCCGCACGGTGGGGGCGAAGCGGTGCCTTACAGCAGCACGCGGCGCATGTCGGCCAGTACCTGCGACAGGTACGTGGTGAAGCGTGCGGCCAGGGCGCCATCGATGACGCGGTGGTCGTAGCTCAGCGACAGCGGCAGCATCAGCTTCGGCGCGAACTCCTTGCCGTTCCAGACCGGCTGGATGGCGGACTTGGAGACGCCGAGGATGGCCACTTCCGGTGCATTGACGATCGGGGTGAACGCGGTGCCACCGATGCCGCCCAGCGAGCTGATCGAGAAGCAGCCGCCGCTCATGTCGGCCGGGCCCAGCTTGCCGTCGCGCGCCTTCTTGGCCAGCTCGGTGGTTTCCTGCGCGATCTGCACCACGCCCTTCTTGTCCACGTCGCGGATGACCGGCACGACCAGACCGTTCGGCGTATCGGCGGCGAAGCCGATGTGGAAGTACTTCTTGAGGGTCAGGTTTTCACCGCTGGCATCGAGCGAGGCGTTGAATTCCGGGAACTTCTTCAGCGCCGCGGCGCTGGCCTTGATCAGGAAGGCGAGCATGGTCAGCTTGATGCCGGCCTTCTCGTTTTCCTTGTTCAGCGCCACGCGCAGGCCTTCCAGGTCGGTGATGTCGGCCTGCTCGAACTGGGTGACGTGCGGGATCATCGCCCAGTTGCGGGCCAGGTTCGCACCAGAAATCTTCTTGATGCGCGACAGCGGCTGCACTTCGGTCTCGCCGAACTTGCTGAAGTCGACCTTCGGCCACGGCAGCAGGTTCAGGCCACCACCGGCGGCGACGGTGGCACCGCCGGCAGCCGGCACGCCACCGCTGAGCGCGGCCTTGACGAACTTCTGCACGTCACCCTTGGTGATGCGGCCGCCCTTCTCGGTGCCGCTGATCTGCAGCAGGTCCACGCCCAGTTCGCGGGCGAACACGCGCACGGCCGGGGTGGCATAGGGCACCTTGGCCGGCAGCACGCCATCGGCGTTGAACTGCACCGGCGGGCTGGACGGCGCGCCCGCGGACGGGGCAGCGGCGGCCGGGGCCGGGGCACTGGCCTGGGCCGGAGCCGGGGCAGCGGCCGGCGCGGCAGCCACCGGGGCCGGGGCAGCAGCTGCCGGAGCGGCGGCGCCTTCGGCTTCGATGATGGCGACCACGGCACCCTGCGACAGGGTGTCGCCGACCTTGACCTTCAGTTCCTTGACCACGCCGGCCACCGAGGACGGCACTTCCATGGTGGCCTTGTCGCTTTCCAGCGTGACCAGGCCCTGGTCCTTCTTGACCGTATCGCCGACGGCGACCAGCACTTCGATGACCGGGATGTCGGTGTAATCACCAATGTCCGGCACCAGCGCTTCAACGGCACCGCCGCTGGCGGCCGGCGCGGCCGGGGCAGCAGCTGCCGGGGCCGGGGCGCTCTGGGTAGCGGCAGCCGGGGCGGCCGCCTTGGCCGGGGCCGGGGCGGCAGCGGCCGGCTTGGCGGCCTCGCCTTCAGCCACTTCGATCAGGGCCACGACCTTGCCCTCGGAGAGGTTGTCACCGACCTTGACCTTGATTTCCTTGACCACGCCGGCGACCGAGGACGGCACTTCCATCGTGGCCTTGTCGCTTTCCAGCGTGACCAGGCCCTGGTCCTTCTTGACCGTGTCGCCGACGGCGACAAGCACCTCGATTACCGGGATATCGCTGTAGTCACCGATATCGGGGACAAGTGCTTCCTTGATTTCGGCCATGGGGATAACTCCGGCAATCTGGTGTAGGGAAACGTCTATTGTGCGGCCAGAGGGGGCCATCGCCAACCGTTACAGGTGTTTTCAGTACGCACGCCGCCGGGACACGCTGTTGCCACAGGCCTGAGGGCACTTCCAGTCGGTAGCGTATTGTCCCGGTGATGTCCGCTTCATGTCGCCAGCGCGTCAGCCAGCGGCTGCCAGGCCTGGCGCAGGCGCGGCAGGGACCACGCGGCATTGGCCGGGCTGGTGGAGGGCAGTGCGAGCAGTGGCGGCGCTGCTGCCAGATCCGGCACAACCCAGCGCTGCAGTGCCTGCCAGGCCACGCCGCCGTTGCAGGCGACCAGCCGCAGCTGCGGCAGGCCGGCGATCAGTGCGGGCAGCGCATTGGGCACTTCTGAACCCCGCACGATGTCTGCATCGAGGCTGCCGCGCCGCTCGCACTGCCCGATCACATCCCACAGGCCGACACCGGCATCGGCCAGCGCGCGCAACCGCGCCGGGTAGGCAAGCGCCGGATCGAACCCGCACAGATCACCCAGCAGTGGCCAGAAGCGGTTGCGCGGATGTGCGTAGTACTGCTGTTCCTGCAGCGACGCCACGCCCGGCATCGAACCGAGTACCAGCACGCGGCAATCCGCGGCGACATGCGCCGGCAGGCCGATGCACAACGCATCACTGCTCACGTTTCCTCCAACTGCATGAACGCCCGCATATGCATGAAACCCCTTTAAAACAGCGGTTTCGCTCTGCCCGCTGAACAATGGAAACCAAATTTTAACGCGCGTCGGATTCGATTCATGTTGAGGCGACTACGGTGACATCGCCCCGCAACCGGGGGCCCAAAACAAGAAAGAACAGGAGATACCCCCATGCGTTCCATCCGTATCCTGAGCCTCGCCCTGCTGACCTCCGCTGCCTTTGCACCTGCTGCCTTCGCGCAGGACACCAGCAGCACCGACACCGCCTCGGGCAAGCATTTTGCCGTGGTGGGTGGCGTCACGCTGCTGCAGCCGAAGAATGATCCCATCGACGGCGTCAAGAAGGTCGATGGCGGCCCGGCACCGACCGTCAGCTTCAGCTACTACGTCAACGACAACTGGGCCGTTGAGCTGTGGGGTGCTGCCGACAAGTTCGACCACCGCGTCAAGGGTCCGGGCGATGCCCGCCTGGGCAGCGTCGAGCAGCAGCCGGTCGCACTGAGCGGCCAGTACCACTTCGGCCAGGCCGACAACGTGTTCCGTCCGTTCGTGGGCGTTGGCTACTTCCAGTCGTCCTTCAGCAACGAGAGCTTCGCCGGTGGCGATGACATCCGCCTGAAGGATGCCAAGGGTGCCATCGGTACGGTCGGCGTGGACATGAACATCAACTCCACCTGGTTCGCCCGTGCCGATGCCCGCTACATGCGCTCGCGCCCTGACGTGAAGATCGACGGCGTGAACGTGGGTGAAGCCAAGATCGACCCGTGGACCGTCGGCGTCGGCGTCGGTGCCCGCTTCTAAACACACCGCAGTTCCACTGCAATGAAACGACGGGCCCTGCGGGGCCCGTCGTTGTTTTGTAGAGTCGAGCTTGCTCGACTGCTTTTCAGGGCAGTCGAGCAAGCTCGACTCTACCAACGGTTGGGGGACGCCATGCACGAAATCGACCTGCTGGTGATCGGTGGCGGCATCAATGGCACCGGCATCGCCCGCGATGCCAGCGGCCGAGGTCTGCGCGTGCTGCTGTGCGAGCAGCATGACCTCGCCGCGCACACCTCAAGCGCCAGCAGCAAGCTGATCCACGGCGGCCTGCGCTACCTGGAACAGCGCGAGTTCGCGCTGGTGCGCAAGGCGCTGGGCGAGCGCGAAGCCGTGCGCCGGCAGGCCCCCCATCTCGTCCATCCACTGCGCTTCGTTCTGCCGTGGGAACCGCATCTGCGCCCACGCTGGATGCTGCGCCTGGGCCTGTGGCTGTACGACCATCTCGGCCAGCGCAGCCCGGCCTTCCCACCCTCGCGGTCGCTGCAGCTGCGCGCCGATGCACTGGGATCGTGGTTGTCGCCACACCTGCAGCAGGCCTTCAGCTACGCCGATGCGCAGGTGGACGATGCCCGGCTGGTGGTACTCAACGCACTGGATGCAGCCCAGCGTGGCGCGCGCATCCTGACCGGCACCTGCTGCACCGATCTGCAGCAGACACCCGCGCACTGGCGGGCAACCCTGGAAGACCGCAACGGCCAGACCCAGCATGTGCAGGCGCGGGCCGTGGCCAATGCTGCCGGCCCCTGGGCCGGTGGCATGGTGCAGCGCATGCAGCCCGGCGATGGTCCGCCCGCACTGCGGCTGGTGCAGGGCAGCCACATCGTCCTGCGCCGGCCCTGGCCCGGCCACAGCGCCTGCCTGCTGCAGCAGCCGGACGGGCGCGTGGTGTTCCTGCTGCCGTTCGCCCACGACCATCTGCTGGTGGGCACCACCGATACCGACTACCGCGGCGACCCGGCGCGCTGCAGCGTGCTGCCTGCGGAGATCGAGTACCTGTGCGCTGCGGCCAACCGCTACCTGCGCGAGCCGATCCATGCGACCGACGTGGTCTGGCAGTTCGCCGGCGTGCGCCCGCTGCTGGCCGACCCGGACCCGCAGGCGGCGAAGGTGAGCCGTGATTACCGGCTGCAGCTGCAGGAAGGCGGCGCGCCGGCCGTGCACGTACTGGGCGGCAAGCTGACCACCTACCGGGTGCTGGCCGAGGAAGCACTGGACCTGCTGCGCCCACACCTGCCCGGCACGGGCCCCGGGTGGACCGCCCACGGCGATGCTTTGCCCGGCAGCGACTGGGGCGATGCGGATGCAGCGCAGGCGCGGCTGCGGGACCACGCCCCGTGGCTGCCAGCCGCACTGGCACGGCGCTGGGCCGAAGCCTATGGCAGCCGCAGCGCGGCACTGCTCCACGGCGCAACGAAGCCGGCCGATCTGGGCGAAGACTTTGGCGCTGGCCTGCATGCGCGCGAAGTCGCGTGGCTGCAGCAGCACGAATGGGCACGCAGCGCCGAGGACGTGCTGTGGCGACGCAGCAAGCTGGGCCTGCGCCTGGACGCAGCGCAGGTGGCGCGCCTGCAGGCGTGGATGCAGAAACGGTAGAGTCGAGCTTGCTCGACTGCCGCGAAAAGCAGTCGAGCAAGCTCGACGCTACAGATCACAGGCAATCGCGCACCACCCGCCGTTGCCATCCATCGCGATGCCGTAGGATTTCCCCATCACCACCGGAGATGCCCCATGACGCCCCGCTACGTGCTGGCCATCGACCAGGGCACCACCAGTTCGCGCGCGATCCTGTTCGACCGCGCCGGCACCATCGTCGGCAGCGCACAGCGTGAGTTCAGCCAGCTGTTCCCGCAGCCGGGCTGGGTGGAGCACGATCCGCGCGAGATCCTCACCAGCGTCTACGCAACGATGACCGAACTGCTCAGCCGCGAGCAGATCGACCCGCGGCACATCGCCGCACTGGGCATCACCAACCAGCGCGAGACCACCGTGGTCTGGGACCGCGCCACCGGCCAGCCGATTCACAACGCCATCGTCTGGCAGTCACGGCAAAGCCAGGCGATCTGCGAACGGCTGCGCTCCGACGGCCACGAAGCATTGATCCGCGAGCGCACCGGCCTGCTGATCGATGCGTACTTCTCGGCCACCAAGGTGCGCTGGATCCTCGACCACGTTGACGGCGCCCAGCAGCGTGCCGAACGCGGCGAACTGCTGTTCGGCACCATCGACAGCTGGCTGGTCTGGAACCTCAGCGGCGGCCAGGCCCATGTGACCGACTACAGCAACGCCGCGCGCACCCTGCTGTTCAACATCCACACCCTGCAGTGGGACGAAGACCTGCTGGCGCTGCTGGACATCCCGCGCGCGATGCTGCCCAGCGTGCACGACTCCAGCGCGGTGTACGCGCATACGCGGCCACAGTTCTTCTTCGACCACCCGATCCCGATCGCGGGCATCGCCGGTGACCAGCAGGCGGCACTGTTCGGCCAGGCCTGCTTCCAGCCGGGCATGGTCAAGAACACCTATGGCACCGGCTGTTTCATGCTGATGCACACCGGCACGCAGGCCGTGCGTTCGCGCAATGGCCTGCTGACCACCATCGCCTGGGGTGTGGATGGCCGCGTGGAGTACGCGCTGGAAGGATCGATCTTCATTGCCGGATCAGTGGTGCAGTGGCTGCGCGACGAACTGCGCATGATCGACCGCGCCAGCGACAGCCAGGCCCTGGCCGCGAAAGTGGAAGACAGCGGCGGCGCCTACCTGGTACCTGCCTTTGTCGGCTTGGGTGCGCCCTACTGGCGCAGCGATGTGCGCGGGGCGATGTTCGGCCTGACCCGTGGCACCAGCAAGGCGCACTTCGTGCGTGCGGCGCTGGAGGCGATGGCCTACCAGACCCGTGACGTGCTCGATGCGATGCAATCGGATGCGGGCATCGCCCTGAGCGAACTGCGCGCCGATGGCGGTGCGATCGGCAATGATTTCCTGGCGGGGTTCCAGGCCGACATCCTCGGCGTGCCGCTGCTGCGACCACGCCTGACCGAAACCACGGCGCTGGGTGCGGCCTACCTGGCCGGGCTGGCGGTCGGGTTCTGGGAAAGCCGCGAACAGATTGCCGCGCAATGGGGCCTGGACCGCCGCTTCGAGCCGCAGATGGAGGTGGCGCGGCGCGAGAAGCTGTATGCCGGCTGGCAGCAGGCCGTGGCGGCCACCCTCGCCTTCCACGTCGACTGAAACTGTAGCGCGAGCCATGCTCGGCTGCTGTTGGCGGCACGCCGTAAAAAAAGAGCCGAGCATGGGCTCGGCTCTACATGACAACGCGGCGGCGCCCGAAGGTCAGAACGCCGGCAGCACCGCGCCCTTGTACTTGCTCTCGATGAAGGCCTTCACCTGCGGGCTGGTCAGTGCCTTGGCCAGCTTCTGCACGCGGGCGTCGTCCTTGTTGTCCGGGCGCGCGACCAGGAAGTTCACGTACGGCGAATCCTTGCTCTCGATCGCCAGCGCATCCTGGGTCGGGTTCAGGCCGGCGTCCAGCGCGTAGTTGGTGTTGATCAGGGCCAGGTCGACCTGGTCCAGCACACGCGGCAGCATGGCCGAATCCAGCTCGCGGAACTTCAGCTCCTTCGGGTTGGACACGATGTCGCGCTGGGTGGAAAGCGCATTGGTCGGGTCCTTCAGTTCGATCACCCCGGCCTTGTGCAGCAGGATCAGCGCGCGGCTGTTGTTGCTCGGGTCATTGGGAATGACCACGTCGGCGCCTTCACGCAGGTCGGCCAGCGACTTGACCTTGCGCGAGTACGCACCGAAGGGCTCGATGTGCACGCCGATCACCTTGGTCAGGTCGGTCTTGCGGTCACGGTTGTAGGCATCCAGGTAGGGCTCGGTCTGGAAGTAGTTGGCATCCACCTGCTTCTGCACCAGCTGGTCGTTGGGCTGCACGTAGTCATTGAACACGCGCACGTCCAGGTCCACGCCTTCCTGCTTGAGGATGGGCTTGACCACCTCCAAGATCTCCGCGTGCGGCACGGCGGTGGCGGCCACCACCAGCTTCTGCGAGGGCTCGCCGGACTTGCCGCAGGCGGTCAGGGCCAGCGCAGCGGCGAACAGGGGCAGCAACAGGGTCTTCTTCATGGGGACAGAGAGTCTCTCGGGGGGAGGATCAGGATTTTTCGTAGTTGGTCAGGGCCAGGCCCAGCAGTGCCTTGGCCTGCTCGCGCAGCATCACCGGCTCGACGATCTCGGCATCGGAACCGTAATGCAGCACGTCCATCAGCAGCTCACGCGAGACGCTGTAGGGCACCTTCAGTTCGTAGCGGCCATCGGCCAGGAACCGGCCCTGCTGCTTGGAATGCCAGTGCTCGTCGGCCACCCAGCGCGCGGCCTTGGCACTGAACAGGATGGTCGCCCAGCCCTTGGGCGGGCCGGAGAAGATGCCGTAGCTGGCGCCGAGCTGCTCATCCAGCTCGCCGTCGGCCACATCGCGGGCACCGTCGTCGACCACCCGTGCCTTGTGCACGCGGTCCACGGCAAAGCTGCGCAGCGCGTCGCGGTCGTGGTCCCAGGCATCCAGATACCAGTTGTCGCGGTAGTGGGTCAGGCGCTGCGGGGAAACCCTGCGCCGGGTCGACTCATCGGTGGAACGGGCGCGGTACTCGAACGCCAGCTGCTTGCGCTCCAGCACGGCCGAGGCGACGGTGCGGAAACTGCCTTCGTCGAACTTGCGGCCACGGTGCGGGATCACCCGCACCCGGTCCACCGGCCAGTTGGAAACGCCGGCCTGCGCCGCGAGCAGGCTTTCAATGCGCTGCTGCAGCGGTGCCAGCACCGACGACAGCACGCCGCCGCCGGTACGTGCCAGCAGGTGTTGCGAGGCCAGCAGGGCGTGCAGCTCCTCCGAGCTGAGCCAGAGGCCGGGCAGCTCGAAGCGGTCGCTTTCGTCGGCCTGGTAACGGAAGCCGGCCTCGCCGTCGCCCTCGATCGGAGCCATCAGCGCGTCGCGCAGGAAGGCCAGATCACGGTAGACGGTGGCACGGGAACAACCGAGCTTGTCCTGCAGGGTCGCCACCGTCACCGGATAGCGTGCGGACTTGAGCAGACGATGCAGGGCGGTGATGCGTTCGTATCGGTCCATGCCCCGATTATGTCCGAGTCGCGGGCGTTGTGCGGGGGCTTTGGGCTATCGTGGGCGCCTTCTGCCCGATGGAACGCCCGATGCCCCGCCTGCCTGCCCTGCCCCTGCTGGCCTGCCTGCTCCTGGCGGCCTGTGATCGTTCCCCGTCCCCGGCCACCTCGCAGGGCCCGGTACCGGCAGCCGATCCGGCTGAAGCGGTGCGGGGGGCCAGCCAGCGCCTGGCCGAGGTGCGCAGCTTCCATGCCGAACTGGATGTGGAAGGCGCCGCCCTGCCGGTACGCAGCAGCATGGACTTTGTAGCCCCCGACCGCTTCCGCCTGCAGACCGCGTCCGGGCCGCAGACGATCATCGGCGACACCATGTTCCTTCAGTCTGCGGGTGCGACCCGCCAGGTGCCGACGCCTGCTGGATTGCTGGATCAATGGAGGCAACCGCTGACCGGGGACGTACCGTCCACCCCGATGAAGGCCGAGGACCTGGGCCGGCAGTCGCTGGACGGGGTCGACACCCGCCACTACCGCCTGCTGGGCGCGGCCGGCGAGCGGCTGGAATACTGGGTGGACGACCAGGGCCTGCCGCGGCAGATCGTGCGCAGCGGCAGCAACCAGGGCCGCCCTTACCAGCTGCGTCTGCGCTACTCACGCTTCAACGACCCCGCGCTGCGCATCGACCGCCCCTGAATGGGCGCCGGCGGCAACGCCTGCTGAAGCGGCGCTGCAACCCCGTTCTGACGGTCATGGTGCTTCCAGTATCATCACGGGTTGTTAACCGCTTCGGAGAGCCCTCGATGTCCCTGCGCGTGTCCCTGCTTGTGCCCCTGCTGCTGTGCGCACCCCTGGCCTATGCCCAGGATGCCTCCGAACTGGCGGCGATGACCTCGCCGTGGAGCGGCAGTGGCGGCGAACTGGGCTTTGCCGCGGCCAGCGGCAACAGCAGCACCGAGAGCTTCAATGGCGCCCTGCGCCTGCGCTACACCGATGGCGACTGGGTGCACACCATGGACCTGTTCGGCCTGCGCTCCAGCTCCAAGGTGACCGAGACCAACGACGACGGCACCACCACCCGCCGCGACAACACCACGGCCAACCGCTATACCGGCGCCGCCGGCAGCGCGCTGCAGCTGGGCGAACACCGCCAGCTGTTCGCCAAGGTGCGTACCGAACGCGATGACTTCGCCACCTACGACCGCCGCAGCTCGTTCGGCATGGGCTACGGTACGCGCCTGTTCAACACCGAGAAGTTCTCCTTCGACGCCCTGCTTGGCCCGGGTGTCAGCCGCACCCACAGCACCGAGGACGACCGCACCCGTACCGGCCTGATCGGCCAGGGCCAGTTCGACCTGAAGTACGCGATCACCGCCAACACCGATCTGGTCAACACCCTGCTGGTCGAATCGGGCTCGTACAACACCTTTGGCCAGAATGATTTCGGCGTGTCGGTGAGCATGAACGAGCACCTGGCCCTGAAGGCCGGCTGGCAGGCCCGTTACAACAGCGATGTCGCCGACGACAAGCGCAGGACGGACACCCTGACCACGATGAACGTGGTCTACAAGTTCAAATGAGAAACGGGCGCCCCAGGCGCCCGTCTTCTTTTGTAGAGTCGAGCCATGCTCGACTGCTGTTGGCCAGCCAGTCGAGCAAGCTCGACTCTACGAAAGCCTCAGTCGAGCATGGCTCGACTCTACAGAGGCACGCTTCAGACGTTCAGCAGTTCGCCTGCGCCCGCATCCAGCAGCATCTTCGCCACCTGCTGGCCCAATGCGTCCGGGCTGCTGGCCGGGCCCACCGCCTCGGCGCGCACCGCGCGACCATCACTGGCGCTGCCAACCATGCCCTGCAGGTGCAGGTCCTGGCCCTGCCACTGCGCAATGGCGGCCACCGGCACATGGCAGCTGCCATGCAGCGCGCGGTTCATCGCCCGCTCCGCCTCCACGCAGGCACGTGTGTCCGCATCGTCCAGGCCGGCGAACAGCGTCATCAGCCGCGCATTGCCACCATCACACTCCACCGCCACCGCGCCCTGCGCCGGCGCCGGCAGCCACTGCGGCGGCTGCAGGCGGGCGACGATGCGATCGCCCAGGCCCAAACGTTCCAGCCCGGCCACGGCCAGCACGATGGCGTCGTAGCCACCGTTGTCCAGCTTGGCCAGGCGGGTGTTGACGTTGCCGCGCAGGTCCAGCAGCTGCAGGTCAGGACGCAGCGCACGCAGCTGGGCCTGGCGGCGCAGCGAGGACGTGCCCACGCGCGCACCGATGGGCAGCGCATCCAGTGAGGCGTACAGGTTGGACACGAAGCCATCGGCCGGATCGTGGCGGGTCAGCATGGCCGGCAGTGCGAAGGGCGCATCCAGTTCCATCGGCACATCCTTCAGCGAGTGCACCGCGCAGTCGGCCTCACCGCGCAGCATCGCCAGCTCCAGTTCCTTCAGGAACAGGCCCTTGCCACCGATGGCGGCCAGCGAGCGGTCGAGCACCTCGTCACCGCGGGTGCTCATCGGCACCAGCTCCACGTGCAGGCCGGGATGGTGCTGGCGCAGGCGGTCGGCGACGTGTTCGCTCTGCCAGAGGGCGAGCGGGCTCTTGCGGGTGGCGATGCGGACGGTTTCCATGCGGGCATTATCGCGCCTATCGGCGGGATACGGCCAACGGCGGAGCCCCTCGTGGCGGGTGCGGGTTGCGGTTGGAAGGCGCGCTTAGCCGGGGCGGTGGGGTCAGGCGGGGACGCCGTGAACCCATCCATGGGGGCTTGGCCGCGGCATCCATGCCGCGGACACCCCGCCTGACCCCACCGCCCCGGCCCCTGACAGTTTCCGTGCGCGCCAGCCACGGAAGATCAAAAGAAAAATCAAAAGCCGGCGGCTTCCGGGGTCAGATCCCTTTTCCGCAGGAAAAGGGATCTGACCCCTCTTACCCCCTCCGATAACAACAATGCCTTTGCCATCCGTCACCGGGAAATTCGCGAGGGTGAGGCGGGATGGGCGGGCGGGACCGTTGGCGCCATGGATGGCGCCATCGAGCCCCCATGGATGGGTTTACGGCGTGTCCCGCCCGCCCATCCCGCCTCACTCAACACGCAACAGCACAGAGCCGACCAACCGGCTGTTGCTGTTGCTTCAGACGTTGCTCGTAAGCAGTCGCGGCCGCAGGCCGCGCGGACACCTACAGATGCCGCAGTTCCTGCTTCAGCGTCGCCACGCAGCGACGGCTCACCTCCAGCGGCTGCTTGCCATGCCGCAGCACCGCCTGCACCTGCCCGCCCACGCCACGCCGCAGCTCCACCAGCTCATGGCGGGCCACCAGGCAGTTGCGATGGATGCGCACGAAACGGCTGGCGAACTCCTCTTCCAGCGATTTCAGCGATTCCTCGATCAGGTCTTCGCCGCGCGCGTGGTGCACCACCACGTACTTTTCTTCGGCCTGCAGGTAGTGGATGTCGTCCAGCGGAATCAGCCGCAGACTGCCACGCAGCCGTGCGCACACCATGCTGCGGGCCTGGCCGCCACTGCTCTGTTCGGGCTGGCCACTGCGGCCGGCCAGGAACGTACGCGCGCGCGCGATCGCCGCTGCCAGGCGCTCTGCACGCACCGGCTTCATCAGGTAGTCGATTGCCGCCGCTTCGAATGCCGACAGCGCATGCGCATCGTAGGCCGTGCAGAACACCACGGCCGGGCGCGGTTCGAAACTGGCCAGATGGCGTGCGGCCTCCAGGCCATCCAGGCCGGGCATGGCGATATCCAGCAGCACCAGGTCGGGCTGCAGTTCCGCACAGGCGTGCAGGGCCTGTTCGCCGTTGCCGGCCTCGGCCACCACATCGATGCCCTCCTGCGCGGCCAGCAGGCTGCGCAGGCGCTCGCGGGCCAGCGGTTCGTCATCGGCGATGACTACCCTCACGATCATTCCCTCACTGGATCGGCACTGTCACCTGACAGGCATAGTAGCCTTCGCTCCAGCCAGCCGTCATCCGCGCGGCCCGGCCAAAACGCCATGCCAGGCGGTGGCCGATGCTGTGCTGCGCATGGCCTGCGCCCCGGGCGAGGGCCAGGCCCGGGGCCTGTGGGTCCGGGGCCGGATTGCGAACTGTGATCTGCAGCTCATTGTTCCTGCAGGCCAGCAGCAGCTCGATGGTGCCGCCGTCGGGCAGGCGCGAAATACCGTGCAGCACCGCGTTTTCCACCAGCGGCTGCAGCACCAGGCGCGGCAGCGGCAGATCCCAGGGCAGCGGCTCCTCGCGCTGCCAGCGCACCTGCAGGCGATCGCCCAGGCGCAGCGATTCAATCGACAGGTAGCGCTCGGCCAGTTCGCACTCGGCCTGCAGGGTGGAATCGCCTTCGCCGGCACCGAGCGCGGCGCGGAACAGGTCGGACAGATCCAGCACCGCGCGTTCGGCCACCGCCGGATCGCGATGCAGCAGGCTGGCGATCAGGTTCATGCTGTTGAACAGGAAATGCGGGCGGATGCGCGCCTGCAGCGCGTCGGCCTGGGCGCGCGCGTTGGCCTGTATCTGCGCCGCCCAGCGGTCACTCACATAGAAGTAGCGCAGCGCCAGCGCGGTGATGAGCGCCGTGGTCGCGGCGCTGCCCAGGGTGAAGCGCCAGAAGCTGATGCCGCGGGTGAAATTGTCGCCCAGCACCGCGTACAACGCATGGACGACGCCGGCACAGGCCACCGCGATCAGCGCTGACAGCGCGATGGCCAGCACCGCGCCCAGCGCCTCGGGCAGGGTCGACAGCGCCCGCCGCAGCAGGCACAGGCAGGCGCTGACCGCCAGCGAGAGCCACAACGCGAAGCCACTGGCCGAGGCCAGCTCGCCCAATGTCCAGTGACGGCTGCCATCGGGGGCCAGGGCCAGCACCACCACCACCAGTTCGGCCAGCCCCAGCATCGCCAGAAGGCGCGGCAGGCGGCACAGTTCCGGCATCCACGGCGGGCTGGCGCTGGCTGCCATGGCTCAGGCCACGCCCAGCCGTTCCTGCAGCCAGTCGCCCAGCGCCTGGATTTCCTCGGCACACACCTGGTGCGCCATCGGGTAGCGCTGCCACTGCAGCGACAGGCCCAGCGTGCGCAGCACCTGCGCGCTGTGCTCGGCCACCGCCAGCGGAATCACCGGGTCACCACTGCCGTGGGCCATGAACACCGGCACGTCGACGGCGCCGTCGACGCGGCGGGCCGCTTCGGCATCAGGCAGGTAGGTGGACAGTGCGATCAGGCCGGCCAGCGGCGCGGTGCGCTCCAGCGCGGCGCTGAGGATGACCGCGCCGCCCTGCGAGAAGCCGGCCAGGAAGATGTGGTCAGCAGCGATGCCACGCTCGATCTCGCGCGCGATCAGCGCGTCCAGCTGGGCCACCGATTCACGCACGCCGGCCATGTCGGCACGCGAGCGGAAATCCATGCCGACGATGTCGTACCAGCCGCGCATCGGCACGCCGTTGTTGATCGTGATCGGCCGCACCGGTGCATGCGGGAACACGAAGCGCAGCGCCGGCCACTGCGGGCGCACCAGCTCGGGCACGATGGGCGCGAAATCATGGCCATCGGCCCCCAGGCCATGCAGCCAGATCACCGACCATTGCGGCGAAGCGCCGGTTTCCTGTTCCACCGTTTGCAGCATGATGCGGCTCCTTCAAGTTCGAGCCGCATTATGCCGCCGCCATGGGCCGATCAGTACAGCGGCGGCTGCTGGGCGGCTTCGCGGCGCAGTTCGGCGGCCCGCACCAGCACGGGCGGCGGCGTGTTTTCCTCGGGGATGTCCAGCAGCCCCAGGCGGTGCAGGAAGCCACCGGGCCCGCGCGAAGACGTCAGCGCCACCACCGGAATGGCCAGCACCATGCCGATCACCACCGGTGCCATCCACGCAGCCAACGAGGGCGACACCGCCCAGGCCAGCATGCCCATGAAGGCACCGAACACACCCAGTCCGCCATAGCCACGGATCAGGGCCATCCAGGAAATGCCACCGTCGTCGCGCTGCTGCGCATCCCAGCCCGAATCGCGGCCGGACAGCACTTCGGCCACGCCGCGCGACTGCACGTACATCACCACCGGCGCCATCAGCGCCGCCAGCACGGTTTCCACCAGCATCGACACGAACGCGCGGAGCGCACCACCGCAGCCACGGCGATCCACCGGGTCCAGCAGCATGGCCAGGTAGCCCAGCACCTTCGGCAGCAGCAGCACGGCCATGGTCGCGCCGAACAGGCGCACCACCTGCTCCTCATCCTGTGCGCGCCAGTAGACGCTGGGCGAGAGGTGCAGCAGCGCGTTGAAATCGATGCCTTCCTGGAACAGCGGGATGGCGATGCCGATCAGCATCAGCATGCCCCACATCGGCGCAGTGAAGTAATGGCCGATGCCGATCAGCATGTGCACGCGGCTGATCCAGTGCAGGCCGCTGCTGCCGACCACCTTGCCGTGCTGCAGGTTGCCCTGGCACCAGCGGCGGTCGCGCACCAGCATGTCGGTCAGGGTCGGCGGGCCTTCCTCGTAGCTGCCGCCGAGGTAAGGCACCATGTGCGCGGCCCAGCC
The DNA here is from genome assembly GCF_035634915.1 of Stenotrophomonas sp. GTDB lineage: Bacteria > Pseudomonadota > Gammaproteobacteria > Xanthomonadales > Xanthomonadaceae > Stenotrophomonas. The sequence goes on from NZ_DASQCB010000021.1 coordinate 193,740, forward strand.
GCCCCGGCGCATCAGCGCGGCTTCGACGAAATCGTGGCTGAGCACGTGGCCGCCGAACGGCTTGCGGCCGGGCAGTGCCGGCAGGCCGGCCTGGTCGGCGAAGGCGCGGGTGCGGATGATCGCGTTATGGCCCCAGTAGTTGCTCTCGGCGCCATGCCACCAGGCCACACCCCGGGCGATCACCGGCCCGTACACGCGCCCCCCGAACTGCTGCATGCGGGCAAACAGGGTGCGTCCACCAATCACCGACGGCAGGGTCTGGATCAGGCCGACATCGGCGTTGTGTTCCATGCCGGCCACCAGGCGCACGATGCTGTCACCGGTCATCAGGCTGTCCGCGTCCAGGATCAGCATCTGCGGGTAGGCGCCGCCGAAACGGCGCACCCAGTCGGCGATGTTGCCGGCCTTGCGCGCGCCGTTGTCGCTGCGGCGGCGGTAGAACAGGCGCACATTGCCATCGGGCACCAGCCCGCGCAGTTCATTGAAGACCTGCTCCTCGGCACGTGCGATGTCCTCGCGACGGGTGTCGCTGAGCACGAAGAAATCGAAGCGTTCCAGTTGCCCGGTGGCGGCCACCGATTCGTAGATCGCGCGCAGGCCGGCCAGCAGGCGCCGCGGGTCTTCGTTGTAGGTGGGCATCAGCAGCGCGGTGCGACTGTGCACGATCGGTAGCGGTTTATCCGGGTCGATGCCCAGGCGGTAGCCGCGGTCGAACACGGCAGTCAGGAAGCCGGCCACGGCACTGGCGAAGGACAACGCGATCCAGGCGAACAGACCGACGAACAGCACCAGCAGGCAGGCTTCGAGCACGCTGATGCCGTTGGTGGACAGCACCCGCCACATCATCCGCGTGGCCACGGCAGTCATCGCCGCAGTGCCACCGAACAGGTACAGGCGGCGCAGCTTGATCATGCGCGGCGAGGTGCGGTGGCGCGGGACCTTGAGCTTGCCTTCGCGCAGGGTCTGCTCGGGCATCTGCAGGGGCGCTTCGGGCGGCAACAGCGCCCAGCCGGCATCCAGCTCGGGGTTGCCCGAGCCGGCGTGGGAGGTGGCTTGAGCTTCCATCGCGTCTACTCCGCCCAGGCTGCACGGCTGGCCTTCCTGGCCAGGCGGCACGCACCAGGGTTCCCCGCGCGCATTCCCGGCGCCCGCACTTGTCCTGCCTGCGACGGCGTCACGCCGCGCAGTCGATGTCTGTCACTACCGGAACCCACACGATCTCCAACGGGGCGGAATCGAAAATGCGGCTCAGTCTAGGGTGCCAAATGTAAGCCGGGCGCGAAGGTCTACGCCGGGAAATTCCCCCATTCAGCAAACAGCGGGCGATGGCGGGCCCGAGCATGCCGTGCCGACGCAGGCGGGGCGGAAACTGGATCGAGCAAAATAATAATGATTCCCAACCAGGGATCCGCCGTCCCGGTAGTCGCCAACCTCGGTTGGCGCCGCGCATCCCGTGTAGAAGCGTGCCAACCAAGGTTGGCACCTACCACGTCAAAACCTCATCATCGCCCGTCAGGGCAGGGTCGCCTCAGGCGCTGCGGGATCGCGGTTCGCCGCGCGCGCGCGGTCCATCGCCACCGCCAGTTGCTGGCGGGCGAGCAGTTGTTGCGCCTGCACCACTTCGGGTGTCGGCAGAAGCACCGGTCCGGGTGCGTTTTCCGGTGTAACAGGTGTGGTCATGCAACCTCCGTGGACGTCCCGCAGACGCCGGGGCAAGGCCCGAACGGCAGCGGAACTGCGCACCCTATCCTAAAAACAAGGCGGGTGGGTGACGGTGCGGCGCTCGGACGCAAGGGCTCAACGGGTTCAGCGTCACATTTTTGACGGGTCAGACTGGTTTCCTGAATGCGAGGCATTTATCATAAAAACGTTTTCTCACAGGGACGTCCCCATCCGTGAACGCAGTCGATCTCAATCAGTACAGCCCCAAGTGGCAGTTCCGCTTCAACTTCTTCCAGCAGCACGGCGCCCCCAAGGAGCCCGGCTTCAAGCAGGCCTGGAAGGCCCTGTCCTTCGGCGACCGCCTGAAGGTCAACATCAACTTCTTCGCCTTCTTCTTCAACTGGATCTACCTGCTGATCCTGGGCATGTGGCGCAAGGCCATCGTGGTCGTTGGCATCTACTGCGCGCTGATCGTGCTGGTCTTCGTGCTGCCGGAGATCGTGGTCCGGGCGCTGTGGTTCGCCACCAGCTTCCTGGTCGCCTCCAGCACCAACTACAGCTACTACCAGGAAAAAGTGAAGGGCAACACCAGCTGGAACCCCTTCGAAGGCATGTTCTAAGCTGCCGCCGACGCCGGGCACCCGCCCGGCAGGCTGCTCCGACGACGCCCGGCTCCGGCCGGGCGTCGTCGTTTCCATCATCAGGCAGCGCGCAGGGTGGCAGCCGCCGGAACCTCAGGCTGCAGGCGGAAGCGCGACACCGCCACCGCCAGCTGCTCGGCCTGGTCTTCCATCGCCCGTGCGGCAGCGGTGGCCTCTTCCACCAGCGCCGCATTCTGCTGGGTGGTTTCGTCCATCTGCACCACGGTCTGGTTGACCTGCTCGATGCCGGCCGACTGTTCGCGCGAGGCCGCTGAGATCTCAGCCATGATGTCGTTCACCCGGCCGACCTGGCCAACGATGTCCTGCATGGTGCGGCCCGCGCCGTGGACCAGCTGCGCACCGGCGCCGACCTGCGCCACCGACGCGTCGATCAGCCCCTTGATCTCCTTGGCCGCACCGGCCGAGCGCTGGGCCAGTGCGCGCACTTCGCTGGCGACCACGGCAAACCCCCTGCCCTGTTCACCCGCGCGCGCCGCTTCCACCGCCGCATTGAGCGCCAGGATGTTGGTCTGGAAGGCGATGCCGTCGATCACCGAGATGATCTCGGCGATGCGCTGCGACGAATCCTCGATCTGCTCCATGGTCCGCACCACCTGGCTGACCACCTGCCCGCCCTCGCTGGCCACGCCCGCCGCCGACGCCGCCAGGCTGTTGGCCTGCTGGGCATGTTCGGCGTTCTGGCGCACGGTGGAGGTCAGCTCCTCCATCGACGCGGCGGTTTCTTCCAGGTTGGCGGCCTGCTGTTCGGTACGGCGCGACAGATCGCTGTTACCCGAGGCGATCTCGCCCGCAGCCAGGCGGATGCTGGCCGCCGACTGCTGGATCTGGCCGACGATCCGGGTCAGCTGCTGCACCGTGCTGTTGGCATCGTCACGCATCACCGCGAACACACCGTGGAAATCACCCTGCATGCGCGTGCTCAGGTCACCGGCGGCAATCGCGCGCAGCAGCGTGGACAGCGCGGCCAGGTTCTGGTCGCTCACCTGCATCATGGTGTTGAGCGTTTCCACCATGCGGCGGAAGTCGTGCTCGAAGCGCTGGCTGTCGCCACGCACCGCGAAGTCGCCTGCGGCGGCTGCAGCCGCAAGCTGCTGGATCTGCTCGTTGATGGCACCCAGGTTGGCCTTGGTGGTGGCCATGGCGGCGGTGAACACCGCCTTCTCGCCCGGCAGGGCCTCCATGTCCACACTGAGGTCGCCCACCGCATAGCGCTGCATCACCTCCACCAGGCGCTGGGTGACCGCGGTGCTGGACGCCACCAGCTGGTTGCTGTCGGCCACCATGCGGCCGTACTCGCCGGGGAACGCGCTGGCATCCATGCGGTAGCTGATCTGGCCCTCGTCATGGCGCTGCGCCATCTCCGCCTGCGCGGTCATCACCGCCTGCAGCGTGCCACGCATGCCCTGCATTGCCTCCAGCAGGCGACCCACTTCATCGTTGCCGCGCGCTGGCATGGCCGTGTCCAGCCTGCCAGCCGCTACGTCGCCGGCGATGCGCACGGCTTCGGCCAGCGGACGGATGGCCAGGCGGCGCAGCAGCACGTAGACACCCGCACTGAGGGTAAGCGCGGCCAGTACGCCCACCAGCAGGGTCAGCCACAGCAGCTGCCGCGCCTCGGCCACGATCACCGCATGCGGCACCACCACGCCCAGTGCAAAACGCTGCGGGGCGCTGCCCACCTGCATCGGTACGTACAGGCGCACGTTGCCGGCAGCATCCGGCTCGAACGCCTCGAAGGTCCTGCCTTCGGCAATCTGCGCCAGCATCTTCAGGGTGCCAGCATCGGTGCGCGGCTTGCCGATTTCGGCCGCATCGGCCGCCGCCAGCACCACGCCCTTGGGCGAAAGCAGTTCGACCCGGCCGGCGCCCATCGGGGTCAGCGTCGCCAGGTGCTTCTGCAGCGCCGCCAGCGAGAAGTCCACGGTGAACACACCCAGGAACGTGCCGTTTTCCACGATCGGCGTGGTGAGGGTGCTCATCAGCACCTGCTGGCCGCCGATGGCATAGGAATAGGGTTCACTGACCTTGGAAAGCCTGTCGCGGCTGGGCCCCATGTACCAGTCACCGGAACCACTGGGAGTATCGGTGTAGTCGGTCAACGGCGACTGCTGCGGCTTGCCCTCCTGCCAGGCCCAGTAGCTCATGAAGCGACCGGTGTCGTCATGCGCTTCGGTGTTGACGAAGTCCGCATCCCTGCCATCGAAGGCATTGGGCTCCCACATCGTGCTCTTGCCCACCCACTCCGGGTGCGCATGCAGCTGTTCGCCGATGATGGCGGCCAACGCAGCACGGTCGGGCACGTCGCCGCGGGCACGCTGGGCCAGTACCGCTTCGGCCATGGCATCGTTGCTGGCAAAGGCCGTGCCGAGATCAGCGGCGACCTTGCGCGCCTCGGCGTTTGCTTCGCTGGCCATGGTCTGGCGCGAGGCGCCGACCAGGCTGGCGCTGGCCTGGCGGTAGATCAGGAAGGCGGTCACACCGAAGCACAGCAGCGCGATCAAGGCGGTGCCCAGCATCAGCTTGTGGGCGATGCTGCCCGGGCGGCGGGCAGCGGCAGAGCGGGAAGAAGGCATGGGGAGGATCCGCAGGCAGTTCAGGACAACCGGCACCACGACGGCACCGCGCAGATGCGCGATCCCTCGCGCCGCCACCTGCCGGCTGTGGATCGGAACCCACGGTGGCAAGGCACGTACCGGGTTAGCGGCAAGGCGCGGGGACGGTTGAGGAAAACTGCGAACTGGAACCTGAATCCGGTCAGATTTGCGGGTGGCACCGGACTTGCTCGACGCCGCCGTGGGTAGAGTCGATCTTGCTCGACTGCTTCTGGCACGGCCAGTCGAGCATGGCTCGACTCTACAAAAGCAGAGCCGTCGAGCAAGCTCGACGCTACGAATCGACGCGGTCGCCCAGCCACTGCATCCGCGGCAGCACTTCGATGCTGCCCGCCGCGTACTGCTGCAGTACGCCCTCCGGGCCGAAACGCGGCTGCCAGCCCAGCGCCCGGCGCAGGCGGCCGCTGTCGTAGACACGATCGATGCTCAGCGGCAGCGGCCAGCCGCGCCGTTCGAACTCGGCCAGCAGCTGTGGCACCCGCCGCGCCAGCACCTGCCGCGGATTGGCCGCCAGCTCCAAGCAGTCGCTGCGATGGAACGGCGTGGCCGCACAGGCGATGTAGCGCTGGAAGCTGCCACCGTCATCCCCCAACAGCGCCGCATGGGCACTGGCCACGTCACGTGCGTCGATACCGCGGTGCAGGCGGAACATCGCCATGCGCTCAGGCGGCTCGGGGAAGCAGCGCGCCATGCGCAGCACGCGCACGTCAAAGCCCTCGCCCGCTGCCTGCTCAGCCAGCGCTTCGGCCTGCAGCTTGGTGCGGTGATAGATGGTGCGCGGCAGCGGCTCGGTGGATTCATCGATCCAGCGGCAACCACCGGCCACCACTGCGTGGCCGTACAGCGCCGTGGTGCTGGTCAGCACGAAGCGGCGGGCGCCGGCCTGCTGGGCCAGCTGCAGCATCTGCGCGGTAGCGTCGACATTGATCTGCTGGAACACCGCATCAGGCACCAGGCCGACATGCGGCGCATGCAGGGCGGCGGTATGGATCACCGCGTCGACACCCCGCAGCGCACGCTCAAGCGCCTGGCGGTCAGTGACATCGGCGATGATGCGGGTGGTGTTGAACGGGCTGCGGTCCAGCCCCACCACGTCATGCTCGGCAGCCAGCGCACCGAAGATCGCGCGGCCGATCCGCCCCGAACTTCCGGTCAACAGGATCTTCATTGAATCCATTCACTCAACAGCGCCCGGGAGCTACCGGGATACGTTGATTCTAGGCATGCAGGATGGTGCGGCGATAGCCTGTTCACACAGCGCCTTCGATAACACGGCGTCAAACACGTGCATTTCCCGCGTGAATGCGGGCGCAGGGATGTCCACCTGTCGTTAGCCTTGGCTGTGCAGCATGGGACCGGTCGTCCGCGCAGGCGGCGCCCCTTCCGCACAGGAGACACAGCATGGCCACTGCACCCCACGGCGGGCAGAACCGCGGTTTTGCATCGATGGATGAAGACAAGCAGCGTACGATTGCAGCCAAAGGCGGGCGCGCTGCGCATGCCTCGGGTAACGCGCATGAATTTGATTCCGCCGAGGCGCGCGTGGCCGGCCGCAAAGGCGGCGTGGCAATCAGCCGCAATCGCCAGCACATGGCGGCCATTGGCCGCGAAGGCGGACATGCACGGCATGCCAATGCGCAGCGTCAGCAGCAGATGCAGATGCAGCAGCAGCAGCAAGAGCAAGAGCAACAGACGCCTGCCGCATCGGCGTGGCCGCGACCCACGCCCGGGCAGCAGCGCTGACAGTACCCTGCCTCACCCGCACCTGCGATGGCACATCACCGGCCTCTCATCAGGGCGCGGCGCATGACCCACGGGTGGGGCAATACATGTCCAGCGGCGGGGCCACCTTTTCCCGGCAGGCCTCGTCAGGGCAACTGGTGCGAAACGCATCCACCTCGGCTGGCGATGGCTGGCCGCTTGCTGCGCGCGCCAGTTGTACCTTGAACGGGTGCCGTTCCAGCAGCCAGGGCTGCCGGCGCTTCACCAGCTGCAGCGATTCATCTGCCCGGTCGCTCACGTAGAGGGTACCGCCCGTCACGTCCATCGGCGTGCTCTGCCACGTGGCATTGATTTCACCGATATAAGTAATCTGGCCTGGGACCACAGTGAACGACACGGACGCCAGCTCGGCATGAGCCTCCGGCCTGACCATGGGGTTCCCTAACAGGACGCCCACGTAATAGCGGCCCTGTTTCATCGGTACGGCCATCAGCCCACCACGGCACGCGAACTCGACGACGTGGCCACCCTGCACGGGCGCGGTGCCGCTGGCATGCACCATCAGGACATTGACCCCACGGCCGCAGTGGGTGGACATCAGCACCACGCCCTGGTCCGGCGCGAGCACCGAATCCGGTTTCACATACGCCACCTTGCAACCCGCCAGCGCCAGCAACAGCACGCCACCCACCCATGACATCCTTTTCATGCCTTTCGCCCCAGGGGTTCGTGCGCGCATCCTAGCGCGGCCACAGCCAAGCCGCCACGGGCTGCAGGCCCAGGCTACGGGAAACAAAAAGGCCCCGCTTGAAGCGGGGCCCCGCGAACGGCCTTGGCCATGCGGCTGCAGCGATCAGGCCGCCTTCATCGCATGCTTGCGGTCGCGCATCACGCGGTGGCAATCCTGCACTTCCGGCAGCCACGCGGTCACTTCCTGGCGCACGGCCGGCGGCAGGTCGTTGTCGTTCAGCACGTCCTTGAACGCAGCCAGCAGGCGGTCTTCCGATTCTTCCAGCTCGGCGACGTAGCCGTAGTTGGTATCACCGAAGGCAGCGCGCACCTTGCCGTAGAACTGCTGCATGGAACCGACCATGGTGCCGTGCTCGGCCGGCTTGCCGCCGGTGGCGACGACCGCGCTGCTCAGTGAGGAGACGATGCGCGCCTTGACGCCGGCGATGCGCACGAACAGTGCGGACAGCTCGGTGTCCTTCACCTTGGTCGCGGCCTCTTCGTAGAACGACTTGCCGTCGCGGGCGATCTCGATCAGGTCGTTGAGGCGGTGTTCGATGGTGGACTGGGTGCTCATGGTGTTTCTCCTTGATCGGGTCTGCGGGATGAGGGCAGCGGTGTGTCCGTTGCCTGCAGGACCAGAGTGGAGAAGTGCATGTGCGGCGCGGGTGAGCACTGTTTTATGCAGGAATCACTGTCTCGAACGGCAACTGACTGTTCACGCTCTCTTGCATGTGATTCACGCGACGAGAACGATTGCGCACGTGCTCATCACTCAGACAGTGCGCCATGCGCTGACGCGAATTTCGACAGCGAAGACGACTCGACGGGCAGATCGCTTGCCAAGCACCATTCCACAAAGTCAGCCACCGCCACTGTCACCCGGAGAGTGCCGACCCCACTCACTCTGGCGAGCCACACGTGGCGCTCAATATCTTTCTCCCACTCGGCAAACGTATCGTGCCAGTCACGCTCAGGCAGGAGCGCCTTGAAGATGGCGTACTCTTCCTCCCGGAACCACGCGAACGCAAGAAACGATGCGTCATCCTCGCGGGGAGAAGGAAGCGGCACGAGGGCGGGACGACGGTGTCTCATGGTTCCATGACCTCGGTGGAGCGTCGCTGAAGTATCCGACAGCGGTCCCTTTCGGTAAATGCTCAGGTAGGTGCGGCCAGGTGTCGATTCCCGCCCCCGTCATTCGTCGGAACAGGAAAGGCAGGCCCGTCGCCTGCAGGAGCACCACCATGCACCCGATCCTAACCGCCTTCGCCACTTCCCCCGACCGCGGCCAGGGCCTGGCCCGCGACATGCGCGTGCGCTGGGCGCTGGAGGAACTGGGCATCGCCTACGACGTGCAGCTGCTGACCTTTGCTGAGATGAAGGAACCCGCACACCGTACGCGCCACCCATTTGGGCAGATTCCCACCTGGCAGGACGGCGACCTGCAGCTATTTGAATCCGGCGCGATCATCCTGCACCTGGCCGAACAGCATCCGGGCCTGCTGCCTGCGGATGCGAACGGCCGCATGCGCGCGATCGTGTGGATGTTCGCCGCGCTGAACACCGTGGAGCCTCCGATTGTCGAGCGTTCGATGGCCTGGGTGCTGGAGCGCGAACAGCCCTGGTACGCGCAGCGGCTGGTGATGCTGGACGAGCGCGTGCGGCGGCGGCTGCAGGAACTGTCGACGCGGCTGGGCGACGGCCCGTGGCTGGACGGCGCGTTCAGTTCCGGCGACCTGCTGATGGTGTCGGTGCTGCTGCGCTTGAAGAGCAGCGGTATCGTCGATGAGTTCCCCGGGTTGGCTGACTACGTGGCGCGCGCGACGGCGCGGCCGGCCTACCAGCGCGCGTTTGCCGCGCAGCTGGCGGTGTTCCAGAACGCCTGATTCCTTGCCGCTGCGCTGGCCTCAGCGCAGCGGATCGGCTGCCACGCCCTCATGGGTGATCTTCACTGGCAGGATGTGGCCCTGCGCATCGAATTCCATCCGCTCGATGGCGGTCTCGCGGTGGTCACGGGCGGTGTCACCGTGCGGGCGACGGTGGTAGACGATGTACCAGCGGTCGGTGACCGGCACTTGGATCACCGAGTTGTGGCCGGCGCTGGTGGCGATGGCCTCATCCTGCTGCAGCACCGTGCCGACGCGCTTGAACGGGCCGGTGGGTGCATCGGCAATGGCATAGGCCACCGTGTAATCCGGGCCGCCCCAGCCGCCCTCGGACCACATGAAGTAGTAGCGCCCACCGCGCTTGAACATCAGCGGGCCTTCCACGTACTCCGGCGCCGGCGTGATTTCCTTGAACAGCGAACCATCGGCCAGCGGCAGCACGCCGCTGAAATCGTCCTTCAGGCGCACGATGTTTGCGTGTTTCCAGCCGCCGTAGATCATGTACCAGGCGCCATCGTCATCCTTGAACACGAACTGGTCGATGGGCTGCGCGCCATTATGGAAGGCGCCCACAAGCGGCTTGCCGAGCAGATCCTTGTAAGGGCCTTCCGGGCGGCCGGCCACGGCTACGCCGATGCCACCCAGCTCGCTATCGTTCTTGATGTCGTTGGCGGCGAAGAAGAAGTAGTACTTGCCCTTGTTTTCCACCACGGATGGCGCCCACATCGCGCGTTTGGCCCAGGGCACGTGCTTGGCGTTAAGAACGTCGGCGTGTTTGATCCAGTGCACCAGATCGGGCGAGGAGAACGCATCGAAGGTGGTCTGCGCGTCGTACTCGGCGGAGGTGGTCGGGAATATCCAGTAGCGGTTGTTGAACACCGCGGCTTCCGGGTCGGCATACCAGCCCTGCAGGATCGGATTACCCGAGGTGACCGGCGGCGCGGCCTGCGCGCCCGTTGCCAATGCTGCTGCCATGCAGGCGGCCATCATCCACTTGCCCAACGCCATGCCGTGCGCTCCCGTGCTGGATAGATGGGAGCATATTAGATCGATTCAGATGCGGAACGCGCAGGCAGCCCCACCCAATGCACGGGAGTGGGACGCAGGCCTCAGGCTTTCTTGATGACGGTGCGCTTGCCGATGCTGCTGGTCTTGCCCGCGGTCGGCTTGGCCAGGCCCGGAATCAGGAAATCGGTGACCTTGTGGCCCATGGACACCTTGTGTGCCAGCCAACGCGGCATGCGGCCACGGCCGGTCCAGGTCAGGCGCTTGTATTCCGGATCGCGGTACTTGGGTGCGACCTTGCCGGATTTAGGTCGGGCGGGTTTGCGTGCGGGTGCGGGTGCTTCACCGGCTTCGTCACCGAAGAGTTCTTCGATGGTGTAACCGGCTTCAGCGGCAGCGGCCTTCAGCAGGCGGCGCACGGCGGCGGCCGGGCGGCGGGTGGTGATGAGGGCTTTGCGCTGTTCGGCCGCAGCCACCAGAGCGCCCAGCTCCCGAAGGCTGAGCGATTCGATATTGATAGTCATGCGGAGAAAGGTCTACTGCGGCGGGCTGGGTGTCAAGTTTCCTTTAATGATGACAAGAAAGAATTACCCACTCCTCAGTCTCATCAGCGCGTGAATCCTCGAGCTACACGGGCTGCGCTGGCCTCATCACTGTTCAATCTGATCGCCCTCGTCCGGAGGACCGGCGGCATGGACAGTCGTTCCGGCAAGAGCAGGAACACTCGGAGAACACTCGCGTAAGCAACTCAAGGATGAAAGAGGTCACACCATAGGTGAATACAATCCCCACACAGAACACGACGAAAACTAGAACAAGAACAGCCATCATGATCAGATAGTCCATGCTATCAACCTATCAGCTTTGGCTGACCCTCAGCACTGGTGTGTCGAGGCTCACAACGGATCACTGCCTATCGACATGCACGGGGAAAGCAGTAGACCAGCTAAAAATGCACTTCCGCACCCTCAAGGCACGCATATTCCTACCAAAATAATCTAGCCAACTGTGGCTTCTGAACCATGAAAGCAATCCAAAACCAAGTCAAAAACGTCAACATGGCTTAGACTCAACCTCCAAGTACAACACCCAACGATCACATTGGGTGCAGGCATGGGAGAGCAGTCCAGTCAATTGAACTGGGGAGAGCGTGTCATGTTGCCGATTGAGGTGAGCAACGGCGCAAGCATTCGCTGGATGGCCCAACTTGGCCGCAGCGCATCAACCAGGTCGTGCGACCCAGATGAACGCGTGGCGTGACACACCTTGCCACAGCGACGGCAAAGGACTTTCGGCGGCGGGACGCCCGACGTCAGCCGGAAACATTTATCACTGCGCGGAGACCGGCTCCTGCAGCAACCCAACCCTTACGGAGGAACATGAAAAACCCCACCGAAGCGGGGTTCTCAGGGCTAGAGCTTAGCCTGTCTCGCTACCTGCAAAATTGCATCCGCGTGACGTAGCGGTTCTACGATTGCACCAGCATTTCTGAGATCACCAGCAATCTCAGCTGCTGCTTGGATTCGCTTGTCGCCATCGCGCGCTTCATCGATAGCAAAAAGAACCGTACCGGGGAGCTGCCCGTGCTTCCGCAATCGAGCTACTCGACCAAGCCAAGCCTGGCCATGTTCGAAAATTTTGTACGGCTCGTCCTGGTCCAAGTTGAGTGGTTTGATCACTATCTGCGGCGCACGCGGATTGATTGATACGAAGGGGAACTTCACTGGATAATTGTCATCGCCAATTACAGTTTCTGTGAAGTAACTACGAAGCTCGGCATTCGCCAACAGGGCGTCCAACCTCTGGCGCATGGCCGTTTCGTGGTATTCCTTCGTTGCAAAGTCCCGCTCCACAAAACGTTCGTAGAGCCTTTGCAACGTATCATTTGGATGACCATCGCTCATGATGGTGCGGGTCGCCCCAAATCGAATCAAGGCTTCACGCGATCTAGTGATCTCGCTAAAAGCCGAAGTAGCCTTGATCTGATCGTGCAAGACTGCATTTGCGAACCTCTGCAGGTCCTCTTCAATGTAGCGCAAAGCTTCACGGTAGACTCGCGCTTCAAGTCCATCGAAAAAGTCGGTGATCCTTTTGGTTCGCCTTAATGGAGCAATGCGAGCACTCAGATAACGCATCTGCGGGCACGCCAAGACCACGCCTACGTTCGCGAACTCCCCAGTCTCTGGATAGGGCATGAACTGAATGATGGCGTATTGGCAAGGGACTCGCAAAGTCATGGGAGCCTCCATAGGTCCTGGTCATAACAGCGTGCCACCAGTGCGAGACTGGCGGCTGGATCGAAATCGGTTGGTATCGTCTGTTCGTCGTCGTGGTACAGCCACTCGCCAGGAACGCGACCCCAAGCATTGTCCCACCACAGGTCAAGAGTAGCTTTCATCCGATCAGCGTAGTGTGCCATGAGCATCAGATCCGAAGACAACGCGGCGAATTCAGCTTGGAAGACATGCGTCGCCAGGAAGGTCCCGGGGTCGAAATCTGGGTCGAAGGCTTGATTGTGATCGATCACCACTAGGTTGCTACTTGCCGCATCCCACAGCAGGTTTGGGTTCCCGCCAGTCGCTGTCAATGATCGATCCGCGTTCCGGACCCACCAGTCGAATGCAATTACGTCACGACGCACTTCGAGAGGGACTCGACCAGCCTGAACGAAAAGAATTTCATTCAGATTATAAGCGGCCTGAGACGCGAAAACTGGGCCAGACCCAAGGTCCCGACCTTCTGGGTGAAGATCAGCTAGGCCATCAGGGACGTAAGCGATCTCAAACTGAGGCACGTTGAGCCCGAATCCGGACGCCAGCGTGCCAGCCATCCACTCGCAGATGAGGCTGCGCTTATTGGCTGCCGAGCCTTTGACGTAATAGAGCGAGTTGTCATCGCCGCGGCACAAGAAGGGCCGCGTGATCCCCTGATCGGATCTACGGAGAATCTCTTCGATGTACACCGGTGGCTTGGCAAAACTCATCGAACCCTGCGCCCCCTGATCATTCGCCTAACAAGGCGCCAGATGCCCTTCCCATGTCCGGCGTACTGCTGCCGATTTCCGTTCAGATGCTACCCGGCGAGATGTCACCCTGCTAGCAAATTCGGTCAAGGGGGATCTGATCCAGGTGTTTACCGGGAAAGGACACGTGACCGATCAACGACAACCGGGGCGCTGGAGGCCTTGGGGCCTGACAGAACTTAGTTGATCGGGTCAGTGCAGTGGGTACAGTGGCTGTCCACAATAACCACCGCCGCAGGCCAGTGCCAACCGGTCTTGCCGATCAGGCCCTTGGTCAAGCCGGCGCGGGTGATCCGGTCTATGCTGTATGGCCCAGACAACGGACTCGAATTACCTGAACATCAACGTGGTGGCCCACCAGCAACCACATCGATGTCTCATCTATTTGATTTAACTTCATTTTTGTCCGCCACTAGCAACTTTCGACTCACCATTCGACTCACTTTGAGCTGCGATAGATGAAGCCGGGGCCTAGCCAGATTCAGGCGGTGAACTCAGACTGACCCGTTCAGCACAAGGATGAAGCTATGCAAAAAAGTGACGAGGATCAGAGTGCCACCCCTTCCTTTGAGGAGGGTTGTTCCCGCCTGGAGCGAAGCTTTGGACTGGAAGGCGATCCACTAACCGAACAAATGTGCCTTACCCCTCTGGCATCCGTTCGCTTTCGATCAGTCACGGATGCGCTGGCACTTGCCCGAACGCTTCACAGAAGCGGAAGCGTCGAGGCGGCTTGGTATTACCTCTGCTATGCCAAGTCCATCGTCTCTCATCAAGACGGGTTCATGGAGGGCAGATACGAATCATCAGACCGGGCCGGCGCGGCTCGCTTAGCGGCTGAGTATGGCCGCCTAGGGGCGGAAAGAAAAAAAGCGATCAACGAAGCGAAGCGCGAGGTCGCAGTTGTCGAGTTGCTGAACCAGCACAAGGCGACGCCATTCCGAATTAGGCGCCAACTGAAAGAAGCCGCCGCCAAGCTCGGGCCTGGCGGCGGCAGGTTACACACTGATGCGGGGTGGGGATATCGGCTCATCAAGCAGACACGCCTCTACGATCTTTACGACAGCCTAAGCGCTAGGCGGAAGCCCTAGTTTCCAGCCCCAAAGAGGGCGCGAGGGCCGGACCAGCCTTGATCCCACCGTACGGACCGCCCAACCCGAACGTGCGCGCGCGACCTTCGGGTCGGAAGCGCAGGTACAGATCAACCTTCGTCAAGTAGCGCAGCGCGTCTTCCAGGCACACCCACTTCTCGTCGTCCCCGCGATTAACCATGCCAATGCCGCAACGATCATAGGCGTCCTTCTTCTTGTTGCAGTTGAAGAACATGCCTTTGGAGGCGGTTACCTTCTCCTGCCAATAGCGGCCCAGCAAGTCCCCGAGGACGATGTCGCGAGACACACGCTGCCCGTCGAAGAAGATAGCCATGTGGAAGTGGTGGCCTTTCTCCAAGCCGTATTCCATCTTCCACATGTAACCTGCGAGGTGTTCGGCATACGCCCCCTTGCGGAGATGGTCTAGAAAGCGATCACGATGGGTCTGCGCGTCCTTCAAGGTCATTGCCTGCCCCCTGAAGCCACTCCCTGGACAGAAGTTCGAGAAGTATTCCAGGTCCAGGCGAACCACCAGCAGCTTGGAGTAGCGTGCCCGCAGCGCCTTGAGCAGTCGTTTGCAAGACTTAGCGTTCTCGCGCTCCGCCCGCTTCAGGTTGCCCAGACGGCGGCCTAAGGCCTCCCCCTTTGCGAAGGCCCGGATCTTCGCTACCGCAGCATTGAGGCGCGGGACGTCCTCCGGCCAAGCCTTGCCTCCCAGAAACATGAACGGACCGAGGAAACGCTTGAACAGGGTAAAGAGCGGGCTATGGCGGTGAGCGGGGAAGTGCTCATCAATTTCCCGGAGACCGGACTTGAGGCAGAGCAGGATGGAATCGCCCAGCTCGGTCTTTTCAACCCACTCGCGGCCGTGCTTCGTCATGACTCCGAACGGCGCCTTACGGCTTGCCATTAGCTTACCCATCATCTCGACAATACGCTTGACCTCTAAGACTGCGTTCAACTGGTGGGTGATGAAGAGGGTGCCGTCTTCACCCCAAACGTAAGCGCGTTCGCGCATGAAACTGCTGTTGTTCTTCAATGGTGTTTTCATTGTCGTTGCCATCCCCATCCCTCCTACTGGAGGTCAGGAGTAACAGTGTTTATTCCTACTGAGCCAATGTAAGAAGATGCCCAGCACACGTGCCGTTTCCAGCCCATGCAGGGGGCTAAGATCGGCGTCGATCTAGGAAATTTAGGGCTAGCGGCGCCCCACCTCCCTGGCCTGAATCAGGCCCACAACGAAGTCATCAACTTCATGTTCAAGGAACAGGACTGACGCTCCCAAGCGAAGCGGCTTCGGGAAGGACGGCAGGTAGCTCGGCGAGCGCTTGTTGAGGTAGCCGTACAGCGTGGATCGTGCGATGCCCAAGCGAGCCTGGACTTCTGCCCGACGGAGCATTCGGAGTGGTTTTGGTGAGTTGTTCTGCATGACGCCTGGCCGTCTGTGGTGTGTGGACGAGCCTACGAACCAAGCGCTGGCAGAACCATCCATTTAGCCCCCTGTAGAAAAATACAGTGCGTAAGCCATTGATTTATTTGACCCAAAATTCAGCCGGGATCTAACTTTTCAGAGGGGAGGAACTAGTTAAAAAGTGGCCGGGGCCAAAAAATGCGCCCCGGCTGATCGTCAGGTCGAGCGACTGCTTGCCAGAACGCCTGCCATGAAGACGACCGCGAAGGCGGCCAGGTACTCGAGGGGGGAATTGGATCGTTCGATGAACACGATAGGCTCCTAGTCAGTAGGGAGCCGGCATTGCGCCGGCATAGAGGAGAGGCTGATGCCCCTCCCTATCGTGTTATGGGTTTGAAATTCGTTTGCTTGGCCGATCAGCCAGGAAGTGGCCCGAGCTTGTTGGATCGCCACGGGACGGCTTTGACAGCCGGCGCCGGCTCGTCGATGCCCACTGCGGCCCGCAGGACCACCGGCCACCCGTACCCATCGATGTAGTGGCGGATGCCGTTCTGGCGAAGGAACTGGAGCTGTCGCGCCTTTAGAGGTGTACGCGTCAGCGCCTTGATCTCGTCCTTGGTCAGGCAGAGCTTTTCAGACATTTCAAACCTACTTGTTAGAACGCCACACGGGCCTAGGCGCGTCAGGCCTCTCTGGCGCTCCCACGGCCTTACGCAGCACGATCACCCGGTTGTACTCGTTGATGTAATGAGGGATCCGATTCTGCGTGAAGAAGGCCAACTGCCGCACCCTGATAGGAGTTCGAGTGATCTCTTCGACTTCATCGCGCGAAAGCACTTGCCCATTCATCGGACATCTCAGAGTGGCCTGTGCCGATCATGCCGCAGGGCGCTACTCTCGGGTACAGACAGAGGAGACGCCATGGACGAGTTGCCAGCCGAACTGCTGCTTGAGCAGGAGATCGCCCTGCTGAGGCAGCAGCTGACCGCCCTGCGGATCGACCTTTCTGGCAAGGACTGGCTAACCGTGGACGAGGCCGCGCACTACTGCGGCGTGTCAGTCAGCCAGTTCAATTCGAAGGCCGGAGAGTGCGGCCTTTCTCCTAGACAGTTCATGGGGAAGAAGCTCTACGAGAAGAGCGAGCTGTACAGGGCAATCCACGACTCGGGCAGCTGGAAGTCGCGGAGCGCGGTCACTTCCGCTCCTTCGGCTGGGACCACCTCGCCCCAGGTCGCGGAGGCATTGGCCCGACTGCGGCGCCATGAACAGCGCCAGGGGAAGCGCTAGTGGCCCTGTCTGGAAGGCTGATGACGATTGCCGAGGCGGCAGAATGCAGCGCCTGCTCGCCCAAGACGATTCGAAGAGCCATAGACGCAGGCCAACTTGTGGCTGTCCGGCTAGGAGCTAGTGCCAGGTCGGATCGCATTCACCCGG
Organism: Stenotrophomonas sp.; assembly: GCF_035634915.1. Classification (GTDB taxonomy): domain Bacteria; phylum Pseudomonadota; class Gammaproteobacteria; order Xanthomonadales; family Xanthomonadaceae; genus Stenotrophomonas. The sequence goes on from NZ_DASQCB010000021.1 coordinate 210,973, forward strand.
CCGATCTTGAGGATTGGTGGGAGCGCTCGCGGCGGGCATCGGCAGTAGGGCAAGCAGCACCAAGAACATCCCAATCAGTCCCCCGCCCTGGCTCGGCCGATGAAAGGCTTGCGGCCCTCTTGGCACCGACGAACCGGAGAACTAAGGGTCGCCGGCGGACCGACGCGCGGCAGGCTTAGCGGCGGCGGCCGATGCACTGCTCCGCTTGCCTTTCCGGCCCTTCGGAATGCCCCTGTTCTCGTCCCTCCATTTGAGAACCTCTCCTGCAACCCAAGTCGCTGGCCGCATTGATACACGCAAAGGGAAATCCGGCCTGCAGGCGACGGTCTCTAGGACCGTGCGTGGCGCCAAGCCTAAAAGGATCCCGACGTCATGTGCACCGATTGCCCTCAGTTCCCACGGTACGGTGCAATCTTCACTAGACATGGCGCTTCCTCCAATCGATCTGCTACGGCCCGCGACAGTAACTCTGTGCCTTGCTTGCGCTGACTTGGTATCGAATGGACGACTGCATAGCGTCATCAGCCTCGACTGCGCAGGTCTGCCTGGGATCCATCCGCGAAGCACACTTGGCCAAGGTCTCTGCCGACCTGGCCATCTCATCAGCGGCTAGCAAGAACTCGTTGCAGAGACTTCCGACCGCCGACGCCAGATAGTTAGAGCGGCCACTACCGTAGCGTTCCGCATCGTCCACACTCTCCGGGCTTGCGATGGCCGGCGCGTTGAACCTGGGCCAGCCGCCGCTGGAGTCTGCCAAGCGATATGTAGTCGGTTCCGTCGGAGCCGAAGGGCTCCTATAGACCGGTTGGGAATAGGTCGACGCCTGGGCACTGGGCACGTATCCGGATCCGTATCCTCCCCTCGGCGGAGGTAGCGCGTACGGATCCTTCTTGCCAGCTTGGCCCGTATAGGGGTTGTAGTTCCCCCGCGTTGAGTAGTTGTCCTGCGTCGACCGATTCGGAGCGCTTCTGTAGTGCGGGGCGACATAGGTCCCGTCCTTCTTGACGTAACCGCTGACCCGAACGCCGCGCGCATCAGCCACGCTTGCCCACGCCAATGCCAGCCCCAGAAAGAGCATCAGAAATCCTTTCACTGCCCCCACTCCCCTGCCTCTGGGGTCATCCCCAAGAGGGCGTCCTGCAGCCGGCGTGGCTGCCTGAGCGGATGCTACCCCTCATTGGATGCGGAGCCAATTCATGGCTATAGCTCCGAACCCAAGGCGATGCCGAAGCCAGGCGGCGGGACTGCCTCCAGCCTTAAGAACTACTCAAGACCCTCAGGACAAGATCGTCGCCATTCGCCAGCCATTCGTGTTCGTCGATGAACCAGGCACCGCCGACCTTGCGGCCGGGCAGCTTACCTTCGCGCAGCAGTCGCTGCAGAACCTGCATGGACGGGCGGCTGCCCTCTTCGAAGTAGCGGTCTAGCCACCGCTCGGGCGTCATCAATCTCATCGTGACCCTGCAGCACCCCAGCCTTCGCGACGAATAGAGTAGCCCCCGCGACGACCAAGGGAATGGTCACACCCTTGAGAAATCGGCATTGCTGGGTCGGATTCTCCCCTTCCATGGCCCCTTTGCCCTGGGCTTGATCTCCGTCGGCGGCTGGATCGGCTCCAATGCGGCCATCACGCGGGCCGATGCTGCAGCCGCCGCCGCGCCTAGGCGTTCGGCCTGTTGCTGTTGCTCAGGAGTAGGCGGCAAGCCAGGCAGCGGTGGCGCCGGCTTGATGGGTGTGCTGTCGGTCAGGCGGACGACCGCCTCTCGCAGCGGCAGGCCCGGGTACAGCCTGGCGGCGCACCAACGCTCGGCGAAGCGCTTGCCCTGGAGAATGCTGGCGACTGGGGCGTTCTTGGTCTGCCACATCTTCAGGGCGTCCAGATGGAGGCGGTAACCACCCTCGCGGGCCGAGGTGACGCTGGCCACCTCGCGCCCGTTCCACCACAGTGCCCAGCGGTCACCCATCTGCACCCAACCCGACGGGATGGGGGCGGTGCGAAAGCCTTGGTAGCCAATCGAGGGGAGCATGGCCGTAAGAATACGGCCGGGAGTCGCAGAGACTGCGATTGCGAGCTGACTGGCTTAAGCCAAGTGCCCTTCCATCAGCGCGCCGACCTTCTGGATGTTCTCCAGCGACAGGTTACCGACGTTCTGAGCGAACAGGACCACCAGCCGTGCGTAGCAGTCCTCGAGGACGTCTGCTTCTGGCTTAGATGCGTCCACCACCACCTTAGATCGCTCCGCCATGCCTAGGAATATCTGCCGGCACATGGCCAGATTCTCCTCATTCTCGAAGTGGTTGGGGCGGTCACCGCGTGCACGGATCCGCTCCAGCCCTGTGGCCGGTTCTACGTCGAGTAGCAGCATCAGGTGCGGCCGCGGCGCGAAGTCGTTCGCAGTCGACAGGTCTTCAATGGGCAGCCCAGCGGCGCCCTGGTAGGCCACCATGGACGGGAAGTAACGGTCCAAGATCACCACTTCACCGCGCTGCAGCGCTGGCTCAATGAACTGCTCGACGTGATCGCGACGATCCGCTAGCAGGTATTCGACCTCCTGCTCCGGGCTCAGACGACCGGATTCGGCGGATTGACGAAGTTTGGCGCCCCAGGGGCCATTGGTTGGCTCTTTACTGGTCGAAACGGCCACGCCATGGGCGCGCAGCCGCTCGGTCAGGCCTTTGGCCAAGGTCGACTTGCCGGCCCCATCGATTCCCTCGATGGCAACCAGCAGGCCACCGGGGATGGTGATGCTCGTCATGCGGGGTAGTGTATCCAATTGCCCCGGCACCGCCAGAGGGGGACGGGATGCTATCCCGAAATCGAGAGCCACTGCCAGCCTTGACACCCCGCGCGCTCACGCGACGGGAGGCTCTAGAACGCCGGAACCCTATCTCCGAGGCCTGTTACCAGGCGGGCCCCTGAGAGTGACCCCCGTCAAGGAGAGGTCGCCGGGGAACAATTCGAACCCCAAAATAGCGTCAAACTGAACGGACAAGTCCCCCAGATAGTCAATCAGCTCGTGCATGATGCCTCTATAGCTTGCGGCGCTAAGGGTGACGTGAGGCGCGACAGATGCCACCGAGAGTTTAAATTCTTCGATACTAGGAGGCGGATGTTGAAAATCGGCTGTCGCCAGATGGGGGGGCAATAGATCCAATATTCAACATTGATAGCATCATTACCAAGATGCCATTTTGCTCTCTCAAAGCATCAAATTCAGCCTTCTTTTCTGCTGACAGATCGCTGCATGCCCTATCCCTTGCAGAATTGATCGGCTCGATGAACTGCAGCGGCTTATCAGCCGCGTCCCCCACCAACGGGCAGAAATATCTATACCACCAAGAATTGAAATATCGCTGCTGAAATTCCAAGTAGGTAAGGCCTGAAATATTGGTATTCGCCGTGTACTGCTCCGCGCCTGACTGCAGCCCTACCTTTGAAACAATAAATCCAATATTGGCCCCCGTCTCATGCATCACCGTTGTAAACGAATGCACTACCGACTGAGGAATTGCAGAACCCCAATTCTTGCACTCAACAACGTATTTAATGTTATCAAGACTAGCGGAATCCAATGCCAAGACATCCAGAGTTACGGAGCCCCGCGAAGTTTCCACTGTAACCTCGGTATCAGCAATGAGGCCCAGATTTGTGAATATACGTGCCACACCATCCTGAAGATCTTTCCAACTCTGCGGAAGCGGGTCATCAATCACGGATTGCTGCCTATACAGGATTCGACACGAGGTTATCAGCAAATCTCATACCTCACCCTGAGCGCGGATGCCGGGGCGACTTCGCCCAGGTGACTACGATTCGTCTGACGCCTGGCTGTCGAGGCATCGGCCGACATGTAGCGCGCTGCCCCGCTATGAGCCCCTAGAGGGGTCCAATATCTTGGACAGTCGCCTGCCCCTGCCGTAGGACAGCCGCCAGCAGACGACCGCCTGCCACCGTCCTTCCTACACGGCCATTGAGCCAGGCGGCCTGCAGCCGACCGGCCACCAGAACATCCTCTGGATCAAAGCTGTCGCTTCTCCCCTTCAGTGGATCGCCAGGCGACGCCAAGCCACCAGCCAGCTGCTGCACTCGCGCGGGCTCCCCGCTGACGCTTTTGGCATATGCGGTGGCCACCATGCGCCCCGCCTGAGGTGACCACCCGCCCAGGACGAGTTCGGTTCCTATAACCGACGGAGCCATTCCGGCGTTCAGCGCGGCTTTCTCGTACGCTGGCCACACCTGGTCAACCACAAGTCCAAGCTCCCTGCCGAGCTGCTCCATGGTGAAATCCGCGCGGAAGCTGGCCTGCAGGGCCAGTTCGTAGATGCGTAGGAAGAACTGCGCGCTTCCCCGAGTCGCCAGCACCAGATTGTGCTGGGGGATCAGTAGTAGTTTGGCCCCCGCTGAGGGCGCTCCGGTGAGTGCGTCCTCGGCCAAAGTGTCGACGGCAACAAGGAGCTGGTCAGCGCGCAGCAGAACATTGAGGATGCTCAAAGCTCGGGTCCATATGGGGCCAACCCACTATTGCCGTTATTCCACTCACTGTCGATGGGAGCTCACATGGACACCCCCAGCGTTGCCGGCGCCCATGCCGGCGTTGAAGCAGAACTTGCCGCCCAACTGGGATACATCAAGGCTCTTGAGTACGGCCTCCGGGCGGCAATCGCGGCACACCCAGCAGCGGAAACAATGGCCCTACTGTGGGCACAGATGCTGCCCGAGATCTCGGATCATCATGCCTCGACTGGCCACGTTGACTTCAATGCGGCACTGCAACGTGGCCTCAGGACGATTGGGGCGCAAATCAACGAGGCGGCTGGGATCATGCCCTTCGATCCTGTCACATAGTTAGAAAGAATCCTATTTGGGACATCAGCTCTCTTCAGGCGCTGCCGAAGTCTGGCGCCAGCGCTACACTCAGCCGATCTCATCTTGCACGCCACAGATGCAGCTACCGACAAAAAAAAATCACCACTACGTGTGGGCGCACTATCTACGGCGATGGTCCTGCGATGGAAAGCGGGTCTGGTTCCCTTCACCCAGGGGAAAGATCATTTGCGATTCAGTGCAGGGGGTCGCACGCGAGCAGCACTTCTATCGCGCAAACCCGATTTCAGAACGCCAACTGAATCTACTTGAGCGAGTATTTAGTGTCCACGGGGACCACGTCCGGGAAATACATCGCCGACACCTCGAGGCTTGGCGAGATATCCAAGCAATGGAGGGAGCACTAGTCGACCAAGGCCAATGGGGACGAGATGCTGCCAAGACCCTGGAAATTCATCGAAGTAATTTCATTGAGAATCTCCACTCAGGCCACGAACTGAGAGCTAGACCAGTAATCGATGCGCTAGCAGCGCATGACTTTTCTGTGTTGAACTCTCAGGAATCACTGATCCACCTCATGAGCTTTCTCGGCCATCAGATCACGAGAACGAAGCTATTCCGTGATTCTTGCCTAGACACTCTGCGGGATACGTTCACGAAGGACCTCGCAGACGATTTTTCGAGTGCGTGGTGGTTCGTTTCCTACATGTATGGCGTCAACCTCGGGTGGCACTTCTTTGCACACCGAACCCTTGAACGACATTGCGTGCTCGTGACCGATCCAGAGCACCCCTTCATCACGTCTGACCAGCCGATACAGAACGTGCTACCCAAAATCGGTACGGCACCGCCAGAGAAGGCAGATTTCGTCTACCCCATCTGCGCAACGGTAGCGTACGCGATCTGCGACACAGATCAGTTCGCGGCAGGAGTTAACGCGGTATCACCCGACACGGTCAACCACTTAAACATGATTCAAGCCCAACGGGCTCAGAGCTACATTTTTGGAAATAGTGAGGCGATAGTCCGCACTTTCTGGAAGCATAGAGCACGCAAGGCGACGGTGACCGCAGAAAATCAACCGTAGAGCGACGCTTTCCCTCAACTTCCCGCCTAATGAATCCAGCGCTACAGATATCCTTCGATAAGGGCAGAACTACTCGATACCCATCATTTCCAGCTCCAAAAGCGTGTACTTCTCGCGGACAACCTCCCCATTCCGCCGCACCCTAACGACTCTCACCTTCGCAATCGCATCGCGATTTACAAACTCTCGATTGAATCTCAACAACTCTTCAGCCGTATACGACTTTGCAATCTTTCCACGAATTGCTACGCCGTCTGCCTGGCGGCGGAACTCAAATTGATGAGCGTCAGGCAAAGTTCCAGACAGTTGCCCATGAATGGACTCGTCGCCTTCTTCCACTGAAGTAGACTGAGCACGCTCCGCTGCACGAGAGACTGCGTCTGGGCCGAACGAGTTATCTCGATCACCAGCAACGACCCTCAGCGTAGCGCCGTTGCTTTTCATCAAATCAAAGAACTCCCTAGCAGTACTTAGGACTCGCTGATCGATATCTTCTACCGCAGTCCTATATTTTTCTTCATCGGGCTCTCCAAAGGCACTAAGCATCCTCGATGTCTCTTCGACAGCATGCTTCAATGGTGCATCAAGCATCTCTGTCTGATCGTGAATCTCCTCTAGCAGGAACCCAAATGAACCTCGAACCACATTTGTAATGTGAAGCGATGAGGCCCCCTTATTGGGCACCACACCACGCTGCCCTAGCCTCCCTGCCTCGTGGGCCATTACTTTGGCGATGATATCTTGAAACTTTGCAACGGCAGATCCACCGAATTCTGTTTCTATCCCACGAGTACCCACTACTGGGCGCCCACCAAAGAAGAGCGCAGCAGAGGCGCCCGGCAGATCAGGCTCCTCCTCCATCCTAGCCAAAGCGGCTTGCAACTCGCCCAAACGCGACTCAAGACTGAACCTCGCCATCACGTCTTCATCAGTCAGCTGATCAAGCAAAGAGGTGACTGCAGCGATATCAGCCTGCGTAAAGTCACGATCCAATTTCCTAACTCTGCTCACGGGGCTACCCCTTGACTCGCTACCAACGGCGCCGGGCCGAGAACCGCTTGCGCCGCAATGTCATCAGCAACATCTGCCAGGTCTACTTGGAGCATGCCCTTCCATACATCGTCACCACGCCTATGAGAAAACAGGCCAAGGTAATACCGGGTGAAATTCACCAACCCTATCGGACTGGCATTCATGTCGGTAAAAAAAGCATCAAGCTTGTAAGCGGCCTTGACGGCTACGCGGTCAAAAATCGCCGCATTTGCATACATTAGGTGCCGCAGTTGGGGGGCGGCCAAAGCATTCTGCGGCCGGAACAAGAAGCTCAGAAGGTCGAGGTCATTGGGCTCCTTCTGCTCCAAAAAGCTGCCATCCAACCATTGGAAGCCTTGAACGAACCCTAGCGCTCGTAGCGCGGCTCTGTGCTCCAACCAGCCACGCAGTATTTCTCTTCGGCGCTCACTATTTCCTAAGGTAGTCACCACCTCAAGCGCAGACACGACATACGGCGACATGTCTTCTGGCTGACCGCCCGGACCGTTCGCACCAACATAGGGCGGAAGTACCCCATTAATTCCAAAGGGGGGAATTGGCATAGGCCCTAAGCTCTCCAGTGTAGGCGCGGTATCCGTTCCGAGCTGAGGTCAACTATGCAGGTCTGCTCCAACTAGCCGACTTCGCCTCCCCTTTACAGTACGGCAACTTACAGTTCAACGAAAGCGGTCGCCAAACTCGGCCGTCCCTGAACAGGCAGCCGGATTGGGCACATCAGGCGGCGAACGTCGGGGACGAGCACGATCGGCTTTATGACCTGACAGAACTCAGTTGATGGGGTCTGCACGATAGGCATAGTGGCTATCCACCATGACCATGGCGGACCGCCCTACGAAGGCCACGACCAGGCCACAGGCACACGCCTCACCGACCTCACCAGGGCACCCGTCCTCATGCAGGAGGTAGTGCCAGTTGATCTTCCCGATCAGGTCCTTGGCCAGGCCGGCTCGGGTGATCAGGTCTACGTAGTCCACCTCCCCCTCTGCCGAAAGGACTTGGGGGGCATCACAAAGCAACATGGAACCGCTCCTTCTAGGGACTCCAAAGACCGGAAGTTAGGCCGACCTAAGCTGTTTGGCACGCATCGCGCGCGCGTAGAGGTGTAACTAAATTCCGAAGACCCGGCCGGCCTCGCGCGCGTGCGCGCGTACATGTCGCGAAATGGGAGGCAATCGCTGGGGCGATGGGCGCGATGGGGGCCGTATCGTAGGAGCCCGTCTACCCACCTACTTTAGGGCCTGACAAAACTGCTTCGCCCGCCAGAGGCTTGCGCGTAGAGGCGTCCAGAAACTCCCGCGCCCTAGCCGATGGGCCGACCTTGTCAAAATAACCCATTGATTTCAAAGCAAAACTCAAAATTGAGTCGCGTGAGGACTCCTGTGTCAGCACCTGACTTCCCGAAGGACAGCAGCCAGCTGACGGAGCGTCATTCGCTCCCCGCCCTTCCAGGCGTTCCTAGCCGCCTTGGCCTTTCCTTCGACGCTGCGCGGGCCGGTCGCCTGCTCCCACGGTCGCCAGTTCTGGATTGCCTGCGCCTGTCGCCGGCGCCGCTCTGGGGTCCAGCCATTGCGCATCTGAGATCTCCTCCAATAGTTCGTTCGGCCGTCTTTTGCTTTCCGCGCGCCCGGCCTCATCCGGGACCGACACGGGGCTGCCTGGGGGGTGGTTGTTCACCTGCTGGTGGCCGCCGGCAATGTTGGCCTGCTTCACGAACGCCACGGCTCTCGGGTTCTTGATCTCGGCCAGGGTCTCTAGGGTGGTCCGGCATTGGGACTGCGCCTTCAGGGCCAGCCGCATGTAGGTCTCCATGGCGCCCATATGCTCCCCCATGTTGAGGGCCGCTCGACGGCTCATCTCCAAGAAGACCGCATTCAGGGCAATGGCTTGGCTGGTCAGCAGCCCATCGGCCTGGTCGGTCTCGCCCTTGGCGGCACGCCCTACTACCGCCCGGGTCGACTTCACCAGCTCGTTCAGCTCGTTCCCGCCGGCCACCCCGGAGTGCTGCGCAAACAGCAGGCTGACGAAGGCGTTGCTGGCAATGCCCTCAGCAATCAGCCCGGCCGACTTCTCCTCCAGGGTCTGCCCCTTATCGAGAGGCACATCGAGCTTAGCCGAGCGCTGGCTGGCACCGTCGGCGGGCCGGTTCTCTTTCCTCATGGGGTTCAATTCCTCTGTGCAGGGGGGCGCCCTGCTGGTGTTACGATTTGTCGACTCAAGGAGGGGCTATGGACACCAGATGCCTGCGGAGACTCACTACTCCCGCTCTGACGGCGGCGTCCCTAGCTCTGCTATTCGCCCTCACGGGCTGCGAGCGAGACTCCTGCAAGGAATACTCTCGATTCACCTGCAAGCAGCTTGAAACTCAGACCTTCAACGTCTACTACTACGAAGGCAAGGAGCCACCTGCGGAGCCGAATGAGCTGTTCCTTGGCACGGCTGTTGGGCTCCAACAGTGCGGAGCAATTGCCTGGGATGCCGCGCAGGCTAGAAGAAGAGACAGCGCGGAGGACTGGTCTTATATCTGCTGCCTGCAGACTGACGAGTCATCATGCGCTGAGAAGCATCGATGACTGGAAAATCACGCACCCATGGAGTGATCAGATGAGCAAGGAAAAGTTCGACCTGTCCAACGTCGGCGGCCAGCCGAAGGATTGGGCTCAAAAGGATCGTGAGGCGGAAGTAGAGTTCTCAGGCTGGGAGAGCCTCAAAGTCGTCCTAACGCCGGTTGTCCGTGTCGTTGCGATTGTCGGAGGAGTTGGCTACTTCCTGTTCCGCGTTGCCAAGTACTTTGGCTAGATCCTGCAAATCCTGGTCACCCGTCTTCTGCCCTTCTTGCGCGACATAGTTGATGAACGAAGGGATCTGAGACTTAGGAAGCGTGGTGGCGTTGGCCAAGAACTTCACTGCTCGCGGATTGGTGAGCCACCGGGCAGCTGCATTTGCGCTGACGCCCGCTCCGAGGAGCAGCGCCGTTCCGCCTGTGAACATGCTTCCCACCAGCGACGCGCCATACGTCAGGCCAGCCAGACTCTTGGCGGTGCCAGGCGGGTTCTTAAAGACTCCGGCGCCCTTGTCGATCATGTCGGCCACCTTTGCGATGCGATCCACTTGCTCGCTGAAACCCTTTCCGTAGCGGTCGAACAGCGCGCGGCGGGCCTCGGTGCTGACGTTGTTCCAGTTGGTGAGGAAGGTCCGGGCACTGAACACCTCACCGGTTGCGTCTTGCGCACCTGGACTTGCTCTCCCGAGGCGCTTGATGGCGGCGGCGGTAACGGCCCGCTGACTCTCGACGGGCAGTGACTGAAGAACGGACCGCAGTGTGGAGCCACCCTCCTTGCCAGTGGCCATAAGCGACGAAAACACCTTTTCAGCGCCGCCGGCACGGTCAATCACGCTTTCAATGTCTTCAATGCGACGCATACCAGCGCGGGTGTAGGCGTTGGCCCGACTGTAGGCCGCAACGGCTTCCGGGCCAGCTTCCTGAGCGGCGACACCCAGATCTTCCGATAGAGCCGCGTATAGGGCTTTGAACTTGGACCTGGGGAAATCGGACGCTAGCCCGGCATCCTGTAGCTCTTCTCCCACCAAGGAGCGAAGCTTCTTGACGGCCTCATATGGCAGTCGGCCGCCGGCGCGTTCCGCAGCAGCAGTCAGGTCGCCAATGGTCGCTTCGATCTCTGCGGCCTGTGAAACACGGTCTCGCGCGATCTCGGTGGCCTCAGCTGCGGCCTGCTGGCCCGGAGCAACGTTTGCCTGGGCCGGTGTATACCGGCCGGGGAATCGGGGCTGCCCAGCCACGGGGAAGTACCGCTGCGCAGCATTGGCCTGGTCGTTGGCAAAGGCAGCGAACCGCCCAGCATCCTGAGAGGCAGAGTCACGCGATGCATAGAGCTGATTGACCTTGGCAACCGCCTCATCAAGCGACAACTGCTGGGGGGTGGGAATCGCCAAGTCCGCCTCAACAGCATTCCCAATTCCGGTAATGCGCCCGTTCTGGAACAGTCGAGCAGTATTCGGTGCTCCAGGAGACTTGATCGGATTACTGAGGGAGTCCAAGGTGGCGCGGGTGTTGCCCATTGCCACGCCTTGGGCGGGGGGAATCAACTCGTCAACCTTGTCGTAGAGCTGATCCTGCGTCGCCTTAAACTGGCTGCTGAAACCGCCCTCGTCGTAGATCCCACGCTTGATTGCCCGGCCTGCACGCTCGCCGCTAGCGCTACGCGAGAAGTCGTTGGCCATCTTCCCCAAGCCGCTGGATATCTCGCCCGATTGACGCTCCGCAGCCCGAGCCATGACCCCCGAACTGGTGGGACCCTGAGCCAGAAGATTCTCCAACCCCTGCACCATAGGGTTGCCCGATGCCTGACCTACGGACGGTTGCGCTCCCAGTGCGTTGAAGTCGGCCAAACGGTTCTTCATGTTCTCGCCAGATCCGCCGCGCACCACCCCGCGTAAGCCCGCTGCGCCACCCGCCGTGACGAGACCCGGCCCCAGGCCACCCGCAAGACCAGCCAGCAGCTGGTTGCCTTGCGATCCGCCAGACTCTCGGCTGATGGACGATGCGCCGGAGCCCGTGGCGGCAGAGACGGTCTGCAAGCCGGGCTGCGCCGTCAGGAAGTTCGCCAGCCTGTTCTCTACCGGAGCCACATAGCCCGGGGTGCGGATTGCGGCACCCCTACCCATGTTCGCTAGCGCATTCAGGCCAGCACCAGCGCCCAGCGTCAGGCCGGTTCCGGTCAGCGCCTCGCCAATGTCACCCAGCACGCGGTCGCCGGAGGTCTGCGCCTTGGGCAGGCCAAGCTGATCGGCCAGGGCGCCAAATTCCTCCCGGTACGGACGAACCTGCTGCGCCCCGACGGCGCGCAGGATCGGATTCACCAGCGCATAGTTGCCAGCGTCGCCGCCGACTGCGCCGATAAGGCCTCCCAGGCCCTGCAGGACGGATCGTGCGCCGAACATGGTGTCGCGCAGAGGGCCATACTCCCAGCCATCCGGGGCGGTCTGCGGCTGCTGCTGGGCCGGCGCAGCCTGCTGCGTCGCGCTCTGGCGTGTGCCTCCCACGATCTCGGCTTCAAGCGGCGCCTGCCCTGGCCAGTTCACCGTGCGACTGGTGTCGGAATCGAAGGCCTGCCGAACATAGGCATGCTCTGCCTGCGGAACGTTTGGCGCGACCACCTCGTTCCAGTACTGGTTCCGAGCCTCTTCCTGCTGCTCCGGTGCTAGCGCCTGATAGGCAGGCGAAGCCGCTACCTCAACCCATTTCTTGGCCATTAGTCAGTTCCAAAGGTTGCTGTAACTGGAGGCGGATGAGGCAGCTGCCGGAGCTCTCGCCGCTGGCGATGCGGCTGGCCGCTCTGATTGGGCGCGCTCCTCATCAGCAAGGGACTGCTGAACCGCAGAACGCCAGTTCTTGTAGTGCGTTTTTACCCGATCAAGGTTCGTTCGGATCTGGTCTTCGGACTGATTTGGATCGAGATTGGCAATCGTGGACTGCAATGCCACCAGTTCCTGCACGGCAATAGCGCCAAGCGCGCCGCCGGTGGGCGACGAATCGCGCATTTGCTGCAGCCTGTCGAAGCCGAGGTTGGCCTTGATCGTTTCCAGCTCCGCAGCCAGGTTGTAGGACGGGCTCCCTTCAACTCCACGAGAGCGCGCGCCTACGAAGCCAGTCGAGTACGGGCTCAGAAGGCCAAGAGCCTTGTCCAAAGACGTCTCGACATTCCCGGCCGAGGAAAGAGCCTGCCTGTATTGCTGGATGCGCTTGGGGCGCTGCGAGGCATCCTTCGCCTGAGCCTCCGCTGCCGCTGTGCCGGCCGCTTGGGTGATCGCCCCCTGAGTCTTGACGTCCTGCAACTGACGCTCTTGGGAAAGCCTGTTGGGGAAGTTCGCGTTTTCGACTCCGGCCTTTGCTGCCTCCGTGAGAGCCGCTTGATCCTCTGGGCTTCGGCCAACGAACGGGTTCATGGTGGGGCCACCCGGGGCATTTACCATCCGGTCGGGCATCTGTACCGACCCGCCATCGGGAACCAGACCCCACGCGGTGGGGTTTTGCATAATTGCCTCGCGAAGCCCCGGCTCGGTCACCTGGGAAACATCGACCACCTCGCCGCCCGCCCCACGGAAAATCGTGGGCTGTTGCTGGCTGGCGAATGAGCCATACCCTGATCCATCGCCAACAACCTGCGCCCCGATCTGGCGCGGGTCAACGGCGACCAGCCGCTCCAGCCCATCAGGCCCCCTCACCTTCTGATAGGTGATTGCCGCTGAGGACTCGCGGCCTGCCAAGCCGAGGTTGATCCGGCGGGCCTTCTCGCGATCCTCCGGCGAAAGACCTGCAGTCATCATCTGGAAGGACCGAACATCCGTCGGCATCTGCCCGCCGGTGCCAGCCATGTAGAGGTCATTGGCGCTTTTCATAATGACCGCCTCGGTTTCAGGGGACCACCGAGGGGCGCCAGACACCCCCATCTTCTGCAGCTCGGGGAGCATCCGGTTGTTGTACAGGCTCTCTCGGGCCTCTGGCGGCATGGTCGTAAGCAGCTTGGCCATGTTTACCATCGTGGTGGTACGGCGATCATCGTCACTTACGAACGCCTTCTGCTGCTGCTGGGCAGCCTCTAGATCGATTGCCGCCATCTGTCCCAAAAGCGAGTTCCGCTGCTCCATCGGCGCACTGTAGGAGAGGGAAGCAAGCTGGTTCAGTTGGTTGGTGTCGCGTTGCTTCTTTATCTGCTGCCCGAAGTTCAAGCCGCCCTGGAGAGATGCCAGGAGATTCTGTTGGTAGTCTGCCATTGCTAGCTCCCTCAGCCGCCGAAGCTGGATTTGCGGCCATTACCCAAGGCCAGGAAATTCTGCATGTTGTTGCCAAAACCCAGATTGGATCCTGGCGACGCGGTGACTGACTGACCCCAAGCAGACGATGGCTGCCAGCCGGACAGTCCGTTACCGCCACCACCGGCCGCCCCTGCATAGGTGCTGGCTGCCGCTGCCAAGGCATTGCCATACCCCGCCTGCGTCATCGGCCCTGCAGACGCGATCTGGGCCAGTGCGTTGCCCTTGATGCCCATGGCATTGGCGAACTGGTTGCCGTAGTTCTGTCCGAGCTGGCCCAGGTACTGGCTCTGGTTCTGACCCATGCTGGCCAGGCCCATCAGCGAGTTCCGGTAGTTGCCCAAATTCTGCGTGGCCAGCCCCGAGGACAGGGCGATGCGATCAGCGTCAGCGCCGCCGGAGTACAGGCCGCCGCGCGCCGCCGCGCTACGGTCCAGACCTGCAAGCCCCGACTGCTGGGCATACAGGTAGTCCGGCGAGTTCTCAAAGGCTGAGTAGTCGCCAGCCGCCAAGGCGTTCAGGCCGGTCAGGGCGTTGTTACCCGCCTCTAGGTACGGCATGGCCTCCTGGCGCGACTGGTCGTAAATGCCCTGCTGGGTGTCCAGCGTCTGCTGGGCTGCGCTTGCTTGGGCGCGGCCCGCCTTCTTCTGTGCGGCGCCTTGGCGATTGGCCGAATAGGCCATGCCGGCGCCGACCACTGCTGCTGCGGTGATAGCGGCCATTGTCAGAGATCCTTCGTGTAGGAGATTTCGGAGCGCGCATAGCCCATCCGCTCATACAGAGCGGCGGCTTGTGGCGGGCTGTTGGGCATATGCACCATCTGGATGCGAGCTGCGCCACGCTCGCGGCACGGGGCTTCGATCACGTCCAGCAGGCGGGCGGCCACCGACGTACCGCGCGACTCCGGGGCGACCCACCACACGATCTCAGTGGCGAACAGGTGGTCGCGGTTGAACAGGAACGGGACCAGCATCACGCCGACCATGCCAACCAGTGCGCCGTCACTCTCGGCCACGAAGAACACGTCGTTCTCGATCAGGCCAGTGGCAAGGCCGGCCACGCTGTCCTCGTCCATCTCGCACCACTGCGCGTAGTGCGTTGTCGGGTAGAAAGCTGCGGACATGCGGACGATCTCCGGCACATCGGCCAGAGTTGCTTTGCGGATCGTGGTCATCAGCCCCTCGGAGTAAAGAAGGCCACCGCAACCAGGCGGCCAGATTCGTAGTCAGTGCCGAAAGCGGCAAAAGGCCAGCGGCTGTGGAACATGGCCGATTCGTAGATCACCATGCGGCCCATCTTCATTTCCGCCAGGCCGGTCTGCTCCCAGCGATCAGCAGCGTCCCAATCACCCTCGATGGCCGCGAACAGAGCCACGTCGCCCGGATCGATGCGCGTGGCGCCAGTGGCCTTGTGCTGCCAGAACGCAGTGCCGCCCTCGCCTTCGCTCAAGTACAGCACGGCGGCGTGCGTCCCCCAGCCCATATCAGAGTGGATCGCAGCGTTGGGCAGCTCACCATCGAAGTTGAGCCGGTAGCCCATGCCCAGCATCTCCACCGGGCCAAGCTGCGCCTCGATGGCTTCCTGCAGCCCAGGAACCGGCGTCAGCGACACCCGCTTGTAGACCTCACCGTCATGGCCGGGCCAGTCCACGTACTGCGCGCGCATTGCCGCCGCCCGGACGCCCGGCGCATCGGAGATCGCATTGTCGACAATGATTGGTGGCATCAGATCTCCGTTGCCTAAGTGGCAGCCTGCATGCGTGCCGAATTCGGTTGCGAGCTTTGAGTCGCAAAAAAAAGAAGGCGGCAGCTCTCTGGGGGCTGCCGCCCGGACCCGCCCTTGGGGGGACGTGGGGCCCTACTAGGTAGGTCGGAATCCGGGTGCTTTTGACTCCCGCGTCCACTGCCGTCCACGTAGGTCTACTGCTCGCAGGCAGAGCCCATCGCGGCGGCAACTCTCCGGCTGGCGCGAGCCAGCCATTCAAGCAGGCGCCTCTCAGCCGATTGCACCTCGCGACGAAATCGCGCCTCTTGGCGGGCGTGGCCTTTGGCCGACTCCCGATAGGACTGCTGGTGGCATCCGGCTAGCAGTCTCCTAGCTGCTTCGAGTGAAGCCCAATCGGGGTGCCCGCAGGCGGTCATGTGTCGACAGACCACTGACCACTCCCTTTGGTCTCCAATCGCATACAGCATCAGCCAGGCACCTAGAGGACCGTCCAGCTGCGCGTCCGCCAATGCGTGCAGCACCAGCCTACTCGGCCCCTTGGCAGGCGCAGCTGTCAGCGAGCCTTGTGCTTTCCAGCCCCTTAGCTGGCGAGTGCGATCAGCCGCGGCCGGGGAGCGCATCACCGCCATATGGTCAAAGTCCAGCACCGCTTGGCGATCCTTCGGGCTGAATGTCTCTAGCGCTTGTTTACGAGCCGCCGCCTGCGCCGGTAGGTACTTGGATGCGGCCTGCTCAATCGAGTGCACCCGATGGATGGGCAGGTACGCGCCTTCATCCGGACAGGACTCCTCGCTGGATCTCCGCCTTGACGCGTGCCGGACTGCGGGCCGTGTGGGCACCCCGAAACCAAATGCGCCAGCGATGGCCCTCACTACCAAGTCGACAGAGTCGTCCGACAGCAGCACCAGCTCCACGTAGCGCTCATGGTCTCGGGCTGCCATAGGCGCCCTCCCTATGCCGCTGGCCGTCCGCCTGGCGAACCAGTCCCTCACGCGAACCGGTCAGTTCAATGCACCGAATTGCCCGCGAAACGGCCGCCCAGGCTCTAAGCCCTAAAGACAGTGCTTTGAAGCAGTAGAAGCGCGCTCCGCTTGGTATATATCTAGAAGGGTGTACACATAGCGACCTCGGGGCACTGTGGATAACCGCCTGACTGGCCTGCATTGCGACCTCGTAGGTCTGTATGCGGGCCAACTCGTTGGGGAATTGGCCTGCATAGCGACCACATTGGCCCACATAGCGACTAGCCATTGCGTGCCCTCCAGAGGTTCGGTGGAGTGACGGTCGCCGGCTCTAGGTGCTTCTCTGATTCATCAACCGCGTAGTACGTCAGGGCGTACAGGCTGCACATGTTCTTGCCGCCCTTTCGCGTCTCGATGATCCAGCCTGCGGCCAGTAGCTCCAGCTTCGAGCTGTGGACCGTCGCCTTGCTCTTCCATCCACGCGTGGACAGCATCGACCAAGGGATGCTCAGATCACCGTTCTTTCCTGGGCGGTATTGCCGAGCCAGCTCCAGCAGCAGCTTCACCGCATTGCCGGACAGCCTGCCGAACTCGGGCGAGTCAGAGATTCTGTGCTCGATCATGAGGAAGGGCGGCCCCTTAGAGCGCCCTTGGAGCTTCTGTCGCCGCCTGTCGATGTTCTTCTTGGGCTGTGCCGGCGCGTAGCCGGCAGCGCCCTCTACAGACCGCTGAACGCGGTCGTGGCCTGTACTGTGCATGTGCCCCCCAAGGGCGGTAGACGCGACCTCAGCCGCGCTTGGAGCGATTGGCCTTGGTGTTCGTATCTGCTTCGACGTGTCGCCAGGTCTTCCGCTTACGGATGCTTCTTATGGCCGGCGGGGTGACACCGTATCGACGCGCCCAGACATTGCTCGGAACCGTTCCAACAGTGCGGAGAACTGCTTCCACCTCCGCAACGCTGAGCTTGCAGTGGGGCGAGGGGCTGCCGTACTTGGCCATGCTCCGAACACGCTGAAGGCGCCGATTGTCCGCACCAGTCAGCAGTTGGAGGTTGTCCAGCCGGTTGTTCGACGGATTGCCATCGAGGTGATCGACCTCCATAGACCTTGGCACGGGCCCGTTCACGACCTCCCAGACAAGCCGATGGGCGTACCAAGTCGCGCAGGAGCCACCCGCCAGGCGGACAATGACCCGGATGTATCCATCTCGGCTCTTGCGGCCCATCACACGACCGCAGGCGCTCCAGAGCTCTCCTGTCGCGGGTGAAACCAAGAGTCCGCTCGGCCCGTGCAGCAACCTTTGAGTCGCTCTAGTGGCCATTGGAAGCCTCCAAGCCAATGTGCTGAGTGCGGCACCAGGTTGCCGCGTGCTGTTCGAGGAGAGGCTTGCGATCCCGGTAGGCCATGCCCTGCCCGATCCATACGGCGTTCTGCATCCGCAGCTCCTGCTGCAGCTTCAGTTGGTCAGTCGAGAGGGAGTCCTCGGACACGCCCTGGAACATGCCGGTGATGCAGTGGTTCACCAGACGATGCTCTGTCGCGTAGTCATAGCCCTTCGGGTCCTTCCCGAGGCCCACCAGCGTGTCGTGCAAGATCCGGCACATGACGGTTCCTGCGACGCGCTTTGCCATTGCCGCATCACGCCTTTCCCCATTCGACAAAAACGCAGCTGCAAGGGCGTCGGCCGCCTGCTCCTGAAACAGAATCACTCGTTCCCGGATCGCTGCCTTCACCTTGTTGGGATTGACCGTGGCCAGCCAAAACGGAAGCCTGGACAAGGGCAGCGCCTGCATCTGGCGGCCCTTGCCATCGCCAGCAACCATCCCCCTTAAGGTAGACAGTTGGCGGGCCAGCACCGGGTGGGACTTCAGCTTGTCCAGCTGCTTGGACCAGTCCAAGCCCATGGCCTCCACAATGGGTCGCATCGCCACAAAGGGCTGTCCCTGATGGAGTCGGCCGATCAGTTCGGCCCCGTGGAACTCTACGTGGACGATTCCAGTAGCCATTAGGTCGCCCTCCCTTCTTCGCAGCGGGAGTCGATCCAGCTCTGCACAGCCTCCGAGTCCCAGGCGGACAGACGGGCAGCTACGCGGATGGGCCCGGGGAACTGGCCTTCCTTCGCCATCTTGTAGATGAGGGAGCGGGATATACCGCAGGCCGCGACTACCTCGGGTAGGCGCATCAAGGTCCGCCCCCTGGCAGCCACTCGGCCGGCTCGGATAGCATCGGAAGTCATGGGGTGACCTCCTTGTGCAGTGCCCATGCCCGGCGAGCGGTATCAGGCACCCGGTACTCGGTCAGGGAGTAGGAACCGTATTTGTCGCGCCTGCGGACGCTGACGGCCAGCAGGAGCCCGCGCTCAATCAGGCCTACAGCGTCCTTGCGGGCCGGCTTGGCCTCGGCGTGAGGGTGATCGGCGGTCCAGCCTCCAAAGTCCAGCAGACGGCGTTGATCGGCGCTCAGGTCGGAGAAGTTGAATCCAGTCATTGACGCCCCTCCGACGAGGGGGCGCCAAGGATCAGCGCGCGAATATCCTCAGCACGCCATGCCGTCGCCCTGCTTCCAATCTTGAACGGCTGAGGGTAGCGACCCGAACGGACCCCAGACCACCAGGTAGACCGTGAAACCGGATAGACCCGAAGTACGTCGGGGAGCCGCATGAACCCAGTTGCCGGAAGATCACCCGTTGCACTTGCTTGCATGTCTCTGCCCTGCACCGGACCGAAATGGCCGGTTTCGGACAGATTGGGACACCGCAATTCTCTAGGTAATTGAGAAAAAGCAGGCTATTACTTCAAAGATAGAGAGGGGATGAAACCTGCCTTTTCCCTCTCTCTTTCTTCACCTGCGCATACTTAGCCAAGTCATTGGTCGTCATGTCTGACACGTCGAAGTACAGACCCGCTAGAACAAGAACGAGCGACCTCATTGGCCTCCCATGCCTGCGGTACAAATGTTCGGTCACCTCTCTTAGGAAGAAGAGCTTGTGCGCGCTGGAAGCATTGGGGTTGCCAACATCCTTAGGCAGCTCGGCTGTCTCTTCTGCAATCTGAGCGAAGCTTTCGAACGCGTCGGGCAACGCGCCGAGCATCCCCCGCCCTCGACCGTCAATCAGCTTCAGCCTTCGGCGTGCTCGCCAAAAATCATTCTGAGTCGCAGGATGGCTCAGCTCCGCAGCAATCAACCTAGCTGCGTCTGCAATGATCTTTGCCTTGCGCCTCCTCTCGGACTGCGTGATGGCGACTAGATCAAAACGACGAATCGCCAAGTCTGCCGCCTCAAAGATTCTGCACAGGTCCTCTAAAGCGAGACCCTGAGGGAAGTTTGTGGACAAAGCACTCGCCACAGCATCCTCCCTTCCCAATGCGAATAGCCGATTCAGGACACGGAGAGACCCAGCCCAGTTGAACGGGGGGAGGTGATCCCAAGTGCCGGCTCCGATGGGCGCTGGCGGTGGCAAGTACCTGTCCACCATGAGCTCGAAGCTGTACCACTCCGCTGCGCGTAAGCCCAACACCCAGCGCTGTGCGCCTTGCGTTTGCTTTTTCATTCGGGCCTCCAATACCCGGTTGCAGGGTCAATGCCCTGGAGCCACAGCGATCTCATTCTAGGGAGAACGGTGGCCGCGATTTTGAATCAGGAATCGCACCATTGATCGAGCCAAGCCTGCGGATGGCATATTCCTCCACAGTCATGCTGGACAAGTCCCTGAGCGCAGCTTCGATCTGCTGCATTTCGAACTTTGGCGACTTCTCTAGCGACACGATACCCGACCGAATGACGTCCATCAGCTTGGATCCGCGACCAAAGAACCCCTCAATGATCCCACGTTGACCGTCGGTCAAAGATCCACCGTGAGCCTCAATTGCTGATGCCACGGTGTCGGCCAGCTGCACACTTGCCGCCATGCCAATCCGGCTTGAAGCTTCCTCCAGAGCCTGTACAAAGGCTATCGCGCAGACCCTTCCAACCTCACGGCCCATGAGGTAACCCTGGACCTCCGGCATCCGCCAGTAGTCCCCCGTCTTGGCGTGGCTCTGGCGGTAGAAAGGCAAGCGCTGGATTGGGTTCGCACGTGTCCGATTGAACCGGATTGGTCGCTTGAAACGGCCTTTGTTACTGACCATGGTTGCCCTCCTGGCTATCCGTGAAACGCTTCATGACAGTGGCGACGTCCTTCTCCCACTGGCGAATCCAAGCCCGCGCCCTTCGCCTCGCCGTAGCAACGGAGATTGGCTTTCCTGCTTTAGCTGCCTCTCGCTGCTGGGACTTGGTGACGCGTTCGATGTTGCGCTGAGCAACGGCCTTCGCTTCAGCAGCAGCTTTCCTGGCCTCCGCCTGCTTCTCCCGCTTTAGGCGCGCCTGCGCTTTCTTCGCCCTCGCTTCCGATGCCCTGCGGTCGGCCTCAATGACTGACTTCGGCAGACCCAAAGGAAGCATTCCGTCCGTGTCCGAGACTGCGGTCGAGTACCAATGGACGCCGCCACGCTCATGATGCGTGGTGTCCTCGAAGAGCTCCGGCCAGCCCAGTTCGGTCGGCTCATCTTCCAGTGGGCGCCAGCCCAGCTCCTTGCCTCTCGTGAGCAACGAGACCGCAGATACCGCCTCAGTCACTACTTCACCATCCTCACCGTAGTAGCAGAGCCGGAACTTCTGATCGAGTCGGGCAGCAAGCCAGTCGATGCTGCAAAGGTGATGGCCGAGCAGTGTCCTAATCGGAATTCCACCAGCTATTAGCGCCTCAAGAGGATCCCGCACCTGGCCGCGGCCAGTGGGCATATCGAGGGCGCATCCCACCTGCTTGTCCGAAGCGCTCATTAGTCCACCCTCGATGCACGGCGGAGAGCTTGGGCCTGCTCCAGAAGGTGGTCGAGAACAGCAAGGTCATCGAACGTGGGCGTCAGCTGGTTCTCCATGCAAGTCCTGAAGAAGGACCGCACGAAGCTGACGTAGACGCTGGCGTCACCGAGTGCATGCAGCGTGTCGATGCCGGCGCAGATCTTGTAGGTGGGCGCGTTGTCCTGCACCGGAATCGCGCC
This sequence comes from Stenotrophomonas sp., assembly GCF_035634915.1. Lineage (GTDB taxonomy): Bacteria > Pseudomonadota > Gammaproteobacteria > Xanthomonadales > Xanthomonadaceae > Stenotrophomonas. Next base: position 232,494 of record NZ_DASQCB010000021.1, read on the forward strand.
ATACGCAGCTTCAATGGTGACTTCAGAAGCAGACATGGATCACCCCCAGGCACGCAGTGATTGACGCAGGAGAAGTAGCGGCCGATGCCAGAGCGACGACAAACAGCGCCGTGCAGAGCTTGTAGGTATTTGCGTCGTCGTTGAGGGCGAGCCAGCGGTGGACTCGGACGAACGTGGTGGGGCGAATAGCCCGCGTAGTGACTGACGGCCGGATTTCGGCCGAGCGCGCCCGTTCAGGCGCAACAGGTACAATGTTGCAATCCATGATCGACTCTCCAATAGTCGGTTGTGGTAGGCCGAGCTAGGGGTTCCAGCCCCTTCCTCGGCCGCTTTGTTTATGCGGCCCTGCTTCTTGCTATGGCCCTCCTTAGAGGCCTATGTGGTGGTTAGGCGCGCTTGGCCTTGAAGGCCAGCACGTTCGGTTCTGCAACGCGCAGCTGGTCGAGATAGTCAGACCAGGCCTGCATCATCTTCCGGCGTTCCGGCAGGTGGGTTGCCCGGTTATAGGCCCGCCCGAGCGGATCCTTCACGGCATGCGCCAACTGATGCTCGATGTAGTCCGGGCGGTAGCCAAGAACCTCGTCCAGCACCGTTCTAGCCATTGCGCGGAAGCCGTGGCCGACCATCGTGTCTGAGTCGAAGCCAAGATTTCGGAGCGCTGCGTTCATCGTGTTCTCGCTCATCGGCTTGAGCGCACTGCGCACGCCAGGGAAGACGAACTCGCTCCGCTTCGTATACGGGTAAAGCTCCTGCAGGACTTCGACGGCCTGGTCGGACAACGGGACGATGTGCGGGGTTTTGGTCTTGCTGGTGACGTAGCGCCACTCCGCTGCATCCAGATTGATATCGGCCCACTTCGCTTGGCGCAGCTCGCCCGGACGAACGAACAGCATAGGGGCCAGCTTCAGGGCCGCCTGAGTGACCAGTGCTCCCTGATAGCCCCACAGCGCGCGCAAGAGATCGCCGATGACGGCGGGGTCGGTCACGCTCGCAAAGTGCTTCGTCTGCGGCTGCTCGAGCGCCCCTGTTAGATCCTGGGCCGGATTCCTATCAGCACGACCGGTGGCGATGGCATAGCGGAAGATTCGGCCGGCATGGGCCCGGGCGCGATGGGCAGTCTCGACTACGCCCCTCTGTTCCAGCTTCCTGAGTGCAGCTAGCAGAACCGGAGCAGTAATGTCCCCGATAGGCAGATCCGCCAGCCCGGCCAGATCCTTCTCGATCAGCCTGCGCTCCCGCACGACCGACCCGGGAGACAGCCCCTCCTTGGTGCGCTTTGCCAGCAGCTCAAGGCCGATGGCACTGAAGGTGTTGGCGGACCGCTCGCCGTGTGCGGCCTTCTCCACCCGAGCCACCTGAGCAGGATTTGCCCCGCCGCGCAGCAATGAGCGCAGACGGTCGCGCTCGACGCGAGCAGCCTGCAGCGACATTGAGGGGTACTCATCAAGCGTGACGATGCTGGCCTTGCCCAGGTAGCGATAGCGGTAACGCCAGACCTTGGCTCCCGATGGACGCACTTCGATGCACAAGCCGTTGGCATCAGCCACACGGAAGGGACTGGCCTTCGGCTTGAGCGAGCGCAACTTGGTGTCGGTCAGCATGTGAGTCGAGCGCCTGTGAGTCGTCTAGGGGCGTCTAGCCCGCTGACACACAGCCTGACTCACTTTTTTCGTGGATGCAAGTGGATGCCACTGGACACCGCTGGACGCAAAAACTACTCCAAATCCAGCACCACTAGGCTTCGTAAGACGTCCTTGGACTCCGATGGACGTCAATGTGGTGGGCCCACCAGGATTCGAACCTGGAACCAAAGGATTATGAGTCCTCTGCTCTAACCGTTGAGCTATAGGCCCTGCGCAGCGCCACAGTGTAGTGGAGCGCGCCCCCGCCCGGCTACTCAGGCATCACGGCCAGTGCCTTGGCCACCTGCTCCAGCCGCATCTCGGCAATCTCCGCGAAGTGCTGCATCTGCCGCAGATGCGCCTGAAACAGGGCTACCGTCCGCCGGGCCCCTTCAAGCCCTGGCTGATTGCCGCCACCAAAGCCCTCAACCAGTCCCGAGCCCGGGAGCGTCAGCAATGCATACGTCGTGCGCCGTGCAAACCCCAGCCGATCCTCGCGCTCATCCTGCAACACCTCATCCCAGTCCATCAACGGCGCGAAATCACAGTCGTCCGCCAGCTCTCTTCCATCAGAAGCGGCACCAGCTATCGCCTTCAGTCCCATCTCGCTCTCCTACGATTCGTCGAACCTCTTCCGCCTCCTGTTGAGAGAGGCGACCGGGCGCTTCAACACGGTCGTAGGGCCGCCCGCAGCTTTCCTCCTTGCGGAGTCTTGTATGGCTACGCGCCACCCGGCCAGAAACCTTGGTGCTCACCGGGATGGCGAGTGATACGGCTTGACCTTGGACTGCCTGCTATTGCATCAGACATTCCGCCTACAAAGGTGTGTTGAGCACCTGCGAAGGACTGTGCAGAAGCGAAGGTAGATGGCTCAATTGCTGATTGCGACACGCCTTGGAGTGCCCGGCACGTCCCGAAGATCCAACGCATTGAAGGGATTGGGAATTTGGCTGAGCCGGCGCGTTGTGCATGAGAATCCTGCGATCAGATTCCAACAATCCTCAAAGCCAAGTACGTCACAGGGCGCAGCGCCGAGGCACTAAGAGCGATTCAATCATTGGAAACGCGGGGAGATGCGTCATCCGAAATCACCCAAACCGCGCCGCCATCGCCCTTACCCGCTCGGCATTCGTCGCCGCCAGCGCGCGCAGTCCATCCGACCCCACCCGCGCATCCCCCGCAACGCGCCCCCAGAACTCGCTCGCCAGCGGTGCCGCCCAGCGCAGATGCTCCAGCTCGCCGCTCTCACGCGGCGCAACCGCCTCCAGCACCACATCCTGCCGCAACACACCCAACCGCGACGGTGCCAACGACATCGGCAGCATGTCGTAGGCCGGCGCCAGCGGCAGCGCGCCGCGATCAACGAGGCGGAAACCGATGTTGCCCTGGTGCATGTCGCTGTTGCCGATCAACCGGCCAAACGCATGCAGCCGCGCCATCGCCTGCACGGTATCGGCAGACAACGAGCCCAGCGCCTGCAGCTGCGCGCCCGCACGCGGCCACTCCGCCGTCGCCTCGCCCGTAAACGCGGCCGAAAGCGACAGCAGCGAAACAAAGCCCCGCCGCCCCAGCACATCGGCGCTGCGGTCGAAGCGCGTCACTTCCAGGAAAGTATGCGTGGGCGTCTGCAGCAGCTCGCTGCGGGCGCCCTCCACGCCGGCGTCGCGCAGGGTTTCCAGCGCGAGGTGCTCGCACACCAGCAGATCGGCCCAGCGCTGCGCAGCCTCGCCACCATCGGGCTGGGCGAACTTCACGATCACGGCGCGGCGCCCCCCTTCGCTTTCCACAGTGGCGGTGAACTTGGGCTGCTCGCCTCCAGGCGAAGAACCCACGTCTTCGCCAGCCAGCGCGGCACGCGCGCGTTGCGGGTACTGCTGCTGGCGGTCACGTGCAGCCACGCGGTCAGGCGGTGCATCCAGCGCAGCCAGGGCCGCTTGTACGGCCTCGCCGCCCAGCAGCAGATCGCCGGTCTCGGTGCCGCCGCCATGTACCAGCGCCACCAGCACGTCGTCGCGCTGCCAGCGCGTGAGATCCGAAGGCAGTCCAAGCCCGCGCGCGCGGCCATGCGCGAAGCTGCGGCCGAGGAAGCCCTGCGGGCGCAGGTCGTCGAGGTACCACGGCAGGCCCGGAAAGAAGGCGGCAATATCGCCCTCGGGCGCGCGCAGCAGGTTGGGACGCGCGCGGCTGGCGTCCACGTGGAAGGTGTCGCCACTGAGCGCGATCAGTCGGCCCAGCTCTTCCAGTGTGGCGTCTTCGCGCAGGCGGTAGAGCGGCCATTCGCTGCCCACGCGGGAGGGCTGGCGCAGGGCATAGGCCGTGGCGCGGGTCTGGCCCAGGCGCACGACCTGATCGCCACTGGCCGAGACCAGGCGGCTGAGGGTCATGCGGTTCACGCCCAGGTGCTCGGCCAGCGCCGCTGCGGGCTGTGGCTGGCCGGGGGGAAGCTGGGCGATCAGATCTTCGGGGTGCAGGAGCGCGCGGCGGGCCATGGCAGGGCCTACGGGACGAATAGTGTTACGTATTTATCGCAAAACAATGCGGCCTGCAAGCAAGAGGAAACTTCAAAGCTATTGTTTTACATGGATTTCTACAAATCCTGCAGGTGCAGACATCAGAAATAGTGTTACGTAAAAATTACGAATATCACATGAAATTCAACGGGCACGGCCCGGCGCGACCAAAGAAAAACCCCGCCGAAGCGGGGCTTTTCTCTCAACAGAAGCAGCTGCCGATCATGGGCTCGGCACTACCTGGATATCAGTCGATATCCAGGAAGCTGCGCAGCTGTTCCGAGCGGCTCGGGTGACGCAGCTTGCGCAGGGCCTTCGCTTCGATCTGGCGGATGCGCTCGCGGGTCACGTCGAACTGCTTGCCGACCTCTTCCAGCGTGTGGTCGGTGTTCATGTCGATGCCGAAGCGCATGCGCAGCACCTTGGCTTCCCTCGGGGTGAGGCCGGCCAGCACGTCGCGCACGGTTTCAGACAGATTGATGTTGGTGGTGTTCTCGATCGGGGACTCCACGTTGGTGTCCTCGATGAAGTCGCCCAGATGGGAATCCTCGTCGTCGCCGATCGGGGTTTCCATCGAGATCGGCTCCTTGGCGATCTTCATCACCTTGCGGATCTTGTCTTCCGGCATGTCCATTTCCTTGGCCAGCTCCTCCGGCGTGGCCTCGCGGCCGTACTGCTGGAGC
>NZ_DASQCB010000022.1:0-30319 GCF_035634915.1 Stenotrophomonas sp.
TCAACATCCTGGCCAGAAAGCTGGCCAGAATCGCGTGGGGCGTCTTCAAGAGCGGCCGGGACTTTGACCCGAGCATGCTGAAGGTGGGGCAAGCCTGCTTCCAGCAGGCTTGACCACGAACATAGGATCTCGACTCTACAAACGCCGGGCGCGGACGCCCTTCAGAACAACGGCCGCAGCACCAGCTCCAACCCGAGCAGCAGCAGGAAGCCCAGGAAACACACGCGGAACGCCCGTGCGCTGATGCGCTGGCGGATCACCTGCCCCAGCCACATGCCCAGCAGCGCCGGCACCACCGCCAATGCGCTCAACCCCAGCTGCTGCACACCAAACGCACCGTGGATCACCAAGCCGGTGGTCAGCGAAATGGTCGACACGGTGAACGCCAGGCCCAGCGCCTGCACCAGTTCCTCGCGCTGCATGCCCAGCGATTGCAGGTACGGCACCGCCGGCATCACGAACACACCGGTGGCCCCGGTCACCACGCCGGATATCGCACCGACCAACGGCCCCAACCACCGCTCGCGCCGCTGCGGCACACGGAACACCGGCGCCACCAGCGCGTACAGCGCATACACCACCAGCGCCACGCCCAGCGCCACCCGCGACCAGGTGCGATCCACCCGCACCAGCAACGCGGCCGATCCCAGCGTGACCACCACCACCGCCAACATCATCGGCCACAATCTTCGCACGGTAGGGCCCAGCGATGGACCGGAAAGCAGCTGCCACGCATTGGTGACGAAGGTGGGAATGAACAGCATCGACGCCGCTGCCACCGGCGACAACGCGCCACCCAGCAGGCCCATCGCCACCGTCGGCAGCCCCATGCCGGTCACGCCCTTGACCACGCCGGCCAGCACGAACACCACCACCAGCAATCCATAGAAGCACATCGTCTCGTTCATGCCGCCATTGGAGCGGGCGCTGCGCGGGCGCACAATGCGGTCTTGCCGCCACAGCCTTCGGACCAGCCGAAGGCAGGCCCCACCGGAGCACTCGATATGCGGATGGACATCGCCGACCTGCGCCTGTTCCTCGCGGTAGCCGATGCCGGCAGCATCACCGCCGGCGCCGCGCTGGCCAACCTGGCACTGGGCTCGGCCAGCGAACGCCTGCGCGCGATTGAAGCGGATGCCGGCACCGCCCTGCTCAACCGGCATCCGCGCGGGGTCAGCCTGACCGAAGCCGGTGCTGCCCTCGCCCACCACGCGCGACTGATCCTGCAGCAGCAGGCGCAGCTGCGTGGCGAGATGGAAGCCTTCGCCCACGGCGCGCGCGGCACCCTGCATCTGTACGCCAACACCGCCGCGCTGACCAACTACCTGCCCTCCCGGCTGGCCCCCTGGCTGGCGCAGCGCCCGCGCCTGCACGTGGAACTGCACGAGCGAACCAGCACCGACGTCGTGCGCGCACTCAGCGCCGGCCAGGCCGAAGCCGGCATCATCAGCGATGCCGTTCCCGCCGATGGCCTGCATCGGCACGTGGTGTCCGAGGATCCGCTGGTGATGCTGCTGCCTGCCGGCCACCGGCTCGCTGCCCGACGTTCGCTCGACTTCGTTGACGTGCTGGGCGAGACCTTCGTGGCCTTGGCCGATGGCAATGCACTGCAGACCTACGTGGAGGAACTCGCAGGCGAGGCAGGACGCCGGCTCGATGTGCGCATCCGCATGAAAACCTTCGAAGGGCTGTGCACGATGGTCGGCCATGGCATCGGCGTGGGCATCGTGCCGAAGACGATCGCGCGGCAGCATCGGCGCAGCACGCACACCGTCGCGGTAGCGCTTGCCGATGCCTGGGCGCAGCGTCGCCTGTGCGCATGCTTCGCCGACTGGACGCGCTTGTCACCGGCGATGCGCAGCCTGCTGCAGCACCTCGGCGTACCGCCGCAGAAAAAAGCGTGAAATGTTGTTGACACATCCTCAGTCGTTCCCCATAATTCGTTTCCTGAGTCGCCCAGGTGGCGGAATTGGTAGACGCACTAGCTTCAGGTGCTAGCGGGGGCAACTTCGTGGAGGTTCGAGTCCTCTCCTGGGCACCATGACTCAGCAAATGATCAAACCCGCGAAAGCGGGTTTTTTCATGTCCAGCGTTTGGGAATTACGCGGGTGCGGGGCCCATCCACGCATGGCGTGGATCTACTGGATGATCAAACCCGCAGTAGATCCACGCCATGCGTGGATGCGCCACAAACAGAAACCCCGCCTTCCGGCGGGGTTTTGTTTTTCATCCACAACGATCGATCAATGCCCGCCGGCAGACGCCGCACCGGCACCGGCACCGAACGGCGGCTTGGCCAGCCACAGGAACGCGATGATCGCCAGGAACACCCAGCCCAGCAGGAAGAAGATGTCGTTGAAGCCCATCTGCGATGCCTGGTGGTTGATCATGTTGTTGAGCACCGCTGCACCGTTCTGCAGGTTGCCCTGCCCCATCGCTGCCACCTGGTCCTGCATGCCTGGCTGGTAGGCCGAGATGTGTTCGGTCAGGTCGGCATGGTGCACCTGGGTACGGCGTGCCCACAGCCACGTGGTCAGCGATGCGGCGAAGCTGCCACCCAGCGTACGCAGGAACGTGGCCAGGCCCGAACCTGCGGCGATCTCGCGACCGTCCAGGTCCGACAGCAGGATTTGCAGCACCGGCATGAAGAACAGCGCCACGCCAATACCCATGATCAGCTGCACGCCGGCCACGTGCGCGTAGTCCACCTGCAGGTTGAAGTCCGAGCGCATGAAGCTGGTGAACGACAGGAACACGAACGCGAACGAAGCGATCATTCGCATGTCGAAGCGCGAGGCGTACTTGCCCACGAACGGCGTCATGATCACCGGCAGGATGCCGATCGGCGCCGTCGCCAACCCCGCCCAGATGGCGGTGTAGCCCATGTCACGCTGCAGCCACTGCGGGATCAGCAGCGACACGCTGAAGAACGCCGCATAGGCCACCACCATCGCCAGCGTACCGGCGCGGAAGTTGCGGTGACGGAACAGCTTCAGGTCGACGATGGGATCCTTGTCGGTCAGCTCCCAGATCAGGAACACCGCCAGCGCCACCACGGCCACGCAGGCAAGCACCACGATCTTGGTCGAGGAGAACCAGTCTTCGTCGTTGCCCAGGTCGAGCACCAGCTGCAGCGCGCCCACGCCGATCACCAGGGTGATCAGGCCGACGTAGTCCATTTTCGGCTTTTCAATGTGCTCCGGGCGCCCCTTCAACTGGTTGCCCACCACCAGCGCGGCAAACACGCCCAGTGGCACGTTGATCAGGAAGATCCATTCCCAGCTGTAGTTATCGGTGATCCAACCGCCGAGGATGGGCCCGCAGATGGGCGCCACCACGGTGATCATCGCCAGCAGCGCCAGCGCCTGCCCGCGTTTCTCGCGTGGGTAGATGGACACCAGCAGCGACTGCGTGATCGGGTACATCGGCCCGGCCACGAAGCCCTGCAGTGCGCGCGACAGCACCAGCATGCCCATGCTCTGCGCCAGGCCGCACAGCAGCGAGGTGATGACGAAGGCCAGGGTGGCCCAGATGAACAGCTTGCGTTCGCCGAAGCGGCGGCTGAGCCAGCCGGTCAGCGGCAGCGCGATGGCCGTGCTGACCGCGAACGAGGTGATGACCCAGGTCGCCTGCTGCGAACTGGCGCCGAGGTTGCCGGCGATGGTGGGCAGCGAGACGTTGGCGATGGTGGTGTCGAGCACCTGCATGAACGAGGCCATCGCCAGGCCGACGGTGCACAGGGCCACGCTGGGCGGCAGGAACCCGGAGGCCGCACCCGGCGCCGCCGGTGCGCCCGGAGTGCCGGGCGCAGCTGGAGCTTGTGCGGACATGTCGACCTCAGCCCGCGTTCGCCGGCAGGTTGCCTTCGATGATCGTGTGGATCACCTCGTCGGCATCATGCAGCTGCTTTGCATACACGTCGGTGTCGAACACCGTGCCCTTGGCAACGGCGGTCGGCAGCACTTCGCCCTTCTGGTCGCGCAGGCTCACTTCAGCCTTCATCGACAGGCCAATGCGCAGCGGGTGTTCGGCCAGCTGCTTGGCATCGATGGCGATGCGCACCGGCACGCGCTGCACGATCTTGATCCAGTTGCCGCTGGCGTTCTGCGCCGGCAGCAGCGAGAACGCCGAGCCGGTGCCCAGGCCCAGGCTCTGGATGCGCCCCTTGTACTTCACGTCACCGGCGTACAGGTCCGACTTCAGCTCCACTTCCTGGCCCAGGCGCATGTGGCGCAGCTGGGTTTCCTTGAAGTTGGCTTCCACCCACATCTGCTCGGTCGGCACCACGGCCATCAGGGCATTGCCTGGCTGCACGCGCTGGCCCACCTGCACCGAACGACGGGCGACATAGCCGGTGACCGGCGCGACGATGCCGGCGCGGGCATTGTTGAGGAAGGCCTGGCGCAGCTGCGCGGCAGCGGCCAGCACGTCCGGCTGCGTGGCAATGACGGTGTCATCGACCAGCGCGCGGTTGCGCTCGACGGTCTCGCGCGAACCGGCCACGGCGGCTTCGGCTGCAGCCAGCTCGTCGCGGGCGTGGGCCAGTTCTTCATTGGAGATGGCGCCGGTAGCGGCCAGGTCCTTGCGGCGGGCGAAGTCCTCACGCACGCGCTTCAGGGTCACTTGGCGGGCGTTCAGATCCGCCTGCGCGCCTTCCACGCTGCGGTAAAGGCCGCGGGTCTGGCGCACGGTCTTGGCCAGGTTGGCTTCGGCCTGCTGCAGGGCGACGGAGGTGTCGGCCGGGTCCAGCTGCACCAGCAGCTGGCCGCGCTCGACTCGCATGCCGTCATCGACATTGATGGCGACCACGGTACCGGCCACCAGCGGGGTGATCTGCACCTGGTTGCCCTGCACGTAGGCATCGTCGGTTTCTTCGAACCAGCGACCGAACATGAAGTACCACAGCGCCAGTGCGGCAAGCAGCAGCACGACGATGACGAACAGGCCGCGCAGCAGGTTGCCGCGGCGGTTGGAGGCGGCCGGGGCCGCGGTGTCTTGGGTCTGGCTCATGGCGTGGGTCTTCAGGAATGCGAGGAATCGGAATGGGAGGCGATCGGTGCGGCGTCGGCGTCAGTGGGCTGGAAACCTCCGCCCAGTGCCTTGCTCAGGCGCACCGAGGTCTGCACCTGCTGCGACTGCAGGCCGGCCAGCTGCTGCTGCGACTGCAGCAGGATGGACTGCGCGCTGAGCACGTCCAGGTAGCTGCCGATGCCGGCGCGGTAACGCTGCTGGGCCAGGTCGAACGCCGCGTGGGCGGTGTCCACCGCCTGCTGCTGCGCCTGCGCCTGCTGGGCCAGCGAGCGCACCGCGTTGACCTGGTCGGCCACGTCGCGCAGCGCGTCCAGCACGGACTGGTTGTAGTTGGCCACCGCCAGGTCGTACTGCGCGTCGGTGTTGTCCAGGTTGGCGCGCAGCTTGCCGCCTTCGAAGATCGGCAGGCTCAGCGCCGGGCCGATGTAGGCAAAGGTGGAGCTGCTCTTCAGCAGGTCGCCCACGTTCGGGGCGACCACGCCGGCCAGCGCGGTCAGGTTGAAGCTCGGGTAGAACTTGGTCTTGGCGACCTTGATCTGCTTTTCGGCCGCTTCCACGCGCCAGCGCGCGGCGACGATGTCCGGGCGACGGCCGAGCAGTTCGCTGGGCAGCACGCCCGGCAGCTGCAGGGCCAGCGGGTTCAGCACCTGCGGGCGTTCGATCGACAGGCCACGGTCCGGGCCCTTGCCGACCAGCGCGGCCAGTGCGGTGCGGGCGGCGTCGATGCGCTGCTGCGCGGCCAGCAGCTGCTGCTGCGCGGCCGGCACCCGGGCTTCAGCCTGGCGCACCTGCAGATCGCTGTCGATGCCGGCGCTGCGGCGCTGGCGGGTCAGCTCCAGCGACTTCTGCGAGCGCGTCAGTTCCTGCTCGGCCACGTCGTTGAGCTGCCAGGCATAGGCCAGTTCGGTGTAGGCCTGGGCAATGCCGGCGGACAGGTTCAGGCGTGCGGCCTGCGCATCCACGGTCGCCGCGTGGGCACCGTCAACGGCGGCTTCCCAGGCAGCGCGCTTGCCGCCCCACAGGTCAACGCCGTAGCTGAAGTTGAAGGCGACCTGGCTGCTGCCGCCGTAGCGGCCGCCCAGCTCGTCGCCGAGCATGGATTCGGGCAGGCGCAGGCCGGTGTAGCCACCGGACACCGACAGGCTGGGCAGGCGCTCGGCACGGCTGGTCCTGACCTGCGACTGGGCCTGGCGCAGGCGCGCATCGGCCGCGTCCAGGCTCGGGTGGCCGGCCAGGCCTTCGCTGATGAGGGCGTCGAGCTGGGGATCGCCCAGCGCCTTCCACCAGTCCTGGGCCGGGAAGCCGGTGGCGCTCAGGTCGCTGTCGGCCAGCGTGCGCTCGCTGTGCAGGCTGTCCACGTCGAGCACGTGGCCCTGCGGGTTCAGGCCACGGCTGCTGGCGCAGGCGGCCAGGGCCAAGGCCAGCGCTGAAACCAGCAGCGCGCGCCCGGACCGGCGGAGAGTGGGATGCGGGATCGGGTTCATGGGGTCGTCAGGGAATCGCGGATTCGGGTCAGGAGGGACAGCAGCAGCGTGCGTTCGTCGGCGGACAGGTCGCGCAGGGCGAAGTCCATCACCGCGTCGCCGCGCTTCTGCAGGCGCGCCCAGAGGGCACGGCCTTCATCGGTCAGAACAATCTGCAGGGCCCGCCGGTCCTGGCTGTGCGGCTCGCGGCGCACGCAGCCCAGGGCTTCCAGCTTGTCCAGCAGGCGGGTGACCGCGCTGGGCACCTGGTCGATGGCCTGGGCCAGTTCGTTGGCGGTGCACGGGGCCATGCGGGCCAGCAGCTTCAGGCCGATGTAATGGGTGAAGCCGATGCCGAGGTCTTCTTCGGCCATGGACGCGTCGAGCTGGCGGACCAGGCCGTCGCGCACCTGGCGCAGCAGCAGACCGAAGCTGGGGGGGTTGGAGGACGGACAGATCATGGGGGAGCATTTTCTTCCAAAAAAAATATTTCTCAATGGAAATATTCGATCTGGCATCGAATGCTGTGTTGCAACAACGGGCTCGATCAGTGAAGGCGCCTACCTTAATGGCCTGCGGATGTGGCCCGGTAGTACAATCCAGCCAATGAATGTCACATTCCAGCCACCGCCGCCTATCGTGACTGCCGGTGAACCGGGCCCGCCCACCCTGCTCCGCGAGGTCGCGATGGACTGGTTCGAGCGCAACGATGGCCCGCCGGTCATCGGTTTCCGCTTCGACAGCCCGCAGGGGCTGGCCCGTGAAGTGGACTGGCACCACCACGCCCGGGCGCAGCTGATCTACGTCGAACGCGGCCTGCTGACCACCCGCACCTCGCATGGCACCTGGTCGCTGGCCCCGGGCACCGCCGGCTGGATGCCGCCGCTGGAACCGCACACGGTCAGCCTGGACGGCCCGATGCGTGGCTGGGGCATGGCCCTGGCCGAGCCGGCCTGCGCCGGCCTGCCCTCCGACCCCTGCGTGCTGGGCCTGTCCAAGCTGGCCCAGGCCGTGGCCGAGCGGATCTGCGAGTGGCCGCTGGACTACGCCCTCAGCGCCGACCGCGAGCACATCATCAGTGTCATGCACGATGAGATCCGCACCGCGCCGCGCCAGCGCATGCACCTGCCGATGCCGCGCGACCGCCGCCTGCTGAAGATCGCCTCGCAGCTGCTGTCCGAGCCATCCGACGAGCGCAGCCTGGCCGAATGGGCGCACTGGGCCGGCCTGTCGCCGCGCAGCCTGACCCGCCATTTCCGCGACGAGACCACCCTCAGCTTCGCCCAATGGCGGCAGCAGGCCCGGCTGGCCGAGGCCCTGCGCCAGCTCAGCGAGGGCCGCAGCGTGGCCGATATCGCCCACGCGCTGGGCTTCAGCAGCGCCAGCGCCTTCGTCACCGTGTTCCGCCGCCACTTCGGGCTGCCGCCCGGGCGCTACCTGGCGCGGGTCGGCCATGGCCTGGAAACGGGGCTGGACCCTGCACGTGGCTTGGCATCCCCCGCCGCATCCGGATAATCAGTGCATTGAGAGCGCCGACCGCCGTCTTCGCCTCCCGACATAGGTAACAACGCCGCATGACCGAACCTGCCCGCCCCGTGTTCCACGGTTTCGAACAACTGCCGCTGCGCGAGTACGCCGAACGCGCTTACCTCGACTACTCCATGTACGTGGTCCTGGACCGTGCGCTGCCATTCATCGGCGACGGCCTGAAGCCGGTGCAGCGCCGCATCATCTATTCGATGAGCGAGCTGGGCCTGAATGCCGCGTCCAAGCCGAAGAAGTCCGCGCGCACCGTCGGTGACGTCATCGGTAAGTACCACCCGCATGGCGACAGCGCGTGCTACGAGGCGCTGGTGCTGATGGCCCAGCCGTTCTCCTACCGCTACCCGCTGATCGAGGGCCAGGGCAACTTCGGCTCCAGCGACGACCCGAAGTCGTTCGCGGCGATGCGCTACACCGAATCCAAGCTGACCCCGATTGCCGAAGTGCTGCTGGGCGAGCTGGGCCAGGGCACCACCGACTGGGCGCCGAACTTCGACGGCACCCTGCAGGAGCCGACCTGGATGCCGGCACGCCTGCCGCACCTGCTGCTGAACGGCACCACCGGCATCGCGGTGGGCATGGCCACCGACGTGCCGCCGCACAACCTCAACGAGATCGTCAGCGCCCTGCTGCACCTGCTGGATGATCCCGATGCCAGCGTGCGCGACCTGTGCGAGCACGTGAAGGGCCCGGACTATCCATCGACTGCCGAGATCATCACCTCCGCCAGCGACCTGCGGAACATGTACGAGACCGGCAACGGCAGCGTGCGTGCACGTGCGACCTTCACCAAGGAAGCGCACAACGTGGTGGTCACCGCGCTGCCGTTCCAGGTGTCGCCGTCGAAGGTGATCGAGCAGATTGCCGCGCAGATGCGCGCCAAGAAGCTGCCGTGGCTGGAAGACATCCGCGATGAATCCGACCACGCCAACCCGGTGCGCGTGGTGCTGGTGCCGCGCTCCAACCGCGTCGACGCCGACCAGCTGATGGGCCACCTGTTCGCCACCACGGACATGGAGCGCAGCTACCGCGTCAACCTCAACGTGATCGGGCTGGATGGCCGTCCGCAGGTGAAGAACCTGAAGATGCTGCTCAGCGAATGGCTGGCCTTCCGCAGCAGCACCGTCACCCGCCGCCTGCAGCACCGCCTGCAGAAGGTGGAGCGCCGCCTGCACCTGTTGGAAGGCCTGCTGGTGGCCTTCCTCAACCTGGACGAGGTGATCCACATCATCCGTACCGAGGACGAACCGAAGGCAGCGCTGATCGCGCGCTTCGGCCTGTCCGAAGACCAGGCCGAGTACATCCTGGAAACCAAGCTGAAGCAGCTGGCCCGCCTGGAAGAAATGAAGATCCGCGGCGAGCAGGACGAGCTGGCCAAGGAGCGCGAGAAGATCCTCGGCATCCTCGACAGCAAGGCCAAGCTGAAGAAGCTGATCCGCGACGAACTGACCGCTGACGCGAAGAAGTTCGGCGATGCCCGCCGTTCGCCGCTGGTGCAGCGACAGGCTGCGCAGGCCATCGACGAGACCGAACTGGTGCCGAGCGAGCCGATGACCGTCGTGCTGTCGGAGAAGGGCTGGATCCGCGCGGCCAAGGGCCACGACATCGATGCGTCCACCCTGTCCTACCGCGATGGTGATGCCCTGCAGGGTTCGGTGCGCGCGCGCAGCACCCAGCAGGTTGCCTTCCTGGACAGCGAAGGCCGCGCCTACTCGACGCCGGTGCACACCCTGCCCTCGGCACGTGGCAACGGTGAACCGCTGACCGGCCGCTTCTCGCCGGCACCGGGCACCAGCTTCGTGACCCTGGCCAGCGCCGAACCGGATGCCCGCTTCGTGCTGGCCTCCAGCCACGGTTACGGCTTCGTCACCCGCTTCGAGAACCTGATCGGCCGCAACAAGGCCGGCAAGGCGATGCTGAACCTGTCGTCCGGTTCCTCTGTGCTGACCCCGTCGGCCGTGGCCAACGTGGCCACCGACCGCATCGTGGCGGTGACCAGCTCGGGCAACCTGCTGGCCATTGCCGCCAACGACCTGCCGGAACTGGACAAGGGCAAGGGCAACAAGATCATCGAGATCCCCAAGGCCAAGCTCGCCACCGAGCGTGTGGTCGCCATCGTGGCGATCAGCCCGGGCCAGACCCTGCAGGTGCGCAGCGGCCAGCGCACCATGGGCCTGAAGTTCAACGAGCTGGACGCCTACCTCGGCGCCCGTGCCACGCGCGGGCATCTGCTGCCGCGCGGCTGGCAGAAGGTGGAAGGGTTGTCGGTGGAATGACGCACCGCCCCTGGTAGGTGTCAACCTTGGTTGACACGCTTTGGCGGACGCCAGACACGAAAAAGCCGGGGATTCCCCGGCTTTTTCGTTTGTCGGCTGGCGGGCGGTGGAGCGGCTGGCTGGCGAAGGCTGGCTCGCGGTGCTCCGGTGCTGGCGGGCGACGTTGCTTCTGCACCTGGTAGAGCCGACCAACGGTCGGCTCTACCCCAAGCGCGGTGCCGGGTCAGTGCGCCGGGGCGCCGTTGCCGTCGATCTTGCTCAGCTGGTACAGCTCCAGGCCGATGCGCTTGATCAGGCCCAGCTGCTGCTCCAGCCACCAGGCGTGGTCTTCCTCGGTGTCCTTCAACTGCGCCAGCAGCATGTCGCGGCTCACGTAGTCGCCCTTCTCCTCGCACAGCTTCATGCCGGCGGCGAGATTGTTGCGGACTGCGTATTCAGTATCGAGATCCTTCTGCAGCATCTCCTCCACGGTCCTGCCCGGCTCGGTGGCATGCGGGCGCATGTCCGGGTCGCCCCCCAGGAACAGGATGCGGCGCAGCAGCGCGTCGGCGTGCTGGGTTTCCTCTTCCATCTCGTGGTTCAGGCGTTCGTACAGCGCGAACAGGCCCTGGTCCTCGTAGCGACGGGAATGGATGAAGTACTGGTCACGGGCAGCAAGCTCGCCGCGCAGCAGTTCCTTCAGGCAGGCGATGACGTCCGGGTTGCCTTTCATGGGGGTGCTCCTGTGGATCGATGCGGCATAGGGTGCCGCATTTCAAAATACGGTGATCTAATCGGAATCAGTCGCAGTTGCGCCTGCGGCTACACTTCCCCCTCGCGTGCCCAAAGGACCTGCAATGCGACGTACCTGGCGTTGGATACCGGCTGTGCTCATCGCCATCGTGCTGGCCACCGCACTGGTCCTGTGGCTGCTGCTGCGCGGCAGCCTGGCGGAACTGGACGGTGACCGGGCGCTGCCCGGGCTGGCCGCGCCGGTCAGCGTCGAACGCGATGCGCTGGGAGTGGTGACCATCACCGCCGGCAGCCAGGCCGATGCCATGCGCGCCCTGGGCCACGTGCATGCGCAGGAACGCTACTTCGAGATGGACCTGATGCGCCGCAGCGCCGCCGGTGAACTGTCGGCGCTGTTCGGGCCGCTGGCCATCGACGCCGACACGCGCATGCGCGTGCATCGGCTGCGCGCGCGCACCGAGGCCCACCTGGACGTTGCGCTGGGCGACAACCCGCAGGCGGTGCGCGCCTACGTGGATGGCGTCAACGCGGGCCTGGCCGATCTGTCGGTACGGCCCTGGGCCTACCTGCTGCTGCGGCAGTCGCCCGCCCCCTGGCAGGCCAGCGACAGCGTGCTGGCCGGGCTTGCGATGTATGCCGACCTGCAGGACCCGGGCAACCAGAACGAGCTGGCGCTGAGCCGCATCCGCGATGTGGTGCCGCCTGCCCTGTACGCACTGCTGGCCCACGATGGCAGCAGCTGGGACGCGCCCCTGCAGGGCGAACCGCGCGGCGATGCGGTGCTGCCCGATGCCACGCAGCTGCACCTGCGCGCGCTGGCGTCCGCGCCCACCGCACCTGCCGCCGAAGCCGATGCGGTCGGCAGCAACAATTTCGCCGTGGCCGGTGCGCTCACCGCCGACGGCCGCGCCATCGTCGCCGACGACATGCACCTTGGCCTGCGTGCGCCCAGCCTCTGGTTCCGCGTGCGCCTGCGCTATCCGGACCCGAAAGCGCCTGGCGGCCAGGTCGATGTCAGCGGCTTCTCGCTGCCGGGCGTGCCGGCGGTCATCGTCGGCAGCAACGGGCACGTGGCCTGGGGCTTCACCAACAGCTACATCGACACCGCCGACTTCCGCCGTGAGCCGGCCAATGCAGCGGTGACCGTGCACCAGGAACGCATCGTCGTGGCAGGCAAGCCCGATGTGCTCTTCCCGGTGCGCGAAACCGCCTGGGGACCGATCCTGCACACCCACGCCGACGGCAGCGGCGATGCCCTGCGCTGGGTCGCCCACCTGCCCGGCGCGGTGCGCATGGACTTCGCCGACATGGCCCGCGCCGGCGACCTCGACCAGGCCCTGAAGACAGCCGACCACGCCGGCATTCCCGCGCAGAACCTGGTCATCGCTGACAGCACCGGCCGCATCGCATGGCGCCTGGTGGGTGCCCGCCCCGATCGCGGCCCCGGCTGCGTGCCGCAAGGCTTCAACAGCGTGCAGAGCACCGCAGACTGCGCGCCGTGGCCGATCCGCAGCGATGCCGCGCCGGCCCTGATCGATCCGCCCGGGCAGCGCCTGTGGACCGCCAACAGCCGCGTCGTCGACGATGCCACCCTGGCCGTGGTCGGCAACGCCGGCTATGACCTGGGTGCGCGCGGCCAGCAGATCCGCAACCTGCTGGCCAGCCAGGACAGGTTCGACGAACACGACCTGCTGGCGATCCAGCTCGACGACCGCGCCGTGTTCCTGCAGCGCTGGTGGGTGCTGCTGCAGGACACCGCTGCACGCAGCGACGACCCGTCATTGAAGCGGCTGGCCGCTGCCAGTGAACACTGGGACGCGCGTGCCTCGGCCAATTCAACCAGCTACCGCCTCGTGCGCGGTTTCCGTGGCGAGGTGCTCGATGCCATCGAAAGCGCGCTGCTGGCACCGGCCAAGGCGCGCCTGGATAAGGACTACCTGCCGCCGCGGCTTGCGCAGCTGGAAGGCATGGTCTGGCCGATGCTGGAACAGCGCCCGGCCAACCTGCTGCCGCCCGGCGTGGACAGCTGGGATGCACTGCTGGCTGGGGCCGCGCACACGCTGGAAGCCGACCTGGGCCAGCAGGGACCGCTGCAGCAGCGCACCTGGGGCGAGCGCAATGTGGCCGACATCTGCCACCCGGTCTCGCGTGCCCTGCCCGCCTTCACCCGCCGCTGGCTGTGCATGCCGGCCGATCAGCTGCCTGGCGACCGCGACATGCCGCGTGTGCAGGGGCCGAGCTTCGGTGCCTCGCAGCGCATGGTGGTGTCGCCCGGCCATGAAGCCGATGGCATCGTGCACATGCCCGGCGGCCAGAGCGGCCACCCACTGTCGCCCTACTGGGGCGCCGGCCACGAGGACTGGGTGCATGGCCGCCCGACCCCGTTCCTGCCGGGCAAGGCGCAGCATGTATTGAAGCTGGTGCCGAACAAGTAACTGTAGCGTCGAGCTTGCTCGACTGCTTTGTTGTAGAGCCGAGCCATGCTCGGCTGGTTCCGGCTCAGTCGAGCAAGCTCGACTCTACAAGAGCTACCGCGCGGTGCGGCGCCGTTCGATCAGGTTCAACAGCGGTCCGGTCATCGCCGTGGTCACCAGCGCCATGATCACCAGCACCGCGAACAGGCGGTCGCCCAGCAGGCCCAGTTCGTAGCCGAGGTTGAGCACGATCAGCTCCATCAGGCCACGGGTGTTCATCAACGCCCCCAGGCGCCAGGCCTCGCGACTCTCCATGCCGGTGCTGCGCGCGGCACTCCAGGTGCCCAGCAGCTTGCCGGCCGTGGCCACCACGATCACCACCCCGCACAGCAGGACATCGCTGGTCTGCAACGCATCGGCACGCATGCGCAGGCCGGTCATGGCAAAGAACAACGGCAGCAGCAGGGTCACGGCGAACGGTTCGACCTTGGCCACCAGCAGCTCGCGCAGCTGCGCGTTGGATGACACCGCCACGCCGGCCGCGAACGCGCCAAACAGTGCATGGATGCCCAGTACCTCGGTCACCAGCGCGCTGGCCAGCGACAGCAACAGGATGCCCAGCAGCCAGCGGCCTTCGCGCCCGGCAGCGATCTGCTGGCGTGCGAACCACGGCTTCACCGCACCCAGCATCAGCGCGACGAACAACACCACACAGACCAGGTTGAGGCTGGCTGGCAACCATCCCGTCGCCTGCGCGGCGGCCACGATCAGCGCCAGCATGCACCACGCCGTGGCGTCGCCCAGGGCAGCGCACGCGATTGCGGTCTGCCCCAGCGGCGTCTGCGTGATGCCGCGGTCGGCCAGGATGCGCAGCAGCACCGGGAATGCGGTGATGCTCATGGAAATGCCGACGAACAGCGCGAAGGCGGTGAAGCCCACGCCCTGCGGGCCGTGCTCGGGATACAGCCAGATGGCCAGCCCGACACCCAGCACGAAGGGCACGGCGATGCCGGCGTGGCTGACGGTGAAGGCGAACTTGCGGCGGCCGCGCAGCGCGCCCAGGTCGAGTTCGGCACCGGCCACCAGCAGGAACATCAGCACGCCCAGCTGGCTGAGCATGCCCAGCGGCCCCAGCGACGCGGCCGGGAACAACGCCCCGTGCAGCGGTGGCAGCAGGCTGCCCAGCACCAGTGGGCCCATCATCAGGCCAGCGGCCATTTCACCGATCACCGCCGGCTGGCCGAAATACTTGAGGAGTGCGCCTGCGCCCTTGGCCACCAGCAGCAGCACCAGCAGCTGCAGCAGGAACAGGCCCAGCGGCGAGGACAGATGGTGGGCCCAATCGCTGCCGACCACGGCCTCGGCCTTGGCCGCCACCGACGGAACGCCCGGCCCCGCGTAGCGCGCCAACACCAGGCCGATCGCCAGCGGAACCGCCGCCCAGGCCAGGTAGCGCCATCCCCACTTCATCGGCGTCGCGCTGCCTCCGGTCCGTACGTCCATGAACATTCCCCAATGTGCAGGGGCCCGATGATACAAAAAAGGGGACGGAGGGGATTAAGTCGTTTGTGAAACAAACGACTTAATCCCCTCCGTCCCCTTTTTGAGCTTAGGCCAGGGCCTGCTCGTGGACGCCGGCGATGGCGCGGCCGGACGGATCGGCGGCTGCGGCGAAGCTCGCATCCCAGGCAATCGCGGCCGGCGAGGAACAGGCGATCGACTTGCCACCCGGCACGGTTTCGGCCGCGGCACGGCTGGGGAAGAACTGCTCGAACAGGTGGCGGTAGTAGTACGCCTCCTTGGTCTGCGGCGGGTTGTGCGGGAAGCGCTTGTCGGCCGCTGCCAGCACGCGGTCACTCACCTGCGCCTCGGCGTGCGCCTTCAGGCCATCGATCCAGCCGTAGCCGACGCCATCGCTGAACTGCTCCTTCTGCCGCCACAGGATGCTGTCGGGCAGGTAGCCATCGAAGGCCTCGCGCAGCACCGCCTTCTCGATGCGGCGGCCCCCGAAACCGGCACCGACCATCTTGTGCGCGGCATCGAAACGCATCGCCACGTCGAGGAACTCACGGTCGAGGAACGGCACGCGCGGCTCCACGCCCCAGGCCATCATCGACTTGTTGGCGCGCAGGCAGTCGTAGTTGTGCAGGGCATCGAGCTTGCGTACCAGTTCCTGGTGGAATTCGCGCGCATCCGGTGCCTTGTGGAAGTACAGGTAGCCACCGAAGATCTCGTCGCTGCCCTCGCCGGACAGCACCATCTTCACCCCCATCGCCTTGATCCGGCGCGCCAGCAGGAACATCGGCGTGGAGGCGCGGATGGTGGTGACGTCGTAGGTCTCGATGTGGCGGATCACTTCCGGCAGCACGTCCAGGCCTTCCTCGAAGCTGTACTCGAAACCGTGGTGGACGGTGCCCAGCGCTTCGGCAGCGATGGCGGCAGCAGCCAGGTCGGGAGAACCCTTCAGTCCGATCGCGAACGAATGCAGGCGCGGCCACCAGGCTTCGCTCTGCCCGCCATCCTCGATGCGGCGGCGTGCGTAGCGTGCGGCCACGGCTGCCACCAGCGAGGAATCCAGGCCGCCGGACAGCAGCACGCCGTAAGGCACGTCGCTCATCAGCTGGCGCTCGACCGCGTGTTCGAAGGCCTGGCGCAGTTCGGCCAGATCGGCCTGGCGGCCTTCCACATCGGCGTACTCGCGCCACGGCTGCTGGTAGTAACGCACCAGTTCACCGCTGGCGCTGTCGTAGTAGTGGCCCGGCGGGAACTGCGCGACGTCGGCGCAGGAATCCACCAGTGCCTTCATTTCCGAGGCCACGCGCAGGCGCCCCTGTGCATCGTGGCCCCAGTACAGCGGCACCACGCCGACCGGATCGCGGGCCACGAGCACGCGGCCGGCATCGCGGTCCCACAGGGCGAAGGCGAAAATGCCGTTGAGCTGTTCCAGCCACTGCGCCGGCGAGCCGCCCTGGCGGTACAGCGCGTTGATCACTTCGCAGTCCGAACCGGTCTGGAAGTCGTACGCGGTGGTCAGCGCGGCCTTCAGGGCCTGGTGGTTGTAGATCTCGCCATTGACCGCCAGGGCCAGCTGGCCGTCGGCCGACAGCAGCGGCTGCGAGCCACCGGCCGGGTCGACGATGGCCAGGCGCTCGTGGACCAGCAGCGCGCCTTCGTCCAGGTACACGCCGCTCCAGTCCGGGCCGCGGTGACGTTGCCGCTGCGACAGCTCCAGCGCGTGGCGGCGCAGGGCGGGAAGATCGTCACCGGCCTGCAGGCCGAAGATTCCGAAGATCGAACACATGGGTGGCGCTCCTGTTGTGGGGGATTACACGGGGGGAAGGTGTTCGACCGGCCAACCAGGCCCGGGAGGGCTGCGCCCGGGCACAAAAAAAACCCGCATCGGCCGATGCGGGTTTTCTGGTGTCCGGGCGTGTGTTGCTGTCTATCTACCCAGGGCGCAGTCCCGCATCGGCCGCGCACGATTATTCGCGCGCAGATTATTGCGGTTGGTGTTATTGACGGCGGTGGCCGGGCGGATCGACATGGCAACGACCGTAACCCGGTTTCCGGGGCTGTGCAACAGTTGCGTTGGCAACCAGCCGGAGGCGTGCCGACCAACGGTCGGCACCCACCCGTCGGCACCCACCGTTACACCAGCAACCGCTCCACCAGCCGCTGGTACAGGCCAGGCAGAGCTTCAAGCTCGTCCACGCGCACGTTCTCGTCCACCTGGTGGATGCTGGCGTTGACCGGCCCCACTTCGATGCACTGCGCCCCCAGTGGTGCGATGAAGCGCGCATCGGAGGTGCCACCGCCGGTGCTCTCTTCCGGGGCACGGCCGATGTGCTCGGCCAGCACCGCACGCGCGGCCGCACGCAGCGGGCCTTCCGGGGTGTAGAACGGCTCGCCGCTGCGGTGCCACTTCAGCGTGTACTGCAGGCCGTGCCGGTCCAGCAGCGCGCTGATCTCCGCTTCCAGCTTCGGTGCATCCCAGTGCGGGTTGTAGCGGATGTTGAAATCCACCTCCAGCTCGCCGGGAATCACGTTGTTGGCACCGGTGCCGGCGTGGATGTTGGAGATCTGCAGGCTGGTCGGCGGGAAGCTTTCATAGCCCTCGTCCCAGCGCCGCGCACTCAGTTCAGCCAGGGCCGGCGCCGCCTGGTGGATCGGATTGCGCGCCTTGTCCGGGTAGGCCACGTGGCCCTGCACGCCCTGCACGCGCAGCTTGGACGACAGGCTGCCGCGACGGCCCACACGCAGCAGGTCGCCCAGCGTCGCCGTCGACGATGGCTCGCCGGTGATGCACCAGTCGATGCGCTGGCCACGCTCGGCGAACAGCCGCGCGACATGGCGCACGCCGTCGATGGCATCGCCTTCCTCATCGCTGGTGAGCAGCACGGCCAGCGTGCCGGCATGGTCAGGATGCGCGGCCACGAACTGCTCGGCGGCAATGACGAAGGCCGCCACGCTGCCCTTCATGTCGGCGGTACCACGGCCGTACAGCACGCCGTCGCGGATCTGCGGGGTGAACGGATCGCTCTGCCACGCCTCGCGAGGGCCCGGCGGCACCACATCGGTGTGGCCCAGCAGCACCAGTACCGGGGCACCGCTGCCATGGGTCGCCCACAGGTTGTCGACTTCGCCCAGGCGCAGGTGTTCGCACTGGAAACCGGCCTGCTGCAGGCGCGCGGACAGCAACGCCTGGCAGCCCGCATCGTCGGGCGTCACCGACGGCCGCGCGATCAGCTCGCAGGTCAGGTCGAGGACGGCGCTCACGCGCCACCCACGCCGAAGCGTGCCTTGAAGCCGTTGTCACTGAAGCCCTGGCTGACCGTGCCGTCGGCGGTGACCACCAGCGGGCGCTTGATCAGCTGCGGGTATTCGCGCAGCAGCAGCTTCCACTCGGCATCCGAATCAGCCGCCTTGCGGTTGTCCGGCAACTGCCGCCAGGTGGTGGACGACTTGTTGACCATCGCACCCAGGCCGCCCAGCTGCGCGGCCCACGCCAGCAGGGTTTCCGGGCTGGGTTTGTTGTCGCGGTAGTCGACGAAGGTGTACGGCACGCCGAAGCGGTCCAGCCACTTGGTCGCCTTCTTGCAGGTATCGCAGTTCTTCAAACCGTAGACAGTGGTGCTCATGGCCATCTGTGATGCAGGAAAACAGAGGGCCAGAATCTCACAACAGGCGCTCGGACACGACCCGGAACGGTACCGATGGCAGGCGCAGGGCCAGCCCCTCGGCCAGATCCACGCCCATCGCCTGCAGGCGCGGGCAATGCAGCTCGCCCTGCAGCTGCAGCGGCCGCAGCAGGTCGATGTCCACCGGCAGATCGATGCGGGTGCTGGCCCAGCGCTGGTCGCAGGTGCGGGCGATGGCCTCGTCCTGGCACGTCAGGAAGCGCAGCAGGGCGTCACGCCCGCCAAAGGCGGCGATCCATGCATCAGCCGCAAGACCTTCGGCCGCGCGCCACTGCAGATGCAGGCCCGGGGCACTGCCCTGCCCGCCTTCGATGAGGGTGTGCCCACCGCCATCGGCGCGCAGCCCATGCTCGAAGCGGGTGGACAGATGTGGCTGCATGGCATCGCTGAACGCGCGGGCGCCGGCCACGAAGGCCAGTTGGTCCATCACGTTGCGGTCGAACAGCACCACCGGCGTCCCCTGCGCAGCGTCATCGCGGCGCAGGTACCAGCGCCAGTTGCTCTGCCGTGGCGACGGCATCAGCGCACGCAGCGGCCCGGCCGCACGCGGGCCGAAGTGGCCGTGGCGGTAACTGAGCGTGTAGGGCGTGCGCCCTTCATGCACGACGTAATGATGGCCGGGGGGCGGTGGCGGCGCGTACCGCACATCGACCCACCAGCTCACGTAGACCACATCGCGCACATCACTGGCCAGCATCGGCATCGGCCAGCGCCGCGACAGCGCGCGGCGCAGCCGGGCCCAGTGCGGGGCATGCAACAGGCGTGGCAGCACCCGTCCGAACAGGCTGTCGGACGGATGCCGGTAGATCGCCGACGGCGCCAGATCCTCCGGCGCAGTCACCTTCAGTCGGCCAGGCCGCGCAGCAGGTCGTTCACGCTGGTCTTGCTGCGGGTCTTGGCATCGACCTGCTTGACGATCACCGCGCAGTACAGCGAGTGGGTACCGTCCTTGCTCGGCAGCGAGCCGGACACCACCACGCTGTACGGCGGGATGTAGCCGTAGGTGATCTCACCGGTGGCGCGGTTGTAGATGCGGGTGCT
Source organism: Stenotrophomonas sp. (assembly GCF_035634915.1). Classification (GTDB taxonomy): domain Bacteria; phylum Pseudomonadota; class Gammaproteobacteria; order Xanthomonadales; family Xanthomonadaceae; genus Stenotrophomonas. The sequence continues at coordinate 19,698 of NZ_DASQCB010000022.1, forward strand.
CTGGCTGAGGAACACGCCCATGCCGATCACGCTGTGGTGGCCGACGACCACACCTTCCACCACTTCCGAACGCGCACCGATGAAGCAGTGGTCTTCGATGATGGTCGGGCTGGCCTGCAGCGGCTCAAGCACGCCGCCGATGCCGGCGCCGCCGGACAGGTGGCAGTGCTGGCCGATCTGTGCGCAGGAACCGACGGTGGCCCAGGTGTCGACCATGGTGCCTTCACCGACGTAGGCACCGATGTTGGTGAAGCTCGGCATCAGCACCACGTCCTTGCCGAAGTACGTGCCGCGACGGGCGATCGCCCCCGGCACCACGCGCACGCCGGCGCGACGGAACTTCGCTTCGTCATAGCCGGCGAAGCGCGATTCGACCTTGTCCCAGAACGGCGCCGGGCGCGCGTCGACCACGGCCATGTCGTTGACACGGAAGTACAGCAGCACCGCCTTCTTCAGCCACTCGTTGACCTTCCAGCCGCCGTGGCCATCGGGCTCGGCAACGCGGAATTCGCCGGTTTCCAGGCCATCGATCACGCGGTTGACCAGCGGACGGGTGGACCCTTCCAGCTCGTGCAGGGTCAGCGTGGCGCGGCGCTCGAAGGCGCTTTCGATGCCGAACTTGAGTTCTTCCACGCCCGGCACCGGCGGCTTGCGCAGCGACTTGCGGGCGATGGTTTCGGCGCGTGCGGCTTCAGCGCTCTTGGCCGGGGCCTTCTTCGCAACCGGCTTCTTCGCAACAGCGGCCTTCTTCACCGGCGCCTTGGCCGGGGCGGCCTTGTTCGGTGCAGCAGTCTTCTTGGCCGCTGCGCTCTTGGCGGTCGCAGCAGTCTTCTTTACAGGCTTGGTGGCCATCAGGTGGGGTCTCCGGCGTTTCGATCAGGGTCCAGGCAGGCCAGCATCGCGTCATGCAGCTGCTGCCGGGCGGGTTCGGTCAGGGGGAGGTCGTGTTCGTCACTGATCACGAAGGTGTCTTCGGCGCGTTCGCCGAACGTGGCAATGCGCGCGTCATGCACGCGCAGGCCCTGGTTGCGCAGCACGAACGCCACGTCGGCCAGCAGGCCGGGGCGGTCGGGAGCGACCAGGGCGAATCGGGTCGCGCCGGGCTCATCGCGGAACTCGATGCGCGGGGCGAAGCGGAAGTGGCGCAGCTGTCGCGGCACCACCCGCCGCGACGGTCGCAGGCGGGTCAGGTCGCCACTCAGCGCTTCGCGCAGTGCGGCTTCCAGGTTGGCGCTGCTGCCATCGGCAAAGGTGTCGGCCGGGCTCACTTCAAAGGTATCGAAGATGGTGTCCGCCGGGCCGTCCAGCACGCGCGCGCGATGGATGCCGTAGCCCTTGCGGTCCAGGGTCATGACGATGGCAGCGAACAGGCCATCGCGATCAGGCGAGTGCACGAAGACTTCCAGCGCGGGGTCGTCCACGCTGATCCGGCGCACCTTCACCAGGGTGTGGCCCTGCCGGATCGGTACCAGCGCCGAGGCCTGCCATGCCAGCTGTTCCGGGCGCAGGCGCATGAAGCCTTCGTCGGGCATCACGGCGAACTGGCGGTCGATGGTGGCATCGTCGTAGCCCTGCTCGCGCACCAGTGCACGCACGCTGTCGCGCGCCTCGGCCACCCGTTCGGCGGCGGGCATCGGGTGTTCAAGCCCATCGCGCAGCGCACGCCGGGTGGCGAAGTACAGGTCGGCAAGCAACCGGTCCTTCCACGCGTTCCACAGTTTCGGGCTGGTCCCGGCGATGTCGGCGCAGGTCAGCAGGTACAGGTAGTCCAGGCGATCGCGGCTGCCGGCGAGCGTGGCGAAGCGATGGATCACCACCGGGTCGGCGATGTCCTGCTTCTGCGCGGTCACCGACATCCGCAGGTGCTGTTCCACCAGCCAGGCCACCAGTTCGGTATCGGTGCCACTGAGCGCGTGGGCCTGGCAGAACGCACGCGCGTCCACCGCGCCCAGCTCGGAATGGTCACCACCGCGGCCCTTGGCGATGTCATGGAACAGGCCAGCCAGCAGCAGCAGTTCCGGCTTGCGCAGGCGCGGCCAGACTTCATGGGCGATCGAGAATCGTTCGTCGGCGCGGCTGCTGGCGAACAGGCCGATGTTGCGCAGGACCATCAACGTGTGCTGGTCGACCGTATAGACATGGAACAGGTCGAACTGCATGCGCCCGCTGACCTGGGCGAAGGCCGGTATCCACTGCCCAAGCACGCCCAGCCTCGCCATGCGCGACAGCGTGTCGACCGGGCGCTGGCCGCGCAGCAGGGCCATGAACTGCTCGCGCGCATCGGCGTCGGCCTTGTCGTAGGCCGGCAGCACGGGCAGCGCCTCGGCCAGCGCGCGTGCTGTGAGCGAATGCAGGCCGCGCACCTGCGGGTTGTTGGCCCAGCTGGCAAACAGGGCGAACACCTGCCCGACATCGCCGCGCGGCCACTCCGCATCATTGGCGGCCAGGTAGCCCCGGCGCAGCGAAAAACCGACCGTCAACGGCTCCGGCTGCGCCTCGCCGTCGAACTGTTCCTCGAAGCGCTGCAGCAGGCGGTCGCTGATCCGCCGCACCACCAGGGCGGCGCGGTAGAAGCCCTGCATCATCTTCTCGACGCCCAGGTTCTCGGCGTCGTCCTCGAAGCCCAGGCGCGCGGCCAGGGTCTTCTGGTAATCAAAGCGCAGGCGTTCTTCCGGGCGGCGCGCCACCAGGTGCAGGCCAAAGCGCAGGCGCGCCAGCACCGCGCGTTCGCGCTTCAGCGCGGCCGCTTCATCGGCGCCCAGGTGGCCCAGCCCGACCAGCGCTTCCAGATCACGCACACCGAAGGCGCGCAGCGCCATCCAGCCCAGCGTGTTGAGATCGCGCAGGCCACCGGGGCCATCCTTCAGGTCCGGCTCCAGGTTGTCGGCGGTGTCGCCGAAGCGCTCATGGCGGGTGCGCAGTTCCTCGAGCTTGGCCAGGAAGAAGGCGCGTGCCGGCCACAGTTCGCGGTCATCAATGGCCCCACGCAGCGCGCGCCGGGCCGCGTCGTCGGCCACGATCGGGCGTGCTTCGATCAGTGCGGTCAATACGGTCTGGTCAGCGGCCGCTTCGCGGCACTGCGCCGCAGAGCGAACCGCATGGCTGACCGCCAGGCCGCAATCCCACAGCAGCGCGAACAGACGCGACAGGGCGGCCTCATGGGCCAGCTGCGCAGGCGCATCGCCGAACACCAGCAGATCGATGTCCGAGCGCGGGAACAGTTCACCGCGCCCGTAACCGCCCACTGCAAACACCGACAGGCCGCTGCCGGCCGGCAGGCAGCGCTGCCAGGCCAGGCGGATCAGGTGGTCGGCGGCACGCGCGCGCAGCGCGATCAGGCGCTCGATGTTGTCGCCCTGGTCGAAGCGGCGGTACAACCGCGCATCGGCCTGCTGCAGCGCCTGCCGCGCGGCAGACGCCCATTCGGGATCGTCGAGCGAATCGGCCGGCGCGTCCAGCAGTGAACCCGCCGGCAGCATCGTCAGGAAACCTGCGATTCGCCCGGCGACAGGGTCAGCACATCCACGCCGGTCTCGGTGACCGCGATCATGTGCTCCCACTGCGCCGACAGCTTGCGGTCCTTGGTCACCACGGTCCAGCCGTCCGGCAGCACCTTGTTGTAGCGGGTGCCCTCGTTGATCATCGGCTCGATGGTGAAGGTCATGCCCGGCTGCAGCACCAGGCCCTGGCCCGGGCGGCCGTAATGCACCACCTGCGGCTCATCGTGGTAGACCTTGCCGATACCGTGGCCGCAGTACTCGCGCACCACGCTGAAACGCTCGCCTTCGGCATAGCTCTGGATGGCATGGCCGATATCGCCCAGGGTCGCGCCCGGACGCACCGCACGGATGCCGCGCCACATGGCTTCGTAGGTGGCTTCCACCAGGCGGCGCGCCATCACCGACGGCGTGCCGACGAAGTACATGCGGCTGGTATCACCGTGCCAGCCGTCCTTGATGACGGTGACGTCGATGTTGATGATGTCGCCGTCCTTGAGCACCTTCCCTTCGCTGGGAATGCCGTGGCAGATGACATTGTTGACCGAGGTGCACACGGTCTTGGGGAAGCCGCGGTAGCCGACGTTGGCCGGAGTGGCGCCCTGCACGTTCACGATGTGGTCGTGGCAGATGCGGTCCAGTTCCTCGGTGGTGACACCGGGCTTGACGTGGGGGGTGACGATGTCGAGCACTTCACTGGCCAGGCGGCCGGCAATGCGCATCATCTCGATTTCCTGCGGGGTTTTCAGATTCACGCTCATGACACCCATTATCGCCGATCCAGCCGCAATCTGAACGAACGCCACCCAACTGGCGGTACGGACCATGCACTAAACCGGCAAGGACCGTGAAAACGTGACACGCCCCCCACTTCAAACGCCACAATTATCACTGAATACAGACACTTACCACCCCAAGCTGAACGTGACCGTCGTCAATGCGGCTCTGAACATGCCGCGCCGTCCTGTTCAACAGACCTTCGGGTCAGGGAGGTTGTCCGTGCGATCCGCTGTCCGTTCCCCATTGGCCTGGGCCCTCGCCCTCGCTATTGCCGGCCCCGCCGCCGCCGCCGACACCACCACCTTCAACGTGACCCTGATCGTCACCAAGGCCTGCACGATCACCGCGGCCGCAGCCACCAACGTCGACTTCGGCACGGCCGCGTCGACCACCACCACCCCGACCCTGGGCCAGGGCTCGGTCACCGCGCAGTGCTCCGCACTGACCCCGTACACGATCTCGCTCAATGCCGGTGCCAACGCGGGCACGGCCAACGATGTGACCACCCGGCGGATGAAGAACACCAACGCCGCCGTCACCGCCAACAACTTCGTCGGCTACCAGCTGTACCAGGATGCCGCCCGCACCCTGGTCTGGGGCGCCACCTCGGGCACCAACACCCAGGCCGGCATCGGCACGGGCCTGGCAGTGCCCTACCCGGTCTATGGCCAGATCACCAACCTGAGCACCAACAACGCCGCGGCCGGTAACTACCTGGACACGGTCACCGCAACGATCACCTATTGATGGGGTGGCATCGGATGGCCCTGCCCCGCCCGTGGCTTGCCACCGGGGTGGTCGTGCTGCTCGGCCTTGCGCTGTCGGCCGGTGCGCTGGCCGCCACCAGCATGCAGGTGGCACCCACCACCCTGCAGATGGACCCGCGCCAACGCGCCGCCGAGCTGTGGCTGACCAACAGCGGCGCTTCCCCGGTGAAGGTGCAGGTGCGGGTGTTCCGCTGGAGCCAGCAGGACGGCCAGGAACAACTGCTGCCCACCACCGAGGTGATGGCCACCCCGCCGATGCAGGAAATGGCGGCCGGCCAGCAGCAGCTGATCCGGGTGATGCGCACCGACCCCACGCCGCCCGCCAGCCAGCAGTACTACCGCCTGATCGTCGACGAGGTGCCGGACCTGGCTACCCGCGCCGAAGGCATGCAGTTCGTCCTGCGCTATTCCATCCCGCTGTTCATCCAGCCCGGTGGCGGCACCGCGTTGGCCCCGCAGCTGCGGGCGCAGCTGGTGCGCCTGGACGACGGCCGCAACGGGGTGGAAATCCGCAACAGCGGCAACAGCTATGCGCAGATCGCCGACCTGGCGCTGGGCAGTGCCAAGCGGCCGCGCATCGTCCATCCGGGCCTGCTCGGCTACGTGCTGCCCGGCCAGGTGATGCGCTGGCCACTGGAACGCACGGCGATCGACCGCGACAACGACCAGATCACGGCCAAGCTCAATGGCGAGTCCGAGCAGACACCGCTATCGCCCCCACCGGCTCGCTGAGGCCCTGGTGAGCGCACTGCTGGGTGCAGCCCTGGCTCCCGCAGCATCCTTTGCTGCCGATGTCTCCGGGGTGTCTGCCGACGCCATCCTGCCGCCGCCCACACCGCTCACCGCCACCCAGACGCTGTACCTGGACGTCCAGTTGAACAGCACGCCGCGCGGGCTGCTGCCCTTCGTCGAGAACCAGGGCCGCCTGCAGGCCAGCCCCGAGGTACTGCGCCAGCTCGGCTTCAACGCCACAGGCCAGGCGCCGGTGTTCCTGGACCAGCTCGGCGGCGTGGTGGTGCGCTACGACGCCGGCCTGCAGACGCTCGCGCTGGATGTGCCGCTGGACCAGCTGACCCTGCCGACCACCGTGCTCAGCCGCCCGCAGGCAAGCGCGCCCACAGGCAAGGCCTCACCCGGCGTGCTGTTCAACTACGACGTGTACGGCAGCCGCGTGGAGGACCTCGGCAACCTGAGCGTGACCTCGGAACTGCGCATCTTCGGGGTAGGCGACGGCACCTTCGAAAACACCGCCATCAGCCGCCGCTACCAGCAGGCCGAGGATCGCCGCTGGCGCGGCGAGAGCGTGCGACTGGACACGCGCTGGACACTGGATTTCCCCGAACAGGCCCTGACCCTGGAAGTGGGTGATTTCTACAGCGGCTTCGTCGACTGGTCACGGCCGGTGCGCCTGGGCGGCATCCAGATCGGCCGCAACTACGGGCTGCAGCCATACCGCGTGCTGACCCCGACCCCCTCCTTCCTCGGCCAGGCCGTCGTGCCCTCCACCGTCGAGCTGTACGTGGACGGGCTGCGCCAGTACAGCGGCCAGGTTCCGATCGGGCCATTCCAGCTGGCCGCGCAGCCCGGCATCAGCGGCACGGGCAGCGCACAGGTGGTGGTGACCGATGCGTTCGGCCGCATGCAGACCCTGGATTTCAGCTTCTATGGCACCCAGCAGCTGCTGGCCAAGGGGCTGTCGGACTGGTCGCTGGGCGTGGGCAGGCTGCGCGAACAGTTCGGCGAGCGCTCCTTCGCCTACGACGACCGCACCGTGGCCAGCGCCAACTGGCGCGGCGGCATCAGCGACCGCTTCACCGGCGAGGCTCACGCCGAGGGTGGTGCAGGCCTGGCCGAGGCTGGACTGGGGGGCTGGTGGCAGCTGGGCAGTGCCGGCGTGGTCAACCTGGCGTATGCGCACAGCCGCTACCAGGGCCTGCAGGGCGGGCAATGGGCCGTGGGCTACAGCTGGAACAACCGCCGTTTCAACGTCAATCTGCGCAGCGTGCGCAGCCATGGCGACTTCCGCGACCTGGGCGCGCTGCAGGACAACCTGCCGCCCAGCATCAGCGAACAGGCCACCGTCGGCGTGGATCTGCTGAAGCTGGGCACGCTCAGCGCCAGCTACCTGCGGCTGCGCTATCCCGACGGCGAGGACAACGGCTATGCCAGCCTGTTCTGGTCGCGCAGCTGGAGCCCGCGCTGGTCGGCCTACCTGTCGCTCAACCAGAACCTGGATACCTCCGGGGACCGCAGCATCTACCTGTCATTGACCGCCAGCCTGGGCAACAACCGCCAGGCCAGCCTGTCCAGCCAGCGCAACGGCGACACCCAGAGCTGGGTGGCCGATGTCACCCAGCCGGTGCCGGGCGATGGCAGCGCCGGCGGCATCGGCTGGCGCGCCCAGCTCCGCCAGGGGGATGACGGTACCGGCGGCCTGGCCGAAGTCGGCATCCTCAATGACGTCGGCCGTTACGCGTTCGGCGCTTCGCGGCAGGGCGGACTGGACTTCGCCTACGCCAGTGCCAGTGGCAGCCTGGTGTGGATGGGCGGGCATGCCTTTGCCACGCGTGAGGTCTCCGATGCCTTTGCGGTGGTCAGCACCAGCGGCATCGGCGGGGTGCCGGTACGGCTGGAAAACCGCCTGATCGGCGTGACCGACGACCGTGGGCTGCTGCTGGTCAGCCCGTTGTTGTCCTGGCAGCGCAACCGCGTATCGATCGACACCCTCGATCTGCCAACCGACATGCGCGCCGACCGCATCGAGGACTGGGTCACACCGCGCCAGCGTGCCGGCACCGGGGTGACCTTCACGCTGCGCTCGCGTCCGTCGGTGACCCTGATCCTGCAGGACATGCAGGGCCAGCCGCTGGAAGCCGGCAGCGAAGTCCAGCTGCCGGATGGCCGCCAGGCCACGGTCGGTTACGACGGTCTGCTGTACCTTGAGGACGTTGCCGCCGGCACCCCGCTGTACATCACCACCAGCGGCGGGCAGTGCCGCACCCGTGTGCCCGAACAGCCGCAGGTGGTGGCCAGCGGCGCGCAGCCGCGCCCGGCGGCCCTGCAATGCATCCCGGAGACCGCGCCATGACCGCCCGCCACCTGCTGCTGGTCGTGTTGCTGCTGGCCGGCCTGGTGATGGCCGTGCCGGCCCGGGCCACCGCGACCTGCGTGGCCGTGGCCAACCCCACACTGCCGTTCGGCACCATCAACAGCCTCGCCACCGGCCCCACCCCGGCCACGCTGAACATCACCGTCACCTGCACCACGGCCGCACTGAGCCTGCTGGCCACCACCGGCGTGCGTGTCTGCGTGGGCATCGGCCCCGGCAGCGGCGGTGGCAGCAGCGCTACCTGGCGGACGATGACCACCGCCGCCGGCGACACCATGAATTTCCAGCTTTACAACAACCCGGCCTACAGCCAGGTCACCGGCCTGGTGCCGCGCGGCTCGCCGCCGGCGCAGGAACTGACCATGAGCTACAACGTGCCACTGATCACCGGCGGCAGTGGTGCACAGAGCACCAGCCTGTCGGCCCAGATCCCGGCCAACCAGGTACTGGCCTCGGGCGCCTACAGCAGCACGTTCAGCGGCGCCAATGTCGTGCTCACCTGGGCGTGGAACGAAGTGCTGCTCGGCACTGCCACGGTACCGGCCACCTGCAACGGTGGCGCCACCGGTACCGCCTCGGCCAGCGCCGCCTTCAGCTTCACGGCCACCGCCAACGTACTGCCCCTGTGCGGCAGCTATGTCACCACCGACATGAACTTCGGCGGTGTCACCGGCGGTATCGCCAGCAACATCGACCAGACCGCCACGCTGACGCTGACCTGCCTGAAGAACACCGCCTACCAGGTCAGCCTCGACAACGGCCAGAACAATCCCAGCGCCACCACCACCCGGCGCATGCGCACGACCATCGGCGGCAGCAACTATTACCTCACGTACGAGCTGTACCGCGACGCCGCCCGCAGCCTGCGCTGGGGCAACACCCTCACCGTGGATACCGCCAGCGGCACCGGCACCGGCAGCACCCAGCAACTGACCATCTATGGCCGCGTGCCCCCGGTGACCGGGCAACCCCCGGCCGGCACCTACAGCGACCGGGTCACGGTGACCATCGCCTATTGAGCCCACGCTCGACTCTACAGGGCATGCGGTCGAGCAAGCGCGACGCTACAGATCCGCCGATCCCGGCCGATACCGTGCTCAGGTTTTCCAGCAGGGCAGGCGGCAGGTGGTACGCGCGTTATCGATGATGGCTCTGCTGGTCACCAGCATGGCGGGCCATGCCGAACCGGCAGCCATGCCCCTGCAGATCCGCCTGGTGGTGGTCGAAGGATGCACCCGCGCGCCCGGCGTCAACCCGCCCTGCCCGGTCCCCGCGCAGTACAGCGAGGCCCAGGCCCTGCCCGCGCAGATACGTGAACTGGCGCCGCCGCCGCAGGACGAAGGCAGCCGCGTCCTGCCCGAACCACCCACGGTCTATTACTGATGCCGCCGCGCTGGCTGCCTGGCCTGTCTGCCCTCGTGCTCGGTGTGCTGCCGGCCCTGCCGGCGGCGGCGCTGGAACTGCTGCCTACCACCCTGCAGTTGCCCGCCGCTGCCAGCCGCACCGAACTGTGGGTGCACAATCCCGGACCGGCGCCCTGGCACGGGCGCCTGCAGATCTGGGCCTGGGACCAGCAGACCAGCGCCGAACGGCTGCAGCCCAGCGACCAGATCATCGCCAGCCCGACCGTGATCGAACTGCCTGCCGGTGCCCGCCAGCGGGTCTGGCTGCTGCCACGGACGTCGATGCCGGTTGCGGCCGAGCAGGCCTACCGGGTGCTGCTGACCCCCGACGACCACCGGCAGCCACGCTACTCGCTGCCACTGTTCCGCGGCGGCGATAGCGGCCACGGACGCCCGCGGCTCTGGGTGGAAGCGACGGGTAGTGCGGCGCAACCCGTCCTGAGACTGCATAATGGAGGCGAACGCTACGCCCGCCTCAGCGACCTGGCCTACCAGGACGCGCAGGGGCAGCAGCACCTCCTGCTGCCCGGCCTGGCCGGCTATGTACTGGCCGCCCGCGACCGCCAGTGGCTGCTGCCGGCACGCGCCGATGGCTACCGTGGCGGCCGCTTCCAGGCCCGCCTGCAGGATGGGCAGGTGCAGGTCCTGCCCGCCCACAGCCCCCCAATTGCAGCGGGCGCCCCAAGCGGGCTATAATCCTCGGGATGTCCTGCCGCCCTGTGCGCGGAACACCGTCCACGCCGTACGTCATCGGCGAATCCACACCTGCTGCCCCCATCCGTGCCGGGGTGCTCCGCAAGGAGTTCGGCCACGGAGGCAGCAGGGAAGCCCAACCCCGGAACCCTCAGCGCTTCCACGCGTCCCGCATAACTGTCCCGCGGGCGGAAACGCCGGTTCCCCATCAGGAGTATTGCAATGCCCCAGGTCACCATGCGTCAGATGCTGGAAGCCGGCGTCCACTTCGGCCACCAGACCCGCTACTGGAACCCCAAGATGGCTCCGTACATCTTCGGCGCCCGCGGCAAGATCCACATCATCAACCTGGAAAAGACCGTCCCGCTGTTCA
>NZ_DASQCB010000023.1:0-257106 GCF_035634915.1 Stenotrophomonas sp.
TCCGTCACCGGCCATTCGCTGGGCGGTGCGTTGGCGCAGGTCACCGCGCATCATTACAACCTGCCCGGCGAAGCCTTCAATCCTTATGGCGCCAACAGCCTGGGCTACCGCATTCCAGCAGGCCAGCCCAGCAACGCTGCACCTTTCACCAATCATGTGATGGCCGGCGACTTTGTCAGTGCGGGCGGCAAGCATTACGGCAGTGTCGAGATGTATGCGCTGCCCAGCGAACTGAAGACGCTGCGCAATTTCGAATTCGCTTCCCGCCTGGTTGGTGGAGCGGCCGCCGAGACTGTCAGGCCGCTGGCAGCTGCCGCTCTGTCCGATTCGCACCGGATGAAGCACTTTGTCGATCGCGTCGAGAATGGCGTCGAGATCAGGTCTGTGCTGGATGACCCTTCGGCGCGCATCACTGATCCCGACGACCAGCGCCGCGTGGATGCCTACCGCACCAGCATCCACCAGGTGCGTGCCACCGCCACGGTGGTTTCCCGTGGGCCACCGGGCCTGGCCATGGATGCCATCGATGCCATCCGCGGTCCGGATGAACCCGGTGCCTACGCCGAGCGCCAGGCGGAGGCAGCAAGGCTTGCCGCGCATCCGTTCAATCCAGCCGAGCAACGCAATGCGCCGGGTTCCCACGGCGGACCGCTACGCGAGCAGCCAGAGTTCCAGACGGCCTCCCCCTTGGGCCAGCGCTTGAACGACCTGCTCAACGCAGACCCCGACCGCTTCAAGGTCCTCAACCAGCAGATGTCCACGCTCCACGCCGGCCAGGCCCTGGACCAGCAGGCGCGCGCACAGGCAGACGCCGAAGACCGCGCACGCGGGCACAGTCACGACCAGGCCGCCCAGGCTGCACGACAGGAACAGGCAACATCGGCCATGGGCCGTTGACCCGACGGAGACACCCTCATGGATGAACGCGAACTGGAAGATCTGATCAGCAGGACCGCCCTGCTGATGGAGCGCTACCAACGGATCTGCACCGAACTGGGCCAGCAGCAGTCACAGCTCTCGGCCGCATTGAACGGGCTGGCACAGTCACTTCCCGAGCAGTTCCGCGCCAGCGCCGATGCTGCCGTCGCCGGTCTGAGCCGGGAGAGCACGCAGGTGGTCAAGCAGGCATTGCTTGCGCCGGTGGGCGCTTACGAGCAGCAACTGGCGGCATCGGCCGACAAGGTCGGGCGCAGCAGCGATGCCCTGGCTGCCGAAGTGAAGCGACTGCAGATGGCATCACGCGGCGTGCTGTGGAAAAGCATCACCGTGGCTGTGGTCTCGGTGGCGATCCTGCTGGGGGGCGCCACCTGGCTGGGCGCACGCTACACCTCTGAAATCGAGCGCAGCCAGATCGAAACGCAGCTGCTGCGCGCCTACAACCGCGCCGATGTGGTGCTGTGCGGGAAGGAACAGCTGTGTGCCAACGTCGACACCCGCGGCAAGGGGCTCGGCGAGGACGGACGCTACCGACAGATTCGTCCCCGCCCGTAGACGGGGACGAACGCTGCCGGGTCAGGCCTTGGCAAACACCAGATGGCCGCCGTCGTTGCCGACTTCGATGGTATCGCCGTTGACGAAGGCCCCCGAGAGGATCTTCTGCGCCAACGGATTTTCCAGCTGCGCCTGGATCGCACGCTTCAACGGACGCGCGCCGTACACCGGATCGAAGCCGACATTGCCGAGCAGATCGAATGCGGCATCGGACACCACCAGCTTCAGCCCCCGCTCGGCCAGGCGCTTCTCCAGCCCACGCATCTGGATGCGCGCGATCTGCTTGATCTGCTGCTTGTCCAGCGGGTGGAACACCACGATGTCGTCCAGGCGGTTGATGAATTCCGGGCGGAAGTGCGCCTGCACCACGCCCATCACCGCCGCCTTCATCTGCGTATAGGCCTCCGGGCTGTCATCGCTGCCCATGTCCTGGATCTGGTGCGAACCCAGATTGGAGGTCATCACGATGACGGTGTTGCGGAAGTCCACGGTACGGCCCTGGCCATCGGTCAGGCGGCCATCGTCCAGCACCTGCAGCAGGATGTTGAATACATCGGTGTGCGCCTTCTCCACCTCGTCCAGCAGGATCAGCGAATACGGGCGACGGCGCACGGCCTCGGTCAGGTAGCCCCCTTCCTCGTAGCCCACGTAGCCCGGGGGCGCACCGATCAGGCGGGCGACGCTGTGCTTCTCCATGAACTCGCTCATGTCGATGCGGATCATCGCGTCGGCGCTGTCGAACAGGAACTCGGCCAGCGACTTGCACAGCTCGGTCTTGCCCACGCCGGTCGGGCCGAGGAACAGGAACGAGCCGCCCGGACGGTTCGGATCGGACAGGCCGGCACGCGAACGACGCACCGCATCGGACACGACCTTGATCGCTTCCTCCTGGCCGACCACGCGGTTGTGCAGCACTTCTTCCATGCGCAGCAGCTTGTCGCGCTCGCCTTCCAGCATCTTGTTGACCGGAATGCCGGTCCAGCGTGAGACGACCTCGGCGATTTCCTCGTCGGTGACCTTGTCCTGCACCAGCTTGAAGTCGTTGGCATCCAGTTCCTGCGCCGCGGCCAACTGCTTTTCCAGCTGCGGCAGCAGGCCGTACTGGATCTCACTCATGCGGGCGAAATCCTGGCGGCGCTGCGCGGCTTCCAGGTCCAGCTTGGCCTGCTCCACCTGTTCCTTGATCTTCGTGGCACCCTGAAGGGCGGCCTTCTCCGACTTCCAGACTTCATTGAGGTCGGAGAACTCGCGCTCCAGGCCCTCGATGTCATTTTCCAGATCGGCCAGGCGCTGCCGCGAGGCATCGTCCTTTTCCTTCTTCAGCATCTCGCGCTGGATCTTCAGCTGGATCACCCGGCGTTCCAGGCGGTCCAGCTCTTCCGGCTTGGAATCGATCTCCATGCGCAGGCGCGAAGCGGCCTCGTCCATCAGATCGATGGCCTTGTCCGGCAGCTGGCGGTCGGTGATGTAGCGGTTGGACAGCGTGGCGGCGGCAACGATGGCCGGATCGGTGATTTCCACGCCATGGTGCACCGCGTACTTTTCCTTCAGGCCACGCAGGATGGCGATGGTGTCCTCCACCGACGGCTCGCCCACGAACACCTTCTGGAAACGACGCTCCAGCGCGGCATCCTTTTCGATGTACTTGCGGTACTCATCCAGCGTGGTGGCACCCACGCAGTGCAGCTCGCCACGGGCCAGCGCCGGCTTGAGCATGTTGCCCGCATCCATCGCGCCATCGGCCTTGCCCGCACCCACCATGGTGTGCAGCTCGTCGATGAACAGGATGATCTGCCCTTCGCTCTTGGCCAGGTCGTTGAGCACGCCCTTCAGGCGCTCCTCGAACTCACCGCGGAACTTGGCACCGGCAATCAGCGCGCCCATGTCCAGCGACAGCACGCGCTTGCCGCGCAGGCCTTCGGGCACTTCGTCGTTGATGATGCGCTGGGCCAGGCCCTCGACAATGGCGGTCTTGCCCACGCCGGGTTCGCCGATCAGCACCGGGTTGTTCTTGGTGCGGCGTTGCAGGACCTGGATGGTGCGACGGATTTCCTCATCGCGGCCAATCACCGGGTCGAGCTTGCCGCTCTCGGCGCGCGCGGTCAGGTCGATGGTGTACTTCTCCAGCGCCTGCCGCTGTTCTTCGGCGTTTTCCGACTGCACGTTCTCGCCGCCACGCAGCGTGTCGATGGCGGCCTGCAGGCGCGCCTTGTCGGCGCCGGCGGCGCGCAGCGCCATGCCCAGCGTGCCGCTGTCTTCCAGTGCGGCCAGCACGAACCACTCGCTGGCGATGAAGGCATCGCCGTTCTGCTGGGCCAGCTTGTCGGTGTGGTTGAGCAGGCGCCCGAGGTCATTGCCCATCGACACGTTGCCGGCCTGGCCGGACACCTTCGGCAGTGCATCCAGCGCCTCGGTCAGGCGCTCGCGCAGCACCGGCACGTTGACGCCGGCCTGGGCCAGCAACGGGCGCGTGCTGCCGCCCTGCTGGTCCAGCAGCGCGCTGAACAGGTGAGCAGGTTCGATGATGCTGTTGTCGCGGCCCACGGCCAGCGACTGCGCGTCGGCCAGCGCCTGCTGGAAACGCGAGGTGAGCTTGTCCATCCGCATTGCGAATCCTCATCGGTCATCTAGTGCCGGCCCGCGCCGGCGATGCAGGGAAGATGCGGTTGCCCCACCCGGTTTCAAGGGTGGCTGCGACTGCACCGCTGGGTCGGTCAGCCAGTGGCAAGCATGCGCCTGCGGCCGTGGGTGCCACGTTGATCCTGCGCAAACGGCGCTGGCACTGGCATGCCAGACGCGTCAATGCCATACTTGCGAATCATTCTCATTTCGATCCATGCGCTACCGCGCCTTCCGCATGCACGCACATCACGAGCAACTCGGCACGCTGTACCGCGACCACCATCGGTGGCTGCAGGGCTGGCTGAGCGGCCGTGTGGGCAACCGGGATGTTGCCGACGACCTTACCCAGGACACCTTCGCGCGCCTGCTGCAGGGCCGCGATCTGGCCGCGCTGCGCGAGCCGCGCGCGTTCCTGACCACGGTGGCACGTGGCCTGGCCGCCAACTGGTTCCGCCGCCAGGCACTGGAACGGGCCTACCTGGAGTACCTGGCGCAGTTCCCCGAACCGGTGCTGCCCTCGCTGGAGGAACAGGCGCTGGTGCGCGAAGCACTTCAGCAGATCGACGCCATGCTCGACGGCCTGCCGGCGATGGCGCGCCGCGTTTTCCTGCTGGCGCAGTTCGATGGCCTGCGCTACGAGGCCATCAGCGAACAGCTGGGGCTGTCTCTGTCCACGGTGAAGCGGCACATGAAGCGCGCCCTGATGGGCTGCCTGGCGCACGCCTGCTGAACATGGGCGCCGAGGCCGCAGGCGAACGCACGTTGTCGCCCCGTGTACTGGAACAGGCTGCCGACTGGCTGATGCGCCTGCACGACGATGGCAGCGCCGTTCAGCGCGCGCAGTGGCAGCGCTGGCACGATGCCGACCCCGACCATGCGCGGGCCTGGCAACGCGCCGAGCGTCTGTTGGCGCTGAGTGGCCAGGTGCCGCCCGCGCTGGCCCACGACGCGCTGCAGCGCCCTGCATCGCCAGGGCGCCGTGTCGTGCTGCGCAGCATTGCCGCACTGCTGGTCGCCCCCCTGGGAGGCTGGCTGGCCTGGCGCCTGTACGACGATGCCGCCTGGAACGCCAGCCTGCGGACCGCCGTGGGCGAACGCCGCCGCCACGTGCTGGACGATGGCAGTGTGCTGCAGCTGGACACCGGCACGGCCGTGGATATCGCCTTTGATGGCCAGCAGCGCCTGCTGCGGCTGCGTCGTGGCCAGGTGCTGGTGGAAACGGCAGCCGACCCGCAGCAGCCTGCCCGCCCCTTCGTCCTGGCCAGCCCCGCCGGGCGCATGCGTGCGCTGGGTACCCGCTTCAACGTGCACCACGCAGCAGCCAGCACCGCGCTGGCCGTGCTGGAAGGGGCCGTGCAGGTCACGTTGGCCGCACAGGGCCAGCAGCGCATCATCAACGCCGGCAGCCAGGTCCGCTTCAGCGCCGATGCCTTCGAGGCTGTACAGCCCGTCACACCGGCCATCGATGCCTGGGGCACCGGCATGCTGGTGGTCGATGCGCAGCCGCTGCGCCGTGTACTGGAACAGCTCGGGCGCTATCAGTCCGGCTGGCTGGGCTGTGACGATGCGATCGCCACGCAGCCGGTGTCCGGCGCTTTCCCCGTGGATGATCCGGCCCGCAGCGTGGCGATGCTGGCCACCGTCCATCACCTGCAGGTGCAGCACGGCCCGGCCGGGCTGTGGACGCGCCTGCGCCCCGCGACCCCACGTTGATCGCCTGCGCCCGCTGCGGTGACACTTTTTCCGCAGTTGGGTGGCAGAGGTAGTGAATCCTTCCCTCGCGTGCCTTTCATGCCTTCCATCACCCGTACCTTCCGGCTCAGCCTGCTGGCCGCCGCCCTGGCCGCCACTCCCGCCTTCGCCCAGGATGCCCCGCTGCAGGCAGTCGCCCCCACCGAGCAGGCCGAAAGCCCGCTGGGTCTGGCCCTGAGCACCTTTGCCGCGCAGCGCGGCGTCGCCCTGTCGTTCGATCCTGCACTGGCCGCCGGGCGCACCGCGCCGGCGCTGTCAGGCACCTTCAGTACCGAACAGGGCTTTGCCCGCCTGCTGGCCGGTACCGGGCTGCGCCTGCAGCCACTGCCCGATGGCAGCTACACCCTGGCAGCGGCCGAGGCGCGCCCTGCCGACAGCACGCGCCGCACCCAGCCCCTGCGCGTGGGCGGTGACGGCCGGGCCTTCCGCTTCGCCGAAGGCATGCAGCTGGACGAGGACTACATCCACGCCCAGGTCGCAGGCAACCGCGATATCGGCCGCCTGCTGCTGACCAATCCGGCCGCGCGCTTCGACAACACCCAGATGAGCAACTTCACGCCCGGCAACATCAGCCCGGCCAACGTCAGCATCAACGGCGCGCCGTTCTACCAGAACGCGTTCACCGTCGATGGCATGAACATCAACAACGACATCGACCCGGCTGGCGACAGTTCGCCGTACCGGCTGTACGCAGCGCCGGGCAGCAGCCAGGCGCTGGCGCTGGACACCGACCTGCTCGAGCGCCTGGCCGTGCTGGACAGCAACATTCCTGCCCGCTACGGCGGCTTCAACGGCGGTGTCATCCAGGCAGAACTGCGCCGACCCAGTGATGAGTTCTCCGGCAAGTTCGGCTACACGACTTCGCGCTCGGCATGGACCCAGTACCACATCGCCGACAGCCTGAAGGAGGACTATGAAAACGCGTCGTCCTGGGGCGATGGCCAGCCTGAATTCAAGAAGGAAACCTGGAATGCCACCCTGGAAGGCAGGGTCAGCGACTCGGTGGCACTGCTGGGCAACTTCACCCGCACCCGATCAACCATCCCGACCTACTTCTACTCCTCGCACCTGGTGGACACCTATGGGACCGACAAGCAGACGCAGCGCCAGCAGAACGACCAGGCCACGCTGAAGGCGGTCTGGGACGTCAATGACCGCCTGACGGTTGACGCAACGCTGATCCATGCGCCATCGGAAAACAAGCTGTTCCGCTCCAACATCCGTGGCGCGGGCATCAACATCGAGGGCGGCGGCACCTTCGCCAACACCCGCGCCACCTGGCTGACCGACTGGGGCAAGGTGGAACAGCGCCTGAGCTGGAGCCGCAGCGAACAGAGCCGCGATGCCGAGAGCGATGACTACTACACCTGGCAACGCTCGGAGACCAAGGACTGGGGCACCACCGCGCTCACCCTGGAAGGCGAATTCGGCGATGTGGAGCAGACCCAGCGCCGCCTGATGTACAACCTGGACGCCAGCACCGACCTCATTGAATGGGCCGGCGGCGTGCACACCTTCACCAGCGGCCTGGCGATCACCCGCGACGGCTACGACTACCGCCGCCTGAGTGAGAGCAGCACCTACACCACACCGGTACGCACCAGCACCTGCACGACCTCGGCCGGGGTGCTGGCCGATGCCTGCGACATCGGCCTGACCACCTCCGGCTGGCCCGGCCAGTACCTCAGCCGCCGCACCCGCTACGCCGCCGGCCAGATCGGCTTCGACGTGGAGAACTATGCCGCCTACATCGACGACACGATGCAGTACGGCAACGTGGCCATCCGCCCCGGCATCCGCATCGAACGTGACAGCTACATGGGCCAGACCACGGTGTCGCCGCGCCTTGCGATGAACTGGGCACCGCGCGAAGGTACCTTGCTGACCGCCGGCGCCAACCGCTACTACGGCCGCAGCATGGCCATCTGGAAGCTGCGCGACGGCATGAACCTGCTGCGCTACAACAGTGAGCGCCGCACCAGCCTGGACAGCGGCTGGACCGTGGGCACCCAGCCAGGCAACGATACCTACTTCGACCTGCACCGGATCGGCTACCAGGACGAACTGATGCTGGCCTGGGACCAGCAATGGGGGAACCTGCACTCGCTGCTGAAGGTGGTCAACCGCAAGGCTTACGACCAGCCGATCAATGTCAGCGGCCGCAATGCAGGCACCACGCCGGATGACACCGACCTGACCAGCAGTTACCGCACGTGGGTCAGCAACGGTCGCGGCGAATCCACCAACTACACCCTGACCATCGATGCCCGCGAACCGTGGGTGCTGGGCGCGACCAGTACCCAGCTGCACTTTTCGGCCAGCTGGATGGACGTGAAGCGTGCCGTGCCCACCTACGAGGACGAGTCGGACCTGTTCTACCTCAATCCGATGATCCGCTACGACGGCCGCTACCTGCGCTACCAGGAAAGGCCTGCCGACAACTACACGCAGCCGTGGACGACGGCACTCACGGCGATCACCCGGATCGAACCGCTGAACCTGCAGCTGACCAACCAGCTGCGTTACAGCGCCGGCTACAGGCGCATCTACGACACCGGCCTCAACGAGATCTACAACGGTGAGTCGATCGACGTGTGGGAGGAGACGAGCTTCGCACCGAGAATCACCTGGGACATGCGGGTGCATTGGGAACAGGATCTGGGAAGCAAGGGTGGCACGGTCTACACCAACCTGGACATCACCAACGTGCTCGACCGCAGCAACATCAACGGGGTGTCCTCGTCGGTGGGCAATGCCCTGTACTACGACATCGGCCGCCAGTTCTCGCTGGAAGTGGGCTACCGGTTCTGAGTGCCTGACCGTGGCTGACGCCCGACGATGAAGCGGCTGCACCCACTGCGCCTGGCCTTGCCCGTCGCCGCCCTGTTGCTGGGCGGCGCGGGCATGCCTGCGCCCGCACAGGACACGCCCTGCCCCAAGGTGCTGCCCGCACGCCCGGACGCGGCCTGCCTGCGCGCACTCTACAGCAGCCCCGCTGCGCGCTGGCCCGCGCCGGAGATCGAGTCCGGCGTAGCCTGGCAGGAGCTGGCGCCGCTGCCAGCACCGGTCGATCCCGCAGGCAACCCCTCCACGCCAGCCAAGGTCGCACTGGGGCGTCGGCTGTTCTTCGATCCGGTCCTGTCGAAATCGCGGCAGTTGGCCTGTGCCAGCTGCCACGACCCGGACCTGGGCTGGGCCGATGGCCGCCGGGTGTCGTTCGGCCACGACCGCCAGTCCGGGCGCCGCAACGCGCCCAGCGTGGCCACCAGCGCGCACGTGGCACCACTGTTCTGGGATGGACGCGCGGCCACGTTGGAAGCGCAGGCATTGCATCCCATCGCCGATCCCATCGAAATGGGCTTCAGTACCCAAGGCGCCCTGCGTCGCCTGCGCCGCGATGCGTCCTATCGCCGTGAGTTCAACGAGGTGTTCGCCCAACCGCGCATCGATGCGGCCCAACTGGGCCAGGCCATCGCCGCCTTCGAGCGCAGCCTGTCACCGCGCAGCAGCCGCTTCGATCGCTTCCTGCGCGGCAATGCGCGCGCGCTGGACGATGCCCAGCTGCGCGGTCTGCATCTGTTCCGCACGCAGGCCGGCTGCATGAACTGCCACAACGGGCCCGCGCTGACCGACAACGGCTTCCACAACCTGGGGCTGCACTTCCATGGTCGCCCGCGCCAGGATCTGGGCCGCTATGAGGTCACCGGTGATCCGGCCGACAGCGGCCGCTTCCGCACGCCCTCGCTGCGCGGCGTGGCAAACACCGCGCCATACATGCACAACGGCCTGATCCCGCGCCTGTCCGGCGTGCTGGCGTTCTACAACGTGGGTGGCGGGCGGCCGCGTGCACCGGCCTCGCTGCCAGCGGATGCGCCGCCCCTCCCGCTGCCTGATCCGCTGCTGCGGCCGCGCGGCCTCAGCCGCCAGGATCTGCAGGACATCGAAGCCTTCCTGCAGAGCCTGTAGCCGCCATCAGCCGCGCGTGATCGCCGCGCGGATCGCACGCAGCTGCTGCTTCACCGCGCGCTCCTGCGTGGCATCCATGCGCAGCAGCGCCTTCTGCCCCACCGAGCGCGACTGCAGATCCGGATCGGCAAAGCGATAGCGGCCACGCTCATCACGCACCACGGCCAGCGGTCGCGCCGGTTCCGGGGTTTCCAGCAGATGATCGATCATCGCCACCAGGCGGTCGTTGAAGTAGCCCTGCGGCCGCCCCAGGTCGACGTAGGCCTGCTGGATGAGCGGGTAGAAGCGCTTGTACGCGGTGCCCGCTGCGGCGGGATCGAGCGCGGTGAACGCCTGTACGTAGGGCGCATAGCGCGCCGCGTTGCCTGCGGCGATCTGCTCGCCGTTGTCGCCGGCTTCCACCTGCAGGCTGCCGGGCAGCGGCCGCGTGGCCAGCGCAGACGGCGGCACGCTGGTCTTGTCCAGGTTGTCCACGTGGGTGACCAGGCGCTGGATCAGGTGGTCACGCAGCAGCAGGGCCAGTCCACTTTCGCCATTGAACAGGCCACTCAGTGCGGTCCATGCGGCGGTATCGCTGTCTTCCATTTTCGGCAGCGCGGGATCAGCTGCAGCGTCGGTATCCAGCGGATGCTGGATGGCCGGTGTCGACGACGCGGGTTCAGCGGTGGGCGCTGCAGGTGGCACTGCCGTCGAAGGTGCGGCCGCCTGGGTGGGTACCTCCACGCGGTCGGCCAGACCCTGCCACTGATCGCGGAACAACCACGCGCCCGCACCACCTACCACCACTACGCCCAGTACCCAGGGCCACACTGCCTTTCCATTCTTCTGCATGATGCAGTACCTCGTTTTTCACGTGCACGACCTGAGTATGACCCGCTTCACCGCAGGCGGTTCCTCTGCTGTTTGGCCTGCGTTGTGCTTGGCATGAACGCGATGCTCACGCCTGCTTTGCGTGCAACGCGCGAGGCTGATGGCACTTCTTCGCGGAGAGGGACATGCACTACGCGCTGTATTACTGGACCGGCATCCAGGGCCGTGGCGAGTTCGTGCGGCTGGCACTGGAAGATGCCGGCGCGGAATACGTGGACATGGCACGCGTCCACGGCGATGCGGTGATGGAGCCGTTCCTTCAGGGCCAGGCCGAGGGCGGCCAACCCTTCGCACCACCGTTCCTGGAAGCCGGGCGCCAGGTGATCGCGCAGGTCGCGGCGATCCTGGATTTCCTCGGCCCCACGCTGGATCTGGTGCCGCAGGCCGCTTCGCGACGGGTGCAGGCCCTGCAGCTGCAGTTGACCATCGCCGACCTGGTCGCCGAAGTGCACGACACCCATCATCCGATTGCCGCATCGAAGTACTACGAGGAGCAGAAGGCCGAGGCCAAGGCGCGGGCCACGGCGATGCGCAGCGAGCGCCTGCCGAAGTTTCTCGGCTATTTCGAACAGGTGATCAAAGCCAATGGTGGCCGCCACCCGCTGCGCGGGCATTCCTATGTGGATCTCTCGCTGTTCCAGCTGCTGAGCGGGCTGGATTACATGTTCCCGAAGCGGATGCAGGCCCTGTCGCCCACCCTGCCCCTCCTGCGGGCGCTGCAGGAGCGGGTAGCGAAGCGGCCGAACATCGCCGCGTACCTGGCCTCGGAGCGGCGGCTGGCGTTCAACGAGAACGGCATCTTCCGCCATTACCCCGAGCTGGATGGGGACACCTGACGCCGGGCCATGCCCGGCGTCCCCCGTCAATGTCCGGCGTCAGCCAACGGCTTCACCGGCTGCTTCTGCAGCGACAGCAGCCCCAGCAGCACGGCCAGCGCCACGTAGGCCCCGGCGAACTGCCAGCTGATGATGCGCGCCAGGCCCTGCAGATCCCACGGCAGGTAGATGCCACCGCGCGGGTCGACCGAATGGATCAGGCCGAACAGTGTCAGACCGGCGGCCACCAGAAGGAAACCGCAGGCACGGCGCAGACGGCCATCAACCATCGCCGACACCGTGGCGATCCACAGCATGGAGGTGATGATGAAACCGTTGCCCAACGCAAAGATCACCGCCAGCTCCGGCAGGCCATGGCCGTCGACGTGGGTCAGCAGCGCGCCCATCTGATCGGCGGGAATCCAGCCCGGCGCCTTGATCGCCAGCAGGTAGGCGGCCGATGGCAGGAAGCCCAGCACCATCGCACCGGCGTGCTGGCGCGGCGTCGCTTGGAACGCCTGGGTGGTGATGTCGATGGACACGTACACGATGATCGGCGCCAGCACCGCCAGCGGCAGCCACTGCACCAGCCCGGAAATGATGCCGAGCATGCCGCCGATGCCGACGAACAGACCGGTCAGCAGCGTGTAGCCGCTGCGTGCGCCCATGTGCTTGTACGCGGGCTGGCCGATGTACGGCGTGGTCTGGGCGACGCCGCCGCAGACACCGGCCACCAGCGTAGCCACCGCTTCCACCAGCAGGATGTCGCGGGTGCGGTAGTCATCACCGGCCGCACGCGCGCTCTCGGACACATTGATGCCACCGACCACCATCAGCAGGCCGAAGGGCAGCAGCAGCGGCAGGTAGGTCATCGCGGTCGGCAGGCCGTCGATGAAGCCCAGCGTGGGCAGCGGCAGCACCACCTGTGGCGGTACCCAGGCCGGAATGGCGAAGCCGGGCACACCGAGGCCAGCCAGGCCCAGTCCGTAATACAGCACGGTGCCGAACACGAAGGCCAGCAGCACACCCGGCCCGCGCACCGGCAGCTTGCCCTTGGCAATCAGCACGTACAGCAGCAGGCCCAGCGTGGTGAAGCCCACCAGCGGCGAACGCAGGGTTTCCAGCAACGGCAGCAGACCCATCAGCACCAGCGCGATGCCGGCGATGGAGCCCAGCAGTGCCGCACGCGGCAGCGCACGGGTCACCGCTTCGCCGAAGAAGGACAGGATCAGCTTCAGCACGCCCATGATGACCAGCGCGGCCATGCCCAGCTGCCAGGTGGCGATGGCCGCCGCATGCGGGTCCATGCCCTGCTGCTTGAAGGCGACGAAGGCCGGGCCGAGCACCAGCAGGGCCATGCCGATGCTGGTCGGCGCGTCCAGGCCCAGCGGCATGGCGGTGACATCATCGCGGCCGGTGCGCGCGGCCAGGCGGCGCGCCATCAGGGTGTAGAGCAGGTTGCCGACCAGCACGCCGAAGGCGGTGCCGGGGAACATGCGGCCAAACACCACGTCGGCGGGAAACTGGAACAGGCCGATGAGGGCCATCGCGATGAAGCCGAGGATGGAAAGATTGTCGACGACCAGGCCGAAGAAGCCATTGAAGTCGCCAGCGACGAACCAGCGGCGTGGTGCGGCGGGAGCGGGAGCGGACATGGAAGGGGCGGTGGGGGTGGGGACCGCCGATGGTAGGCCCAGCGGGGCCCGGGCGCCAATTCCGTGGTGGAATGATGGGTTCCAGCCAACGGCGGAGCCCCTCGTGGCATGGTCGCCAACTGCTGGGTATCGGAATGGTCCGGGCGGGTGGGTGTCACGGGGGACGCCGTAAACCCGTCCTTGGGGGCTTGGCCGCGGCATCCATGCCACGGACACCCCCGCGTCACCCACCCGCCCGGCCCCTGACAGTTTCCTGCGGGCGCCAGCCATGGAAGAGAATAAAAAGATCAAAGGCAAGAGCCGGTCGCTGCGCTCGGTCATCCACGCATGGCGTGGATGAATCTCGCAGATATCGAAATCACTCCGGGGTCGGACCCCGTTGCGCAGCAACGGGATCCGACCCCGTGCCGTTCCAACAGCTCGCGGCCAACTGTCGAAGGCGGGGTGGGTCCGGTTGCGGGGGCGTGAGCCGCATGGATGCGGCGACCGAGCCTACACGGACGTACTTGCGGCGTCCCCCGCAACCGGACCCACCCCGCCATCGCTCAGGAAACCAGCTTCTGCTTTGGCTCTGGCCTCTGCGGGTGCAGGGCGCAGCCCTGCATCGCCCTGCCCTCACTTCTTCAGGAAGTTGTCCACCAGCAGGTGCTTCACATCATCGAAGCGGCCATTCAACACCGCCTTGGCCGCATACAACGCCGTGCCCGCCACCTGCCTGGCCTCG
Source organism: Stenotrophomonas sp. (assembly GCF_035634915.1). GTDB lineage: Bacteria > Pseudomonadota > Gammaproteobacteria > Xanthomonadales > Xanthomonadaceae > Stenotrophomonas. The sequence goes on from NZ_DASQCB010000023.1 coordinate 13,896, forward strand.
ATCTGCGGCGGCATCACCAGCTCCGCGCGGCTGGTATGCACGTCCAGCAACGCCGGGCCGCGCTGGGCCAGGAAGTCGAGCACCGCCTCCTCCAGGTCCTCGCTGCGGGTGACCGTGCGGCCATGGAAACCGATCACCTCGGCCAAGCGGCCAAAATCGGGATTCTTCAGGTCGGTGTAATTGTCCAGCAGACCTTCCACCTTCTGCTCCAGCTCGACGAAATTCAGCGAGCCGTTGTTGAACACCACCACCTTGATCGGCAGGTTTTCCTGCACCGCGGTGAGCAGGTCACCCAGCAGCATCGCCAGGCCACCATCGCCGGACAGGGAAATCACCTGGCGGCCGGGGAACGCTTTCTGCAGGCCCAGCGCCTGCGGCATCGCATTGGCCATCGTGCCGTGCAGCAGGCTGGTCAGGGTGCGGCGGCGGCCGTTGACCCGGATATGGCGCAGCACCCAGACCATTGGCGAGCCGCCATCGGCGGTGAACAGCGCATCGTCGCTGGCGTGCTTCGACAGCAGCGCGGTCAGGTGCTGCGGATGGATCAGCTCGCCTTCGCCGGGCTGTTCTTCCTGCTCGCGCGTCTGCAGCGCCTTGTCGCGATGGGTGATGCACTCGTCGAGGAAGGTGCTGTCTTCGCGCGGCGGCAGCATCGGCAGCAGCGCATCCAGGGTCGGTGCGATATCGCCGACCACGCCAAGGTTCACCGGGTGGCGGCGGCCCAGATGACTGCCGTCGCGGTCGACCTGGATGATCGTCGCCTTGTCCGGGTAGAACTGGCCCCAGGCAAAATCCGCGCCGAGCAGCAGCAGCGTGTCGCACGCCATCAAGGTGTGGAAGCCCGATTCGATGCCGAAGATGCCGGTCATGCCCATGTTGTAGGGGTTGTCCGGCTCGACGAAATCCTTGGCGCGCGAGGTATGCGCCACCGGCGCCTGCAGCCGCCGGGCAAGTTCCAGCAGCTGCGCATGTGCGCCCTGGCAGCCTGCACCGGCATAGATGCCGATGCGCTTGCCCTGGCCCAGCAGCTCGGCGATGCGCTGCAGCTCCGCATCGGAGGGTCGCAGCACCGGCTGGGCGTAATGCACCGAGAACGGCACGTCGTGCTTCACCTCGGCCTCGCTGATATCCGCCGGCAGGATGACCACCGCCACGCCGCGACGACTGATCGCGGCCTGGCAGGCCAGCGCCACCACCCGCCGCGCCTGCTCGGGGTTGTGCACCTGCTCGCAGAACACCGTGCAGCTGCCGTACACCGCCTTGAAATCCACTTCCTGCGGGAACTCCATGCCCAGTTCGCTGGTGACGATCTGGCTGGCGATCAGCACCATCGGCGCACGGTTGCGGTTGCTTTCGAAGATGCCGTTGATGAAGTGCAGGCCACCGGGCCCGCACGAACCTGCGCAGGCGGTCAGCTGCCCGCTCACCAGCGAATCGGCACCGGCGGCAAAGGCGGCCACCTCTTCGTGGCGCACGTGCACCCATTCGATGTCGCTGTGATGCATCGCATCGGTCACGTGGTTCAAGGTATCGCCCACGATGCCGTAACAGCGGCGGACACCCGCCTGCTGGAGGGTATCGATGACGATCTCTGCAACGCGCTTGCTCATGGGGCACAGCCGGTTCGGGGGAGAAACTCGAGGCTAGCCCCGGCAAAGTGACGCTCCCGCAAAAAAGGGGACGGAGAGGATTAAGTCGTTTATGCCACAGACGACTTAATCCCCTCCGTCCCCTTTTTCAGGAGGTCAGAACGATACGTCAACCGCCTGCCGCGACCACAGCACCGACTGGTGCTTGGTCTGCTGCTTCCACGCCAGGCGGATCGCTTCGATGTCTGCACGGCGCTGCGGGCTGTCTTCGTGCAGCACCACCAGCACCTTGGTGCGCAGGCGGTTGGGCGCAGCATCGCCACGGAACAGCCACTGGCCGTAGGCATCGAAGACCGTCAGGCCGTCGGGAAAGCGCGGCGTCACTTCCTTGTCCAGGAACGCGCGCCACTGCGCCTCGCTGATGGTGTCGGCCTGCGGACGGTCACCCGCGCCCTGCTCCTCGCCCACGCCGAAGTACAGCTCGCTGCGCACCCAGCCGGTGCCATTGGAGGGCCGCGCGGCATCGCCCTGCATCTCGGCGGTGGTGGCATAGGCGCTGGGCGCCTTCGAGGACAGGCTCGCGCAGCCACTGGTGGCCAGCAGCACGGCGAAGATCAGGCCAAGGTGTTTCATGGGAGACAGCACTCCGGGGAAGGGGAAAAAGCACGACGAAGGGGCACGGAGGGTACACCTGCGTTTCGGTTGCGGTTGCAACCAACTGTTCATGCCACAGGGGCATCAGCTGATGCGATCAGAAGCGGGGCTTGCGTCACACCCCCTCCTCACGCCAAGATAATATATCGCTTCATCCGGATGGATGTAAGTGAAACCATCTCTCCCCCCGCCCCTTCCCCACGTCGTAGTTGCTGGAGTCCGCATGTCCCCCCGCCTGTCCGCGTCGCCGCTCGGCCTCGCCATCGCGCTCGCCCTGTCCCCCGCCCTGGCTTCTGCCCAGGATGCGGCCACCAACCTGGACACGGTGATCGTCACCGGCACCCGCGCCGCCGACCGCACCGTGCTCGAATCCACCTCGCCGGTGGACGTGCTCACCGCCGAGGACATCCGCAAGGCCGGCGTGGTCAACGGCGAGCTGGGCAGTGCGCTGCAGGCCCTGCTGCCGTCGTTCAACTTCCCGCGCCAGTCCAACTCCGGCGGTGCCGACCATGTGCGTGCCGCGCAGCTGCGCGGCCTGTCGCCCGACCAGGTGCTGGTGCTGGTGAACGGCAAGCGCCGCCACCACACCGCGCTGGTGAACACCGACAGCAAGATCGGCAAGGGCACCACCCCGGTCGATTTCAACTCGATTCCGGTCAGCGCCATCAAGCGCATCGAAGTGCTGCGTGATGGCGCCGGCGCGCTGTACGGCTCCGATGCGGTGGCCGGCGTGATCAACGTGATCCTGGACAACGGCGGCGACGGCGGCGAGATCGAAGCCAGCTACGGTGCCAACCACACCGACCTCAAGCCGATCGGCCGCACCCTCACCGATGGCCAGACCGGCAACATCAGCGCCAAGGTCGGCACCTCGCTGGGCGAGGATGGCGGTTTCCTGCGCGTGGGCCTGGAATACAAGAAGCGCAACGGCACCAACCGCGCCGGCTACGACCTGATTCCGCCGTGGGACCAGACCGAGGCCAACCTGGCGCTGCAGGGCAAGCGCAACTACGTGCTCGGCGATGGCGCCAGCAAGGACATCAACCTGTGGCTGAACACCGAAATTCCGGTGGGAAAGACCGCTACGTTCTACGCCTTCGGCACCTTCAACCAGCGTGATACCGAAGGCGCGAACTACTTCCGCTACCCCGACAGCGACGCCAACTGGAAGGAGGTCTACCCGAACGGTTACCGCCCGATTTCCGAAGGCGAGAACCGCGACGTGCAGACCGTAGCCGGCGTGCGCGGCCAGTGGGGCGAATGGAGCTATGACGGCAGCGTGGATTACGGCCAGAACGACTTCACCTACCGCCTGCGCGATTCGCTCAACGCCTCGCTGGGCCCGACCAGCCCGACCCGCTTCAAGACCGCCGATTACCAGTACGCGCAGACCGTGGGCAACCTCGACCTGAGCCGCGTGTTTTCGCAGAGCGACAGCATCACCCACACCCTGGGCCTGGGTGCCGAAGTGCGTCACGAGCGCTATGAAACGCGCCCGGGTGACCCGGCCAGCTACGCGGCGGGCCCCTACACCGACCGCCCGACCGGCTCGCAGGCCGGTGGCGGCCTGACCCCGCAGGATGCGACCTCACTGGCCCGCGACGTGGCAAGTGCCTACGCCAGCCTGGCCAGCCAGTTCGGCGACCACTTCTCCACCGACCTGGCCGCGCGCTACGAGCACAGCGACGATTTCGGTGGCGAGCTGACCGGCAAGCTGGGCCTGCGCTACGAGTTCACCCCGGCCTTCGCCCTGCGCGGTGCCATCTCCAACAACTTCCGCGCACCGTCGCTGGCGCAGATCGGCTACGAATCCACGTCCACCGGCTACAACGCCGCTGGCCAGCTGGTGCAGGGCCGCCTGCTGTCGGTCAACAACCCGATCGCGCGCGGCCTGGGCGCGCAGGACCTGAAGCCGGAGAAGTCGTTGAACACCTCGCTGGGCTTCACCAGCCGCATCGGTGAGCACTTCGACCTGTCGCTGGACTTCTTCCAGATCGACATCGACGACCGCATCGCGCTGTCGGAAAGCATCACCGGCGATGCACTGACCGACTTCGTGGCTGCCAACTACGGCGTCACCGGCCTGCAGAGCGCCAGCTTCTTCGTCAACGCCGCCGACACCCGCACCCGCGGTGCCGAGCTGGTGACCAACTGGCGCCAGGCACTGGGCGATGGCCAGCTGCTGCTGACCGGCACCTATGCCTACACCAAGACCACGCTGAAGAACGTGCTGGCCACCCCGGCCCAGCTGCAGGCGCTGGATGCGGATTACGTGCTGTTCGGCATCGAAGAAACCAACACCCTGACTGACGCCACCCCGCGCAGCCGTGCCGGCTTCTCTGCCGCCTGGAGCAATGACCACTGGTCGCTGAGCAGCCGCGTGAACCGCTATGGCAGCGCCACCCGCGTGTTCAACTTCGGTGATGGCTACATCCCCCGCCAGACCTACCAGGCCGAATGGCAGCTGGATGCGGAAGTGGAATACCGCTTCAACACGCGGTGGAGCGTGGCCATCGGCGGGCAGAACCTGACGGACAACTACCCGGACAAGTCCAACGACGATATCTACTACTACGGCAACCTGCCGTACGACGTGCTGTCGCCGATCGGCAGCAACGGCGCGTATTACTACGGCCGCGTGCGTTATTCGTTCTGATCTGCAACCGGCCGGCCCATCCCCGTGATGGGCCGGCCTGGGTAGCGTCGACCGTTGGTCGACTGCTGGGAATCCCGCGCTGCGCGCGATAGTCGACCAGCGTTCGGCGCCCATCAGGAACTGTCGCCTCGCCTCGACCTGCCCTACACGCCAGCACTGGCATGCTGGTTGATATGGCTGAACCGCTCCCCCTGCGTCCGCCACCGCCATTGCTGGACGACGCCTGTGCGTTGTTCCTCGATGTCGACGGCACCCTCATAGAATTCGCTGCGCGCCCGGACGCCGTGCAGCTCCTGCCAGATGTGCGTGAGGCCATCGGCCGTATCAGCGACCGCCTCGAAGGCGCGGTCGCCCTCGTCAGTGGCCGCCCACTGGAACAGCTGGACCATCTGTTCGCCCCCCTGCAACTGCCGGCCGCCGGCCTGCACGGCCACGAACTGCGTGGCGAGGACGGGCGCGTGCTGCGTGAGGAACAGGACGATGACACCGCCGAATGGCTGCATGCCCTGCACCAGCAGGCCATGCGCTTCGCCCATGGTTACCCCGGCGTGCTGGTGGAGGAAAAAGGCGCTGGCCTGGCCCTGCACTGGCGCGGCGCACCGCATGCCGCCAACGAGGTCCGCACCTTCGCCGAACGCCATGCACGCGGCCGGCCAAGCTATCGGCTGCAACCCGGCGACCACGTGATTGAGTTCGTGCCCGTCGGCACCGACAAGGGCCGCGCCGTGCGCCGGCTGATGCAGTACCTGCCCTTCCGTGGCCGCCTGCCGGTGTTCCTTGGTGATGACCTCACCGATGAGTTCGGCTTCGAGGCCGCCAACGGACAGCATGGCTGGAGCGTGCTGATCGGCGAACGTGAACCCAGCGCGGCCGTGTTCGCGCTGCCCGACATACGCAGCGTGCACGCCTGGCTGCGTGAGAATGCGTATTGACCCGGCCACCCCACGGCCGCAACCGAGATGTACCGCGTGATGACCCAACCCGATCTTGATCTGGGCGTGGTCGGCAACGGCAGCTTCGGCGCCCTGGTCGACAAACATGCCCGCGTTGTCTGGAGCTGCCTGCCCACTTTCGACGGCGACCCCACCTTCTGCGCCCTACTCGGGCCCAACCAGCAGACCGGCGGCGACTTCGCCATCGAGCTGGAAGACTTCGCCCGCAGCGAACAGGAATACCTGACCAACACTGCGATCCTGCGCACCGTGCTGCATGACAGCCACGGCGGCTCGCTGGAAATCCTCGATTTCGCCCCGCGCTGGCGGCAGAACGACCGCTTCTACCGGCCGGTCAGCCTGATCCGCCAGGTACGCCCGCTCACCGGCAGCCCGCGCATCACTGTGCTGGCGCGGCCGCTGGCCGACTGGGGCGCACGCGTGCCCGAATCGACCTGGGGCAGCAACCACGTGCGCTGGATCCTGCCCGAGCACGTGCTGCGGCTGACCACCGACGTGCCCGTACGCATGGTGCGCGAAGGCCTGCCGTTCGTGCTCAACCACCCCGTCCACCTGATCCTGGGCGTGGATGAATCGCTCAACCGCTCCATCAGCGGCTACGTGCAGGAAGCCTTCCAGCGCACCGCCAATTACTGGCGCGAATGGGTGCGCTACCTGTCCATTCCGCTGGAGTGGCAGGACGCCGTCATCCGCAGCGCGATCACCCTGAAGCTGTGCCAGTACGAGGACAGCGGCGCGATCATCGCGGCGATGACCACCTCCATTCCCGAGGCACCCGGCAGCGTGCGCAACTGGGATTACCGCTACTGCTGGCTGCGTGATGCGGCGTTCGTGGTGCGTGCGCTGAACCGCCTTGGCGCCACCCGCACGATGGAACAGTTCCTCGGCTACATCTTCAACCTCGCCACCACCGATGGCACGTTGCAGCCGCTGTACGGCATCGGCTTCGAGGCCAAGCTGGACGAGGACGAAGTACCCACCCTGTCCGGCTACCGTGGCATGGGCCCGGTGCGCCGCGGCAATCTGGCCTGGGTACAGCGCCAGCACGATGTGTATGGCAGCGTGGTGCTGGCGTCCACCCAGCTGTTCTTCGACCGCCGCCTGCAGGACCCCGGCGACGCGCACACCTTCGCGCGGCTGGAGCCGCTGGGCGAGCAGGCCTTCGCCCTGCACGACGTCCCCGATGCCGGCCTGTGGGAGTTCCGCGGCCGCACCGAAGTCCACACCTACACCAGCGCAATGTGCTGGGCCGCCTGCGACCGACTGTGCAAGATCGCCGTGCGCCTCAAGCTCGACGACCGCGCGAACTACTGGCGCGAGCGTGCCGACACCATCCACGCACGCATCATGGACAAGGCGTGGAGCGAGGAACTCGGCCACTTCACCGATACCTTCGATGGCCACCGCCTGGATGCCTCGTTGCTGCTGCTGGCCGACATCGGCTTCATCGATGCAATGGACGCGCGCTTCATCGCCACCGTCGAAGCGATCGGGCGCGACCTCAAGCACGGCAATTCGCTGTACCGTTACGTGGCGCCGGATGATTTCGGCGAACCGGAAACCAGCTTCACCATCTGCACGTTCTGGTACATCGACGCACTGGCAGCGATCGGCCGCATGGATGAAGCGCGCGAGATGTTCGAGCTGCTGCTGAAGCAGCGCAACCACCTGGGCCTGCTCTCGGAGGATCTGGCCTTCGATGGTGGCGAAGCGTGGGGCAATTTCCCGCAGACCTATTCGCACGTCGGCCTGATCACCGCCGCCATGCGCCTGTCGCGTTCCTGGCAGGAGGCTTCGTGAGCCGTCTGGTCGTGGTCTCCAACCGGGTGGCCGTGCCCGGTGAAAGCCGCGCCGGCGGCCTGGCCGTCGGCCTGCTGGCCGCGCTGAAGGAGCGTGGTGGCCTGTGGTTCGGCTGGAGCGGCAAGAGCGCCAAGGATGCCAGCGGCACGCTGCACCAGCAGAAGGACGGTGACATCGAGTACGTCACCATGGACCTGGCCAAGCGCGATGTGGATGGCTACTACAACGGCTTTTCCAACCGCACGCTGTGGCCCCTGCTGCACTTCCGCCTGGATCTGGTCGACTACGACCGGGGCACCCGCGAGACCTACCACAAGGTCAATGCACTGTTCGCCGACAGGCTCGCGCCGCTGCTGCGCGAGGATGACATCGTCTGGATCCACGATTACCACCTGATCCCGCTGGGCGCGATGCTGCGCGAGCGCGGCATCGGCTGCCGCATCGGTTTCTTCCTGCATATCCCGATGCCGTCGGCCGACCTGCTGCAGGCCATGCCCGACCATCTGCGGCTGTTTTCCTCGCTGTACGCCTACGACCTGGTCGGCTTCCAGACCCAGCGCGACGCCGACCGCTTCCAGACCTACCTGCGCTTGTTCGGCGGCGGCCGCGTACTGGAAGACGGCCGCCTGGAGGCCCCGGGCGGACGCCGCTTCCGCGCCGCCGCCTTCCCGATCGGCATCGACACCGACCACATTGCCCGCCAGGCTGCGGCGGCCGCCAGCAAGCCCTCGGTGAAGGACCTGCGCAGCAGCCTGCGCAACCGCCAGTTGGCCATCGGCGTGGACCGGCTGGACTATTCCAAGGGTCTGCCCGAGCGCTTCCTCGGCTTCGAACGCTATCTGGAACGTCACCCCGACCAGCGCGGCTCGCTGACCTACCTGCAGATCGCCCCGGTCTCGCGTGGCGATGTCACCGAATACCGGCAGCTGCGCAGCCAACTGGAACAGATCGCCGGGCACATCAACGGCGGCCATGCCGAGCCGGACTGGACCCCGCTTCGCTACGTCAACCAGAACTTCACCCATGCCACGCTGACCGGCTTCTACCGCGCCGCCGCCGTAGGCCTGGTGACGCCGCTGCGCGATGGCATGAACCTGGTGGCCAAGGAGTACGTGGCCTCGCAGGACCCGGAAGATCCCGGCGTCCTGGTGCTGTCACTGCTGGCCGGCGCCGCCGACGAACTGAAGCAGGCGCTGCTGGTGAACCCGCACGACCTGGACGGCGTGGCCGATGCCATCGCCACCGCGGCAACGATGTCGCTGCGCCGGCGCCAGGAACGCTGGCACGCGATGATGGACCACCTGCGCACCTACGACATCAACCACTGGCGCCGCAGCTATCTGGAAGCGCTGGAAAGCTGACGTCCGGCGCTCCACGCGCGCATGTGCCTCCGACGCCGGGCGACTGCCCGGCGTTTTTTTTGTGCGCGTATGCCGGGTCTCGGCACCGGCCAGATTTGTCGCTTTCAGCACGAAGTGCTTTCGGATGAAACCGAATGTTCGCCGCATGTGGAAGACGCCATGAGATGTCGCAATTCGCACTCCACCTCGATCAAACGCGCTTCGCACAAGGCGGTTCACGCAGCGCGCCGCACTGGGCGACATGCCGGCAGAAAACGAAAGCTGCGGGGCTGTCGATATTTCATTTCGCGTTGACACGCGTTTCCCAAAGTAGCGCCCCCGGGGCCCTCGCACGCCGCCTCTGGCGAGCAAGCGACGACGTACATCACATTCCTGGGATTTCTCTGCATGAGCGCTTACGACCGTTTTGTTGAAGATGCTGCCATCCGCCTTGAGCTGGGCCACCGTGCCCGCTGGGTCATCGACGTCCTGCAGGCCTGGATCGCTACCCGGCCCGGCGGACTGGAGGGGTTGCAGCAGCAGTTCGAGGACGCCGGACTGGCCGCACGCTTCCATTCGTGGCGACAGCCGGCACAGGTGCCCCTGCCCATCGTTGCCAGCGAGCTGGAACGCGCGCTCGGCGCCCCTACCCTGGCCGTCATCGCGCAGCGCAGTGACATGTCGCCGGGCGCCTTCCGGGTCGTGGCCTGCCAGCTGTTGCCAGGCGTGGTCGGCCTGATGTCGGCGGCCGCCGTATCCCAGCAGGCAGCGCCGGCCGCCCCGCCGGCACCGGGCGCAGCGTTTCGACGCATGGCCGGCGTGGTTCCGTCACACGCGATGTACGGCATGGCCCTGCGCAGCCTGCTGTGGATGCTGGCGGCGGCGACCGTGCTCATCCTGACCACCCTGCTGCTGCTGAAGGCGCGCACGCCCCTGTGGACGTCGCAGGCGCTTTCCCACGACCACACCTCGCGCGTTGTCCTGCAGCAGGACGGCATGCGTCTGCAGGTGGAGGGCAGCCTGCCGAACGAATCCGACCGCAGGCGCCTGTGGAGTGCACTGAAGGCTGTCCACGGCCAGCAGAACCTCAGCGGCAGCATTGCGCTTGACCCGCGTGCAGAGCCGCCGCGCTGGCTGGACCGCCTGATCAATGATCTGCCCCACCTGCAGGGTGACGGCCTGCGTCTGGAGTTCGACGGCCCACAGCTGCGCATCGTCACCACGGGCATGGCGGACGCGCAGCGCCTGGCGATCTCGCACCGCCTGCGCCAGGACTTCCCCGCGCTGCAGATGCAGGGGCTGTGGGGCCCGGGGCTTGCCGCGCTGGCGCGGTTGCCGGCCAGCGCAGGCAGTGGCGAGCGCGTGGCCGCACTGAATCTCACCCGGCTGAAGTTCCACATGGGTTCGTCCGAGCTGACCGGTGATTCACTGGAGACGCTCGACGCCGTAGCCACCGCCCTGCGCCAAGCGCCCGCCGGAACGCGGGTCGAAGTGGCGGCCCATACCGACAGCCACGGTGACGCCCATTCCAACCAGCAGTTGAGCCAGCAGCGCGCCGATGCCGTGGTCAAGGCATTGCAGGAGCGCGGTGCACCTGCCGCCATGCTGGTGCCCGTGGGCTATGGCCATGACCAGCCGGTGGCCGACAACCGCAGTGATGCCGGGCGCGCGCAGAACCGGCGCATCGCCTACCAGCTGCTGGAATGAGACGCAGCCGCCTGTAGCGTCGAGCTTGCTCGACTGCTCTGAAATCAGTCGAGCGTGGCTCGACGCTACAGAAAAGCGGCGGTGGTCAATCCAGGAAGCGCGCGGCCTGTTCCGGGCTCGGCAGGAAACAGGCGTCATGGCGCCCGAACCAGCGGTAGCGGTTGCGCGCCAGCGCGCGGTAGGCCACATCACGCACGCCACGCGGCAACACGCGCACCAGACCGGCCAGCCGCCAGACGCCGCCCAGCCCCGTCAGCACGCGCAGGATCGCGTCGGTGTCGGTCCAGGCGCCCTGCGCGTCCACCAGCAGGAACGACAGCGGGTCGTCCGGATCCAGCCCGTGCGTGCGCAGCAAGGCGCTGCCCTGTGCGCCCTGCATCGCCGCGAAGCGGTAGCGTCCGCGCCGGTCAAACCGCAGCAGGAAACGCACCCAGCGGCTGCACAGCGCGCAGACGCCGTCGAAGACGATCACCGACGTCTGGTTGGGACCGCCAACCGGCTTCATTCCATCCACACCAGGGTCGCCATGCGTCCGGTACGGCGGTCGCGGCGGTGCGAGTACAGGTCCGGATCGGCCATGGTCGACACCGTGCCGCCGTGGATGTTGCCCGCCTCCAGCCCGGCCGCCTGCAGCCGCTGCCGGGCGAGAGCGAACAGGTCCACCTTCCAATGCCCTTCGCGGGTCGCCACGAAGGCTTCTTCCGCGCCCGGGTCGTGGCCGACGAAGGCGTGATAGACCTCTTCGCCGATCTCATAGTCCTGCGGGCCGGCCGCCGGGCCCAGCCAGGCGCGCAGCTGCGCCGGAGCGGTGTTCATCGCTGCCACGGTGTCTTCCAGCATGCCGTCGGCCAGGCCGCGCCAGCCGGCATGTGCCGCTCCGATCTCGCTGCCGTCGGCGGCGGCGAACACCACCGGCAGGCAGTCGGCGGTGAGGATGGCCAGCACCACGCCGCGCACCGAGGTCACGGCGGCATCGGCTACCGGCTCACTGGCACCGGCCACCGGGGCCGCGTCGAAACGCAGCACGGTGGTGCCGTGCACCTGGCGCAGCCAATGCGGTGCCGACGGCAGGGCCAGGCCCCGCTGCAGCAGCTGCCGGTTGTGTTCGACATTGGCCGGGGTATCGCCATCGGCCGCGTGCCGGTTGCCCAGGTTGAACTGCGCGAACGGCGCCGGCGAGATCCCCGCGCCATGCCGGCGCGTGGTCAGCGCACGGATGCCCGGGGGCGCCGGCCAATCGGCCTGCAGCAACGGCAGCGCGGCATCCATCACCAGCGGTCCCGCTCGCGCTCGGCGAAGGCCGCGCTGTCCTCGCGCAGCACCTTCATCAGGTGCAGCATGTCCGCCGGCACCGGCGCGGTATTGCGCACCTGCTCGCCGGTGATCGGATGCACGAACTCCAGGGTTTCGGCGTGCAGGGCCTGGCGCTTGAAGCCGCGCAGGGCAGCCACCAGCTCGTCACTGGCGCCCTTGGGCAGCTTCAACGCGCCGCCGTACAGCGGGTCACCGATGATGGGGTGGCGGATGTGCGCCATGTGCACGCGGATCTGGTGGGTACGGCCGGTTTCCAGGCGGCATTCCAGCGCGGTGTGCGCACGGAAGCGCTCGCGCAGGCGGTAATGGGTGATGGCTTCCTTGCCGTCCTCGCGCACGCCCATCTTCAGGCGGTCGCGCGGATGGCGGTCGATCGGGGCGTCGGCGGTACCGCCTGCCACCATCGAGCCCATCACGACGGCCAGGTACTGGCGGTGCACGTCACGTGCAGCCAGCTGCTCGACCAGCGCGGTCTGCGCTTCCAGCGTGCGCGCCACCACCATCACGCCGCTGGTGTCCTTGTCCAGGCGGTGCACGATGCCCGCGCGCGGCAGCACCGCTACCGAGGGGTCGCGGTACAGCAGCGCATTGACCAGGGTGCCGCTGTGGTTGCCGGCACCGGGGTGGACCACCAGGCCCACCGGCTTGTTGATCACCAGCAGGTGCTCATCCTCGAACAGCACGTCCAGCGGAATGTCTTCCGGCTGGGCGTCGGTCTGGGTATCGAGCACCACGTTCAGGGTGACCACCTCGCCACCGCGCAGCGGGTCGCGCGGGCGGGCCTGGGCGCCGTCCAGCAGCACGTCGCCGGATTTGATCCACTCGGTCAGCCGCGAGCGCGAGTATTCGGGGAACAGCTCGGCCACGACCGCGTCGAAACGACGGCCGGCGGAGGTGTCGGGGACGATGGCCTGGCGGGCCGATTCGGAGGGTTGTTCAGACATGGCAGGGGGGTATCTTCGAAATTTTGGGGTCCGGTCGACCGGTTTCAGTCGCTGGACAGGACACTAGGCTATCATCGACCCTTCGTATTCCAGACGCGTCCCGCCTTGACCCCATGATCCGACGCTCCTCCATGCTCTCCGCGCCCGTCCGCCTCACCGCCCTGCTGCTGGTGCTGGTCATCGCCGCCACCGGTTGCCATCGCGGCGCCAAGAAGGGTGATCGCCCCGATGAAGGAACGCCGGTCGAACAGCTGTACGACAAGAGCCACACGCTGATGCAGGGTGGCAACTGGAGCGGCGCTGAAGCCAGCTTCCGCCGCCTGGTGGCCCAGTACCCGTACGGCCCGTACACCGAACAGGCGATGATCGAAACCGCCTACGCCCAGTACAAGGCCGGCAAGCACGATGACGCGGTGTCCAGCATCGACCGCTTCATCCGTACCTACCCGACCCACCGCAACATCGCGTACCTGTACTACCTGCGCGGCCTGGCCAACTCCAACCGCAATACGGTTTTCCTGCGTCGCGTATGGTCACTGGACCCCAGCCGCCGCGATCTGTCCACGCCGCACCAGGCGTATGAAGACTTCAACATCGTGGTCGACCGCTACCCGAACAGCCGCTACGCCGCCGATGCGCGCCAGCGCATGATCGAGCTGCGTGACGTGTTCGCCCAGCACGAGCTGGACAACGCGCTGTACTACCTGCGCCGCGGCGCCTACGTGTCGGCTGCCGGCCGCGCCAACTACCTGCTGGAAACCTACCCGCAGAGCGCCTTCCAGTACGACGCCGTGGCCGTGCTGGGCGAGTCCTACACCCACCTGGGCAACAAGACCCTGGCCGACGACGCCCGCCGCGTGCTGACCCTGAACCAGCCGACCCACCCGTGGCTGGAAGGGAAGTGGCCGAAGTACCCGTGGATGATCCGCAAGCTGAACCCGTTTGCCGGCGAGAAGTCGGCCAGCACCGGCCAGCGCAACGCGCGGCTGGAAAAGAAATAAGAGACAGGGCCCCGCAAGGGGCCCTTCTTCCATGTTGCGCGTGCGGCGCCCCTAGGAATTCTACGAATCCACAGCCTCTGCGACGTCCTTCGCAAACGGCACCCGCGCGACACCTCCACACTGCGGCGCATCGGCCATCCCGGCCGGCCAGGAGCCCGCAATGTCCCGATCCGCCCGCCGCTTCCCGCGCACGTCCGCCCTCATCACCGCCATCGCCCTGGGGCTGGCGGCCGGTAGTGTCACCGCCGCCGCGCCGGGCGACCTGGTGTCCGCCGCGCCGTACCGGGCCAGCTGGGTGCCCTCGCAGGCCGCCCAGGCCTACAAGCTGCACTACCGCACCCCCGATCCCCACGGCCGGCTGGCCGAAGGCAGCGGCCTGCTCTACCTTCCCGCCGGTGCGCCGCCTGCCGGCGGCTGGCCGGTGGTGGCGTGGGCACATGGCACCCAGGGCATCGCCGACCACTGCGCGCCGTCGGTCTCGGGTCCCACCCACCCCGAACGCGACGGTCGCTTCCTCGACCATTTCCTGCGCCAGGGCTATGCCGTCGTCGCTGCCGACTACCAGGGCCTGGGCACGCCGGGCGAGCACGCCTATCTGCACGTCCGCTCGGCCGCGCGCAACAGCATCGACATGGTCAAGGCCAGCCACCACTTCCTGGGCAGCCACCGTCTATCCCCGCGCTGGGTATCGGTGGGCTATTCGCAGGGCGGCGCGGCCGCGCTCAGCGCCGGCCACCAGGCTGCGGGCTATGGCGGCCCGGGCCTGCAGTACAAGGGCAGCTTCATCGCCGGTACGCCCACAGCGGTGGAAGTGACGGCGGTGGTCATGCACCCCGGCAGCCGCACCGCCAATCCCGGTGCACTGAATGCCTACCACGCCTATCTGCTGGGCGGCCTGCTGCAGGTGGCGCCGCAGATCGACCGCGTGTTGAGCCCGCAGGGCCGTGCGCGCATCGCCCTGGCACGCCAGCACTGCCTGACCGACCTGGCCGCGCAGCTGGAAGGTGCCAGCACCGGCGAGATGTTCTCCGCGCCGCTGACCTCGGTCCCCGGCATCTGGCCGCTGCTGCACGACTACCTGGGGGTGCCGCGGCGGGGGTTCAGCCAGCCGCTGCTGCTGGCCCACGGTACCCGCGACCGCGACGTCCCCTACCTGACCACCGTGCTGTACGCCGCAGGGCTGGCCCTGCGTGGCGAGCCGGTGGCGTTCCGCCAGTACCCGGTGGATCACCGCGGCACGCTCGATGCGTCCGCCGCCGATGGCCTGGCGTTCGTGCGCGCACGGCTGGCCGATCAATCCTTCAATGAAACGGCCGAGGCCGCCCATCTGCAGCGCGTGCTGGACGACGCCCAGTAGATCCACGCCAAGCGTGGATGGGCCCCGGCAACGCCGGGCCCTGCCAGACGGCCGCTGCCCAGTAGATCCACGCCATGCGCGGATGGGGCCCGGCAACGCCGGGCCCTGCCAGGCGGCCGCTGCCCAGTAGATCCACGTCATGCGTGGATGGGGCCCGGCAACGCCGGGCCCTGCCAGGCGGCCGCTGCCTCAGCCCTTGTAACCGTTGCTGATCGGATACCGGCGCTCACGCCCGAACGCCCGGCGCGAGACCTTCGGGCCCGGCGCGGCCTGGTGCCGCTTCCACTCGCTGATGCGCACCAGGCGCAGCACCCGGTCGACCACGGCCGCATCGTAGCCGGCGGCCACGATCTCGGTGCGCGACTGCTCCTGGTCCACGTAGCGGTACAGGATGCCGTCCAGTACGTCGTAGGCCGGCAGCGAATCCTGGTCCAGCTGGTTGTCGCGCAGCTCTGCCGATGGCGGGCGGCTGATCACCGCCGGCGGGATCACCGGCGCGCCGCCCACCGTGTTGCGCCACTTGGACAGGCCGAACACTTCGGTCTTGTACAGGTCCTTCAGCGGCGCGTAGCCACCGCACATGTCGCCGTAGATGGTGGCGTAGCCCACCGCGTACTCACTCTTGTTGCCGGTGGTCAGCAGCAGGCCGCCGAACTTGTTGGCCAGCGCCATCAGGATCACGCCACGGCTGCGCGACTGCAGATTCTCTTCGGTCACGTCCGGGGTGGTGCCTTCGAACATCGGCGCCAGCGCTTCCATCAGGCCCTTGAAGGCCGGCTCGATCGAGACCGCTTCCAGCTTCACGCCCAGTGCCTGGCACTGCTCGGCGGCCAGGTCGTTGGACAGGCCAGCGGTGTAGCGCGACGGCAGGCGCACGGCAGTGACGTTCTCCGCGCCCATCGCGTCGACGGCCAGCGCCAGCACCAGCGCCGAATCGATGCCGCCGGACAGGCCCAGCCACACTTTCCTGAAGCCGTTCTTGCCGCAGTAGTCCTGGATGCCGCGGGTCACCGCGCGCCAGGCCAGCGCGTCCATGCTCTCGTCGCCGTCGTCCATCCACACGTGCGGCAGGAAGCGGCGGGTTTCGCCGTCGTAGTCCACCACCAGCCACTGGTCGACGAAGGCCGCCGCCGCCGGGTGCACCGTGCCGTCGCCATCGGCCACCACCGACGCGCCGTCGAACACCAGCGCATCCTGGCCACCGACCACGTTGAGGTAGGCGATCGCCGCCCCGCTCTCGCGGGTGCGCGCGGCCAGCACCGCATCGCGCTGGGCATGCTTGCCGCGCTCGTAGGGCGAGGCATTGGGCACCACGACCAGCTGCGCACCTTCGCGCACGGTGTCGGCCAGCGGTTCGGCGAACCAGAGGTCTTCGCAGATCAGCAGGCCGACCGGCACACCGTTGACGTCGAACACGCAGCTGCCACCGTCCGGGTCCACATCGAAGTAGCGGCGCTCGTCGAACACCGCGTAGTTGGGCAGCTCGCGCTTGCGGTAGGTGCGCTCGACCAGGCCGTCACGCAGGACGCTGGCCGCGTTGTAGACCACCGCACCGGCGGCCTGCGGCCAGCCGACCACGGCGGTGATGCCGCGGCAGGCAGCGGCGATGCGGCCCATGGCCTGTTCGCACTCGTACAGGAAACCGGGGCGCAGCAGCAGGTCCTCCGGCGGGTAGCCGCTCACCGCCAGTTCGGGGAACATCACCAGCTCGGCGCCGTATTCCTCGCGCGCCTGGCCGATCATCTCGATGATGCGCTCGGTGTTGCCGGCGACATCGCCGACCGGGAAATCGAACTGCGCCATCGCGATGCGGATCGAAGCCATGGGAATCCAGCCTGTGGTTGCAATGGCCCATTGTAACGCCGCGCCATGCGCCCGCCTGACCATCCCCAGTAGATCCACGCCATGCGTGGATGGGCCGGCCGGCACACCGCCAGACGCAGAAAAGCCGCCCGGAGGCGGCTTTTCTGTCTGGCGTCAGTCGAGCATGGCTCGACTCTACAAGAGCGTCTGCCCGAGGCAGTCGATCTTACTTCACCAGCTTGGCGATGGCAGCGCCCAGGTCGCCCGGCGAGCGGACGGTGACGACACCGGCAGCTTCCATGGCGGCGAACTTGCCTTCAGCCGTGCCCTTGCCGCCCGAGGCGATCGCACCGGCGTGGCCCATGCGCTTGCCGGCCGGAGCCGACGCACCGGCGATGAAGCCGACGACCGGCTTCTTCACGTGGTTCTTGATGTACTCGGCGCCGGCTTCTTCAGCGTCACCGCCGATTTCGCCGACCATGATGATGCCTTCGGTCTGCGGGTCTTCGTTGAACAGCTTCAGGCAGTCAACGAAGTTCAGGCCGTTGATCGGGTCACCGCCGATGCCGATGCAGGTGGACTGGCCCAGGCCGACTTCGGTGGTCTGCTTGACCGCTTCATAGGTCAGGGTGCCCGAGCGCGACACGATGCCGATCTTGCCCGGCTGGTGGATGTGGCCCGGCATGATGCCGATCTTGCACTCACCCGGGGTGATGACGCCCGGGCAGTTCGGCCCGATCAGCACGGTGTCCGGATGCGAACGGGTCAGCACGTTCTTGACGCGCAGCATGTCCAGCACCGGAATGCCTTCGGTGATGCAGACGATGACCTTGATGCCAGCAGCAGCGGCTTCCAGGATCGCGTCAGCCGCGTACGGCGGCGGCACGTAGATGACCGACGCGTTGGCGCCGGTGCTCTGCACGGCGTCGGCAACGGTGTTGAAGACCGGCAGGTCGATGTGGGTGGTGCCGCCCTTGCCCGGGGTCACGCCGCCGACGACCTGGGTGCCGTACTCGATCATCTGAGTGGCGTGGAAGGTGCCCTGCTGGCCGGTGAAGCCCTGCACGATCACCTTGGTGTTCTTGTTGATCAAAACAGACATTGGAATTCCTTGGTGTCGGTATCAGGCGGCGTTCTTGACAGCTTCAACGATCTTCTTGGCGCCATCGTTGATGTTGTCAGCCGGGATGATGGCCATGCCGCTGTCACGCAGCAGCTGCTTGCCTTCTTCCACGTTGGTGCCTTCCAGGCGCACCACGACCGGAACCTTGACGCCCACTTCCTTCACGGCGGCGATGATGCCTTCGGCAATCATGTCGCAGCGGACGATGCCGCCGAAGATGTTGACGAAGATGCCTTCGACCTTGTCCGAGGACAGGATCAGCTTGAACGCTTCGATGACGCGCTGCTTGTTGGCACCGCCGCCCACGTCCAGGAAGTTCGCCGGCTCGCCGCCGTTGAGCTTGATGACGTCCATGGTGGCCATGGCCAGGCCGGCGCCGTTGACCATGCAGCCGATGTTGCCGTCCATGGTGACGTAGTTGATGTCCAGTTCCGAAGCGATCACTTCGGTCGGATCTTCCTGGGTCTTGTCGCGCATGGCGACCAGGGCCTTCTGGCGGAAGGCGGCGTTGTCGTCGCTGTCGAACTTGCCGTCCAGCGCGTACAGGTTGCCGTCGTCCAGGATGGCCAGCGGGTTGATTTCAACCAGGGCCAGGTCCTTTTCGTTGAACAGGCGGTACAGGTTCACCATGATGCTGGCGAACTGGCCGGCCTGCTTGGCGGTCAGGCCCAGCTTGAAGCCGAAATCACGGCCGTGGTAACCCTGCACGCCTTCGACGAAGTCGACGTTCAGCGAGTGGATCAGCTCCGGGGTTTCAGCGGCGACCTGCTCGATCTCCACGCCGCCTTCCGAAGAAGCGATGTAGGTGATGGTCCTGGTGCCACGGTCAACCAGCACCGACAGGTACAGTTCCTTGACGATCTCGCCGGCGGTGGTCACCAGCACCAGGTTGACCGGCAGTTCAACACCTGCGGTCTGGTAGGTGGCCATCTTGGTGCCGAGCATCTTGGCCGCAGCGGCCTTCACGTCGTCAGTGGTCTTGCAGAACTTGACGCCGCCAGCCTTGCCGCGGCCGCCAGCGTGGATCTGCGCCTTGACCATCCAGGGGCCCTGGCCCAGGGAGTTGGCAGCGGCAACCGCTTCGTCCGGGGTCGCAGCGACCTTGCCGGCCGGGACCGGGATGCCGTACTCGGCAAGCAGTTGTTTTGACTGGTATTCGTGGAAATTCATGCGTCACCGTGGGAATAGGAACGACCGCACGCAATTCCTCAGGGGCCCCGGCGGGGCGCCGGCATGGACCGCGGCGGGCCCACTATTGTGGCCGAGCCAGCGCCGGGGCGCAAAGACGCAGGGACAAAAGGCCAGACCCGGGCAGATTTCCGCCGCCATTCAGGCAGTTGCAGCGCCCCGGCAGGGTGCCCGCCGCCGCCCGCTGGGGGCCGACTGCGCAGGAAAACGCTTACACACGCCTATACTGGGTGCCGTCGCGTAGAGGTAGAGTCGAGCTTGCTCGACTGACGCATGAAGCAGTCGAGCATGGCTCGACTCTACAAGGGACAAAGCGCGGGTCCGACGATCGGGGGAAAGTCGGGTACGCTGCAAGGCCAACGCCGTCAAACCCAGTTCCAGGCAGCCAGAAGGGGAGTTCCGGCGTGTCACCCAGTGCTTCGTTGATCGACCGTATCGAATCGATTCCACGGCGTGAGCTGTATTTCTTCGCGCTGTACCGCGTGCTGATCGCCTCGGTCATTGCCGCTCTGTTGTTCAGCCCGCTCTCGTCCATGGTCGGCGAGGCGCACCACCCGCGCCTGGCCTACGGGGTCGGCACCGCCTACCTGGCGCTGTCGTTGCTGCTGCTGGTGGTGGGCCGCAGCGAACGCTGGCTGCTGCCCATCGTGGTCACCGGCGTGGCGCTGGACATCATCGCCGCCAGCCTGCTGTCCCACGCCCTGCCCGGTGCCAGCGCCGGCATCTCGATGTCGCTGCTGTTCAACATTGCCGCCGCCGCCACCCTGCTGCCGCTCAGCTGGGGCCTGGTGCTGGCCCTGGCCGCCAGCGTCGCCACCGCCGCCGAGTACCTGTGGAAGGTGCTGGAAGGCGGCGACCCGACCCGCACCCTGGCCGAACTGGCCATGTTCGCTACCAGCTACCTCGCCCTGGCCTTCATCAGCTACCAGGTGGGCAACCGCGCGCGCCGCAACCAGCAGCTGGCCAACCAGCGCGGCGATGAAGTGGCCAACCTGTTCCAGATCAACGAGTTGATCATCCGTCGCATGCGTACCGGCGTGATCGTCGTCGATGGCGACAACCGCATCACCCTGGCCAACGAGGCCGCCTCCCTGCTGCTGGGCGACAACGAGGGCGTCGGCGAGAGCGGCCAGCTGGACCTGTCCAGCGTTGCCCCCGAGCTGGCCCGGCGCCTGACCCGCTGGCGCAATGGCTGGGCCCAGGACGAGATGCCGCTGCAGCTCAACCCCGACCAGCCCGAGGTGCAGCCGCGCTTCGCCCGCCTGCTGGCCGGCAGCGAGCTGGCCCTGGTGTTCCTGGATGATTCCAGCGTGGTCTCGCGCCGCGCCGAATCGCTGACCCTGTCGGCGATGGGCCGCTTCTCGGCCAGCCTGGCCCATGAGATCCGCAACCCGCTGGCGGCCATCAACTACGCCGTGCAGCTGCTGGAAGAAGGCACCGGCTTCAACGAAAGCGACCGCCGCCTGCTGCAGATCATCCACCAGCAGTGCCAGCGCACCAATGGCATCGTCGAAAGCGTGCTGGGCCTGGCCCGGCGCGAGCGCGCCGCCCCCGAAAACGTCGACCTGGCCGCCTTCGTGCGCCGCTTCGTGCTGGAGTACAAGCAGGGCCAGACGCTGGAAACCGACAGCATCGAGCCGATCATCAACGACACCTCCGTACCCGCGCTGGTCGACACCCGCCACCTCTACCAGGTGCTGACCGTACTGGTGCACAACGCGCTGAAGTACGGCCGCATCGGCGAGCAGCCGGCGCGCGTGCGCCTGCGCGTGGCCCAGCACGAGCGCAGCGCGGTGATCGACGTGATGGACCGCGGCCCCGGCATTCCCGAGGCGGTGGCCGCGCAGCTGTTCCGCCCCTTCTTCACCACCTCTGAGCATGGCACCGGCCTGGGGCTGTATATCGCCCGCGAGCTGTGCCGGGCCAACCAGGCGCGGCTGGATTACATCCCCGTGCCGGCCGGGGGCTCGTGCTTCCGCTTGGTCCTGCCCGGCCCGCACACCCTGCTTCCACACTGATCCGCCGCGTCAAACATTTGTCGCATCCAGCCCCCTCGTTTATCGTGTCCGCCCATGAATGAAACCCGCAGCGCTCTCGTCGTCGACGACGAACGCGACATCCGCGAACTGCTGGTGCTGACCCTTGGCCGCATGGGCCTGCGCATCAGCACCGCCGCCAACCTCGCCGAAGCCCGCGAACTGCTGGCCAGCAATCCGTATGACCTGTGCATCACCGACATGCGGCTGCCCGACGGCAACGGCATCGAACTGGTCAGTGAGATCGCCCAGCACTACCCGCGCACGCCGGTGGCGATGATCACCGCCTTCGGCAGCATGGACCTGGCGGTGGAGGCGCTGAAGGCCGGCGCGTTCGACTTCGTCAGCAAGCCGGTGGACATCAGCGTGCTGCGCGGCCTGGTCAAGCACGCGCTGGAACTCAACAACAGCGAGCGCCCGGCCCCTGCCGTTGCCACCGAACAGGCCGCGCGCCTGCTGGGTGACTCGCCGGCCATGGATGTGCTGCGCACCACCATCGGCAAGGTTGCCCGCAGCCAGGCACCGGTCTACATCCTGGGCGAATCCGGGGTGGGCAAGGAACTGGTCGCGCGCACCATCCACGCGCAGGGCGCGCGTGCGGCCGGGCCATTCATTCCGGTCAACTGCGGTGCCATCCCCACCGAACTGATGGAGAGCGAATTCTTCGGCCATCGCAAGGGCAGCTTCACCGGTGCCCACGCCGACAAGCCGGGCCTGTTCCAGGCCGCGCACGGCGGCACCCTGTTCCTGGATGAAGTGGCCGAGCTGCCCCTGCAGATGCAGGTGAAGCTGCTGCGCGCCATCCAGGAGAAATCGGTACGTGCGCTGGGTGCACCCAACGAGGAACCGGTGGATGTGCGCATCCTGTCGGCCACCCACAAGGACCTGGCCGAGCTGGTCGAGGACGGCCGCTTCCGCCACGACCTGTACTACCGCATCAACGTGATTGAACTGAAGGTGCCGCCGCTGCGCGAGCGCCGCCAGGACCTGCCGGACCTGGCCGGTTCGATCCTGGCCCGGCTGGCCCGCAGCCACGGTCGCCCCACCCCGCTGCTGGCGCCCTCGGCGCTGGACGCGCTGGGCCAGTACGGCTTCCCCGGCAACGTGCGTGAACTGGAAAACATCCTGGAGCGCGCCTTGGCCCTGGCCGAGGAAGACCGCATCGGGGCCGATGACCTGCGCCTGCCGCAGCATGCCCCGCGCACCCCCGGCGCCCCCGCCGCTCCCGAGGCCGTGGTCGACCTGCAGCCCGGCAGCGCCGCCCTGCCCTCCTACATCGAGCAGCTCGAGCGCAGCGCCATCCAGCGCGCGCTGGAAGAGAACCGCTGGAACAAGACGCGGACCGCCGCGCAGCTCGGCATCACCTTCCGCGCGCTGCGTTACAAGCTGAAAAAGCTGGGGATGGAGTAAGGGCCGGCAGGTCCTGCTCTGGTAGATGCCAACCTTGGTTGGCGGATTATCCCCGCCATCCACGCATGGCGTGGATCTACCGGGGTCGGATCCCTTTCCGCAGGAAAGGGCTCTGACCCCGCACCGCATCAATCCTTGGTGACGCGGTTGATCTCGGCCAGGCTGGTCACACCGGCACCCGCTTTCTTCAGCGCCGACTGGCGCAGGTCGTTCACCTTGATCGCCTGTGCCGCCTCGGCAATCTGCAGCGCGTTGCCACCGGCCAGGATGATCGTCGAAATCTCGTCGGTCATCGGCATCACCTGGTAGATACCGGTACGGCCCTTGTAGCCTTCGGTGCACTCATCGCAGCCCACGGCCTCATACAGGTCGATGCCCGCATCCAGCTGCTCCTGGGTGAAGCCTTCGGCCAGCAGCGCATGCGCGGGCAGGTTGGCCGGCCGCTTGCAGTTGCTGCACAGGCGACGCGCCAGGCGCTGGGCAATCACCAGCGTCACCGAACTGGTGATGTTGTACGGCGCGATGCCCATGTTCATCAGGCGCGCGATGGTCTGCGGCGCATCGTTGGTATGCAGCGTGGACAGCACCATGTGACCGGTCTGCGCCGCCTTGATCGCGATCTCGGCCGTCTCCAGGTCGCGGATTTCGCCGACCATGATGATGTCCGGATCCTGTCGCAGGAACGAGCGCAGCGCAGCGGCAAAGGTCATGCCACGCTTGTTGTTCTGCTGCACCTGGTTCACACCGGGCAGGCGGATTTCCACCGGGTCTTCGGCGGTGGAGATGTTGCGCGTCTCGTCGTTGAGAATGCCCAGTGCCGTATACAGCGACACCGTCTTGCCCGAGCCGGTCGGGCCGGTCACCAGCACCATGCCGTACGGCTTGTGGATGGCCTCCAGGAACAGCTTCTGCTGCTCCGGCTCGTAACCCAGTTTGTCGATGCCCAGCTTGGCCGCGCTGCCATCGAGGATACGCAGCACCACCTTCTCGCCAAACAGCGTCGGCAGGGTGCTGACGCGGAAGTCGATCTGCTTGCTCTTGGACAGGTTCAGCTTGATGCGCCCGTCCTGCGGCACGCGCTTTTCAGCGATATCCAGCTGCGCCATCACCTTCAGGCGCGCAGCGATGCGCTGGTTCAACTTCACCGGCGCGCGCGCGACCATCTTCAGCAGGCCGTCGATGCGCAGGCGCACGCGGTAATCATCTTCGTAGGGCTCGAAGTGGATGTCCGACGCGCCCTTGCGGATCGCATCGACCAGCACCTTGTTGACGAACTTCACGACCGGGGTGTCATCGCCCTTGGCGTCCACGCCGCTGTCGCTGCTGGACATGTCCTCGTCGCCGCCGGAGACGTCGAGGTTGGCCATGCCATCGTCATCGCCACCGAGCGAATCGCCCAGCGTGTCGTGACTGGCATGCCACTGTTCCAGCGTGCGCCGGATCTGGTCCTCATCGACCAGGATCGGCTCCACCACCAGGTTGGTGTGGAACTTGATCTCATCCAGCGAATGGGTCGGGTTGCTGGTGCCGACGAACAGCCTGCCGCCGCGTTTGAACAGTGGCAGCACGTTGTGCTTGCGCAGCAGCTCTTCGCTGACCAGCGACATGGCGTTCTGGCTGGCGTCGAACGTGGACACGTCGAACAGCGGCATGCCGAACTCGACCGCG
Organism: Stenotrophomonas sp.; assembly: GCF_035634915.1. Lineage (GTDB taxonomy): Bacteria > Pseudomonadota > Gammaproteobacteria > Xanthomonadales > Xanthomonadaceae > Stenotrophomonas. Next base: position 38,439 of record NZ_DASQCB010000023.1, read on the forward strand.
TTGGCGGCGGCCAACTGGGAGGCGCTGACCAGCTTGTTCTGGGCGAACCAGGTCGGCAGCGGTTGCTTGGCGGCCGCGGCCTTGGCCATGGCGTCGCGGGCGGCGGTTTCATCCAGCGCGCCGTCCTGGACCAGGCGGCGGGCCAGGCCGGTGATGCCGACGAGGTTGGCGGTGGGGGGGGCTGTGTTCATGTGATTCCTGGACGGCTAAGCGAACAGTGCTTGCGCGCGGCCTCGCGCGCAAGCGGCCTCAATAATTTGGAACAAGCGACTGACGGCGCGAACAATGCCGCAAGCCTCAGTCCCCTCCGACAATCACTGCCAGTTTCACTACCAGTGTAGACGTTCAGACATCATAGCCGCATTGCGCATGCAGCAAATCCGGCCCGACACTGCAATAACGTGAGCCCCACCTTCTTCAGCCGCGACACTCTGCTGGGGCGTGGCGCTGCGCACCGCTCTGCAACGAGCATGCCCAAGCAATTGTCGCATCACCTCCCAGTGCGGGCGTCAGCAAAAGCACGATTGAGCCGGCACGATCGGTCGTGGTGACCTTCAGCACACCATTGTCTTCGCATTCGATCGAGGCAACATTCTTGGTGGCACCGCTAATTCCTTCCATATTGTTGCAAGCGGTCGCGTCCAGAGCTGCAACTGTCGCAACATTCTCGGCGACCAGCGACTTGAACGATCCGGCGCTGACAAGGCCCTCGGCAACACGCGCGCGTATGACGTTATCTTGGTAGGCCGGGAGTGAAATTGCAGCCAGAATCGCTACGATCGCTATGACGATCATCAGCTCGATCAACGTGAAACCTTTGCTCTCCATTCTTCCTTCCCCCCAAGGGCGTTGCGGCCTGCGCTGAAAATAAAACCTAAAAGAAAGGCCCCTTTCCTTGCGGCTAGGGGCCCAACTTCACTTCTTTCGCGCCGAAGATGGCGCGCAACAATCAAGTATTAGACGCGGCACTCGGCCGGCACGTACTTGTTGTTGGTTGCAGCGGAAACTTCACACTTCCAAGTGATCACGTCGTCCGGCACGGTGCCAGCCGCGATAGCAGCACCACCGCTTTCCGGGGTCAGGGTAAATTCAACGGCCTTGGCGTTGTCCTGCATGGTGACGGTGATCACGCCAGTGCCATCGTCCACAGCAATGGTGTCGACGTTCTTGGTGCCAGCAGTGGCGGCGTCGAAGGTGTAGCCCTGTGCGAGATCAGCAGCACCATTACTGGCGTTTTCAGCCACGATGGTCTTGGCTGCCGAGGCCAGCGTCAGGCCTTCCGAAACGCGAGCGCGGACGGTGTAGTCCTGGTAAGCCGGCAGAGCGATGGCGGCCAGGATGGCGATGATCGCAACGACGATCATCAGTTCGATAAGGGTGAAGCCCTTCTGGTTCTTCATGTGTACATCCCCAAGATAGATGGTGGTTGAGTTCAGTGCGAAGGAGCGGTCCGGCCGATGGCCGGCTGAGCGGGTCCTGCGCCCTGCGGGTGGATCAACGCAGGTTGCGTGCCAACCCCGGCACGCCTCCCCCTGGATTTCCCCGGCGCCAATGATGGCAGCAATTTCTTGTATGGGAAGCCCCCTGAACAGGAAATGCGATGGACCCGTCAATGTGACGCAGTGCGTCACCTCCTGCCCCGGTACGCCAGAAACCCTGCGGCACGTCACGTTGGCGGTCCCCACGGATGCCCCGGAACCGGCTAACATCCCCGGTCATGATGCCCGCCTGGGGATGGCGGGCCTTGGGGAGCCAACATGTCAGTCAGTCGCAGTGCGATCAAGAAAGAGCCCGTGGCGCGAAGCACCATGGATCTGCAGCCGTTTGTCTGGGTGGGGACCGACAAGCGGGGCGTGAAGATGAAGGGCGAGCAGATGGCCAAGAATGCCAATCTGGTCCGCGCTGAGCTTCGCCGGCAGGGCATAAACCCCGGCCAGGTCAAGCTCAAGCCGAAACCGCTCTTCGGCCAAGCCGGCAAGCCTGTCAGCCCGAAAGACATTGCCTTCTTCAGTCGGCAGATGGCCACGATGATGAAGTCCGGCGTGCCGATCGTCTCGGCACTGGACATCATTGGCAGCGGTCATAAGAACCCGCGCATGAAGAAGATGGTCGACGGTATCCGCACCGACATCGAGGGTGGCTCGTCGCTGTACGAGGCCGTCAGCAAGTACCCGGTACAGTTTGACGAGTTGTATCGCAACCTTGTGCGCGCTGGTGAAGGCGCCGGCGTACTCGAAACCGTTCTGGACACGGTGGCTACGTACAAAGAGAACATCGAAGCGTTGAAGGGCAAGATCAAGAAGGCACTCTTCTATCCGGCGATGGTCGTTGTAGTAGCGTTGCTGGTCTCCGCTATCCTGCTGATCTTTGTCGTTCCGCAGTTTGAAGACGTGTTTAAGAGCTTCGGGGCGGAACTACCAGCCTTCACCCAGCTGATTGTCAACCTGTCCCGGTTCATGGTGTCGTGGTGGTGGTTGATCGCCATTGTCACGGCTGGCGCCGCTGTGGGCTTCGTCATGGCGTACAAACGATCACTTAAGATGCAGCACACCATGGATCGCCTGATCCTTAAGGTGCCGGTGATCGGGCAAATCATGAACAACAGCGCCATCGCCCGCTTCGCTCGCACCACGGCGGTGACCTTCAAGGCCGGTGTGCCGCTGGTGGAGGCGCTGGGCATCGTTGCCGGCGCAACCGGCAACAAGGTCTATGAGGAGTCGGTCCTGCGCATGCGTGATGACGTGTCGGTCGGCTACCCGGTCAACATGGCCATGAAGCAGACCAACCTGTTTCCGCATATGGTGGTCCAGATGACCGGCATCGGCGAAGAGGCCGGCGCGCTGGATGCCATGCTGTTCAAGGTGGCCGAGTATTATGAGCAGGAAGTCAACAATGCTGTGGATGCCTTGAGCAGCCTGCTGGAGCCGATGATCATGGTGTTCATCGGCACCATCGTCGGCGGTATGGTCATCGGCATGTACCTGCCCATCTTCAAACTCGGCGCCGTCGTCGGCTAAAGGTAACAATGGCATTTCTCGACCAGCATCCCGGCCTCGGCTATCCCGCTGCGGCCGCCCTGGGGCTGCTACTGGGCAGTTTCCTCAACGTCGTCATCCTGCGTCTGCCCAAGCGGATCATGTGGGAGTGGAAGCGCGACGCGCGTGAGGTCCTGGAGCAGCCGGATATCTATGACCCGCCTCCACCGGGCATCGTGGTCGAGCCGTCGCACTGCCCGCACTGCAAGCACAAGCTGTCCTGGTACGAGAACATCCCGCTGTTCAGCTGGATCGTCCAGGGCGGCAAGTGCCGCCACTGCAAGGCTCCCATCTCCATCCAGTACCCGCTGGTGGAGGCGCTCACCTCGGTGATGGTGCTGGCCTGCGTGTGGCAGTTCGGTTTCGGCTGGCAGGGCTTCGGCGCCATCGTGCTGACCTGCTTCCTGATTGCCCTGTCGGGCATCGACCTGCGCACCCAGTACCTGCCGGACCAGATAACGCTGCCACTGATGTGGCTGGGCCTGGTGGGCAGCATGGACAACCTGTACATGCCCGCCAAACCGGCGCTGATCGGTGCGGCCGCCGGTTTCCTCATCCTGTGGCTGGTGGCCAAGGCCTACAAGCTGATCAAGAACCGCGACGGCATGGGCGGCGGCGATGCCAAGCTGCTGGCTGCACTGGGCGCGTGGTGCGGGCTGAAGGGCATCCTGCCCATCATCCTGCTGTCGTCGGTGCTGGGGGCCGTCATCGGCTCGCTGTGGCTGTATGCCCGCGGCCGCGACAAGGCCACGCCGATCCCGTTCGGCCCCTACCTGGCGCTGGCCGGCTGGCTGTACTTCATGTGGGGCGAGCCGTTGGTGAACCAGTACCTGGTCATGAGCGGGCTGCGCTGACGGCACCGCCATGAGCCGCTATGTGGTGGGCCTGACCGGTGGCATCGCCGCCGGCAAGAGCGAAGTGACCCGGCGCTTCGAGGCGCTGGGGATCGTGGTGGCCGACGCGGATCTGGCCGCCCGCGCGGTGGTTGCCACCGGCAGCCCCGCCCTGGCCACCATCGCCGAGCGCTTCGGCGCGCAGATGCTGCAGGCCGATGGCAGCCTGGACCGGGCGCGGCTGCGGGCCCATGTGTTTGCCGACCCTGCCGAGCGGACCGCGCTGGAGGCGATCACCCACCCGGCCATCCGCCGGTTGATGCAGCAGCAATGCGAACAGGCGGCCAGCCCCTATGCGCTGGCGGCCATTCCGCTGCTGACTGAGGTGGGCGGCCGCACGGCCTACCCCTGGCTGGACCGGGTGCTGCTGGTCGATGCCCCCGAGGCCGTGCAGCACGCCCGGCTGATGCAGCGCGACGGCATTGATGCGGCGCTGGCCGACCAGATGATTGCCGCCCAGGCGAGTCGCGCGCAGCGCTTGGCGCTGGCGGACGATGTGGTGGTGAACGATGGAAAGCCCGATGACCTGCAGGCGCAGGTGGAAGCGCTGCACACACGCTATCTGGCGCTGTCTGCGCGCTGACGCGGGCATCGCGCGGCCGCGGTAACTCCGCAGACACACACCACCTTCTCACGCGCCCCGCTATGGTCCTGCGCCTGTCATTGCGCCTGCCTGTGAGATTGCCCGTGCCCTCTGCCTCCCTCCGCTCCTACGCCGCCCGCGTGGTGGTCACCCTGGCGCTGATCGCGCTGGGCCTGCTGCTGTGGAAGCTGTCGCAACTGATGCTGCTGATCTTCGGGGCCGTCGTGGTCGCCGCCCTGCTGCGCACGATCGTCGGCATGGTGCTGCGCTACACGCCCCTGTCGGAGGGCTGGGCGCTGGGCCTGACCGTGGTGCTGCTGGCGGTGCTGTTCGGGCTGGCCATGTGGCTGTTCGGCTCGCAGCTGGGTGCGCAGGTGGCCACGCTGCGGCAGACGTTGCCGGCCGCATGGGAGAACTTCCAGACCTGGCTGGCCGACAGCCCGGCGGGGCCTACCGTCCACGAGCTGACCCAGAACGCGCAATCCAGCGTATCGACCATGGCCGCTCGCGCCGGGTCGCTGGCGATGTCGGCGACCGGTGGCGTGGCGGACCTGTTCCTGGTGCTGATTGGCGGCATCTATCTTGCCGCGCAGCCCACGCTGTACCGCACAGGGCTGCTCAAACTGCTGCCGACGCGGCAGCGCCCGGCGGTGGATGACGCTCTGGACGCCAGTGGCCATGCACTGAAGGCCTGGCTGGGCGGCCAGCTGCTGGCCATGGCCGTGGTCGGGCTGCTCACAGGCCTGGGCCTGTGGGCGCTGGGCGTACCGGTGGCCTTCGGGCTGGGCATCATCACCGCGCTGCTGGACTTCGTACCGATCGTCGGCCCGATCCTGGCCGCCGTGCCGGCCATCCTGCTGGCCTTCACGGTCAGCCCGGAAATCGCCCTGGCCACGGTGGCGCTGTTCGTGGTGGTGCAGCAGCTGGAAGGGCACCTGCTGCAGCCGCTCATCCAGCAGCGCGCGGTGGACCTGCCCCCTGCCCTGCTGCTGTTCTCGCTGTTCGGCATCGGTGCCCTGCTGGGCCCGGCCGGCGTGCTGTTGGCCGCGCCGTTGACGGTGGTGCTGTATGTGCTGGTGAAGCGGCTGTACGTGATCGAGGCGCTGGGCACCTCGACCCCGATTCCCGGCGACCCGAAGGCCCAGTAGATCCACGCCATGCGTGGATGAGAGCAACGGCAATGCGGACCAACTGTCCGCATCCACCACAAGGCAGCCGAGCGTGGGCTCGGCGCTACTGAAGGGTTGCTTCGCCGCGGATGCGTTCGGCGTACAGCTGCTGCTGTACATGGCGGCTCAGTTCGCGGGCGGCCAGCATCAGCCCTTCCATGGTCTCCGGCGGAACGGCCTGCAGCGGGCCGCCGTGCGTACGGGCGATGTGCGCGGCATGCATCACCCGGGTCAGCGTGCCGATGCCGGCCACGGTGCGTCGCAGGTTGGCGACGGTACCCGATGGCTGGGCGGTCAGGCCGGCGCGCTGGGCGGCCTCTTCGGTGGCTTTGTCGGCCTCCAGGCGCTCCTGCAGGATCGGCATCAGGTCGCCGGGCTTGCCCAGCAGGCGCTCGATGCGTTCGGCGACCTCGGTGGAGAGCAGCTCGGAGGCGTCGCCGAGCAGCTGGTGCAGGTTGGGATAAAGGGTACGGTGTGACATGGCAGTGCTCCTCCCGGATGACGGGGCATCTGGCCATTCGCACGGACGATTGTCAGGAGGCAAATGCGTCAGGGCAGCTACGGGCGTGGGGATGCGCGCGATGGAACGCGGGATGCGGAGCGCCCAGGCACGCCACTTACGTCAGTAGATCCACGCCATGCGTGGATGAGGGCAATTGTAGAGTCGAGCCGTGCTCGACTGCATTGATGCCAACCAAGGTTGGCACCTACCCGAGCGGGACATTGCCAACCAAGGTTGGCACCTACCCGAGCGGGGCAATGCCAACCAAGGTTGGCATGTACCAGAGCGGGGCAACGAGCAGATCCACGCCCTGCGTGGATGCCCGCATCAAAGCGGCTTCGGCGAGAACGTCAACGTGGCAATGACACCGCGGTCGCCACCGGGGCGCACGCTGACCTGCCACCCATACAGATCACACAGACGGCTGACGATCGACAGACCGATACCGCCGCCCTGCGAATGCCCGGCATGGGTGCCGCGGTAGCCGCGCTGGAACAGCTTGGCCGCATCCTCTTCGCTCAGGCCCGGGCCACTGTCGGTGACCGATACCGCGTTGGCGCTGACGTGCACGCGCACGCTGCCATCCTGCGAGTACTTCACCGCGTTGCCGATGAGGTTGCCCAGCGCCACCGACAGCGCCGCCTCGGGGGCGTCGATCACCAGGTCACGCTCGCCTTCCAGCACCAGGTCCAGCGGTTTGCCACCCAGCTGCGCACGGTGCGCATCCAGTAGCTGCTCGGCCACGCGCGCCACGTTGCTGGTGCCCTGCCCGCGCTCGTTGCGCGACAGCAGCAGCAAGGCGCCGATCAGATCGCTGCACTGCTGTTCGGCACGCTGGATGCGCTGCAGGCGCTGCAGCACCTTCTCGTCCAGCCCGGGCCGGGTCAGCAGCAGCTCGGTCGCACCACGGATCACCGCCAGCGGCGTGCGCAGCTCGTGGCTGACATCGGCATTGAACTCACGGTCGCGCTGCACCACCTCGGTCAGGCGCGAGGAATAGTCATCCAGCGCCTGCGCCAGCTGGCCCACTTCGTCATCAGGGAAGCGCGGTGCCAACGGCTCGGGATCGCTGGTGCCACCACGGTAGGCGCGCAGCCGTGCCGCCAGGTCGGACACCGGCTTCATCACCTTCGACGCCGACCACCAGCCCAGCACCAGCGACAACAGGCTGAACACCAGCACCGACAGCACCAGCGCGCGGTTGAGCTGCTGCCCACCACGCACGCTGTCGGTCATGTCATAGGCGAGGAAGAACCAGGCGTCGGGCGTCTTGCGCACGGCCAGCTTGTACGAATACTGCTCACCGTGCTCGTCACCAGTGACCGTATGGATGCCGTCGTTGAATGCTGCCCACTGCGCGCGCTCTTCCCGCACCCGCTCGAACTTGTCCTTGGGGTAGGCGAATGCGCGGATCTGCTGCACCGGCAGGTCGGGGCTGCGCAGCGGGTCCTCGTAGTACCGGCGCGCGTACTCGTCGATGTTGCGGTTCATCACGTCTTCCACCAGCTGGGTTTCCACGCGCATGCGGGCCCAGTTGGTGGCGAACGCGAACAGTGTCGTCAGGCAGAAGCCCAGCAACACGAACGAGACGATGATGCGGCTGCGCAGGCGCCGCCGATAGGGCGTGCGCCGACGATCCCCCCGGGTTGCCACCGAATCAGGCTTCCGGGGTAGCGATGCGGTATCCGATGCCATGGCGGGTCTGGATCAGCGGCACTTCAAACGGCTTGTCGACCACCGCGCGCAGGCCGTGGATGTGGACACGCAGGGAATCGGAATCGGGCAGCTCTTCGCCCCACACGCGGGTTTCCAGTTCCTGGCGGGTCACCACCGCCGGAGCGGCTTCCATCAGCGCCTGCAGGATCTTCAGCGCGGTCGGGTTGAGCTGCAGCAGCTTGCCCTGGCGACGCACTTCCAGCGTGTCCAGGTTGTATTCCAGGTCGCCGGTTTCCAGCACCCGGGTCTGCACGCCCTTGCCGCGGCGCGACAGGGCGTTGAGCCGCACTTCCACTTCCTGCAGCGCGAACGGCTTGATCAGGTAGTCGTCGGCGCCCGAGTCGAAACCGGCCAGCTTGTTGTCCAGCGAATCACGCGCGGTGAGCATCAGCACCGGGGTCTGCTTGCGTGCTTCGTTGCGAAGCTTGCGGCAGACCTCGATGCCATCCATGCCCGGCAGGTTGAGGTCCAGCACGATGGCGTCGAACTCGTGGACCACGGCCAGGTGCAGGCCGGTCACGCCGTCAGCAGCGAAGTCGACCGTGTGCCCCCGATCCTCGAGGTAATCGCCAAGGTTGGCTGCGATGTCGCTGTTGTCTTCGATTACGAGAATACGCACTGGGACCTCTGGGTCTTGAAGGGTCGTCGGGGGATGCCACGCCCGCCGGCTGAGGATGCACCCGGGCAGGTGGACGTGACGTCTACCCGCTGAACGATACAGGTTCCATTCTTAACATTTCGTACGGAAGATCGGGCCCTGGGATCAGGGCCTGACACCCCCGGCCCGGCTGCTGTCTTCCATGGCTTTGCGGCTGGCCTCTTCAGACCTGCGCCGCTGCGCAGCGGTCATGCACACGCGCTGGGCCATGTTGCTGCCGGTCAGGCGCTCACGGCGGCAGCTTAGCCGGCTGTCAGCCCGGGCCTTGGCCAGCAGGGTGTTGACCACGTCCTGGTCCTTGAGGATTTCGGCGCGGTCCTGCGGTTCCACTGCGTCCACCCGGTCCTGGTCGCCCAGCAGGCTCTGGATACGGTCCAGCGCCTGCTGCACGGCGGCCTTGTCGTCCTTGCTGATCTCGCTGTAATGCTCGGAACCCATCGCTTTTTCGATCGCACCGACCTGCGCGGCGACCGGCAGGTTGGCATCGAACGTCACATCGGCGTCGTTGTCATCCTTGGCCTGGGCGGTGACAGCCAGCACCATTCCAAGGGACAGCGCGAGGGCAAGCGAGGTCATACGTTGCATGGTTTTCCTGCGTATCGTCCATGAAGAATGCGCCACTCTACGGTCCTGCAGATGCACCGGCAAGGGACGACCGGCAGGGTGACCAATGCCGGTGGATCACCGCCCTGCCGGTGGCGGCGAGAGCGTCTTGTAGCTGCGTTCGTCGTTGAGCAGCGCCTTGCCCTTTTCCTCGATCCGACGGCGCTCGGCCACGGTCAGGCAGCGGCTTTTGGGCATGTTGCTGCCGGTGGTGCGGGTGTACTGGCAGATCAGGCGGCTGTCGGCATGGGCGCGGCTGAGCAGTGTGTTGATCCGTTCCTGATCGTTGAAGATCTCGTTCTGCACCGCGGGGGGCAGTTCCTGCGCGGTCTGGTGGTCACCCATGCGCTGGGTGATGCGCTGCAGCGACTGCTGCACCTGGGCGCGGTCGTCGGCCGAAATCTCAGCGTAATCACCGTTGTTCAGCGCCTTTTCGACCTGGCGGACCTGTTCGGCCACCGGGCCCTGCCTGTCCATCTGCACCAGCGGCTTTTCCGATGCCGCCTGGGCGGCCGCAGACAGAACCAGCAACAACACCATCATCGTGATGCGGTACATCGCCAACCTCCCGATCCATCCCGGAACGAAGGCCCAACTCTACGAGGCGGCCCGCGCCGCCACAAGGGACCTCTGGCACGGCCCGCCGCTGCCGGCAACGGACATAAAAAAGACCCAGGCGGTCTACCCGCCTGGGTCTGAAGTCGTATCCCGATTACCGATCCTGCTGAGAGGCAGAGCTGCGGTTCGCTGAAGCCTACGCCGGCACCGATTAAAGGCTTGTTAAACCCGGCCGTCAATCTTCAGAAATTTTTCAAGCTGTTGATAATCAAGGCTTTTTTATCTTCTCGACATGCGCAATGATGCGCTCGGCCACGTCCACCCTGCAGGCCGCTTCGATGCCTTCCAGGCCGGGGGTGGAATTGACCTCCAGCACCAGCGGGCCACGCTCGGAGCGGATCAGGTCGACCCCGCACACCGACAGGCCCAGGGCCTTGGCCGAGCGCACCGCCACCTGCTGTTCGGCCCGGCTGGCCTTGGCCGCCACCGCCGTGCCACCGGCATGCAGATTGGAGCGGAAATCGCCTTCCGGGGCCTGCCGCTGCATCGACGCCACGACCTGGTCACCCACCACGAAGCAGCGCAGGTCAGCGCCCTTGGCCTCGCCGATGAATTCCTGCATGAGGAAATTGGCGTACAGGCCTCGCAGGGCCTCGACGATGCCGCGCGAGGCGCTGGCCTTCTCGGTGAGGATGACGCCGCGGCCCTGGGTGCCCTCGTTGAGCTTCACCACGTGCGGCGGCGGGCCGAGCATGGACAGCAGGTCAACCGTGTCGTCCGGGTTGTCGCCGAACACCGTGACCGGCATGTCGATGCCCTTGGCGGCCAGCAGCTGGTGTGCGCGCAGCTTGTCGCGCGAGCGCAGGATCGCGTCGGAGGGGTTGGGGGTGCGCGCGCCCATCAGCTCGAACTGGCGCAGCACGGCGGTGCCGTAACGGGTGATGGAGGCACCGATGCGGGGAATGACCGCGTCCACGCCGGTCATCGGCCGGCCTTTGTAGTGCATGGAAAAGCCGTCCGCGGCGATGCGCATGTAGCAGCGCAGCGGGTCGAGGATACGCACGGTATGGCCACGCGCACGCGCGGCCTCGACCAGCCGGCGGGTGGAGTACAGCGAGCTGTTGCGGGACAGGATGGCGAGCTTCATCGCGGCGGCAGTGGACGGCAGGCGCGCAGCATAGCGCGGCCGCGTTGCGGCGGGATGATGCTGCCGGCAACGGCATGCCGGTCGGGCCAGGCGGTACTCAGCCGCCGCCGTCTGCGCCGTCCCTGCAGCCGCGCGCAGCCTCGCCCAGCGCCGCTACACAGGCCAGTTGCAGCGCTGACCCGCTGAAAGGGTCCTGATAGACCTCCTGGATCAACAACGCGGCCTTGGGACCACCCGCTCGCCCAAGCGCACGCACCGCTTCCAGCTGCTTTGCCGTGCCAGTGCCGGCGGACATGAGGATCTGATGCAAACGGATGACCACATCGTCTCTGGTTTTCATGTTCCAGTTGCTCCCTGCAAAGAGAGAGAACGCTAGCTGGGAACCAGAGCCGCACACCATCAGAATTGTTTGAAATGATGGCGCTGGAAGATATGACCATTGAACGACCCAGGAAATCATGGGCCTGACGATAGATCCGGGCCGGCTCCATCGTTGATACAGCCCGCCATTGGGAAATGGCGGGTATCACAACGCTCGATGTTCCGTGGGCCAATACATCCCCTGAAAACATGAACGTGATGCATACCGCACACTTTCGCCCCAGACATAATCACATTGATTTAATGAATCTCGTCCATGCTTGCTCTAAAAATGCACAGCATGGCAAGATCGCGGATCATGGATGGACACAAGAGACCCGTTGTGGACATGTCACTCAGGAAGCCACGCCAAACTGCACTCAAAGCATTGGCAATGGCAATGCTTTTCGTCATCGCCCTTCCCGCATGCTCAGGAGCAAGGATGAATCCGGTTTATTCGCAATCGATGGTCGAGCCCATCAGCGTTCAAGAGCACTCAGCAACCGAGATCGCACTGCGTTACAAGGTCCAGCCTGAAAGCAGCCATTACTCCGGCGGCGTGGATTACGAGCGCGTCGGCGACACATTGCGCGTGGTCATTGGACGATGTGCAGTGGGTGCCCCCTGCGAACCCATGGCCAAATCAGTGATTCCGCTGGATGACACGTGGCAGGCGGAAGTGCACCTCCCTTACGACGGGTCACGTGTGGTCGTTGTGCATTCCGACGGCGAGAAACAGGTCTATCCCTGATCACTGCGCACCCCCAGGAGGATACGGATGTCTGATCACGAGAAGCAACCCGAAGAGCGCGCGGTACTAGGCATTCATACGAACACGAAGCCTGGGGCCCCTCTGATTGATGGGCACTCCTGGCTCACCATCACCCGTGACGGCAAGACCGAGGCCTACGGGCTTTGGCCCGCAGATCATCCGCGCTTCAGCCAGGAGGTCGCGCCGCCCGCAACCGACATCCGTCGCGGCATCGAGAACAACTTCGAAGCAACAGCGAGCCGCTATTACTCCTTGTCCGCCGAACAGCTTCGCGAGTTCGAGAAAGCATCGCGTGAGAAGGTCACTTGGGGCTATGCGAATACCTGTGCATCGTGGGCCAGCGATACGGCGTATCGCGTTACCGGTGAGCGCGTGAACGCGTCCGAGCTTGGTGGACTGACCGACACGCCACGGGAAATCCGCGAAAGCATCGATGCACTTGAGCGCCAGCACAACACGTCCCCTGATGCTCCTCGTGAACCTGTCGATGCACCGAAAGAACGCGGTTCGTCATCCAGCTCGTTTTCCATGGAAGAAGGACGCGACACGGAGGTCAATGCACTGCTGGCCAACGCCGGGAACCCCGAGCGCCTGCAACAGGCCATGGAACGCCTGCAGGAATCTGCACCGGGCCAAGCCTTTGCCGAAAGGGCCGCAGCACATACCGCGCAGCTCAACAGTGCAGAACAGGCACGCGGCCAGATGGAGCGTTCAATCTCGTGATGCCCAGCTGCCTGAGAAAAATCGGGACATGCTGCAATTCAATCGCAATGGTCTGGCCAGCGTCGATAGGCATTACGACCGTGAGTGTGACGAGACCCGCGAACGAATCTTCGCGGGACTGCCCGTAGCGGCCAAGGGTCACGGCCTGGAGCGTATAGACCACGTCGTGCTGGGCAACGCACCGGCCGACGGACGCAGGGGGCGTGTGGCATATGGAGCGGGCGATGGGAATCGAACCCACGTCAGTAGCTTGGGAAGCTACAGCTCTACCATTGAGCTACGCCCGCATTGCAGGGTGAAAGTCTATGCGGATCGGCCGGTGTTGCGCAATGCCGGGGCAATGGGGTCAGAGCCCTTTCCTTTCGGAAAGGGATCCGACCCCGCCTTGCATCAGAAGCTGCCGCTGAAGCTGGCGAACAGCGTCGCGTCCTGCGCCCGCTTCTGCAGGGTGGTGGCGCTCAGGCCGATGTTGCTCTGCAGGCCGAACAGTTCCATGCGCGCGCCGACGATGGCGGTTGCATAGTTCTTGTCGAAGTCCATGCCCGGCACGCGGTACATGCCCACGTCCGGCAGGCTCTGCACCCAGGCGCTGGCCTGCTGGGTGTCTTCGAACTCGTGGTCGTAGGTCAGCTGCGCGTACGGCTTGACGCTACCGCCGTCGAAGCGGGCCTGCCAGCCGATGCGGCCGACGGTGGAATCCACGTCCTGCTTGCCGTAGCCCAGGGCCGTGGCCAGGGTGTTGGCGTCAGCGGTTTCGGTGTAGCCGTCGATCTTCACCTTCTGCCAGATCACCGAGGCGATCGGGCCGTGGCGGAAGCCGCCCTCGGTGCCGAACTCGTAACCGGCGTTCAGGGCCGCAGTGAGGTTGCTGCCGTCCGGCGAGCCGCCGTGTTCGCGGGTGGCCGGGCCCAGCTGGACCTTGCGGTTCACGTCGTAGGACAGCCAGGTGTAGCTGACCTGGCCGTTGACCCACATGCGGTCGCCGTACCAGCCGGCGAACAGACCGGCGGTGGTGTCCTTCTGGGTGAAGTCGCCACGGCTGTTGCCGAAATCGGCATCCATGCGGCCGAAGCCGGCGAAGCCGCCAAAGACCATGCCGTCACGTGCCCAGTCGATACCGGCCAGGCCAGCCGGCGCCATGCCGTCATAGACATCGGCGTGGTCGTAGCGCTGCATGTCGCCACGCAGACCGCCCCACCAGGACAGGCCATCGGCCGGACGGCCGGCCTGGTGCAGGCTGACCTGGTCGGCACGCGAGCGACCGATGGTCTGTGCCGAATGGGTCAGGATCTGCTGCAGGCGCGGGCCTTCCAGGATCGAGATGGCGTACTGGCCCAGCATCTGGTGCGCGGCCGAGGTCGGGTGCACGTCATCGGCAAACAGGTAGCTGCTGGCCGCATCCGGGGTGGCGTAGGCCAGCGGGCTGCAGGTCAGCGACGAGGCCACCAGGCAGGCGCGGCCGGTGACGTTGCTGAAGCCGTACATGCCCGGGTTGGCGATGATTTCGTGCAGCAGGGTGTAGGTATCGAGCGGGATGAACTCGATGCCGGCCTGCTTCAGGCCGCCGTACAGGGCGCTGTTGTAGGCCTGCGACAGGGCGGCGCCCTGCGCCTGGCCGGCGGCGCCGCGGTCGATGAACCCCGGGGTGATGCCGACGTCGGGCAGGTTCGGCACCATCACGTACTGCGCGCCGGCCTGCTTCAGGCTGGACACGATGCCGATCTGGGTGGTGACCGCCGCGCCGATCACGGCCGGCGCCTGGGCCGGGGCGGTGATCGAGAACAGGTCGTTGGCGCCGCCCCACACGGTGTACAGCGCGTTCGGGTCGGCCTTGCCACCGTTGGCGGCCAGGTAGTTGGCCATCTGCGTCTTCAGCGACGGCACTGCGACGTTGCCGAACGCGGGCTGGGTCAGGTCGGTGCCCACGCGGGCGCCACCGACGGCGTAGTTGTCACCGGTCTGGCCATTGCCGTTCGGGCTGGCGTTGGTGCCGTAGTAATCGGCGACGAACTGCGACCACTCCCAACCCGGGTTGGTGGTGAACTGGCCGGTGACCGGACGCACGTCGGCCGGCAGCAGCGGACGGTAGTAGCCGCTGTCGGTCAGGCTGTCGCCGAAGAACACGGTGCGGGTGAAGGGGGATTCGCCTGCCATGGCCGGCAGCGCGGCGAGCGCGATCGCGGCCGCCATCAGGGAGCGGATCGGGCGTTTGCTGAGCAGCATGTAGAAACTCCTGGGGAGGAAAGGGTGGGGATCCAGCGCACACGTACGCCGGCGCACGGTGAATGGTTTCACCGTGTCGCCAATTGCTCACGCTGCGCCGCCGCATGAATTGTCGCCGGTTCCCCCGCTGGCGAGGTATGCCGGAGGTGGCGTACCGCTCAAAATGCAACAGTTCCGATCCGAACCGGGCGTAGGCGACAATGCCGCGATGAACATCCAGCTCAATGGCGAACCCCGCACCCTGCCCGCTTCGGCGACCCTCCACGACCTGCTCGCCGCCGAGCAGCTGCTGCAGCGCCGGGTGGCGGTGGAAGTCAATGGCGAGATCGTCAGCCGCAGCCGCCATGGCGAGCATGTGCTGGCCGAAGGCGATGTGGTGGAGATCGTGCACGCGCTGGGCGGTGGTTGAGGCAGCACCCCCGCGCTTGGCGCTCGCCGGGCATGGCCCGGCGGACGCCGGATGGTGACCCCATCTTCAGGCGGATAAGCGATAATCGCGTCATGAACCTCCCTGTCTCCCCCGATTCGCTGGTGATCGCCGGCAAGACCTATGGCTCGCGGCTGCTGACCGGCACCGGCAAGTTCAAGGATCTGGAAGAAACCCGCCTGGCCACCGAGGCCGCTGGCGCCCAGATCGTCACCGTGGCCATCCGCCGCACCCCATTCTTCAATAAGGATGTCGGCCAGAACCCGGGCGAACCGAACCTGCTGGACGTGCTGCCGCCGGACCGCTACACCATCCTGCCCAACACCGCCGGCTGCTACACCGCCGAAGACGCCGTGCGCACCTGCCGCCTGGCCCGTGAGCTGCTGGACGGCCACAACCTGACCAAGCTGGAAGTGCTGGGCGACCAGAAGTCGCTGTACCCGGACGTGGTGCAGACCCTCAAGGCCGCCGAGCAGCTGGTCAAGGACGGCTTCGAAGTGATGGTCTACACCTCCGACGACCCGATCCTGGCCAAGCGCCTGGAAGAGATCGGCTGCGCCGCGGTGATGCCGCTGGCCGCGCCGATCGGTTCGGGCCTGGGCATCCAGAACAAGTACAACCTGCTGCAGATCATCGAAGACGCCAAGGTGCCGATCATCGTCGATGCCGGCGTGGGCACCGCCTCCGATGCTGCCATCGCGATGGAACTGGGCTGCGACGGCGTGCTGATGAACACCGCCATCGCCGGTGCGCGCCACCCGGTGCTGATGGCCAGCGCCATGCGCAAGGCCGTCGAAGCCGGCCGCGAGGCGTTCCTGGCCGGCCGCATCCCGCGCAAGCGCTACGCCAGCGCCTCCTCCCCGCTTGATGGGCTGATCGGCTGATGACCAATCCTTTTGACAGCGCCGGTTCCAAGGCCCCGCCCAAGCCCTTCACCGTGAACGAGGGCCGCCGCGAGGTGCGCAGCTTCGTGCTGCGCCAGGGCCGCTTCACCCCCGCCCAGCAGCGCGCGTTCGACGAACGCTGGCCGCGCTTCGGCATCGACTACAACGGCCAGCCACGCGACCTCGACGCCACCTTTGGCCGCCCGGCGCACAAGGTGCTGGAAATCGGCTTCGGCAATGGTGCGGCCCTGCGCTTTGCCGCACAGCACGATCCGTCGCGCGACTACATCGGCATTGAAGTGCACGCCCCCGGCGTGGGCCGCCTGCTGAACGCGCTGGCCGACGACAACGCCGACCACGTGCGCCTGTACCACCACGACGCCGTGGAAGTGCTGCAGAACGAGATTGCCGATGGTGCGCTGGACGAAGTACGCATCTACTTCCCGGACCCGTGGCACAAGAAGCGCCACAACAAGCGCCGCCTGCTGCAGCCGGCATTTGCCGAGCTGATCGTGCGCAAGCTGCGCCCGGGTGGACGCCTGCACTGCGCCACCGACTGGGAAGACTATGCCGAGCAGATGTGGGACGTGCTCGACGCCACCGCAGGGCTGGTCAACCGCGCCGGCCCGCGTGGCAGCGTGCCGCGCCCGGACTGGCGCCCGCAGACGCACTTCGAGACCCGCGGCCAGAAGCTCGGCCACGGCGTCTGGGACCTGCTGTACGACCGCACCTGACCGACGACCGAGGACGCTGCGCCCCACATGGATACCGCGCTGACGCTGACCAACGACATGAAGCTCGTGCTCGGGCTGGTCGGCTTCACGATGGCGATGTTCCTGTTCGAGCGCATCCGCGCCGACGTGGTGGCACTGGTGGTGCTGGTGGTGCTGGGCGTCACCGGCCTGATCGCCCCGGAAGAAATCTTCGGCGGCTTTTCCGGTAACGCGGTGATGAGCATCATCGCCACCACCATCCTCGGTGCGGGCCTGGACCGTACCGGGGCGCTGAACCGCCTGGCCGCCTGGCTGCTGCGGCGTGGCCACGGCGTCGAGCAGCGGTTGCTGATGATGACCACGGCCATCGCCGGCCTCAACTCGTCCTTCATGCAGAACCCGTCGGTGATGGCGCTGTACCTGCCGGTGGCCTCGCGGCTGGCCGCGCGCACCGGATTGACGATGCAGCGGCTGCTGCTGCCGATCTCGGCGGCGATCGTGATGGGCGGCGCGCTGACCATGGTCGGCAACTCGCCGCTGATCCTGCTGAACGATCTGCTGGCCTCGGCCAACAACAACCTGCCCTCCGGCCTGGCCACCATCGAGCCGCTGCGCATGTTCGCGCCGCTGCCGATTGGCGTGGCCCTGCTGATCGCCTCGTTGCTGTACTTCCGCTACTACGGCGACCGCAAGCTGGTGGAAGAGGAAAGCCTGGTCAACGACGGTGTGACCCCGGCGCGCACCGAGAGCTATTTCGCCAAGACCTACGGCATCGAAGGCGATGTGTTCGAACTGGTGGTGACCGCCGAAAGCCCGCTGGTGGGGATGACCCTGGGCGAGGCCGAGACCCTGCACGATGCGCCGCTGCTGCTGGCGCTGAAGACCGGCAACGACACCCGCCTGGCGCCGCCGGCGGAGATGCGCATCTGGGTGGGGAGCGTGCTGGGTGCGATGGGGCCGCGTGAGGAGGTGCACGATTTCGCGCAGAACCAGTTCCTGCGCATGTCCTCGCGCCTGAAGCACCTGGGCGACCTGTTCAACCCGAGCCGGGCCGGCATTTCCGAGGCGGTGGTGCCACCGACCTCGAACGTCATCGGCAAGAGCGCTGCAGATCTGCGCCTGCGCAAGGAACGCGGCATCAGCCTGCTGGCGATCAACCGCGACAAGCAGGTGATCCGCGAAGACGTGCGCGATGTGCAGCTGCGTGCCGGTGACATGCTGGTCTTCCACAGCATCTGGACCGACCTGGCCCAGGCTGCCAAGAGCCGCGACTTTGTGGTGGTGACCGACTACCCGACGGGCGAGCAGCGCCCGCACAAGTTCAAGATCGCCATGGCGATCTTCGCGATCACCATCCTGATCGCGCTGACCAGCAAGCTGCCGGTGGCACTGACGCTGATGACCGGCGTGGCCGGCATGCTGCTGACCGGCGTGCTGCGCATGGACGAGGCGTATGCCTCGATCAACTGGAAGACGGTGTTCATGATGGCCGGGCTGATTCCGCTCGGCTGGGCGATGGATTCCAGTGGTGCGGCGGCGTGGGTGGCCGGGCACACGATCGACAAACTTCCCACCGGCATACCGCTGTGGGTGCTGGAGGTGGCGCTGGCACTGCTGACCACCGCCTTCTCGCTGGTGATCAGCCATGTCGGCGCGACCATCGTGATGGTCCCCATCGCAGTGAACCTGGCGCTGGCAGCAGGCGGCAACCCGACCGCGTTCGCGCTGATCGTGGCGCTGTCGGCGTCCAACAATCTGATGACCGCCTCCAACCCGGTGATTTCGATGATCACCGGCCCGGCCAACTACACCCCGCGCGAGATGTGGCGGGTCGGCGGCCCACTGTCGCTGATCTACACGCTGGTGGTGGTGGTGATGATCAACCTGATGTTCTGAGGTTGGGGTGTGTTGGCAGGGCTGCGCCCTGCACCGCAGAAGCCGAAGCAACAACAACAGCGGATTTACTGGGTGATGGCGGGGTGGGTCCGGTTGCGGGGGCCGCTGCAAGTACGTCCATGTAAGCTCGGTCGCCGCATCCATGCGGCTCACGCCCCCGCAACCGGACCCACCCCACCTTCGACAGATTTCTGCGATCTGCCAGAACGGCGTCGTGCACCGCTTTGGTAGGTGTCGACCTTGGTCGACACGGTAGATCCACGCCGTGCGTGGATGCTTTTGTAGAGTCGAGCCGCGCTCGACTGCTCCTGACTCAAGCCAGGTAGACCTGCCCATCGCGGATATCCACCGGCACCGCGCGCAGGCGGTCGCCCTTGCAGGGACCGGCAATGCAGTCACCACTGTCCAGCGCGAACGAGGCGCCATGCGCGGCGCACACCAGATGTCCTTCGCGGCTTTTCAGGAACTGGCCCGGCGCCCAGTCCAGGCGACGCCCGGCGTGCGGGCAGATGTTCAGGAAGGCGCGTACCTGCGCGCCATCGCGGTAGAGCACCAGCGACTCGGCATCCCCTTCAACCACCGCTTCGACCTCGGCAAACGCCCCGTCAGCAAGGGCATCAAGGGCGATCAGGGCGGTGGCGGCAGTCATGGCGGGAGGCTCTTGCGGAAACCCGGATTGTCGCATGCCTGCTCAGGTGACTGGCTGCGGGATGAACACAAGTCATTGATATGTAATAAGCCCCGGCTATATTTAACGATTTTTTCACTCAATGACAGTGGCGCATCCCGATACTCTGGTTTCGCTGATCCCAGCCCAATCGAGCCGCCATGTTTACTCGCGCTTCCGCCTTCAACCAGTTCCGCACCCTGTTCGCGCCGCGCAAGCCGCGCCACCCGCTGGTGCGCGTAGCCGTAGGCCTGCTGGGCCTGGCGATCCTGGCCGCGATGGTGTTCATCGGCGTGTTCGTCGGTGCGGCGATGATCCTGGTCGGCCTGGCGTGGAAGCTGCTGGCCTCGCGCAAGACCGTCGGCGCGCGCCGTGCGGCCGATGCCAACGTCGTCGAAGGCGAATACCGCGTGGTGCGCAAGTCCGCTTTGCCGATGTCGCGCTGATGACGTCGCCCGCTGACGTGGGCGCGACAGCGTTCTAGACTGCGGGGGCCTTCCTACTGGAACCCCCGCATGTCCACTGCCGTTGTTTCCGATGTCATTCCCGCTCCCGCCGTGCCGCGCGTACCGGTGGTGGGGGGTGGCACGTTCCCGGTTCACCGCATCTACTGCGTCGGTCGCAATTTCGCCGACCATGCGCGCGAGATGGGCGCTGCGGTGCCGGCCGCCGATGATCGCGGCCGCCCGATGTTCTTCACCAAGCCAGCCGATGCCATCGTGGTCGGCCACGACGATGTGATCCCCTACCCTTCGGCCACCGGCAACCTGCACCACGAAGTGGAGCTGGTGGTGGCGATCGGCGTGGATGCGCCTGCCGGTGAGTTGGCCGTGGCTGATGCCGACGCGCTGATCTACGGCTATGCCGTGGGCCTGGACCTGACCCGCCGCGACCTGCAGGCCGCCGCCAAGGAAAAGGGCCACCCGTGGGATTCGGCCAAGGGCTTTGATGGCTCGGCGCCGATCAGCGAGATCGTGCATGCCGGTGAAGTGGGCGACCTGGCCGCATTGAACCTGTCGCTGGAAGTGAACGGCGAAGTGCGCCAGCAGTCGCTGCTCGACCAGATGATCTGGAACGTGCCGGAAATCCTGCATGAGCTGTCCAAGCTGTGGCAGTTGCGCGCCGGCGACCTGGTCTTCATGGGTACGCCGTCGGGCGTGGCCGCATTGAAGCCGGGCGACCGGTTCAGTGCTCGACTGGAAAACGTGGCCGAACGCCACGGCGTCATCGCAGGCTGACATCCACTGCGTTAACCTGCGCCCGAACCCTCGCCCTCTGGAGAAGAACAAGAATGGGAATGCTCACCGAGTTCAAGGAATTCGCTACCCGTGGCAACGTGATCGACCTCGCCGTCGGTGTGGTCATTGGTGCTGCCTTCGGCAAGATCGTCACCTCCCTGGTGGAGAAGATCATCATGCCGCCGCTGGGCTGGGTCATTGGCAAGGTGGATTTTTCGGATCTTGCGTGGACGCTGTCGGCCGCCAGCGTCGGCCCGGACGGCAAGGAAATTCCGGCCGTGGTGATCGGCTACGGTGATTTCCTCAACACCGTGGTGCAGTTCGTGATCGTGGCCTTCGCCATTTTCCTGGTGATCAAGGCCATCAACCGGCTCTCGCGCAAGAAGGAAGCCGCCCCGGCCGCACCGAAGGAAGAAGTGGTGCTGCTGCGCGAGATCCGCGACAGCCTGAAGAAATAAGGTGCCGGGCGCCATCGCGCGCCCCGCGTACCTGTAGAGTCGAGCCATGCTCGACTCTACGGACCACGCGAAAGCCCCGCCCCGGCGGGGCTTTCGCTTTGCCGGTCATGGCCGGAAAACAGCGTTCGCCGCCGCCGTGACCTCCCGCCCATGCGCGGCGCTGAACGACTGTTAAGCTCCAAGGCTGATTCCCTTCCCGGAGCTGTCCATGCGTCGCCGCGTCCTTGCCATCGCATCCTCCCTCGCCCTGCTGGCCGCACCGGCCTTTGCGGCGCCGCACACCACCACCCTGCCCCCGGCCTCGCTGGCCACCGCCGCCCAGCTGCGCGACCAGGCCCTGGCCGATGACACCGGCTGGAAGGTGGTGGAATCGCTGACCACCGAGATCGGCCCGCGTATTGCCGGCGGCGAAGCCGATCCCCGCGCGGTGGCCTGGGCCGAAGCCAAGTTCAAGGCCCTGGGCTTTGACAAGGTTTGGAAAGAACCGGTGACCTTCCCCAAGTGGGAACGCCGCAGTGAACATGCCGCAGTGACCGGCCGCAACCAGCAGCCGCTGCACATCACCGCACTGGGCGGGAGCCCCGGCGGCAGTGTCGAAGCGGAGGTGGTGCGCTTTGCCGACCTTGCCGCGCTGCAGGCGGCGCCGGAAGGTTCGCTGAAGGGCAAGATCGCCTTCGTCGATTACCAGATGCTGCCCTACCGCGATGGCCGCGACTACGGCCGGGGCGGCGCGATCCGCAGCAAGGGCCCGTCGGAGGCGATCCGCAAGGGGGCCGTCGGCTTCCTGATGCGCTCGGCCGGCACCGATTCGCACCGCGTACCGCACACCGGCATCACCCGCTTTGATGAGGGCCTGACCCCGGTGCCGTCGGCGGCCCTGTCGGTGCCCGATGCCGACCAGCTGGCCCGCCTGGTGGCGCGTGGCAGCACCACCGTGAAGGTGACCCTGGACTGCGGCTGGGACGGCACCGCCACGTCCTACAACGTCATCGGTGAGATCACCGGGCGCAGCCTGCCCAAGGAAGTGGTGGTCATCGGCGGCCATCTCGATTCCTGGGACCTGGGCACCGGCGCCATCGATGACGGCGCGGGCGTGGGCATCACCATGGCCGCTGGCCACCTGATCGGCCAGCTCAAGCAGGCGCCCAAGCGCACCATCCGCGTGGTTGCCTTCGCCAACGAGGAACAGGGCCTGTATGGCGGCAAGGCTTACGCCGAAGCCCATGCCAAGGACGTGGTGCGGCACCAGCTGGCTGCGGAAAGCGACTTTGGTGCCGGCCGCATCTACGCCTTCAACACCGGCTCGCCGAACCCGGAAGGGTCGCGTGAGGCGACCGCGCAGATTGCCGAAGTGATGAAGCCGCTGGGCATCGAGTACATGGCCGACAAGGGTGGCCCGGGCCCGGACGTCGGCCCGCTGGCGGCCAAGGGCGGCGCGTGGGCGTGGCTGGCGCAGGATGGCTCGGACTACTTCGACCTGCACCACACGGCCGACGACACCCTGGACAAGATCGACCCGAAGGCACTGGCACAGAACGTGGCCGCGTACACCGTGTTCGCCTATCTGGCGGCCGAGGCCGATGGCAGCTTCGGCAGCGAGGCCAAGGCGACCACGCCGCCGAACGAATGATGCGGTGAAGGCATGGGATCAGAGCCCTCGCCGTTGGCGAGGGATCAGACCCCGGCCACGATTCAGCCGCGGCGGCTGGCCCACTGCGCCAGCAGCACTGCCGTTGCCGAGGCGACGTTGAGGCTTTCCACCGCGCCGCTGCCGGGGATGGACACCTGCTGGTCGCACTGGCTGGCCAGCGCGCGGTCCATGCCCTCGCCTTCGGCCCCCATGACATACACCAGGCGCGCCGGCAGTTCGGCACGGAACACGTCCTGGCCGCCTTCGACCAGGGTCGCGGCCAGGCCGAAACCGGCCGCACGCAGCTGCGCCATGGCAGATGCGTCATCGGGCAGCTGCACCAGCGGCAGCGCCTCGGCGCCGCCTTCGGCCACACGTGCGGCGGCACCGGACAGGGCCAGCGTGCTGCCGGCCGGCAGCAGCAGGGCCTTCGCGCCAAAGTGCGCGGCCGAACGCAGGATCGCGCCCAGGTTATGCGGGTTGCCCACGCCATCCAGCCACAGCGCCAGTGCCGGGCCCTCGCCCACCTGCTGCAGCCACTGCGCCAGCGGCATCACCGGCGCGCGCAGCACATCGGCCACCACACCTTCGTGGTGGGTGGTACCGGCCAGCTTGTTCAGATCGCCATCTTCCACCACGCGGTAGCCCACGCGGTTGGCCACGCACCACTTCAGCAGCGGCTGCAGGCGCGGAATGCGCGCCTCCAGCAGGTACAGCTTGCGCAGCGCCTGCGGGCGCGCCTCGAAGGCGGCCAGCACGGCGTTGAGGCCGAACAGGCGCAGCTCATCGTTGCCGCCGCGGCCACCACCACCACCGCCCGTGGCCGGCACCTCGGCACGCGGCAACGGCGTTGCGCGCGGCGGACGGGCGGACGGGCGGCGGTTGCTCCAGGGGTTGTTCACTTACACACTCTCCTGCTTGCGCTGGCGCCAGAAATCGGCGTTCTTGATGCCCAGGGCATCCGGGTCGAACGTCGGATCCAGGCCCAGCTTCTTCTGTCGTTCGTAG
This sequence comes from Stenotrophomonas sp., assembly GCF_035634915.1. GTDB lineage: Bacteria > Pseudomonadota > Gammaproteobacteria > Xanthomonadales > Xanthomonadaceae > Stenotrophomonas. Next base: position 62,302 of record NZ_DASQCB010000023.1, read on the forward strand.
TCACGCAGGGCCAGCATCGCCGGCTTCTGGATGATGAGGATGGCAATGATGTTCAGCCAGGCCATCAGGCCCACGCCGATGTCACCCAGCGCCCAGGCCAGGGTTGCGTTGTGGAAGGCACCGAACACGACCATGGCGATGATGCCCAGGCGCAGCACCAGCACGGTCAGCGGGCGCTTCTTGTTCTGGTTGACGTAGGTCAGGTTGGTTTCGGCCATGTAGTAGTAGGCCATGATGGTGGTGAAGGCGAAGAAGAAGATGGCGATCGAGACGAACGCCGCGCCCCAGCCCGGCAGCACCGCTTCCACGCCGGCCTGCGCATAGCCGGCGCCTTCGGGAATACCGGCCAGGCCCTGGAAGATCGGCGGGGCACTGGCGCCTGCAGGCGAGTACACGTTGTAGGTGCCGCTGGCCAGGATCAGGAAGGCGGTAGCGGTGCACACCATCATGGTGTCGAAGTAGATGGCGAAGGCCTGCACGTACCCCTGCTTGGCCGGGTGCGAGACTTCCGATGCGGCGGCCGCGTGCGGGCCCGAGCCCTGGCCGGCTTCGTTGGCATAGATGCCGCGCTTGATGCCCCACTCCACCGCCAGGCCCATCATCGCGCCGAACGCGGCGTGGGTGCCGAACGCGCTGTCGAAGATGATGCCGAACATTTCCGGCACGCGGTCGTAGTTGATGATCATGATGACGATGGCCATCAGGATGAAGGCGGCCGCCATGAACGGCACCACCACTTCGGCGAAGTTGGCGATGCGCTTGACGCCACCGAAGATGACCACGCCCAGCAGCAGCGCCACGACGATGCCGATGCCCAGCTTCAGCGCTTCGACCGAACCCATGCCCAGCGTCTGGCCATCCAGCGGGCCGCACAGTGCGGTGCCCCGGCAGGCATTGATGACGCTGTCGGCGATGGCGTTGGCCTGCACGCCCGGCATCAGGAAGCCGGCAGCGATGATCGTGGCGATGGCGAAGGCCAGCGCGTACCACTTCAGGCCCATGGCCTTTTCGATGTAGTACGCCGGGCCACCGCGGTAGCGGCCTTCGGCGTCCTTGGTCTTGTAGATCTGCGCCAGGGTGCATTCCACGTACGAGGTGGACGCACCGAGGAAGCCCATCACCCACATCCAGAAGATGGCGCCGGGGCCACCGAAGGCGATGGCGGTGGCCACGCCGGCGATGTTGCCGATGCCCATGCGGCCAGCCATCGACATGGCCAGGGCCTGGAAGGAGGACACGCCGGCGTCGGACTTCTCACCCTTCACGGTGAGGCGGCACATTTCGACGAAGCCGCGGATCTGCATGAAGCGGGTGCGCAGGCTGAAGAACAGACCCGCACCCAGGCACACGGCGATGAGCGCCTTGCTCCAGATGATGCTGTTGATGAAGTGTACGGTAGCTTCCACGCGCGCTCTCTCCAGTCGGCGGGTTGTAAGGACGTCCCGTCGGCTGGAAGGGACCGGTCGATTCTCCCTGATCGAAGGCCGCTGCGGTAGCGCTGTTTTGTAGAGCCGGGCCCGTGCTCGGCTTGGGCCGCCGACTGCAACCGAGCATGGGCTCGGCTCTACAGGGACCTTCGTACCCGGGCGAAGCGGCGCAGGTCGTGCAGGACGCCGCGCTTGTAGACGGCGCAGCGGGCCGTGCCTTCTTCGGCAAAGCCGTTGGCCAGCAGCACGCGTGCCGAGCCTTCGTTGAAGTCCAACACCTCGGCCTGCAGCCTGAACAGGCGCAGCTCGTCCATCACCCAGGGGGCGAACAGGGCCACCACGCGGGTCATCACGCCCTGGCCCCACTGCGCCTGGCCCAACCAATACCCCAATTCGGCGGTATGCCCGCGCTCGGCCGTGCCCGGTTGTGCGCCGATGCTGCCGCAGGCGTGGCCGTCAATCTCGATGGCCAGGTTGAGGGTGCCGGGCGTGAGTACGCGGCCGGCCAGGAAGGCCTCGCCGTCCTCGCGGGTGTATGGGTACGGGAAGCGGTCCCGCAGGCCGCGTGAGACGGCGGGGTCGTTGGCGTGGCGCAGCAGCGATTCGAGGTCGTCGGCGTGCCAGGGGCGCAGGGTGAAGCCGTCGCCCTGCAGGCTCGGGGTCAGAGCCCTTTCCCCTTGGGAAAGGGATCCGACCCCACTGTCGCTCCGGTCAGGCATGGCCGCCGACCGAAGGCGATTCGGCTTCCTGCTTCTCCAGTTCGCGCTTCACCGCTTCCGGCGAACGGGTGTACGGGGCCAGGCGTGCGTAGAACGCCGGCACCACGAACAGCGACAGGAAGGTGGACAGGGTGACGCCGAAGATGATCACGATGCCGATGGTGCCACGGCTGGCCGAACCCGGGCCGCCAGCCACCACCAGCGGGATCGCGCCGACCACGGTGGCGATGGAGGTCATCAGGATCGGGCGCTGGCGCACCATGGCCGATTCGATGATGGCCTCGCGCACGGTGCGCCCGTCATCGCGCAGCTGATTGGCGAACTCGACGATCAGGATGCCGTTCTTGGCCGCCAGGCCGACCAGCATCACGATGCCGATCTGACTGAACAGGTTCACCGTGCCGCCGCTCACCCACAGGCCGACCAGCGCACCGAGCACGCCCAGCGGCACGGTCAGCATGATGGTGAGCGGGTGGATGAAGCTTTCGAACTGCGCGGCCAGCACCAGGTAGACCACCAGCAGGGCCATGGCGAAGGTCAGCAGCACCGCGCCGCCGGCACTCTGGAACTCACGCGATTCGCCCTTCCAGTTGATCTGTGCGTACTGCGGCAGCTCTTCGCGGGTGACCTGCTGCGCCCAGGCAATGGCCTCGCCCAGCGGGTAGCCCGGCGCCAGGCCGGCACTGATGGTGATCGAGCGCAGGCGGTTGAAGCGGTTCAGGGTGCCGGCCTCGGCCACTTCACTGAGAGTGACCAGGTTGGACAGCGGCACCAGCTCGCCCGAGTTGGCGCGCACACGGATGGCCGCCAGGTCGGCCGGCGTGGCACGGCCATCGCGGCCGGCCTGCACCAGCACGTCGTACTCTTCGCCGTTGTCGACGAAGGTGGTGACGCGCCGCGAGCCCATCATGGTTTCCAGCGCCGAACCTATTGCAGTGACCGGCACGCCCAGGTCGGCCGCACGCTGGCGGTCGATGTTCACCCGCATCTGCGGGCGGGTTTCCTTGTAGTCCGAATCGGGGCCGACAAGGCCGGGATTGTCGGCCATGCGCAGCAGGATGCGGTCACGCCACTGCGCGATCTCGGCATATTCCGGGCCGCCCAGCACGATCTGGAACGGCTGGCCGCCACTGCGCACCAGGCCGCCACCAACTTGGGTGCGCACGCGCACGCCGCGCAGGGTATCCAGTTCCTTCTGCAGGTCGTTGGCCACGTCAACGGTGTTTTCGCTGCGCTGGCGCCACGGCTGCAGGAACACGCTGACGCGGCCGGTGTGCATTTCCTCGCTGGCACCAAAGCCGCCGGGCACGCGCGGGTTGGCGCGGGCGATGGTCTTGTCCGCCCCCACGTGCGGCGCCAACAGGGCTTCGACCTGCTGCACCTGCTGCACGGTGTAGTCGTAGCCGGCGCCTTCCGGGCCATCGATCATGATCTGGAACGAGCCACGGTCCTCGGCCGGGGCCAGTTCCGAAGGCAGGATCTTCATCAGGCCCCAGCTGGCGGCCAGTGCCAGCACCATCACCACCAGGTAGATCCAGGTGCGGTCGACATGGTGGTCGAGCACGCGGCCATAGCCGGAGGCCAGGCGTTCCAGGTTGCGGTTGATGAAGCCATGCAGGCCGCGCGGCGCCTGGCCGGTATGCGGCTTGAGCAGCTTGGAGGCCATCATCGGGGTAAGCGTGAGCGCGACGAACGCCGACAGCGCCACCGCGGCAGCCAGCGCGACGGCCAGTTCGCGGAACAGGCGGCCGGTGTTGCCTTCCAGGAAACCGACCGGCAGGAAGACCGCCACCAGCACCGCCGTGGTGGCGATGACTGCGAAGGCGACCTGGGTGGTGCCACGCTTGGAGGCCACCAGCGGCGGCTCGCCCAGGTCGATGCGGCGCTGCACGTTCTCCACCACCACGATCGCATCGTCCACCACCAGGCCGATGCACAGCACCAGCGCCAGCAGGGTCAGCAGATTGATCGAGAAGCCGAAGGCATACAGCGCGATGAAGGCCGCGACCAGGCAGACCGGCACCGTGACCGCAGGAATCAACGCCGCGCGGAAGCTGCCCAGGAACAGCCAGATGACCGCCAGCACCAGCAGCATCGCCTCGACCAGGGTCGCGTAGACGCGATCGACGGCCGCTTCGATGAAGGTCGTGTTGTCGAAGGTCACCACGATCTGCGTGCCTTCGGGCAGCGTCGCGGCAACTTTCTCTGCTTCCGCGCGCGCAGCGCGGGCCACGTCCAGCGAGTTGGCGGTGGAGGTCTTGACGATGCCCAGGCCGACGCCCGGTTCACCGTTACTGCGGAAATAGGCACGGCGTTCGGCTGACGCCAGCTCGATCTTGGCCACATCGCCCATGCGCACCACGTAACCGTCGCTGCCCTTGCCCAGCGGGATGGTGGCGAAGTCCTCGGGCTTCACGTAGTTGCGCTCGACGCGCAGGGTGAAGTCGCGGTCGGTCGATTCGATGCGGCCGGCCGGCAGTTCCACGTTCTCGTTGCGCAGCGCGGTTTCCACGTCGCCGGTGGTCAAGCCGCGCGCGGCCAGCTGGTCGCGGTCCAGCCAGATGCGCATGGCATAGCGCTGGCGGCCGCCGATGCGCACCTGGGCCACGCCGTCCAGGCTGGAGAAGCGGTCGACCACGTAGCGGTCGGCGTAGTCGCTCAGTTCCAGCGTGTCCATCGTGGTGGAGGACATGTTGAACCAGATGATCGGATCGGCATCGCTTTCGACCTTGGCGATTTCCGGCGGCCGCGCCTCTTCGGGCATGCGGTCGGCCACGCGGCTGACCGCGTCGCGCACGTCGTTGGCGGCCGCTTCGATATCGCGGTTGGAGGTGAACTCGATGCTGACCTGCGAGCGGCCATTGGTGCTGCGCGCGTTGATGGTATCGATGCCTTCGATGCCCGCCAGCGCATCTTCCAGCACCTGCGTGACACGGCTTTCGATGACCGCTGCCGAGGCACCGGTGTAATCCACCGACACCGAGACGATGGGCGGGTCGATGGCCGGCAGCTCGCGCAGGGTCAGGCGGGTGAAGGACATGACGCCCAGCACTACCAGCAGCAGGCTCATCACCACGGCGAACACCGGCCGCTGGATGGAGATGTCCGACAGCTTCATCCGCCGTTGCCCTCGGCCGGTGCTGCGGCCGGTGCCTTGGCCGGTGCGGTGCCATTGGCCGACGCGGCGTCGGTGGCGGCGACCTTCAGGCCGGCGCGCAGCTTGCCGGTGCCGTCGACGACGATGCGCTCGCCGCCCTCCAGGCCCTGGCGGATCTCGACCACCCCGGCACGGCGCGCGCCGGTGGTCACGTCCACGCGTTCAACCGTGTCGTCGGCCTTGATGCGGTAAACGAAGGTATCGCGGCCAACCTGCACCACGGCGATTTCCGGCACCACCAGTGCCGGGCGCTCGGGGCGGAACAGGCGCACGTCCAGCAGCATGCCCGGGCGCAGCGCGTGGTCGGCGTTGGCGAAGTCGGCGCGCACGGTCACCGCACGCGTGGCCGGATCGATGCGCGCATCGATGGTGGTCACGTCGCCTTCGAAGGTGCGGCCCGGCCAGGCCACGCTGGTGGCGCTGACCTTGTCGCCGGTCGACAGCGCAGCCATTTCCACTTCCGGCACCTGGAAATCGACGTGCATGCGCTCGATGTCGTCCAGGGTGGCGATGACGGTGGTCGTGGTCAGCAGCGTGCCTGGGCTGACCTGGCGGATGCCCAGCACGCCGGCAAACGGCGCACGCACGCGGCGGTCACCAATGTCCGCCTGCATCTGCGCCACGCGTGCCTCGGCCGCATCGCGGATCGACTTCTGCGTATCGAGGGTGGCACTGGAGACCAAGCGCTGGGTGGCCAGCTCGCGCTGACGCTTGTACAGCTGGTCGGCTTCGTGGAAGGTGGCCTGCGCCTGCACCAGCGCGGCTTCCTGTGCCTGCCCGCGCAGGGTGACCAGGGGCGCCCCGGCGGCGACCTGCTGGCCGCTTTCGAAGTGCACGCGGTCGACGATCTCGCTGACCTTGGCGGTGACGCTGATGGATTCACGGGCCTTGGCGGTGCCCAGCGCCTGCAGGGTGTCATTCCACTGCGAGGGCTGTACGACCTGCGCGGTGACCGGCACCGCTTCGCCCTGCCGACGCGCGGCGGCCTCCTGTTTGCCTGTGCACCCGGCCAGGGCGGCCAGGCACAGGCCAAGGGCCAGGGTCGAAGTGATGCGAGCCAACATGAAAGGTCCTGGGTGATCCACGGCCGCCGAGTGTAGGCAAGGGCCTGCGAAATCGGTATGTGCCAAGCGTTTACCGGCGTGAAACCAGCGTTGCGGTGGCGCCTTGAACCCGTTCCATGCAAGGCTCGCCGGGGCGGTGTCGACGTATGTCGGGATGTATCCGGGCGCCCTTTGTCGTGCGCTGTCATCGTACAGTCGAGGCTGCTTGGCAGAGGGCGCCAGGCAGGGGTCGGCCCTGGCGGGGTCCGGCCCTGTTTTTTTTGTCCCGGCAGGGCTTGCAGCCCTGCACCTGCTTTGAGCCAGAGCAACAGCAGAAGCTGCTTTCCTGAAGGGAGTCGGGGTGGGTCCGGTTGAGGGGGACGCCGTAAACCCATCCATGGGGGCTTGGTCGCGGCATCCATGCCGCTCACACCCCCTCAACCGGACCCACCCCGCCTTCGACAGATTTCCGCGATCTGTCAGAACGGCGTTCTGCTCTGGTGGGTGTCGACCTTGGTCGACACCCACCAACAGCCGCGCGTTCCAGTAGATCCACGCCATGCGTGGATGAATTCATTCGGTATCTGACAGATGTGTCGACCAAGGTCGACACCTACCAACCGCCGCGCGTTCCAACAATCGCCGTTGCCAACAGCACACGGAATCTGTCGAAGGCGGGGCGGTGTGGGTGGGCAGGACCGTTGGTGCCATGGATGGCGCCATCGAGCCCCCATGGGTGAGGGCACTTTGCTTGCGAAGCACTGCTTCGCAAGCGCCCGAACGCACAGCCGCCAGCGGCTGGGCCGGACCCCGGAGGGGGGTTTACGGCGTGTCCTGACCACCCACACCGCCCCGCCAACCCACGGACAGCGCGCTTTTGCCGTTGCCGTTGCTCTGGCTTGAAGCAGGTGCAGGGCTGCAAGCCCTGCCGAAAAACCCACCCCTCAGACCGTGATGGTCTGGGTCAGCGACTCCCACGTCGGCGGGACCGGCCACGCGGCGGCCTGGTTGCCATCCAGCACCCGCCGCAGATCGCGCGGATCGATCTGCGGTGCCAGCACATGCACCAGCTCCAGCGCGTAATCGCGCAGCACCCGGTCGCGCGGCAGCACCGCCCAGGCAATGCACTCGGTGATCGGCTCCGGCGCCGGCCACGAACGCAGGTCTTCATCGTTGGAACTGACCGCCATCTCGGCCAGCAGCCCCACGCCCAGGCCCGTACGCACATAGGTCTTGATCAGGTCCGCATCCAGCGCCGTCAGCGCCAGGTCCGGCACCAGCCCATGGGCCGCGAAGGCGCGCTGCAGCGAGGAATTGGGGCGGGTGGAGGATTCGTAGCTGATCAGTGGCTGGCGGGACAGCGCGGCCAGGTCCGGCGCGCGGCCGGCGCGGTCCAGCGGGTGGCCCTTGGGCACGACCACCAGCCGCCGCCAGCGGAACAGCGGCACGGCAATGCCGTCGGTCGGTTCGCCACCGGCCGTGCTGATGATCGCGATATCGGCATCGCCCTGGTTCAGGCGGTCCAGCGCATCGGCCTCACCGGCCTGCTGCAGGTGCACGCTCACCTGCGGGTAGGCCTGCTTGATCGCCGCCACCGCCGGCGGCAGCACGAAGCGCGCCTGGGTGTGGGTGGTGGTCAGGATCAGCTGGCCCTGGCTTTCGCGCCGCTGGTTGGCGGCGTAGGTGCGGATGTTGTTGGCCTCGGCCAGCACCGCGCGAGCGCGGGAAATCACTTCGGTACCGGCCGGGGTGACCGATTCCAGGCTGCGGCCCTTGCGCACGAACAGCAGGAAGCCCAGCTCGTCCTCCAGCTGCTTGAGCTGCTTGGACAAGCCGGGCTGGGTGGCGTGCACGCGCGAAGCCGCGAGCGTGATGTTCATCTCGGCGTCGGCGATGGCGACCAGGTAGCGCAGCTGTGTAAGCGTCATGGCGGGCGGGGGCGCGGGGGGCGGAGGTCCACTCTAGGGTCTATTGCCATCACCAGCTTATAACCAAACGTTGTTTAAGAAAGGTATCTGGTCATTTCCGGGCGTCATAAGCCGGCGCTACGGTCAGCCGGCAGCCGCTGGCCTGAACGGCCAGCCTCCCCCCTTCCGCCCGCCGGCCCCGGCGCGGCCCGCCTCCGGAGCGCTTCCATGGCCCTGTACGACTCCATCCTCGACACCATCGGCAACACCCCCATCGTCAAACTGCAGCGCCTGGCTCCGCAGGGCGTCACCCTGTACGCCAAGGTCGAGTCGTTCAACCCGGGCGGCTCGGTGAAGGACCGCCTGGCCCTGGCGATCATCCTCGACGCCGAGGAACGCGGCCTGCTCAAGCCCGGCGACACGATCGTGGAAGCCACCTCGGGCAACACCGGCGTGGCCCTGGCCATGGTCGCGGCCGCGCGCGGCTACAAGTTCGTGGCCACCATGGTCGAGACCTTCTCGGTCGAGCGCCGCAAGCTGATGCGCGCCTATGGCGCCAAGGTCATCCTGACCCCGGCCGCCGAACGTGGCAGCGGCATGGTGCGCAGGGCGCGCGAACTGGCCGAAGAGCACGGCTGGTTCCTGGCCAGCCAGTTCGCCAACCCGGCCAACCCGGCCTACCACCGCAACACTACGGCGGCGGAGATCCTGCGCGACTTCGCTGGCAAGCGCCTGGACTACTTCGTCAGCGGCTGGGGCACCGGCGGCACCCTCACCGGCGTCGGCGAAGTGCTGAAGGTCGCCCGCCCGCAGACCCGCATCGTCGCCACCGAACCGGCCGGCGCCGCGCTGCTGAAGGGCGATGACTGGAAGCCGCACAAGATCCAGGGCTGGACCCCGGACTTCGTGCCGGACGTGCTCAACCGCGACGTGGTGGATGAACTGCTCACCGTCGAGGACGACCGCGCCATCGCCACCGCGCGCCGCCTGGCGGCCGAGGAAGGCATCTTTGTCGGCATCTCCGCCGGTGCGACGGTGGCCAGCGCGCTGGACGTGGCCGCCCGTGCCGAGCAGGGCGCGGTGATTCTGGCGATGCTGCCGGACACCGGTGAACGCTATTTCTCCACGCCGCTGTTTGCGGATGTGAACGAAGGTTCCGACGACGACTGGCTGGCCGGCCTGCCGTAAGCCTGGGGTCGGATCTCTTTCCCGCAGGGAAAGGGCTCTGACCCCACCCACGCAGACCAACAACGGGGTCAGAGCCTCTTCCATGCGGAAAAGGCTCTGACCCCGTTCTGCTTCAGCCTGCGTGAAGGTGGCTGCCGCCATCGTGCCTGAAGACCGTAATCGCAGCGCGTGAGACGGTCATGACGCAGCATCGATGCCCTCTCCACTACGGTGGGTGCAGCCAGCGCGGGCACGGCGCGCAATAACGACAGGCAGGAGACGGACGCATGAAGATCGAAGTGTGGCAGGGCGACATCACGACCCTGGCGGTGGATGCGATCGTCAACGCGGCCAACGAAACCCTGCTCGGCGGCGGCGGTGTGGACGGTGCCATCCATCGCGCTGCCGGGCCCCAACTGCTGGCCGAATGCGAGCGTTTGCCGGAACTGCGGCCGGGCGTGCGCTGCCCGACCGGCGAAGTGCGTGCCACCGACGCCTACGCACTGCCGGCGCGGCATGTCCTGCATACCGTCGGTCCGGTCTGGCATGACGGCCAGCGCGACGAACCGGCGCTGCTGGCCAACTGCTACTGGAAATCGCTGCAGCTTGCCGAGTCACTGGGCGCGGAGTCGATCGCGTTTCCGGCCATCAGCTGCGGCGTCTACGGCTATCCGTTGTACCAGGCCGCACAGGTGGCAGTGACCGAAACGCTGGCGTGGCAGCGCAGCCATGTGCAGCCGATGCGCATCGTGCTGGTCGCTTTCAACACCGCCACCGCCAAGGCGTACCAGCAGGCGCTGGCTGGCGCCGGCCAGGCGCAGGAGGCCGAACGCATCCTGCCGCTGCCACCGGTGGGTGATGCCGGGTTTGCCGCGGCGCATTGAGGCGCTGCCCGGATGCGTGGTCGCCGCAGGTGAGCGCGGCATCCACGCGTGGCGTGGATCTACTGCATCCACGCGTGGCGTGGATCTACTGCATCCACGCATGGCGTGGATCTACTGCACGGTGCTGCCGTTGTTGTCGGGGGCCGCGGCGGGCGCTTCGCTGCGCCGCACGTCCAGCGTGAACGCGCCCGTGTCCTCATCACTCAGGCCGCGGACGCTGAGGGTGTAGCGGCCGGGCTGCAACGCCAGGTGGATACGCGAGTCGGTGCCCTCGCCGTCCTCGTCGTCATCGTTCTCGGCGTCCTGGCCCTCTCCCTTCAGCGACAGCACGGTGTCGAACACATCCGAGCGCAGCTCGATGGCGTACAGGCCGGCGGTGTCCACCTGCAGGGTGTAATCCTGTGAGGCGTCCAGCAGCAGATCGGAAACGCGGCCGGTGTTGATGATCGGCGTGCCGTCGTGGGGCTTGATTACTTCCGCACGCAGGCGGAACGGGCCGAACGCTTCTGCGCCATCGGCGCTCACCGCAACCTGGTAGAGGCCGCGGCCAGGGGCACGGAAGGCCACCGCAGCGTCGCTGCTCTCATAGCCGGTGCGACTGTGGGCCACCACCTTGCCATCGCTGAAGACCGTGACCGTGCCACTGAGCGCCCCGGTCAGTTTGATGCCGACGCGCTGCTGGTCTTCCAACCGGATCTGATAGAGCTGGTAGCGACTGCCATTGTTGAAATTCATGCCACTGCGCGTGGTGATTTCACCGGACACGGGTATGTCGAACTGCAGCGCCGGCACCCTGGCCGTCGGCTCAGGCGAGCCGATGCGGTCGCAGCCTGCCACGGACAGCAGCGTGGCCATGGCCAGCACGATTGCGGTGGTACGCATTGAGAGCCTCCCTGGCCTTCGCGGATACCCCCTGCGCACAGGCCCTGCGCAAGGAAAGGCAACGATACCGGCAAACGCAGACGCCGGCACGAGGCCGGCGTCTGCAGTGTCACCTCATGCGGGAAATGGGACGGCTCAGCCGTTCCACTTGCCCAGAGCGGCCAGGCCGTTGTCCTTGGCGCGCTCGTACACGGTCTTCTGGGCAGCGGCGTAGTTGCCCTTCATGTCCTTGGCCCACAGCTTCAGCGCAGCCTGCTGCATGGCGCGGCCGTAGGAGAAGCTCAGCGGCCAGGGCAGGTTGCCCAGCTGGTTCATCGCGTTCAGGTGTTCGGTCGACTGCTCGTCGCTCTGGCCACCAGACAGGAACACCACGCCCGGCAGGATCGCCGGCACGGTGCTCTTCAGGCACATCACGGTCGATTCGGCCACTTCCTCGACGTCGGCCTGCTCATCGCAACCCTTGCCGGAAATGACCATCGAGGCCTTCAGGATGGTGCCTTCCAGCAGCACGTTCTGCTGGTACAGCGCGTCGAACAGCGAACGCAGGGTGGCTTCGGTGACTTCGTAGCAGGTCTCGATGTCGTGGTCGCCGTCCATGATCACTTCCGGCTCGACCATCGGCACCAGGCCGCATTCCTGGCACAGGGCGGCATAACGGGCCAGCGCGTGGGCGTTGGACTCGATGCAGGTGCCCGACGGGGTGTTGTCGCCGATGTTGATGACCGCACGCCACTTGGCGAAGCGCGCACCCAGCTTGTAGTACTCCTGCAGGCGCTCACGCAGGCCGTCGAGGCCTTCGGTGACCAGCTCGCCCGGGCAGCCGGCCAGCGGGTGTGCACCCTTGTCCACCTTGATGCCCGGAATCATGCCGTGGTCGGCCATGTACTTGGCGAACGGCACGCCGTCCCTGGTCGACTGGCGGATGGTTTCGTCGTACAGGATGGCGCCGGAAATGTGCTCGTTGAGCTTCGGCGTGGTCAGCAGCAGCTCGCGGTAGGCACGACGGTTCTCCTCGGTGTTCTCGATACCGACGCCGGCGAAACGCTTGGCGATGGTAGCGGTGGATTCGTCGATCGCGATGATGCCCTTGCCCGGGGCGACCATGGCCTGGGCGGTTTCAGCCAGCTGTTCGATGCTCATGTATTTCCTGTGGCGGGTGCGGGAAAAACGTAAGTATAGCCCCGCTGCCCGTTGCCTCGCCGTGGAGGACAGGATGGAAACGCTTCCATGTCTGCGCAGGACAAGTGATGTCCTGCGCGATGGGGTCGGAGCCCCTGCGGGGATCCGACCCCGGGTCGGATCCCCGCAGGGGCTCCGACCCGATCCCGTCAGGGTTTACAGGTCGCCCAGGCCGCTGGCACGGCCGTCCTGGCCCACTTCCAGCAGACGCAGGGTGTTGGTGGCGCCATGGGTTTCCATGTGCTCGCCACTGGTGAACACCACGCGGTCACCGGCCTGCAGCAGCTCCGATTCCACCAGCAGGCGGATGCTGCCGCGTGCGGCTTCGCGCGGGGTCAGGCCACGGCTGTCGAAGTTGATCGGGTACACATCGCGCATCAGCGCCATCTGGCGGCGGGCGCCGTCGTGGCGGGTGACCGCGAACACCGGGGCCTTGGCGCGGAAACGCGACAGGTAACGGGCGGTGCCACCGGATTCGGTCATCGCCACGATGGCGCGCACGCCCACGTGCTGCGACAGGAACATGGTGGCCATGGCGATGGCCTGGTCGGCACGTTCCAGGTTGCGCGGCGAGGCATTGAAGTCGGTTTCGGTCTGGAACTGGCGCTCGGCACCCAGGCAGATGCGGGCCATGGCTTCGACCGCCTTCACCGGGTAGGCACCGGCGGCGGTTTCAGCCGACAGCATCACCGCATCGGTACCGTCGATGACCGAGTTGGCCACGTCCAGCACTTCGGCGCGGGTCGGAATCGGGCTTTCCACCATCGACTGCAGCATCTGCGTGGCAGTGATCACCACCTTGTTCTGCGCCAGCGAGGCCTTGATGATCTTCTTCTGCAGGCCCGGCAGCTCGGCATCGCCGATTTCCACGCCGAGGTCGCCACGGGCCACCATCACCACGTCACTGGCTTCGACGATCTCTTCCAGGTTCTCGATCGCTTCGGTGCGCTCGATCTTGGATACCAGCGCGGCGTAGCAGCCGTGTGATTCGGCGATCTCGCGGGCATCGTTCATGTCCTGCGCGTTGCGGCAGAAGGACACGGCGATGAAGTCGACGCCGATCTTGGCGACGATGCCGATCAGTTCCTTGTCGCGCTCGGTCAGTGCGCCCAGCGACAGGCCACCGCCCTGCTTGTTCAGGCCCTTGCGGTCGGACAGCGCGCCATCGTTGAGCACGGTGTTGATGATGCGCTCGCCCTGCACCTCGACCACCTGCAGCTGCATCAGACCGTCGTCGAGCAGCAGGACATCGCCCGGGCCCACGTCCTGCGGCAGGCCGAGGTAGCTCACGCCCACCTGGGTGGCGTCGCCCGGACCCGCGCTTTCACTGGCGATCAGGTCGAAGCGGTCACCGGCCTTCAGGTACACCTTGCCTTCGGCGAAGCGCTCGATGCGGATCTTCGGGCCCGGCAGGTCGGCCAGGATGCCCACTTCCACGCCCACGCGGGCTGCGGCGGCACGGACGTCGGCGGCGCGCTTGGCCTGGCCGGACGGATCACCGTGGCTGAAGTTGAGGCGCACCACGTTCACGCCGGCGCGGAACAGATCCTCCAGCACGCCCGGCGGGTCGGTCGCCGGACCGAGGGTGGCTAGGATCTTGGTGCGACGCTGACGCTCGAACATGGTGAATGGGCCTCTCCCGTTAAAGGTGGGAAATTAGCACATCCTTCACGCCCCATGTATACGGTTACAGCCTTGGGGCGCCTGACTCTGCGGGACATCGAACGGACATGTTCCGGACATCGGCATGTCAGCACGCGCGCGGCACACGCCGGGCATGGCCCGGCGCTCCCCTTCCTGCCCCGGTAGCACCGGGCGATGCCCGGCGACCAGCAACATCCGGCTCAGGCCAGCAGGGCCAGCAGCTGCGCCGGTTCGCGGGCCAGGTGGCCGGCACCGGCCTCGGTCAGCTCGGCTTCGCCACCGAAGCCCCACAGCACGCCGACGTTGCGCAGACCGTGATGGCGCGCGCCTTCGATGTCCATGCGGCGGTCGCCGATCATCCAGCACTGCGCTGGGTCCAGCTGCAGGCGCTGCAGCGCCTCGCCAACCAGCTGCGGCTTGCTGCTCCGAGAGCCATCCGGGGTCGAACCGATCACCTCATCGAACAGGCCGCCGAACGGCAGGTGTTCAACGATGCGGCGGGCGTGCGGCTCGTTCTTGGCGGTGACTACGGCCAGGCGATGGCCGCGACCCTGCAGCGCGCGCACGGTCGCTTCGATGTCCGGGTAGATCGTGTGCTCGCGCCAGCCCTCACGGTCGAAGCGCTCGCGGTAGAAGGCCACGGCCTCCTCAACCCGCACAGCGTCGCCGAACAGCGGGGTGAAGGTGGTGCGCAGCGACGGCCCGATCCAGCCCAGCAGCGTTTCCTGCGGCGGCACCGGCTGGCCCATCTTCTGCAGCGCATAGGCGATGCAGGTGGTGATGCCCACTTCCGAATCGATCAGGGTGCCGTCCATGTCGAAGAAGAGCGTTGCACGCTCTTCTCCGCCTGCGCGCAGCGCGACGCTCATGCGCCGCGCGCAGCCAGTGCAGCCACGGCCGGCAGGGTCTTGCCTTCCAGGAATTCCAGGAACGCTCCGCCACCGGTGGAGATGTAGCTGACATCGCCGGCAATATCGAACTTGTCCACCGCCGCCAGGGTGTCGCCACCACCGGCGATGGAGAACGCCCTGGAGCTGGCGATGGCACGGGCCAGCGCTTCGGTGCCCTTGCTGAAGGCTTCGAATTCGAACACACCGACCGGGCCGTTCCAGACCACGGTGCCGGCGTTCTGGATCAGCTGCGCGTACTGCGCGGCGGTCTGCGGGCCGATGTCCAGGATCAGGTCATCCTCGGCCACGGCGTCGACGGCCTTCACCTCGGCGGCGGCATCAGGCAGGAACTGCTTGGCGGTGACCACGTCCACCGGCAGCGGAATGGCCGCGCCACGTGCCTGCGCATCGGCGACGATCTTCTTCGCGGTATCCAGCAGGTCGGGTTCGTACAGCGACTTGCCCACGTTGTAGCCGGCGGCGGCGATGAAGGTGTTGGCGATGCCGCCACCGACAATCAGCTGGTCGACCTTGCCGACCAGGTTGGCCAGCAGTTCCAGCTTGGTGCTGACCTTGCTGCCGGCGACGATGGCCAGCAGCGGCTTGGCCGGCGCGTCGAGTGCCTTGGCCAGCGCGTCCAGTTCGGCCATCAGCAGCGGGCCGCCGGCGGCCACCGGCGCGAAGCGGATGACGCCGTGGGTGGAGGCTTGGGCGCGGTGCGCGGTACCAAACGCATCCATCACGAACACGTCGCACAGCGCCGCGTACTGCTTGGACAGGGTTTCGTCATCCTTGCCCTCGCCGACGTTCATGCGGCAGTTTTCCAGCAGCACCAGCTGGCCCGGCTGCACATCGACGCCGTCGACCCAGTCGCCCACCAGCGGAACCTCGCGACCCAGCAGCTCGGACAGGCGCGCGGCGACCGGTGCCAGCGAATCGGCTTCGCTCCACACGCCTTCCTTCGGTCGGCCCAGGTGCGAGGTGACCATCACGGCGGCCCCCTGCTCCAGTGCGCGCTTGAGCGTCGGCAGCGAAGCGGTGATGCGCTGTTCGGAGGTGATGCGGCCATTCTCGATCGGCACGTTCAGATCCTGGCGGATCAGCACGCGCTTGCCGGAGAGGTCGAGGTCGGTCATGCGGACGATGGACATGGGCAACTCTTTGGCTCGGGGACAGGATGCCGGTGTGACGGCAGACGGGCATTGTATCGGCTGCGGGAGGTGGGAGGGCCGATGCCTGCGGCAGGCAGAGGCGGACAGCAACAGCCAAAGCGCTGGCGCTTCGTGGTGCTGGCGGTGGGCCGGGGTGGTGTGGGATGGCAGGGGACGCCGTAAACCCGTCCATGGGGGCTTGGTCGCCGCATCCATGCGGCTCACACCCCTGCCATCCCACACCACCCCGGCCTCGACAGGTTCATGAGGCGGAGCGGATGGCAAAGGCAAGAGCGGTTTCTGATGTCGGGTGGAAAAAGAACGGGGTCAGATCCGTTTTCCTGCGGAAAACGGATCTGACCCCACGGCGAGTGCGCGCAGCGCGCGACCCGCTTTTGATTTTCTTTTTTCTTCTACGTGGGTGGACGCAACCGGAAACTGTCAGAGGCCGGGCGGGTGGGCTGGGCAGGGGTGTCCGCGGCATGGATGCCGCGGCCAAGCCCCCATGGATGGGTTCACGGCGTCCCCTGCCCAGCCCACCCGCCCGGCCAAGCGCGGCTTCTGCTCTACGCGACCAATCGCCCACCCACGAGGGGCTGCGCCGTTCGCGGGAACCTACGCCGAAGGCGCCGGCTTCTGCCGCAGCAGGCTGACCGCCAGGCCTCCCACCACCAGTACACCCAGGCCCAGCAGCGCCCACAACAACCACGCCTTCCAGTCGCGCTGCGGCTTCAGTGCGGCATCGCCGGCCAGCGTCTCCGGTGCACCTTCCAGCCGCGCCAGCGTCGGCTGCCACGCTGGGTCGTTGCGCTGGCGCAGTTCCTCGATCAGCACCGCGATCGGTGCTTCAGCGCGGCGTGCGGTGGCGCTGCCCACGGCCAGCGCGTACGGCGCCGCGCCCTGGCTCAGGAACACCATCACTTCCGGCTGGTAGCCCAGGCGCAGGGTTGGTGCGGTGGCCGTTTCCACCGGGCTGGCCACCAGCTTCCAGTAACGGTCGCGCCAGATGCCGCCCAGCCCCTGCGCGGCCGACTGCTGGCGCTGGCCCGGCGCGCCCTGCTGCACCTGGTAGGCAATCCACGGTGCGCTGCGGCGCTGCCATTCGGCACCGGGATCGTCACGGCTGTACAGCGTCCACTGCACCAGGCTGTTGTCGGTGCTGGCCACATCGGCCTTGCTGACCGGGAATCGGCCGTCCAGCTCAAAGGTGTATTCGCCCTTGCCGGCAGCCGTGGGTTCCAGCGACAACCATTCCCACGGCACCGTCGCCGGGGCCGGCGGCAGTTCGGCCAGCACGCTGCGCAGGGCCGGCAGGCGCGCCTCGCCCTGCGGCAGCACGCGCAGGTAGCGTGCATTGCCATCCACCTGCAGGCGGCGCTGCAGCAGGCGCTTGCCGGCGCGCTGCAGGTCCACCAGCGGCACATCGCGCGCTACCGCGCGCCAGTGCTGCAGGTCGTCGCTGGCATCGAGCTGCACCTGCGCCTGCAGCGGTTGCCCGCTGTCGGCCCAGTCCAGCACCAGTGCTGCCAGCGGCTGCTGGCCCAGCACGCTGGCATCAATCAGCCAGCCGCCCTGCCCGTTCGCTACGGTACCGGCGCCCACGCGCGCCTCGACCCGGCGCACGCGGCCATCGGTATCGCGCTCGGTCAGCAGCTGCAGATCATTGCGCTGCGCTTCGGCCAGCGGTGGCAGCGCGAACCACGGCAGCTCGCGCTGCACCGGGGGCTGCGCCAGTGGCTGGTCCGGCGCCAGCAGCGCCGACGGCAGGGCCTGGCCGGCGGCGTTGAACACCTGCAGATCGCCGAGGTCGGCGCGGCCGGCGCGGCGGTAGATGGCCGGTTCCAGCACCACGCGGTACGCGCCCGACTGGGCGCTGGACAGGCTCAACGGCCATTGTTCGGCGTAGTGCGCGCGGTAGTCGGTGGCCTGCGCGGATGCCACGCCGGCCAGCGCCAGCAACATCGGCAGCAGTGCCGTGCTCCACTTCTTCATGGGATGTCCTCGACGGGAGGCGCCGCAGCAGGGGGTGCTGGCGCCAGGTAGCCCACGACCGTGCACAGCAGGCCGTAGGCAATGAACGATGCGATACCCAGCAGGTTGCCCAGGTGCTGGCGGTCGATCAGTACCAGCTTGGCCAGCACCACGGCCATCAGCACGGCGCCAACCATCCACAGCACACGCTGGCCACGGCGCGAACCCCAGACCCAGGCGATCACGCCCAGCACGCTCCACAACACGGTCAGGCTGGTCTGGGCCAGGCTTTGGCGGGCCATGGACGGCGCCCAGGGCACACCACCCCACTGGTGCACGCCATGCAGCACGGTGCTGGTGAGGGCGATGAAACCGGCCAGCGCCAGTACCGGCACGCGCAGGCGCTGCAACGCTGCCGGCGCCTGACCACCGAACAGCCAGCGCGCGGCCAGCAGCAGGCTCAGCCACTGCGCCAGTTCGGCCGGGTTGAGTACCGGCAGCCACGGCAGCGGCGCCGCATCGCCGGCCAGGCTGATGCCGATCCACCAGGCACAGGCCAGCACGCCGAACACCACGCTCTGCAGCGCGACGCGTGCGGCATCGAAGGCATCGCCCAGTGGCCAGCGCAGCCACGCCCAGCGCCACAGCGACAACGCTGCCAGCAGCAGCCACGGCAGGGTCGCCAGCAGCGCGGTCCAGCCCTGTGCCAGATGCGCGGCATCGCCGCCCCACAGCGCAAGCAGGGACAGCAGCGACGGCCACAGCAGCCACCACAGGAACTGGGCGATACGGGCCACGCCGTCACCGCCCTGGCGCAGGCACAGCAGGGTGCGCACGCCCAGCACCGCGAACAGCGCCCAGCCCAGCGCGCCGTAGCCGGCAAACGGCTGCTGGTGGGCATCGCTCTGCAGCAGGGCCAGCGGGAAGCCCGCCGCCAGCATCACCAGTGCGGTGACGCCCAGCGCGCGTGCCGGCTGGCGACGCTGCACCTCCGCTGCCAGCCAGGCGGTGACCGCCGCCAGCACCAGCAGCGCGTCGGCCTGCGCGGTGCGTTCGATGAATCGGCCGATCTCATGGATGAAGCCGCCCAGCCACCACAGCAGGCCCCACAGGTAGTAGACCAGGACCACGTCCTGGCGCGCGCGGCGCTGGTAGCTCCACGCACTGGCGAAGCCGGCCACGGCCAGCAGCAGCGCACCGATGGCGGTGGGGTTGAGCAGGAAGCGCATGTCGCCGTGCCAGTAGTCGGCCCCCACCACAAACGCAAAGGCGGCGCCCAGCTGCAGCAGCGCCGCCGCCACCTGCGGCAACCAGCGCTGCTGCCGCAGCCCCAGCCAGGCCAGGCCGGCACCTTCCAGCGCGAACACCGCACCGGTGGCACGCGCCGACAGCGCCAACGGCACCGCCAGCGTGGCAAAGCCCACCGCCAGCACCGCGTGCGACTGCGCCAGCACGCTGTACGAGGCACGGTGAATCAGCGCGCGCGCCAGCACCGCATAGATCGCCGCCAGGCCCAGCGCGCACAACGCCAGCGTCATCGGCTGCTCGTGCAGCATGCCCGCCTGCAGCGAGAACGCGATCAACGGTGTGCCGAACACCAGGCTGCCATCGACCAGATCGCGGCGCTCGGCCGGCTGGCGGCGCGCGTAAAGCAGCGGAATCAGCAGGTAGAAAGCGAAGAACAGCAGCAGGAACGGTTCGGTGCTGGCGAACTTGTCGGCGCGGTACTGCAGCACGCCCCAGAACGTGCCGATACCGAAGGTGAACGCAAAGCCAAGCAGGTTGAGCGCGCGCCACGGGCGGAACCAGGCAATGGCGAAGATGCCGGCGTTGAGCACCGCGTAGTAGCTGAACAGGCCCACGTGGTTGCCGCTGCCTGTGGACAGCCACAGCGGCGCCATGAAGCCAGCGAGAATGCCCAGCACCGCCAGCGTGCGCGAGTTCTGCACCACCGCCAGCACGCACAGCCCCGCCACCAGCAGGATCGAGCTGGCGAAGGCGAAGCCGGGGTTCATGAGTTCGAAGCGCTTGAACGCCGCGAAGATGGTCAGCAGCAGCACGCCGATGGCACCGCCCTGCAGGGCCAGGGCGAACAGCCGGCGGCGTTCGCGCTGGTGCCAGCCGAAGGCCAGCAGGCCCAGCGCGCCCACGGTGATGCCGGCCAGGCGCAGTTCGATCGGCACCACCAGCCAGCCCTGGTCGCTGACGTACTTCAGCAGCGCAGCGACGCCGGCCAGCAGCACCAGCATGCCGATCTTCACCGGCACGTTGCCCTCGGTGAACCAGCGCTTGACTGCGCCCACGGCACGTTCGATCACGTTGGGCAGCGCCGGTTCCGGTGGCAGCGATGGCCACGCTGGTACCGGCGGCGGCACGGCCGCGGCGGGTACCGGCGGCATGGGAGGAGGTGGCGCAGGCGACACCGGCGGTGGCGCGGCCGCAGCAGCCGGGCGCAGGAACGGCGGTTCGCTGGCCTCGGCCAGGGGGGCGGCAGGTTCTGCCGCCGCAGCAGCAAGCTCGGCCGCGCGCGGGGCGGCGGCAACAGCAGGCACCCCGCCGGCCAGTGCGCTTTCCAGTGCGGCCACGCGCCGGCGCAGGCCGGCGATCATCACCAGCGCCACCACCAGCAGCAGCGGTATGGCCAGCAGGGCCAGAACCACAAGGACGATCAGTGCTTCCATTCTTCGTCTACCCCAACGCAGCCGCGCCCCAGCGGCAGCGGTCCGTGGCCCATGCTACGTCAGCCGGGCCCATGAACGACGAACCCCGGCAAGCCGGGTCCATATACGATGAACCCCGGCAAGCCGGGGTTCGTGTGGCGATCTTCGAAGGCCTTACTTGGCCGCGACGACCTTGGCCATTTCTAGGCACTTGTTCGAGTAGCCCCACTCGTTGTCGTACCACGACACGAGCTTGACGAAGGTGCCGTCCAGGGCGATACCGGCGTCGGCATCGAACACCGAGGTGTGGGTTTCACCGACGAAATCGGTGGCCACCACCTTGTCTTCGGTGTAGCCCAGGATGCCCTTCAGCGCGCCTTCGCTCTGTGCCTTCACTTCGGCGCAGATCTCGGCGTAGGTGGCTTCCTTTTCCAGCTCGACGGTCAGGTCGACCACCGACACGTCCGAGGTCGGGACGCGGAAGCTCATGCCGGTCAGCTTCTTGTTCAGTTCCGGGATGACCACGCCGACGGCCTTGGCTGCGCCAGTGGACGAGGGAATGATGTTTTCCAGGATGCCACGGCCACCGCGCCAGTCCTTGTTGGACGGGCCATCGACGGTCTTCTGGGTGGCGGTGGCCGCGTGCACGGTGGTCATCAGGCCGCGCTTGATGCCCCACTTGTCATTGATGACCTTGGCCAGCGGGGCCAGGCAGTTGGTGGTGCACGAGGCGTTGGAGATGATCGCCTGGCCGGCGTAGGTCTTGTCGTTCACGCCGAACACGAACATCGGCGTGTCGTCCTTCGACGGGGCCGACAGGATGACCTTCTTCGCGCCCGCATCGATGTGCTTCTGCGCGGTTTCCTTGGTCAGGAACAGGCCGGTGGCTTCCAGCACCACGTCGGCGCCGACTTCGTCCCACTTCAGGTTGGCCGGGTCGCGTTCCTGGGTCAGGCGGATCTTCTTGCCGTTGACCAGCAGGTCGTTGCCCTGCACGGCCACGTCGGCCTTGAAACGGCCATGCACGGAGTCGTACTTGAGCATGTACGCCAGGTAGTCCGGCTCCAGCAGATCGTTGATGGCCACGATTTCGATGTCATCGCCGAAGTTCAGCACCGCCGAGCGCAGGACGTTGCGTCCGATGCGGCCGAAACCGTTGATACCAACCTTGATTGCCATGTTCACAAGCTCCTGCAGCCGCGACAGGTGCGGCGGGATGGATAGGGCCCGCAAGTCTAGCAAACCGGGCCTGACCACCGTAGGCCAGACGCCCCGCCAGCCGGGGCCGCCAGGGGGATTTGATCCGGATCAAAGCGTTAGCGCAGCGTGAGGCCGACACTGGCCCCATCCAACCCGCAACGAGATACCGCCATGCGCAAGACCTCCCCCCTGATCCTGGCCGGCCTGGCCGCCGCCGTCTCGCTGGCCGCCGCCCCGGCCATGGCCCAGTCCAAGGGCGACTGGACCGTCTCGGCCGGCGTCCACCAGGTCGCCCCGAAGTCGAACAATGGTTCGCTGGCTGGCGGCACCCTGAAGGTGGACGTGGACAACGACATCAAGCCGACCATCACCGGTGAGTACTTCATCGCCGACAACCTGGGCATCGAAGTGCTGGCCGCCCTGCCGTTCAAGCATGACATCAACATCAACGGCCTGAGCCGGGTGGGCAGCACCAAGCAGCTGCCGCCGGTGGTCACCCTGCAGTACCACTTCAACAGCAAGGGCAAGGTTTCACCGTTCGTGGGCGCGGGCGTGAACTACACGACCTTCTTCAGCGAGGACACCACCGGCGCGCTGGCCGGCAGCAAACTCAAGCTGCAGGATTCGTGGGGCCTGGCCGCACATGCGGGCGTGGACTTCGCGATCGGTGAAAAGGGCGCGCTGCGCGTGGACATGCGCTGGATCGACATCGACAGCAAGGTCAAGCTGGACGGCCAGAAGATCGGCACGGTGAACATCGACCCGCTGGTGTACGGCGCGTCGTACGTCTTCAAGTTCTGATCCAGACACCCTCGCAGCAGGTTGCCCCGGTGTGTGTGCCGGGGCTTTTTTCTGCTTCGATGGAACAACGTGCATCCACGCGTGGCGTGGATCTACTGGTCGGCGGCCACCTCCACCCGGTTGCGGCCGGCCGCCTTGGCACGGTACAGCGCCTCGTCTGCGCGCTGCAGCGCTTGTTCCAGGGTGTCACCACCATCGTCATGCCAGCGCGCCACGCCGATGCTTACGCTCACCACCGGTGCGGCGTCCGAATGTGCGTGGACGATGGCCAGCGCCTGCACCTGCTGCCGCATCTGTTCGAATGGCGCCGACTGCGACTGTCCCGGCTGCCAGTGACCAATCGCGACGAACTCTTCGCCACCATAGCGGGCCACCACCGAATCGAGGTCATGCAACTGCGCTGACAGCGTGGAGGCCACGGCATGCAGCACCGTATCACCGGCGGGATGGCCGTACTGGTCGTTGTAGCGCTTGAAGTAATCAATATCGATCATGGCGATGCGCAGCGCACCCCGCGGGTGCGGCGCGCGCAGGTAGCGCTGGAAGATCTGGCGGGCGCTGCGGTCGAAGGCGCGCCGGTTGAGCAGTCCGGTCAGGCCATCGTGGTTGGCCAGCGCATCCAGCCGCTGTTCCGCGCTGAAGGTCGCGCGGGTCTGCCGCTCGGAGATGTAGCAGCCCACCATGCCGGCCACATGCGTGGCCAGGACGAACATCAGGGCTTCAGCCAGGGCTGGCCCGGCAGGCAGCACGGTCGCTTCTGCCAGTACGAAGGCGGCACTGATGACGGTGCCATTGAAGGTGGCGACCTTGAATCGCAGGCCGCACAGGAAGTAATTGAACAGCAGGAACAGGCTCACCCCTTCATAGGGGTAGCCCGTCTGGGCCTGGTGCGCCGTCCACACCATCGCCACCAGGGCCAGCCCGCTGCACAGCACCATGGCACCGCCGATGTACTGCTGGTGCCGGCGCCAGGCCGGCAGGTAGGTCATCACCACCCCCACCAGCAGGGCCGGCAGCAGCACGCCCAGGCGCCAGCGCAGCACCACCGCTGCCGTATCGGGCGGCAGCCACTGGCGGTCCAAGGTGATGAACAGCAGGGAGAAACAGGCCGCCACGGCACAGGCCCACCGCATGCGCCACAGCACCTGGGCATCAAAGGCGGCGGAAAAGCCGGCCTCGTCGATGGGCACTGCCGTAATGCGCCTGTCCGTCATGGTCATCGCCGCCTCCCCGCGCGTAGCCGCGCCAGCCTAGCGGGGCAGGCATCAAGGCGGCGTGGGCACGCACCGTGGAGGTATCCGGCCAGCCTCGGCCACGTCCGGCACCGGCGGCACCGCTAGAATGGCGGCATGAAAGCCCTGCACTCCCTGATCCTCGCTGCCGCCCTCGCCCCGGCCCTGCTGACCTTGTCCGCCCCCGCCCATGCCTGGGGCGCACAAGGCCACCGCCTGGTCGCCGAAGTGGCCGACACCCGCCTCAACCCGACCGCGCGCGCCGAGGTTGAGCGCCTGCTCGCCACCGAGCCGGGCGCCACCCTGGCCGGCATCGCGCCGTGGGCCGACCAGCTGCGTGCCAAGGACCCCGGCCTGGGCCGTCGTTCCGCTGCCTGGCACTACGTCAACATCGCCGAAGACGGCTGCCACTACGAAGCGCCGAAGCACTGCAGGAACGGCAACTGCATCGTCGAAGCACTGAAGGCGCAGAGTGCCATCCTCGGCGACCGCAGCCTGACCGACGGCGAGCGCCTGCAGGCGCTCAAGTTCGTCGTGCATCTGGTGGGCGACCTGCACCAGCCGATGCACGCCGGCTACGGCCACGACAAGGGTGGCAACGACTTCCAGCTGCAGTTCGGCAACCGCGGTACCAACCTGCATTCGCTGTGGGACAGCGGCATGCTCAATACCCGCAAACTGGATGACGCCGGCTACCTGCCGGTGCTGCGCGCCCTGCCCGCGCCCAAGCTGGCCCGGCAGTCCAATCCGCAGCGCGACCCGCAGGCCTGGGCCGAAGCCAGCTGCCGTATTGCGGTGCAGCCCGGTGTGTACCCGGCCTCGCACAAGATCGGCGATGACTACACCGCGCGCTACCGCCCGGTAGCCGAGGCGCAGCTGCGGCTGGCCGGTGAAAACCTGGCACAGCTGCTGAACCGCGTGCTCGGCACGCGCTGAGGAGGTTCCGATGCCGGTCCAGGTCCAGTCCTTCTTCCACGCCGACAGCAACACCTTCAGCTACCTGGTGTTCGACCCGGCCAGCGGCGAGGCCGCGCTGATCGACCCGGTGCTGGACTACGACCCGGACACCGATGCCAGCAGTGATGCGCCGGTGCGCCCGCTGCTGCAGGCCATCGAGCAACAGCGCCTGCAACTGCGCTGGCTGCTGGAAACCCACGCCCACGCCGACCACGTGTCGGCCGGGCGCCGGCTGAAGGCACGCTTCCCGCAGGCCACCCTCGCCATCGGCGAAGGCATCCGCGCGGTGCAGGCCACCTTCGCTCCGCGCTACGGCCTGCAGATTACCGATGAACCGCCAGTCTTCGACCATCTGTTCGCCGATGGCGAGACTTTCGCGCTGGGCCAGGTGCAGGGCCGCATCATCGCCGTGCCCGGCCATACCAGCGACAGCATTGCGTATCTGATCGACGATGCACTGTTCACCGGCGACTCGCTGTTCATGCCTGACGGCGGGACCGCCCGCTGCGATTTCCCCGGCGGCGATGCCGCGCAGCTGTACCGCTCGATCCAGCGCCTGCTGGCGCTGCCCGATGCCACCCGTGTATTTGTGTGCCACGACTACGGCCCGGGTGGCCGTGCCTTCGCCAACGAAACCACCATCGGCGCGCAGCGCGCGCACAACATCCACGTGCACGACGGCGTGGATGAAGCGGCGTTCGTCAGCGTGCGTGAGGCGCGAGACGCGACCCTGGCCGAACCGAAGCTGATGCAGCCGGCGGTGAAGGCCAACATCGTTGGCGGCGCCTGACTGCAGCAACAGGAAACCGCCGGGCGTGGCCCGGCGCTACCTGCAGGGCACTACCGGCCCTGCGTGCGTACCACATGCTGGCCCTTCACGATCTCGAAGGTGAAGGCGTACTGCAGGGTGACCGCCACCGGCTCGATGCTGTCGGCGCCCTGGCAGTCGCTGCGGTCTGCGGGCGCCTTCCCGGGCGCGAAGCGGCAGACCGCCGCTGACGAGTACTTCCACTGCGCGACCGCGTCCTGTGCGGCCCGCAGCAGCGGGCCGTTCTCCGCCACCGCCCCTGCGCTGCATTCACTGCGGTCGGTCAGCGGCTGGCTGCGCTCAACCTGCCCCTGCGCGTCCACCACCACCTGCAGGCAGACTGTGGTCGGTGGCAGCGAGGTTCGTGGATCGCTCGCGCCCACCACCGGGTCCGGTGCCGCGTACAGCTGCGGCATCCGGTAGCCCTCGCTGGCGGCCAGCGTGTAGGGCTGGATCTGGCCAGCACCACCGCCGGCATCGGCCTGCAGTCGCTGATGGCCGACGCTCTCGTTGCGCGTGTCGACGGTGGTCAGCCTTTCCTGGGTGGCGCAGGCGGCCAGCAGCATCGTGGCGATACACAGCGCTGCGCGCTTCAGCGTTGCCTTCACTGAGCCTGACCGCCGGCAGCGTCGGTGTTGTCCATGGCGAAGGTGATCGGAATGCGCAGCTTGGCGGCCACTGGCTTGCCGTCCTTCATCGCCGGCTTGAACGTCCAGTTGCGCGCCGCCGCGATCGACGCGGCCTCGAACACGCCGGGAGTGGTCGCACTTTCCACGCGCACATCGGTGGCCTCGCCCTTTTCATTCACGGCCACGATCAACTTCACCACACCGGTCTGTCCCTTCTCGAACGCGCCCACCGGGTAGCTCGGCGGCGCCATGTTCTTCACCTGGACCGGCGAGTCCAGCCCGTCCCTGGCCGCATCCGCCTGGGCGTACTGGTACGGCTCGGCGCTGATCGATGATCCTCCCGTCGTCGCGCCCTGGCTGGCCCAGGCCAACGCCGCAACACCCATGCACAACCCCGCCAGCAACACCTGGCCGGACACCTTCGGCAATGCCTTCCGCTGCGACTGCTTCAACATGGCGATACGCTCCTTCAACACGGGTTGGCTGCGCCAATGACATGCCATCGGTGCAACCGGGTGGACCAGCTGCGCCTTCAACAGCGTGCTGGCATAAAGACGGCGCTGCGTCGGCTGCGCGGCAACGGTGCGCGCATCGCAGGCCAGTTCCTGGTCGCGCAGGAAGCGGCGCGCAGCCCAGGGCAACAACGGATGGAACCAGAACACCGACCGTGCCAGCAGCAGGGCGCCATTGGCCCAGTGGTCGCCATTGCGGCGGTGGCTGCGTTCGTGGCGCAGGATCAGCGCCTGTTCGTCGGCATCGAACTGCTGGTCGAAGTGCGGGCCGACCACGATGCGTGGCTGCCACAGGCCGACCAGCGCGGGCAGGCCGGGGTCGGCGCTGGCCTGCCAGCTGCCATCGCCACGTGCCTGCAGCGTGCCCAGCCCGCGCTCGAAGCGACGTTGTGCGCGCAGTTCGCGCGCCAGGTGCAGCCCGGCACCCAGCCCCCAGGCCAGGGCCAGCAGCCACGGCCACATCGGCAGCTGCGCGGCGGCGCCCTCGACCGCACCGGGCACCACCTTCAGCGGCAGCGTCGGCACATGCTGCAGCACCGACAACGCCCGCAATGCCGGCAGGGGCAGCAGCAGGGCCACCAGCAGCAGCGGCAGCAGCCACCAGCTGCGATAGGCCAGCTCCGCGCCGCCCAGCTTCACCAGCAGTGGCCGCGCGGCCGCCAGCAGCAGCACGCCCAGCGCCAGCCACAGGCTGGCCTGCCACAGTCCATCGAGCAGCTCATTCATCGTCCATCTCCTGGATCAGCTTCTTCAGTTCGGCAATGTCCTGCGCCGTCAGCTGGCCGCGCTCGCTGAAATGCGCCACCAGCGGTGCCACCCGGCCATCGAACACGCGGCCGATGAAATCCTGGCTCTGTGTTTCCACCCAGGCCTGGCGCTGCAGCAGCGGCTGGTAGAGGTAGCGGCGGCCATCGCGCTCGGCGGCGATCGCGCCCTTGGTCAGCAGGCGGTTGAGCAGGGTCTTGATGGTCGGCTCGGCCCATTGCCGGTGGGCCAGTGCGGCCACCACCTCATCGGCGCTGCGCGGCGCCTGCTGCCACAGCACCTCCATCACGACGGCTTCTGCTTCGCTGATCGGGGTCATGGTTTACATCCGTAATCGACCTCCCGATTACGCGCGTAATCGAATTGGATGTCAAGCCCTCGACCGCAGGTTCATCCCGCCTGCCCCAGCATCGGCTCTTCTGCCCACGGGGCCCCCATGAAGCCGCTGCGCAAACTGGACTTCCCGGTCGAACAGGCCCGCCGCTTCCTCGAACCGGGCCCCATCGTGCTGGTCAGCACCGCCGCGCACGGCCAGTGCAACCTGATGACCCTGGGCTGGCACATGGTGATGGGCTTCTCGCCCTCGCTGCTGGCCACCTACATCTGGAACGAGAACCACAGCTTTGCCCTGGCCCGCGACAGCCGGCAGTGCGTGATCAACGTTCCGGGCGTGGAGCTGCTGGACACGGTGGTGGACATCGGCAACTGCAGCGGCCGCGAGGTGGACAAGTTCACGCGGTTCGGCCTGGAGGCCGTGCCCGCCCGCGATGTGGCCGTGCCACTGGTGGGCCAGTGCCATTCCAGTTTCGAGTGCCGGCTGCATGACGACCGCCACGTCGAATCCAGCAACCTCTTCATCTGGGAAATCGTCCGCGCCCACGTCGCGCCGCGGCCGAAACTGCCGCGTACCTTCCACTACCGCGGCGATGGCCGGTTCATGGTTTCGGGGCAGGAAGTCTCGCGTCGACGGCGGTTCAAGCCCGACATGCTGTAATGCCAGCACTCCCCTTGCCGCAGGACCGCCACGCATGACCGAACACCTGACCGACCTGGACGCCGCCGTTGACTGGCTGTTCGCGCGCGTGGACGGGCCGCTGCGGGTGGGTGCGCCGCTGGCGCTGGGCAAGCCGCACCGGCTGTTGAATGCCTTGTATGCGCGGGTGGAAGCAGATCCGTCGCGACCACTGCAGCTGTACACCGCGTTGTCGCTGAACCCGCCCAAGGCGCGCGGCGATGGCCTGGAGGCGCGCTTCATGGCGCCGTTCGTGCAGCGCCATTTCGGCGAGGATTTTCCGCGTCTGGCCTACGCCGATGCGGTCGCCCGCGATGCCTTGCCGGCGCATGTGGAGGTGGAGGAGTTCTACATGCAATCCGGTGCGCTGCTCGGTTCGCGCCAGGCGCAGTCCAGCTACACCAGCCTGAACTACACCCATGCCGCTGACGCCGTGGCCCAGCGCGCGCCACAGGTGATCGTGCAGAAAGTGGCGATGCGCCCGGATGATCGGCGGCTGTCGCTGTCGTGCAACAACGACATCACCCAGGACACGCTGGATGCGATGGCCGCGCGCGGGCTGCCGCGCCCGCTGCTGGTGGCCGAAATCGATCCGCAGCTGCCCTACCTGGGTGGCACCGCCACGGTGGATGTGTCCTTCTTCGATCTGGTGATCACCCCGCCGCCGCCGTACCCGGCCCTGTTCGGCCTGCCGCGGCAGCCGGTGGCCGATGCGGACTACGCCATCGGTCTGTACGCCAGCACCCTGGTGCGCGATGGCGGCACGCTGCAGATCGGCATCGGCACGCTGGCCGATGCGCTCAGCCATGCGCTGGTGCTGCGCCATACCGACAACGCGCGCTACCGCCGGGTGCTGAATGCCCTGGACCCGCAGCTGGCCAATCACCCACTGGTGCAGGAGATCGGCGGGCTCGATCCGTTCGAAGTAGGCCTGTATGGCTGCAGCGAGATGCTCAACGAAGGCTTCCGGCGGCTGGTGCAGACCGGCGTCATCCGGCGCAAGGTGCACGACGATCTGGCGCTCATGCAGCGCATCGAGAATGGCAGCACGCTGTCCATCGACCATGCCACGCTGGAAGCCGAAGGCGAATACCTGCACGGCGCGTTCTACCTGGGCTCGCCCGAGTTCTACGAATGGCTGCGCACGCTGCCCGAGGACGAATGCCGCGCCATCGGCATGCGCCGCATCAGCGAGATCAACCAGCTGTATGGCGGCAACGAAACGCTGGAGCGCCTGCAGCGCCGTCATGCGCGCTTCTTCAATTCCTGCATGATGGTCACCGCGCTGGGTGCGGCCGTTTCCGACGCGCTGGACGATGGCCGCGTGGTATCCGGCGTGGGCGGCCAGTACAACTTCGTGGCGATGGCCCATGCCCTGCCCGAGGCGCGCAGCGTGCTGATGTTCCGCGCCGCGCGGGATGAGAAGGGCAAGCGTGCCTCGAACGTGCGCTGGAACTACGGGCACACCACCATTCCGCGCCACCTGCGCGACATCTACCTCAACGAGTACGGCATTGCCGATCTGCGTGGGTTGACCGACGACGACTGCGTGCAGGCGATGACCGCGATCACCGAAGCGCCGTTCCAGGCCGGGCTGCTGCAGCAGGCGTATGCCTCGCGCAAGCTGCGTACCGGGCGGCACCCGGACCCGCAGCGCGAACAGCGCAACACACCGCAGGCGCTGGCGGCGGCACTGGCACCGTTCCGCACCGATGGCACCCTGCCCGACTACCCGCTCGGCAGCGACTTCAACGAGATCGAACAGGTGCTGGTGAAGGCGCTGGGCTGGCTGAAAACGCACACGCAGACACGCGGTGACACGCTGCGCACGCTGTGGGCCGCGGTTCGCCAGCCCGCAGGCGATGGCGACGCGGTGTACCTGCAGCGCATGGGCCTGCAGGCACCGAAGGATCTCGGCGAGCGCGTCAACGCACGGTTGCTGCGCCTGGCACTGGCCCGCTCCGCCTGAAGCAGAAAAAGGGGACGGAGGGGATTAAGTCGTTTGTGCACAAACGACTTAATCCCCTCCGTCCCCTTTTTATTACCTGCGCGCAAAAGAAAGGCCGGCGTGCGCCGGCCTTTCTCCTTCCTGCTTCGCGGAGCTGCTTACAGCGCCTTGGCCGCTGCCACCACGTGGTCGGTGGTGATGCCGAAGTGCTTGAACAGCTTGTCAGCCGGGGCCGAGGCACCGAAGGTATCGATACCGATCACTGCACCGTCCAGGCCGACGAACTGGCGCCAGAAACCGGTGACGCCGGCTTCGATCGCCACGCGCTTGCGCACGGCGTTGGGCAGCACCGATTCACGGTAGGCGGCGTCCTGGCGCAGGAACACGTCGGTGGACGGGATGGAAACCACGCGGGTCTTCAGGCCGGCCGCATCCAGCTGGGCCTTGGCTTCGGTGGCCAGCGAGACTTCCGAACCGGTGGCGATCAGGATCACGTCCGGGGTGCCGGCGGCATCGGCCAGCACGTAGCCACCGCGCTCGATCTGGGCGATCTGCTCGGCGCTGCGCGGCTGGTGCGGCAGGTTCTGGCGGCTGAACACCAGGCAGCTCGGGCCGTCCTGGCGGGTGATCGCAGCCTTCCAGCTCACGGCCGACTCGACGGCATCGCAGGGGCGCCACACGTCGTTGTTCGGAATGTAGCGCAGCGAGGCCAGGTGCTCCACCGGCTGGTGGGTCGGGCCATCTTCGCCCAGGCCGATCGAGTCATGGGTGTAGACGTGGATGGCGTGGGCCGGGATCAGCGCGCTCATGCGCACGCCGTTGCGGGCGTAATCGCTGAACACCAGGAAGGTCGCGTCGAACGGAATGAAGCCACCGTGCAGCGCCAGGCCATTGGCAATGGCGGTCATGCCGAACTCGCGCACGCCGTAGTAGACGTAGTTGGCGTTGGCATCATCGCTGGCGACGGACTTGCTGCCCTTCCACAGGGTCAGGTTCGAATGGGCCAGGTCGGCCGAGCCGCCGACGATTTCCGGCAGCAGCGGCGCGAAGGCTTCGATGGCCAGCTGCGAGGCCTTGCGCGAGGCGATGGTGGCGCCTTCAGCAGCGACCTTGGCGATGTACGCATCGGCCTGGGCGACGAAGTCGGCCGGCAGCTCGCCATGCGAACGACGGGTCAGCTCGGCGGCTTCGGCCGGGTACTGCGCGGCGTACTTGTCGAACTGCTGTTCCCACTCGGCCTGGCGCAGGGTGCCGGTGCCGCCGGCACGCCAGCCGGCGTAGATCTCTTCCGGAATCTCGAACGGGCCGTAGTTCCAGTCCAGCGCCTTGCGGGTGGCGGCCAGTTCGTCCTTGCCCAGCGCGGCGCCGTGGCTGGATTCCTTGCCCGCCTTGTTCGGCGAACCAAAGCCGATCGTGGTGCGGCAGCAGATCAGGGTCGGCTTGTCGCTCTGCGACAGTGCGGCCTCGATGCCGGCCTTGATGCTTTCCGGGTCGTGGCCGTCGACATCGCGCACCACGTTCCAGCCATAGGCCTCGAAACGCTCGGGGGTGTTGTCGGTGAACCAGCCCTCGACGTTGCCGTCGATGGAAATGTGGTTGTTGTCCCAGAAGCAGACCAGCTTGTGCAGGCCCCAGGTGCCGGCCAGCGAGGCGGCTTCATGCGACACGCCTTCCATCAGGCAGCCATCGCCCATGAACACCCAGGTGCGGTGGTCGACGATTTCCAGCTCCGGGCGGTTGAAGCGCTGTGCCAGCAGCTTCTCGGCCAGGGCGAAGCCCACGGCGTTGGCAAAACCCTGGCCCAGCGGGCCGGTGGTGGTTTCCACGCCCGGGGTCTCGTGGCGTTCCGGGTGGCCGGCGGTGTGGCTGCCCAGCTGGCGGAACTGCTTGAGCTGCTCGATCGGCAGGTCGTAGCCGCTCAGGTGCAGCAGCGCGTACTGCAGCATCGAGCCGTGGCCGTTGGACAGCACGAAGCGGTCACGGTTGAACCACTGCGGGTTGTTCGGGTTGTGCCGGAGATAGTCGTTCCAGAGCACTTCGGCGATATCGGCCATGCCCATGGGCATGCCGGGATGGCCGGAATTTGCGGTTTCAACCGCATCAGCGGCAAGGAAGCGGATGGCGTTGGCCAACTGGCGACGGGTAGGCTGCGTCATGGTTCTGTCGGAATCGGGAGGCGGCCGCGAAACTGCGGGCGCGTTATTGTCCCACAGACGCCCGGCAGGGTCAGGTCAACGTCATCCAGAAACAGCGCGGGGTCGGAGCCCTTTCCTGGCGGAAAGGGATCCGACCCCGTTCAGGCGTCGTCGGAATCAGTTGTCGAGGCGGGCGGCGGCGGCCGCGGCCTCGGCCGGGGTGTCGGCGGCTTCACCCTTGGCCACCAGGGTGGTCAGGGCCAGGTCGCCGGTCACGTTCAGGGCGGTGCGGCACATGTCCAGGAAGTGGTTCACGCCCAGGATCAGGCCGATACCCAGCGGGTTCACGCCCACCATCGCACAGATCATCGCCACCACCGGCAGCGAGCCCGATGGCACGCCAGCGGTGCCGATGCCACCCAGGATGCAGACTGCCATCACCATGAACTGCTGCCCGATGGACAGGTCCACGCCGAAGAACTGGGCCAGGAAGATCACCGTCACGCCCTCGAACAGCGCGGTGCCGTTCTGGTTGGCGGTGGCGCCCACGGTCAGCACGAAGCGCGACACGCGCTGCGGCAGGCCCATCTGGTCGGCCACGCGCAGCGCGGTCGGCAGGGTGGCATTGCTGGAGGCGGTGGAGAAGGCCATCACCGTCGCTTCCTGGGTATCGCGGAAGAACGACAGCGGCGAACGGCCCGACAGCCACACGGCCGCGCCGTAGGTCACCACCATGTGCAGGCCCAGCGCCAGCACCACCACGCCCACGTACGCGCCCAGGCGGATGATCAGCTCGAAGCCGAACAGCGCGGCCAGGTTGAACATGAAGCAGGCCACGGCATACGGGGCCAGGCGGATGACCAGGTTGATCAGGGTCATCGAGATTTCGAACACGCCTTCGATGGCTCGGCGCAGCGGTGCGACCTTCTCATCGTCGGTCAGCACCATGCCGATGCCGAACATCAGGGCGAAGAACATCAGCGACAGGATGGCACCGTTGTCCGACGCTGCCTGCAGCACGTTGCTCGGCACGATCGACAGCAGCATGTCCATGCCCTTGGGCGTGCCATGGATGCCGGCCACGATCTCCTTGCTGCGCTCGGCGTTCTCCGACAGCATCAGCGCGGCCGTCTGCGGATCGACGCCGGCGCCGGGCTTGAGCACGTTGACCAGCACCAGGCCGATGCCCACGGCAATGCCGGACAGCAGCACCGTGTAGGCCAGGGTCTTCCAGCCGATGCGGCCGAGGGCGCGGATGTCGCCCATCTCGGAAACACCCATGATCAGCGCCGAGAAGATCAGCGGCACGATCAGCATGAAGATCAGGTTGAGGAACAGGCCCGACGCCGGCGTGGTGATGTAGTCCATGACCCACTTGGCACCGGCCTGCAGACCATCGACGCTGCCACCCAGGGCATGCACGGTCAGTCCCAGGACCAGGCCGACCGCAAAGCCGATGCCCATCTTCCAGTGCAGGGGCAACTTCTTCTTGTCGGCAGCAGCTGCTGTCATACGCGGCGTTCCTCGAAAAATGAATCTACTCTAACAAAGCGCGCAAGCCGCGCCGGTTCAGCGTCGCGGTGGGGGATACAGCGGCGCCAGCCCAGTGTCGGCGGCTTGGTGAGGTACCGACCAGTGCGGTCCGTCACGGAAGCACTCGCGCAGGCGCGCGCGCAGTGCCGAGGCTTCCCCCTGCCCGCCCCAGCGCGCGGCCTGCAGGTCCAGCAGTACCTGGCGCTGGACCGGATCGGCCAGGCGCTCGATCACCTGCTCCAGGCGTTCCACCCCGGCCATCACGCACAGCTGCGCCTGCACTTGGTCGAACCCTTCGCCATCCAGCGCGCGGCGCAGTTCAGCCACGCTGCCGTGCGGGGTGCCGGTGTCGCCGGCGCCGGCCCGCGTGGGAGACCCGGCCAAAGGAGCGCGACGGCCACGCCGCCAGCCCCACGCCAGGGTCAGCAGCCACAGCAGGGCCAGTCCGACGGCAGCCGCGATCCAGGGCCACGGGCGCGCATCTGCCGCACCCAGCGGCACGGACGTCGGCGCGGTTGGCTGCACATCGTCGCCGGGCAGCGCGGCCTGGGTATCGATGGGCTGGGCGGCAGGAGGTCCACCCTGCCCGGCGGCCACCGCCAGGGTCAGGTCCGGCAGCGTGGCTTGCTCGGCGGCGCCGCTGTCCACATTCCACCACGGCACCTTCGGCCCCGGCACCACCAGCGTTCCGGCCTGGCGAGGCACGATCGAATAGCGCCGGGTGATCTTCAGCCGTGGCGTGCTGCCAGTGAAGGTCTCATCGTACTGGGCAGGTTCGGCAAAGACCTGGCCGGCATCGCCCACGTCCGGCACCGGCAGATCGTTGAACTGGGCGCGGGTTGCGCCGTTGGCCACGGCTTCGACCACCACGGTGGCGGCTTCGCCGGCCCGCGCACTGCCCGGCGCCGTGGTATAGCGCAGCTGCAGGCCGTGCAGCGGCAACCATGGCTGCGGTGCCTGCGCCGGCTGCGCGCGCACCTGCAGGGTGCGCTCGGGGGCGACGGCATTCATGCGCCCGTCGCCGCCGGCGCCGAAGAAGTCATCGAAGAAGCCACCGGCCGTGCGCCCGTTGAAGCGTGCACCGGGCAGGCGCAACGGCCCGCTGCGTTCGGGAATCAGCAGGAAGCGCCGTTCCACCACGTTGTAGCGGCGGCCATTGACCTGGCGCACGTCGGTGCGGTCATCACCCACCCGCTGCAGCGATGCGCCCTCCGGCGTATCCAGCACCAGCTCGCCGGAAGCCAGCTGCGAAGCGAAGTACAGGCGCACCACCACGCCCACGCTCTGCTGCACGTAGGGCTGGGCATCATCCACGTCGGTTTCGACGAAGGCGGCGGCATTGCTCTGTGCCGTGGCCACCGTGCCGGTTCCCACCTGCAGCTGCAGCGGCTCGGTGCGCACGCTGCCGACCTGCAGCGAGGGCACCAGCAGCGTTCCGCTGCGGCGCGGGGTCAATTCCACCGTGTACACGCTGCGCTGCTGCATGCTGCCATTGCTCCATTGAACCTGGCGGCTGCTGCTCTGTGCGCCGACCACGAAATCGGCGTTCAACGGCGTGTAGTCCGGGCTGCCCTGGTCGGTTTCCACCTGCAGGGTGACTGGCTCACCGACCGTGGTGCTGGCCGGGTCCAGCCATGCACGGGTCTGGGCCAGCGCGGCCAATGGCCACCCCGCCAGCAGCAACGCCAGCAGCACCGTCACGTGGAATGTCCTGCGCGGCACGCCGATCATCGCCCTTCCCTCTTTCTGCGTTCGTTTTCCAGCTGGAACTTGGTGCGCAGCAGCGCGCCCGGATCATCGGGCACGCGACGCATCCAGGCCTCTACCGCCTGCTGTTCCTCGCGCTGTTGCGGGGTGCGGCCATCGCCGCGCGTGGCAGGCGTGCCCGGCTCGCCGGGTTTCGACTGCTGCATGGCCTGCTGCATGCGCTGGCGCTGTTCGGCGTCGGCCTGCGCCTGCGCCTTCGCATCGGCGGCCTGCGGACCGGCCTGCTGGCCGTCCTTCATGTCGCCGGGCTTGCCCTGCCGCGGAGGCTGTTGATCCTGCTGCCCCTGCTTCGGATCCTGCTGCCCCGGCTTGCCCTGCTGGCTCTGCTGGCCCTGCTGCTGCGGCGGCTGCCCCTGCCCCTTGTCCTGGTTGGAGCGGTTGTTCTGGTCCTTGTTCGACGGTGGCTTGCGCTTGCGTGCGGCGTCCACGACCGCGCGGTTGGCCACCGCGTCGGCCATGCCCGGGTGCTTGGCCAGCGCGCGGTCGTAGGCAGCGATGGCACCGTCGTAATCACCCTGTCGCGCCAGCGCATTGCCAAGGTTGTACAGCGCGGCATCGCTGTCGATGCCCTCGAAGCGCGCGCGGGCAGTGTCGAAATCACCGTTGCGGTAGGCCTGCACGCCTTCGGCGATGCGTTCGTGCTCGCGCTGGTCGGCACGCTGCCAGAGCGTGCCGGTTTCCTTCACCGACGCGTTGCGCGGCTGCGCCTGCAGGTTGCCAGCCAGCGGCAGCAGGCCCACCGCCAGCACCGCAGCCAGCACCGCGCGTCGGCGGAAGGCGAGCAGTGCCAGCAGCATCAGCGGTGGCAGCAGCCAGTAGCCTTCATCCTGCCACTGCGTGCCCTGCCCCGGCCCCTGCCGTGCGGTGCCATCGCTGGCATCGAGCACATCCAGCGCGCTCAGGTCGCGGTCATCGGCGGCGATGCGCGCGTACTGCCCACCGCCCGCGGTCGCCACCGTGCGCAGGCTGCCTTCATCCAGCGCGGCCTGGCTGATCTGCCCGCTGCCATCACGATAGGCGGCACCGGTGGGCGTGCCCAGGCCCAGCACCGACACCTGCAGGCCCAGGCTGCGGGCCTGCGTGGCAGCCAGTGCCGCCGCCGCATCGGCGTGGTCGCTGATCAGCAGGATGCGCCCGCGCAGCGTGCCGGTCTGGCGCAGCAGCTGGGTGGCCCAGTCGATGCCGCGGTCGGCATGCTGTCCATCGCGTGGCATCACCTCCGGCGACAGCGCATCCAGGTACAGAGCGACGTTGGCAGTGTCATCGGTCAGCGGTGCCACGGTATAGGCATCATCGGCATACACCACCAGGGCGACCTGGCCGCCCTGGCGCGCGCGCAGCAGCGCGCCGATCTTGGCCCGCGCCTGCAGCAGCCGCGACGGCGGCAGATCGGTGGCGGTGATGCGGCTGGACAGATCCAGCACCACCACCAGCGGCGTGCCCGCCTGGTACATCGGCTGCGCCTGCTGGCGCCAGCTCGGTCCGGCCAGGGCCAGCACGGCCAGCGTCCAGCCCAGCAGGATGGCCCAGGGCAGCCGCGCCCGGCGCGGCCCGCCGGCTGCCAGCAGGTGCGACAGCAGGTGCGCATCGACCGCCTGCCGCCACGCGTCACTGCGGCGTTGCCGGTACACCGTGGCAACGAGGATCAATGGCAGCACCAGCAGCGCCCACAGCCAGTCCGGCCGCAGGAAGTGCAGTGCGTTCCAATCGGGAATGGCGGCGTGCAGGGCCTGCATCAGCGAAGCGCTCATCGGCGGCGCTCCGGCCACAGCCAGGCCAGTACGCCCAGCAGCAGCGCCAGCGCCAACGGCCAGGCATAGCGTTCGTCGCGCGGGCGCAGGCTCGGGCCTTTCGCCGCGATCGGCTCCAGCCGGTCCAGCTCGGCGTAGATGCCGGCCAGTTCATCGGTATCGCGGGCGCGGAAGAAGCGGCCACCGGTCATTTCGGCGATCTTCCGCAGGGTGGCCTCATCCACCGGGTCGCGGTCATGCGCAATGGGGATGCCGAACAGGCGCATGCTGCCATCGCTGCCAAAGGCGACGGTGTGCACGCGCACGCCCTCCGCGCGCGCCAGTTCGGCCGCGCGCAGCGGCTCCAGCACGCCGGCATTGCTGACGCCATCGGTCAGCAGGATCAGCACGCGCTGCCCTTCCGGCTGGCTGCGCAGGCGCTTGACCGCCAGCGCGATGGCATCGCCGATGGCGGTCTCGCGCCCGGCCAGGCCCACCACGCTGTCGCGCAGCTGGTCGCGCACGCTGGCCAGATCGGCGGTAATGGGAGTGAGGGTGTAGGCACGATCACCAAAGACCAGCAGGCCGACGCGGTCGCCCGCACGGCGATCGAGGAAGTCGGCCAGCACCGCTTTGGCCGCGGTCAGCCGCTCCACGGCCTGCGCGCCCAGCACCATGTCCGGCTCGCTCATGCTGCCCGACACGTCCATGGCCAGCATCATCTGCCGGCCCTGCTGCGGCGGCGTGATCGCTTCGCCCAGCTGCTGCGGCCGCGCCATCGCCACGCACAGCGAGGCCCAGGCCAGCCACAGGATGATCGTACGCAACCAGGACACATCCACCCGGCCGCCACCGGCCAGGGCCTGCAGTTCGCCCGGCGAGTACGGCACGCGCAGGGCGGCACCGGCGTCGGCACGGCGCTTCCACAGGTGCATCAGCAGTGGCACCGGCAGCGCCAGCAGCGCAAAAGGCCAAGCCAGCTGCAGGTCCGGCCAGGGCCAGTAACTTGCCAGCAGATTCATCGGCGGCGCTCCTGCAGCAGCTGCAGGTAGCGTTCGCGCGCCCAGCCTCGCAGCTCGGCCACCTCGTCCGCTGCCACCTGCGGGCGATAGGCACCTTCGGCCAGCAGCTTCCGCTGCGGCCCGGCCAACTGTTCTTTGGGGTCGATGCGCTGCCACCAGGCCTGGTCATGCAATGCTTCGCTGCCCGGCTGGGCCAAGCGCGCGGCGCGACGCAGCAGGCCAGCGATGGCAGCGAGTTCGGCCGCTGCGGTCGGCGCAGCCTGCAGTTCCTGGTCGAACAGCTGCAGCCAGCGGCGTCGTCGCCTGCGCCGACGCTGGCCGATGAACACCACGATACCCAGCACCAGCAGCAGCGCGCCGATCAGCATCAGCCAGCCCGGCGCCGGTGGCCACCACGGGGGCGACGGCGGCAACGCGACATCGCGCAGCGGCAGGGCCGCGCTCATGCCGGCACCTCGGTGGGGGCCGGGGCCAGCCACGCGTCGCTGGGCGCATCGGTGGACAGGATCTGCACATCCACCCGGCGTGCGGCCAGCTGCTGGCGCAGGGCCTGCAGCGGTTCGACGAAGTGCGCGCGCCAGTGCGCCTGCACCTCGCTGCGGCGCAGATCCAGGCCGATGCGCTGCTGTGCCGCCAGGAACTGCAGCGGTGCCGAAGGCGGCTGCAGTTCCAGCGGATCGACCAGCAGCAGCAGGCTCAGATCGTGGTGCTGGGCCAGTGCGCTCCAGCGAGCCGCTGCAATGCGCAGGGCCTGCTGGGGGTCGGCCAGCACCAGCATGCGCGCGCCGGGGCGCAGCACGCGGCCGGCGTGGTCCAGCGCACGTTCCAGGCCGAGATCATCGGCAGGTGGCTGCGCGTACCAGCGGGTGAGTGCATCGAGCACGCGCAGCACGCCGCGCGGCCCGCCGGCGGGCGCAATGGGGGGCTCGCGGTCACTGCCGCGCAGGGCACCGATGCGGTCGCCGCGACGCTGCGCCGACCATGCGGCCACCGCACCGGCGCGCGCGGCCTGCACCGATTTGAAGCGCACGCGGGTGCCGAAATACAGCGCGGGCGAGGTGTCGGCCACGATCAGGCTGACGCGCTCGCGCTCGGCCTGGAACAGCTTGGTGTGGGCGCGCCCGGTGCGCGCGGTCACCCGCCAGTCGATGTGCCGGGCGTCATCGCCAGCCACGTACTCGCGTGATTCGGCGTACTCCATGCCGCGCCCACGCATCGGCGAAGGGGCCTGGCCGGCGGTGCCTGCGCGCCCACGCCGTGGCGGTGGCGGCCGCTGCGCCAGCCGGCGCAGGGCCACCAGTTCGGCCAGCTGCGGGCGCAGGCCATCGCCTTCGGCCACGCCGGCGCTGTGCTGCGGGGATGAATCGGCCATGCGCGGGCTCAGGGCGCCGGCACGCGGGCCAGCAGTTCCTGCACCAGGCGCTCGCCATCCCAGCCTTCGGCGGTCGCCTCGTAGCTGGGCAGCACGCGGTGGCGCAGCACGTCGGCGGCCACGGCGCGCACATCATCGGGGGTGACGAAGTCACGGCCGGCCAGCCAGGCGCGCGCACGTGCGCAACGTTCCAGCGCGATCGAACCACGCGGGCTGGCCCCCCAGGCAATGCGGCGGCCCAGGCCGGCGTCGTAGCGCGACGGTTCGCGCGAGGCCAGCACCAGCTCGATCAGGTAGCGCTCCAGCGCCGGCGCCATGTGCAGGTCCAGCACTTCGCGGCGGGCATCGAACACCACCTGCATCGGCAGCTTTTCCGGCGCGGGCGCGGCATTGCCCAGTGCACCGCGGGCGCGCTCACGCGCCAAGCGCAGGATCTCCGACTCGGCGGCCTGGTCGGGGTAGCCGATGCGGACGTGCATCAGGAAACGGTCCAGCTGCGCTTCGGGCAGCGGGAAGGTGCCCTCCTGCTCGATGGGATTCTGCGTGGCCATCACCAGGAACAGCGAGGGCAGCGCATAGGTGTGGCGGCCGACGGTGACCTGGCGCTCGCCCATCGCTTCCAGCAGTGCGGACTGCACCTTGGCCGGGGCGCGGTTGATTTCGTCAGCCAGCAGGATCGGATGGAAGATCGGGCCCGGCACGAATTCGAAGCGGCCTTCCTGCGGGCGCCAGATCTCGGTGCCGGTCAGGTCGGCCGGCAGCAGGTCCGGGGTGAACTGGACGCGGGCGAAGTCGGCTTCCAGGCGCGAGGCCAGTGCGCGGATGGCGGTGGTCTTGGCCAGGCCGGGGGCGCCCTCGACCAGCAGGTGGCCGTCGGCCAGCAGGGCGATCAGCAGGCGTTCGACCAGCGCGGCCTGGCCAACGATCTCGGCCGAAAGAGCGTCGCGCAGACCGGTGAAGGCGGCATGCAGCGCCGAGATCGAGGGCGCAGGCGGCGGAGTGGCGGATTCGGGCATCGGCGGTGGCAGGTTCATGGGGGCCTTTGACCGGCGCGGAGCGGCACGGGTTCCCGACATCATCGCAGGCCGGTCCGCGGATTGGATCAAGGATGGATGAATGGCCCTGCATGCGGGCCGTGGATCCACAAAAAGAAAGGGCCGCACAGGGCGGCCCTCTCGTACATCCGGTGGTGGCAGGCTCAGCTCTTCTTGGCCACGCGCAGCACCTTCGGGGTCACGAACACCAGCAGTTCGGCCTTGTCCTTGTTGCGGCCACGGTTCTTGAACAGATTGCCCAGGAACGGCACGTCGCCCAGGAACGGCACCTTGCTGACGCTGCTGCGGTCGGTGAACTCGTACACGCCACCGATCACCACGGTCTGGCCATCTTCCACCAGCACGGCGGTGTTGACTTCGCGGCGGTTGATTTCCGGGATTTCACCGTAGCCGGCCAGGGTGATGTAGCGCTGCACTTCGTCCTTCTTGACCGCCATGTTCAGGAACACGCGGTTGTCGTCGGTGATGGTCGGGGTGACCTTCAGCTCCAGCACCACTTCCTTGAACTGCACGTTCGGGGTCTGCGCACCGCCGGCAGCACCGCCGCCGCTGATGGTGACGTAGCCGATTTCCTTACCCTGCTTGATCAGCGCCTCGCGCTGGTTGGTGGTCACCACGCGCGGGTTGGAGATCACTTCGCCACGCGACTCTTCCTGCATGGCCGACAGTTCGACATCCAGCAGGTAACCGGCGTTGAGGATGGACAGCGCCAGCGAACCCGGGTTGCTGGTGGAGGCCACCGGCAGGGCCCAGTTCAGGCCGCGGGTAATGCTCGACGCCTGCGGAACCGGTGCCGGGCCGACGCTGCCACCAGCCAGCCACTCGTTGTAGGCGGTCTGGTTGGCGCGCGCGGTATCGACCTGCGAGGTGCGGGTCTTTTCATTGGCTTCCAGGTTGCCACTGAAGTAGGCGTTGTCGCGGCTGCCGCTGATGCCGAACCGTGCACCCAGCTCACGGGCGAAGGTATCGGTGGCGATGACGATGCGGCTTTCGATCAGCACCTGGTCGACCGGGCGATCGATCACGTTGATCAGCTCACGCATGCGCGCGATCTTCTTCGGGATGTCGCTGATCATCAGGGTGTTGGTGCGCTCGTCGGCGACGATGCGGCCGCGCGAGGACAGGAAGCCACTTTCTTCCTGGCCGGAACTGCTGCCACCGCTGCCGCCGCCACCGCCGCCGATGCCCTTGGCCTCGGTCAGCGCTTTGAAGATCTGCGTGGCGCTGTGGTAGTTGATCTGCACGTAATCGGTCACCAGATCCTCGCGGTTCTCGATGGCGATGCGTGCGTCTTCCTTCTCCTGCTCGAACTTGGCCAGTTCGGTCTGCGGCGCGACCCAGATCACGCTGCCGTCGCGGCGCTTGTCCATGCCCTTGGCGCGCAGCACGATATCCAGCGCCTGGTCCCACGGCACGTTGACCAGACGCAGGGTCACATTGCCCTGCACCGAGTCGGACGCCACGATGTTCAGGTTCGACTCGTCGCCTATCAACTGCAGGACGGTGCGAACCGGAATGTCCTGGAAGTTGAAGGTGACCGGCTTGCCGGTGTAGCCACGCTGCGGCAGGCCCTTGGCAGCCTGGGTGACACTGCCTGCGGTGACCGCGCCGACGGCGGCCGGGGCCTTGCGGGCGCTGATCTCCACCACGTATTCGTTGCCGCTCTGGTAGGCCAGCGATTCGACCGCGCCACCGGTGCTCAGCACCAGCTGGGTGCCCGCGCCGGACGGCCGCGCGTCGATGCGCTGCACCGGCGTGGCGAAGTCGGTGACGTTCAGCGGCTTCTGCAGGTTGGCCGGCAGCTTCGCGTTGCCGACGTCGACCACCACGCTGTTGTCCTGCGTGCGCAGGTCAGGGATCGCGCCCTGGCCGTCGAACTGGACGATCAGGCGACCGGTGCCGTCATCGCCGCGTTTGAAATCGATCCGCTGCACCGACAGCGACGCCGGCGCGGTGGCCTGCGTTGCCACAGCGGTGCTGGCCGGCTTTTCAGCCGGTGCGGCAGCCAGCGCCGGAGCGCAGGCCAGCATCAGCGCGACTCCCAGCGCGCTGATGCGGTTCAAGGTAGAGCGCCGGATGGGTCGCAGCCCCTTGGCTTGGTGAAAAGTCATCGTGCTATCCCCAGTAAACGATCATTGATCATCGAGCGCGAGCGTGGCCGGACGTTCCAGCCAGCCCCCCGCGCCGTCCGGCACAAGTTCGATCAGCTCAACACGGTCTTCATAGACCGCGGTGACCCGCCCGTCGCTCTGCCCAAGGTAGCCACCCGGGCGCACCCGGTAGGTCACCTTGTCAGGCCCCATCACCAGAGCGACGGCGCCGCCCCCGGCACCGATGGTGCCCACCATGTCCAGCGCATCCAGCGGGAAGCCTTCAAGCGGCTCCTTGCGCCGGTTCGGGTCCGGGCGCATGCCGCCGGCCCCGTTCTGCGGGTTGGTCCAGGCATCGGTGAACGGATCGCGCATGCCCTGCGCCGAATATTCGAAGGTCTCGAACTGCTGCATCACCGGCAGCGGCTCAAGCGGCTGCGCCGGTCGTGCGCGCTCGCTGGCGACCCAGGTTTCCAGATTGGGGGCATCCCCCGGCGTGCTGGTGATGCCACGGCCGCAACCGGCCAGCAGCAGCACCGCCATGGCCATGCCACCGCGTGCAATGAAGGAACGGATCACTTCTTTGCCTCCTTGCCGGTGTCCACCTGTTGCTCGGCGATCTCGGACTCATCCAGGTAACGGTAGGTCTTGACCGTACCGGACAGCTCCAGCGCGCCGGTGCGCACATTGCCGTTGGCCTTGTCGGCAGGCTTCAGGTTGATGTCGTGCATGGTCAGGATGACCACGCGCGGCAGCGAGGCCACGCCGCTGACGAACGCGCCGAACTGGTGGTAGCTGCCCACCATCTTCAGCTTGATCGGCTTTTCAGCGTAGAACTCCTTGATCTGCTCCTGCTCAGGCTCGAACAGCTGGTTGGTCAGGCCGCTGGACAGCGCGGTCTGCGAGATGTCGATGATCAGGTCCGGCATCTCGGTCTTGCTGGGCAGCTGCCGGAGCATCTGCTGCAGCACCTGTTCCATCTGCGCCAGCTGCTGCTTGAGCGGTTCCAGGTTCACCGCACGTGCCTGTTCGGTGCTGAACTGCTGGCGCAGCGTGGCTTCCTGCGATTCCAGACCGGCCAGCTCCTCGCGCTTGCCGCTGATCAGCAGCATGTAGGCGACGAACATGATGACCAGGGCGATCAGCGCACAGAACACGATCTTCGCGTTCCGCGGCCAGTTGCCGATGTCGTTGAAATCCAGGCTCTTGAGGTCGACTTTCTTGCTCATGCGCGATCCCCCGTCAGCGGGGCGTGGAAGGCCTGCGGCGGCTGCGCGAGGCGGGTGCCTTCAGGCTTGGCCGGGGTCGGGGCTGCGGGAGCCTTGGCCGGGGCTGCGGCAGGTGCCGGAGCGGGTGCCGCCGCAGGTGCCGGCG
Organism: Stenotrophomonas sp.; assembly: GCF_035634915.1. Taxonomy (GTDB): domain Bacteria; phylum Pseudomonadota; class Gammaproteobacteria; order Xanthomonadales; family Xanthomonadaceae; genus Stenotrophomonas. The sequence goes on from NZ_DASQCB010000023.1 coordinate 106,925, forward strand.
CAGCGCCGGGCTGGGCCGGCGCCTGGCCAGCCGGTGCAGCCGGTGCAGCCGCATCCGGGCCAGCGGCCAGCGGCGCGACGGCCGGAGCCGCTGCATCGGGCGTGTTGACGGTGCCATCGGCATTCAGGCCAGGCTGGGTGGATTCATCGCTCTGTGCAGGCAGCTTCACCCTCACCTTGAACACGTACGGCAGGGCCTTGATGTCAGCTACCGGGCCACCGGGGCGAAGATCCTTGTCCTTCTCCGGGTTGCTGGCCTGGATGATCGACAGTTCCGGGTTGGTCATCCAGCCGGACACTTCCAGGTTGCGCATGTAGGCCGAAACGCGGGCATTGGACTGGGTGCGGCCTTCCAGGGTGAGCATGTCACCGTCCTGGGTCAGCGCCGTCAGCACCACGCCATCGGGGATGGTGCGGACCAGGGCATCGAACAGATGGACCATCTGCGAACGCTTGGCCTGCAACTCCTCGATGACAGCCTTGCGGGCCAGCAGGCGGCTCTTCTGCTCGTCGAGGCGCTTGATCTCCTCGTTCTGCTTCTTGACCTTGTCGATCTCGGTCTGCAGGTACGCGTTGCGGTCCTGCTGGCCACTGACCTGCATGTCGTAATAGAACCAGATCAGCAGCGAGAGCAGCAGGCCACCGAGCGCGGCCATGCCCAGCATGACGCCGAACTCGCGCTGGCGTTGCTTGCGCCGTTCGGCGCGCCAGGGCAATAGATTGATGCGTGCCATCAGTCGAAGCTCCTCAGTGCCAGACCGGTGGCGATCATCAGCGCGGGGGCATCCTGGGCCAGCGCCTGCGCCTGCACCTTCGGGCCCAGGGTCATCTGCGCCAGCGGGTTGGCGACCACGGTGGCCACCCCCAGCTGTTCTTCGACCATTTCCGGCAGACCGGCCAGGGCGGCACACCCGCCGGCCAGCACGATGTGGTCGACGCGGTTGAATTCACTGCCCGCATAGAAGAACTGCAGCAGGCGGCTGATCTGCTGGACCGTGGCTTCCTTGAACGGCTCCAGCACTTCCACTTCGTAGCTTTCCGGCAACCCGCCCTGGCGCTTGGCCAGACCGGCTTCCTCGTAGCTCAGGCCGTAGCGGCGCATGATCTCGTCGGTCAGCTGCTTGCCGCCGAACACCTGTTCGCGGCTGTACAGGCTGCGACCGCCGCGCAGGACGTTGAGGGTGGTCATGGTCGCGCCGATGTCGACCAGGGCCACCACGCCGTCGTGGGACACCGGCAGTTCGCTGGCCACCAGGGCGAAGGCGTTTTCGACCGCGAAGGCCTCCACGTCCATCACCTTGGCCTGCAGACCGCCCAGCTCCAGCGCCGACTGGCGCAGCTCGACGTTTTCCGAGCGCGAGGCGGCCAGCAGCACCTGGACCATTTCCGGGTTGTTCGGGATCGCCCCGATCACCTCGAAGTCCAGGTTCACTTCCTCGATCGGGTACGGAATGTAGTTGACCGCTTCCAGCTCGATCTGGGCTTCCATGTCGCCTTCGTCGAGGTCGGCCGGCATCGGGATCACCTTGGTGATCACCGCCGAACCGGCCACGGCGGCCGCAGCCAGCTTGGCCTTGCTGCCGGAACGGTTCATCGCCCGGCGGATGGCCTCACCCACGGCCTCCACTTCAACGATGTTCTTTTCAACCACTGCATTCGGCGGCAACGGTTCCACGGCGTAATGTTCCACGCGGAAACGATTGCCGCTGCGGGAAAGCTGCAACAGCTTTACCGCAGTCGAACTGATGTCGACGCCAATGAGCGGCGACTGACTTTTTGGGATGAGCCCCACGGTTTCTCCCCTGCCGACGGGCACTTGGACACAAGAGCTGCGTCCGCGCATTAATAACGTATTCTTAGCAAATGGCAACCGCCCTGCTGTGAACTCCCTCACAGGATGAACACGCAGCCCCTGGCGATTCCCCTTGCGTTCCCCGGTGCCGACCCCAGCCGCCACCTTGCGTAATCTATACTCTGCGACCACGAAATTCGCAATCGGAATCTGACACCGATGACTCGTCTCCGCCGCTGGCTGCGCTGGATCTTTGTTGTTGTACTGGTCCTGGCGCTGGTTGGTGCTGCCGCCGTGGGCGGCCTGTACTACGCCGTATCGTCCAAGCTTCCCGACGTGCAGACCCTGCGCGACGTGGAAATGCAGGAGCCGATGTACGTCTACGCCTCCGATGGCAAGCTGATGGCGGTGTTCGGCGAGACCCGGCGCACCCCCATCACCATGAAGGACGTGCCGGACAAGCTGAAGAAGGCGTTCCTGGCCACCGAAGATGCCCGCTTCTATGAACACGGGGGCGTGGACTACAAGGGCATCGCCCGCGCGGTCTGGCTGCTGGCCACCACCAGTGACAAGCGCGTGCCGGGTGGTTCGACCATCACCCAGCAGGTCGCCCGCCAGTTCTTCCTCAGCTCCGAGTACAGCTACACCCGCAAGCTGGCCGAGATCCTGCTGGCCCGGAAGATCGAGTCCGAGCTGAGCAAGGACGAGATCTTCGAGCTGTACCTGAACAAGGGTTTCTTCGGCAACCGCGCCTACGGTGTGGCCGCCGCAGCCGAGTTCTACTACGGCAAGAAGCTGAACGAGCTGGACCTGGACGAGATGGCCTCGCTGGCCGGCATCCCCAAATTCCCCTCCTCGGGCAACCCGATCTCCAACCCGGAGCGTGCCCGCCAGCGTCGCGACAACTATGTGCTGCAGCGCATGGCCGACCTGAAGTTCATCACCCAGGCCGAGGCCGACGCCGCCAAGGCCGTGCCGATGCATGCCACCCCGCATGAGCCGCCGGTGCAGGTCGAAGCCCCCTACGTGGCCGAGCTGGTGCGCCAGGAAATGATCGCCCGCTTCGGCGGTGACGTGGTCAACAAGGGGTATCACGTCACCACGACGATTGATTCGACCCTGCAGGAGTCGGCCAACCTGGCGGTGCGTGACGGCCTGCTGCTGTACGACCACCGCCACGGCTGGCACGGCGTGGAAAAGCAGGTGCAGCTGGGCGCCGGCGATGATGCCGCCGCCCTGGCCGAGCACCTGCGCGGCATCGTCAGCCAGGCCGGCCTGCTGCCGGCCATCGTCGCCAGCACCGGCGCCGACGGCAGCGCCACCGTGGTCCTGGCCAACCGCAGCGAGATCGTGCTGCCGGCCGGTGCCGCCAAGTGGACCAACAAGACCCCCGGCAAGCTGGTCCAGCGCGGCGACATCGTGCGCGTGCGCGCCGGCGACAAGGAAGGCCAGTGGCTGCTGGACCAGATCCCGCGCGGCCAGTCCGCCCTGGTCTCGCTGGATGCCCACAGCGGCGCCCTGAAGGCCTTGGTCGGTGGCTTCAGCTTCTCCGGCAACAAGTTCAACCGTGCCACCCAGGCCCGCCGCCAGCCGGGTTCGAGCTTCAAGCCGTTCGTCTATGCGGCTGCCTTCGACAAGGGTTACAACCCGGCCTCGATCGTGCTCGACGCCCCGGTCGTGTTCCGCGACCGCCGCGGCAAGACCTGGGCCCCGCAGAACGACGGCGGCGGCTTCCGCGGCCCGATGCGCCTGCGCGAAGCCCTGGTGCAGTCGCGCAACCTGGTGTCGGTGCGCCTGCTCGACGGCATGGGCGTGGACTATGCCCGCAAATACATCAGCGAGTTTGGCTTTGCCGAATCGGAACTGCCGCCGAACCTGTCGATGTCGCTGGGTACCGCCTCGCTGACCCCGCTGTCGGTGGCCCGCGGCTACGCCGTGTTCGCCAATGGCGGCTCGCGCGTGGACACCTGGCTGATCGACCAGGTCAGCGACCGCGACGGCACCCTGGTGTTCAAGGAAAACCCCGCCCTGGCCTGCCGCGACTGCGCCGGAACCAGCGATGGCCAGCCGGTCAACCAGGTGGTGGATGGCTTCAACTTCGGCGCCCCGGCGCCCAAGCCGGATGCCACCGCGGCGGCCAAGCCGGCCACCGAGGCCCCGGCCGCACCGGTCAACCCCGATGCCCGTACCGCCCCGCGCGCGATCGACGCCCGCACCGCCTACCAGCTGGTGTCGATGATGCGCGACGTGGTCCAGCGCGGTACCGGCACGGCGGCCAAGGTGCTCGGCCGCGCCGACCTGGGCGGCAAGACCGGTTCGACCAACGACCACCGCGATGCCTGGTTCTCCGGCTTCGGCGGCCCGTACGTCACCACCGTGTGGGTGGGCCGCGACGACTTCCGCTCGCTGGGCTACCGCGAATACGGTGGCAAGGCTGCACTGCCGATCTGGATCGACTACATGCGCGTGGCCCTGAAGGACGTGCCGCTGGCCGAGAACGAACCGCCGGCGGGTATGGTGCAGACCACGTTGAACGGCGCGGTGGAGTGGGTGAAGGTGGAAGACATGGACCGCCTGACCGACTACGACCTCAACCTGCAGAACACCCCGCAGGCCGACGCCGCCGCGTTCGATATCTTCTGATGGAGGGTGCGCCGGGCATGGCCCGGCGCTACCGGGTGGGTGCATGGCTCTGGTAGATGCCAACCAAGGTTGGCCGCTACCCATGCGCGCCTACGCAGATGTCACATCACTGCGCTAATCTCTAGCCAGGTCGCATCAGGAGTCTTTGCATGCATCGGGCACGTCAGCATGCTGCCAGCCAGACCCGCGAGCGGCGCCACCGCCTCGCCCACGAAGCCGCCCGCCTCATGGCCGAAGGCGGCATCCGCGACTACCACCAGGCCAAGTTGAAGGCCGCCAGCCGCCTCGGCATCCACGACGATGCCTCCCTGCCCCGCAACTCCGAGATCGAAGACGCCCTGCGCGAACACCAGCGGCTGTTCGCCGGCCCTGAGCACGGCAACGAACTGCAGCGTCGGCGCGAAGCGGCGGTGAATGCCCTGGAGTTCCTGCATGGCTTCTCCCCGCGCCTGGTCGGGCCCGTGCTGGATGGCACCGCCGACGCCAACAGCCCCGTGCAGCTGCACCTGCACAGCGACGACGCCGAGGCCGTGCACCGCTTCCTGGACGAACACCGCATCCCCGCCGAATCGCGCGTGCGCCGCCTGCGCCTGGACCGCGAACGCAGCCTCGACGTACCGGTCTGGGTGTTCAGTGCAGAGGAGCTGACCTTCGACCTGGCCGTGCTGCCCTACGACGCCCTGCGCCAGGCGCCGCTGTCACCGGTGGATGAAAAGCCCATGCGTCGGGCGTCCATCGCGCAGCTGAGGCAGCTGCTGGCCGAGGCGGAGATCACCGCCTATATCGGCGGAGGGGCTCCACAGGTTCGGTAGGGGCCAACCTTGGTTGGCCCTCCTGCCGTGTGTCGACCAAGGTCGACACCTGCCAGAGTAGTACCCACGTCACAGCCCATAAAACGGGTCGGCCGGCTTGTCCGTCAGCCGCGAATACCACGGCATTGGCGCGCGTTCCGGGTACTGGCGCATCATCTGCTCGTGCATCACCTGGATGTCATGCAACGCCCACCCGTGAAATGTCACGTCCTGGAAGTTGTCAGACCACGACGTCTGCAACCGCTCCAATTCCCCTTCCAGCGGTGGCAACGCGCCATCCGCCAGGCCCAGCATCGGCTGCAGCGCCTCATTCAATGCCGCGGTCCGCTGTGATGCCCGGCGCAGCCGCGTGATGGTCTCGCTGACGTGCCAGCACACATACGGCGCACACACACCCGACACCGTGATGTAGTCGGAAATATCGGCCAGCATGTGCGCCTGCAGCTGCAGGGACTCCTCGCTCAGATACGTGCCGCGCACACGCGCCGACCGCTGCGCGGCCGCACGCACCTCTGCCGCCACGCTCACGTCCACGCCCGGCGCACCGCCACCATCGTAGGCCACCGCAACGCGATGTGTGGCCTGTTCGCCCATCATCCGCAGCTGCACCTTGGCCGCCTGCGGGTGCACGCGCGGCACCGGCGGGTTGCTGATCTTCCAGATGATCCAGCAGGAGTAAAGAAGCCCCAGGAACAGCAGCACGTAGACGAACGTCCATTCGTTGCAGTTGCGCACCAGGTAGTTGTAGCGGGCACGCCACACATAGAAGCGCCGGTAGGACATGAAGCGACTGAATCTGCGGTACATGGCCATCTCCTTCTCAAGTGCCCCGGCGCAGGGGGCAGGCATCTGCGCGCCACGCCGGGGCAACACGGCTTACCAACCGATGCCCACACCCACGCCCATGCTGCGTTCACCACTGTTGGTGAAGGCACCATTGAGGCTGAAGGTGGCCGATCCCTTGTCGTTCAACACGCGCTGGTAGCCCACCGCCATGGCCGATTCGCCATCGCTGTAGCCCACGCCCGCCCCGAGGCGGTTGTAGGTGTTCAGGCCCGCGGTGTTCATCGCCATCGCACTCTGCGCGCTGCTCATCGCCGCCATGCGGTTGAAGCGCTTGTCCATCTTGTCCAGGCGCGCATCCACCTCGCGGGAGATGCCATCGCTGTACTCGTTGGCGCGGGCCAGCATCTTCTCCAGTTCCGCGGTGTCGACCTGCGGGGTCGGCTCCTTCGGGGTTTCCGGCGTGGCGTTGGGTGCCTTGCCGGTATCGGCCACGGTCGGCGTTTCGGCTGGCGGCGTGGGTGCCTCGGGGGCACCGGCGGCGTTGGCGGCAACGCGCGCCTGCGGCTGGCCGTCGATGCGCTGCTCCAGCCCGTCCATGCGGCCGTTGAGCTGCTGCTGCACGTCGTGCAGCTGGCCGCCGTTGACAGCATCGCGGCTGCCGGCAGCCACCCGGCCGTTGGCCACGTTGGAGATGACCATGCCCTGTGCACCGGCCAGGGTGAGCTGGTTCAGACCGTCGCTGCGGGTGGTGGTGTCCTGGAAGACGGAGCGAAGCTGGGTTTCCACCTTGTCCACGCGCGAGCCCTGGGTGGTGACAGCGCCATCAAGTGACTGCAAGGCCCCGTTGAGCGTGGACTGCTGCTGGCCCTGGACGGTGAAGTGCGGGCCGATGATGTTGCCGTTGCTGTCGATGTGAGCGCCGCCGCCTAGGGTGGCAAGGGTGGCGTTGAGCTGGGCGACGGTGGTGGCGTCCTGGGCGTTGCGGCCGTTGGCTACGTTTACGATGCGGCGCTGTCGTCCCTTGGTTCCTACGGACACAGTATTGGCTTCATCCGCAATGGAAGCGTGACCCAGCGCAACGGCTCCCTCTGCACCCGCTCCCACTACAGCCCTCGCACCAAGCGCGATTCCTCCACTGGCCTGAACATGTGAACTGCTACCCAACGCAAAACCCTCCGTGGCGCCCTCCACTACCCACGAAGCACGTCCAAGCGCCACAGAGTTCGTTCCCAGAGCTTTCGAGAAGCTACCAACCGCAGTGCCACCTTCGCCGGTCGGAGAAGATTCCGCAGAATCGCCGATAGCCACACCCAACCAGCCCGCCGATGCATCAATGCTCAGATCGTCGTAGCCGACCTTCATGAAGCGGCTTCCCTGCTCAAGGCCATCCATGCGCTGGTTGGTGGCATACAGCTGCCGGCCATTCACAACATCCTTGCTCCCTGCGGACAGCTCGCCATCCGCCACACCAGTCAGTGTCGCGCCGCCGTAGTCAATTACGCTCCCCGTCTCAGCCGCAGACAAGCGTGCAAGATCGTTGTTCGTCACCTGAGCGTCGCGCATCGCATCCAGATCACCGCGATTCCGAGCGATCTCCTGCTTGGCGTCGTGCAACTGGCTACCCGTCACCGCATCGCGACTGCCGGCCGCGATTCGGCCATCAGCCAGATTGGTCAGCACCGCCCCTTGTGCGCCGGACAGCGTGAGTTGGTTCAAACCATCAGCACGGATCGTGGTGTCCTGGAACGCCGAGCGCAGTTTGCCTTCCAGCGAGCCGACCCGTGCATCGGTCACGACCACCGCACCATCCAGCGCTGTCAGCGCATCGCCGACGGAGTTGTGGTTGCCACCTTGGATCACATACGTGGGCGCAATGATGTTGCCGTTGGCGTCAAGTCCCGCCCCCCAGCCGAGGGTGGCGATAGACTCATGAAGTTGTACAACCGTAACGGCATCATTACTCGCATGGCCACGTGCGACATTAACAACGCGGCGCTGGCGGCCGGTCGTGCCCATAGAAACAGTGTTCTCTTGATCTGCGATTGAAGCGTGACCGATCGCAACACTGTTGAGGGCGCCCTCCCTTACTTCAGATGACGCACCAAGTGCGACACCTCCGCTTGCCTTGACAGCCGAACTGGCCCCAAGCGCAAACCCTTCAACTGATTCCGAGTCTACGAACGCTGCTCGCCCCAAGGCCACCGAATTGATGCCCAGGGCCTTCGAGAAGCTCCCCACAGCGGTGCCACCTTCACCTGTCGGTGACGACTCTGCGGAATCACCGATGGCGATACCCAACCACCCGGCCGACGCATCCTCGCTGAACTCGTCGTAGCCAACCTGCAGGAAGCGACTGCCCTGCTCCATCTGCTCAATCCGGGCATTGGTGGCAAACAACTGCCCACCGTTCACCGCGTCCGTACTGGCAGCCGAGCTGATATCTCCCGGACCAACACCCTTCACCACTGCACCTTCGAGGTCCACGAGGGTCCGGTCAGCATTGAACTTCACCACGCCTTCCAGATCCGGTTCGAAGGCATCGAAGTCGGCGCGCAGGCGGTCCAGATCCACGCGATGGTCAGCCAGACGATCTGCGTGATCCACCAGTTGCAGATCCTGGGCATCGTTTCGCACCTCGACCGTACTCAATCGCACGTTGGTGGCAAACAGCTGCTGGCCCGTCACCGCGTCGGTGCTCGATGCGCCGAGGATGCCATTGGCAATATTCTGGATGCGACGCCGCGTGCCATTCTTGTTGGACACGTCCAGTACGGTGCCGGTGTTCTCGGCGCCCAGGCGAACCTGCCCGCTGGCTGAAACCTGCCCGATCAGACCGGCCACGGTGGTCACCTGACCGAGGGCATTGCCTGCGGTCGTCTTCGCGGCGGTTGCGGTGGTCTGCGCGGTGGTCACCGCCGTGTTGGTGGCATGCAGCTGCTGACCAGTCACGGCATCGGTGCTGGATGCACTGAGCGTGGCATTGGCCACATTGCTGATACGACGTGCGGCGCCATTCTTGTTGGCTACATCCAGCACGGTGCCAGTGTTCTGCGCACCCAGGCGCACATTGCCCGTGGCGGACACCTGTCCGACCAGACCGGCCACGGTGGTCACCTGACCGAGGGCATTGTCTGCGGTCGTCTTCGCGGCGGTTGCGGTGGTCTGCGCGGTGGTCACCGCCGTGTTGGTGGCATGCAGCTGCTGACCAGTCACGGCATCGGTGCTGGATGCACTGAGCGTGGCGTTGGCCACATTGCTGATACGACGTGCGGCGCCATTCTTGTTGGCTACATCCAGCACGGTGCCAGTGTTCTGCGCACCCAGGCGCACATTGCCCGTGGCGGACACCTGACCGACCAGGCCGGCCACGGTGGTCACCTGGCCCAGTGCGTTATCCGCTGCGGTCTTTGCCGCGGTGGCGGTGGTCTGCGCCCTGGTCACTGCGGTGTTGGTGGCATGCAGCTGCTTGCCGGTTACTGCCTCGGTGCTGGTGGTGCTGAGGGTGGCGTCGGCAACGCCGGCCAGCTTGCGGTTGGCGTTGGACCTGTTGCGGATGTCCAGCTGGGTGCCGGTGTTGTCACCGCCCACGCGTACGGCACTGCTGGCCGAGGTCTGGGTGACCAATCGCGTGTTGACCAGTGCCTGGTCGGCAGTGGTCTTCGCGGCATTGGCCGTACTGGTCGCGGCGGTGACGTTCTGGTTGGTGGCGTAAAGCTGCTTGCCAGTTACGGCATCGGTACTGGTGGTGGACAGACGGGCGTCTGCCACGTTGACGACTCTGCGCTTGGTGCTGCTGCTACCCACAGATACCGAATTTGATTCGGTCGCCTCCGAGTTCAGTCCCAACGCGACGCTTCCGATCGCCAATGCTTTGGCATGATGACCCACGGCGACGCCGTTGTACTCAGCGCGAGCGTTTCCACCCAAGGCCACCGCCCCTGAGTACCCGGCAGTTCCCGCGAATGCATCGCCACCGATGGCGACACGAGAGACACCGGCGGTGCTGTTCACGGTTCCTGCGCCACTGCCCACCGCAATCGAGTTCTGGGAGTAGGCACGCGCATTGTTGCCCAGCGCCGTCGCGCCGATACCTTCGGCGCGGGCAGATGCCCCCAGCGCAGTGCCGTAGCCCCCACCTAGAACTTCAGCACCATATCCCACGGCCGTGCTGTGGCTACCATGTGTATTCGCGAAGTTCCCCACCGTTACGGAGTACGCGCCGTTGGCCCTGCTTTTGATGCCAGCGGCGAAGCTGCCGTAGCCGTGCGCGCCTGCCTCCCCACCTAGCGCCATGGTTTCCGCTGCCGTCACCAGGCTCCAGTTGCTCGCACTGGTATTGCCGTAGACATCGCCGCGGATGACACCCAGTGTGCGCGCTTCGAAGGTATCTGCAGTGGAGCTCGTGAACGGGTTGATGAGTTCCCATAGGGGCGCGCTCCAGATTTCATCCTGCACGTCAGCATCGTTGGCAGATGCGGCGAGCGGCAGCGCTGCTGATATCAACGCTACGGCCAATGCGGTGCGTGACGTAGCCATTGCTCCGCGAGCACGTGCAAGTTCACTTGCAACGACCCAGCACTGCCGCACAGTGCACCAGATACGACGATAGATCCTGTTCATGGTGTCTCCTTAACAACCAAGGCAAAAGAAGCCCGTCGCAGCGCGCTACCGCGACGGAACGTGCGCTTCAGAGCGCGAGGGCCTGCACGTGTTCGCGATAGCCATCGCGGGTCAACCGATAGCGCAGCTGCAGGCGATGGCCGGGCTTCGGGGTAAAGGGCAATTGCAGGGATGCACCGGGGTACAGGCTGCGCGAGACGTCATGGGCGGTGCAGGCGCCGGCCGCATCGCAGTCGGCCACGCTGGTCAGGCCCACGCGCAGGGTTCCGGTATTGACCAGGCTGTCGCCCTGCACGCGCACGTCCACATGCCCGTTGGCCGGCACCACGTTCACCAGCGCCCCCCAGATCAGGCTCATGCCCACGGCGGCGCGGGTAGCCGGATCGTCCGGCTCGGCGTCATCAGGACCGCGCACACCTTCGAAGTACACGCGGTAGGCGGTCTCCTTCTCCACCGGCTGCAACGGAATGACCCGGATCAGGCGATTGCCGCCCCCGGCCAGGGCGAACTTGCCCGGGGTGATGGCAATGGCAGCGTCGGCCGGCTCGATCTCGATTTCCTGCTCGTCGGGGGCGGCCGGATCGTCAATGCGGCGAATCGAGGTTTGCACGTATTGCGCCGTGGTGGATTGCGAGTACACGCGAATCTGCGCCCCCTTCCGGGCCTCGACCGAGGTGCGCATCGGATGCACGGTGAGGTTGGCATGGGCGGGCGCGACGGCAAGCAACAGCGCGCAGGCGAACAGGCAGGACAAGACGGGATGCATAGTGGGTTCCATCGACTTCACGGGCGGGAGGTAGGCAGGCGCAGTTCGACCTTCAGATCACCCTGGTAGGCACCAGAGCGTTTCTCGTCGATGGGTACGCGTGGGGTATCGAGGGTGAGCGGCGTGGGCACGCAGAACACCGGCTGCGACATTCCGGGCAACATCACCAGGCGCAGGCGCGCCGTATCGATGTTGCGCAGTTGTTCTTCCACCCCGTTGCGCATGGGAATACGCGCGCCGTTGTGGTCGAGGGTGACGGTGTAGTCCATGCGTTGGCTGTCACCGCCGGCACCGTCGGTGTGCCAGACCGAATAGCCGGTGGGGCCGGGAGGGCGCGTGCCGCTGTCGCGCACGGTGACCCCCAGGTACTCGCTCTGCGAACCGAGGCCGTCATACAGGCACATGTCCAGGTGCGCGCGGCCACCGACCGTTCGGGCAATGGGGTCGTAGCTGAGGTTGAGGCCTACGGTGGGGGCGGCTTCCTGGAACTCGGGCAGGTAGATGGAGACCGCGTCGTAGTCGGTGATGTTGAGAGTGAAGCGGTAGGTGTACGTAGCGAGGTTGCGGGCGCCGGGGGTGTTCGCGCGGAGTTCGAGTGTTGCGGTCCAGATGCCTGCGACGAGCTTGTTTAGCTGTTCAGCGGCCAACATGAGCTGGGCACCTGCTCCTGCAGGCACATCAGTCCCGCAGTTCAAAGTGTGCGTCGACCAAAGAGCACGGATAGTTGACTGCCAGTAGTCGCCTAGGCAACCACGCCCGCTCATCGGCCGCGCCATGCCCCCCAACAGAAGCAGTTCGGTATGCATCTGGCTGCGCTTTTCAACGAAGGTGAGTGGTACCTCTCTTAGACCAAGGTCCGACTCCTCGATCCCCTCCACCGGGCACCGCCCCCTCTCCGCGCTGCTATCCGAAACACACGTCAGATGCAGCTCGCCGTAGCGCTTGCCCAGATCCACATGGTCGTACGCCAGCAGCGTGCGCGGCGGCATCAACACGATGTCCCCCGGCATCGCAGACCGATCCCACGTCATCACAATGTCGCGATGCTCATCGGTCGGATGCGTTTCCGGCGGCCGCTGTGCCATCGCACGCGGCACCATCACGACCAGCGCGCAGAACAGCACCAGCCACCACCACAGCCGCCGGCTCATCGCGCACCTCCCGCGGCAGCCTGCTGGCTGCTGGCAATCAGCGCCTTTTCCTGCAGCAACCGCGTCACCCGCGCCTGCTGGCGGATGTCCGCCGGCAGCTGCGCCACGTTCAGCGGTTCGCACTGCACGGCCCCCACCAGCAGCACGACCTGGCGGCGCTCGCGCACTTGCAGCGGGCATTGCAGCAGGCGGTCGTCCTGCAGCAGGTACAGCACCGCTTCGCGGCGCGGGAAGTCGGCCACGAAGCCGCCGTTGCTGCCGGTGCCCGGCACCGGTGCATTGAGGATGCGGGCACCGCGCAGCGGCGTGCCGGCCAGGTCGTGCGCATTGCCGATGAAGGTGTAGGTCACTTCAATCGGTACCGGCATGCGCAGCAGCTTGCCGGGTGGCAGGAACAGTGGGCGCGCGCCGCCCGCGCCGGTCACGCGGATGGAGGCGATGCTGTCCAGCGCGCTGGCATCCTGTACTTCGGCACGATGCGACTGATACGCCGACACCGGCAGCAGGCGGCGGTCGCCCAGCTTCAGGCGCTGGCGGCGCAGGCCGCCCACCTGCAGTTCGGCGGCCACGCCGGTCAGTTCCAGATCGCCGGTGCCATCCACCTGCACGGCCAGGCCTGCGTCGGCGCCCAGGCCGCCGCCCCAGTACAGGCCACGCGAACCGAGCGCCACGCCGGAACTGTGGGTGGCGCTGTAGGCCAGCTCATCACGCCCGCGCTGCTGGTAGTGCGACACGGTGGCGCCGGTATGGCCGATGCGGTTCTGCAGCTGCCCGCTGAGCGTGGCGCCGTAGCGGTCGTTGTTGTTGCCGCGCAGTTCGGCGGACAATTCGCGGAACTGGTCGTCGTGATCCTGGCGCAGGCTCTGCGCCACGCTGTAGGTCACATCCGGGCGCTGGTGCTGCGGCTGGCGCAGGTCCAGCCCGTAGCGGCGCTGGGCATTGCCGCGCTCGCCCTGCTGCAGGCGGGTCAAGGTAAGGGTGAGGAACACGCCACGGTCGCGGCTGCTGCGCAGGCTGCCATCGTTGTGCTGCTGCCACACGCCCACGCGCGTGGACGTACTGAAATCGCCCCAGCGTTCGCTGCGGTTGTAGCTGGCCTGCCAGGTGCGGCTGAGCTGCGGTTCGCGGCTGGGCTGCGGCGCCCACGGCGGCAGTAGCGGATCCAGGCCGGTCAGCGGATCATCGATATCGCCGGGTACGCCCACGCCCTGCCGCCAGGTCTGGCGCCGGGTATAGGCCAGGTACGCATGGCCACCGGCCACCGGCAGCGCCACCGAGGCGCTGAGCGAATCGGCGCAGCCCAACTGGTCGCGCGCATCGTCGCGGAACTCACATGCCTTGCCGCGCATGCGCTGCTGGTACAGGTTCCACGACGCACGGCGGCGGTAGGACAGCTGGTATTGCTGGCCGCGGCTGCCGTCGCTGCCGTACATGCCGCTGAAACTGGCGCGGATTTCCTGCGTGGCAAACAGCCGGCGCAGATCCACGCGCAGTTCGCCATAGCTGAAGCCCCCCAGATCGGCCACGCCCGCGGTGACGGTGGCGCTGCGCCCCAGCGGCACGCGCACGCCGCCCATCGCCGACATCTCGCCGTCGAACTGGTCGCTGCGCCGCTCGCTGCGGCGGCCGCCCTGCAGGAACCACTGCACGCTGCTGTCGGCCCAGTCGCCGCCCTTGTCGAAGGGCGCCTCTTCGCTGCGCACCAGCACGCCGTCTTCGTAGATGCGCAGGGTCACGGTGTAGTTGCCGAACGGGAAACGCCGCGTATCGATCTGGTTGATGCCGGCCTGCAGGTAATAGGTCTGCAGCAGGCGCTGGCCATCGAAAGCATCCACGCGTGCGTCGCGCGCCAGCAGTACGGTCAGCGGCGAGGCCTGCACTGCGGCCTCGCTGTCCACGTAGGCCTGGGTGGTGCCGATACGCAGGCCCTGGAAACGGTCCAGCGGCAGCATGCTGAAGCTGAAGGTGCCCCCCTGCGGGCTCGATAGATTGCGGCGGTCCATGCGCCCGGCCTGCAGGTAATGCTCGGGGCCGATGTCATGCCGGTAGTAGGCGTTGTCGAGCTGGAAGTCCTGCCGCGTGCGCTGGTTGCGGTAGCGCTGGTGGCTGAAGGTCCAGTTGGCCGAGACATGGCCGCGATCGAACAGACCCAGTACGCCGGCGCCCTGCGCGGCCAGCGACTGATAGTCACGGCCGCCACTCAGGTTCACCGTCTGTTGGTGCAGGAAGGCGTTCTCGGCGTTGGCGCTCACCTGATGATGGCGCTGCGCGGCTGGCTCGCCGGGAATCCATTGGCGGGCGACGAACAGGCGCACCGCGCCCTCGCCCTCGTCATACAGTGCGCGCACGGCGGTGGGGTCCTCCGGGGGATCGAGATAACCGCAACCGGCGGCGGCACCGCCGTGGCGGCAGGCCAGGTGGCTGTTGCGCGGCAGCGGCTGTGACAGCGCCGGCAGCAGCGCGGCCTGTGCTTCGGCAGGCAGCTGCAGCGCCTGCAGCGCCTCGGCAGGCGCTTCCAGCTGCACGTGGTCCAAGGTGACGCGCACGGGCAGCAGGCCGCTGGAGCGGCCGAACAGACGGATATCCAGCTGCTCGGTCTGGCCGTCAACCAGATCCTCGAACCCGGCGGGAACGCCGCGCGCGGCGACCGTCGGTGCAGCCAGCGACAAGGCAAGCGCGAACGCCAGCCGGGTAACGGCGGGGGCGGGAACGTTCATGGGGGGAACCAGAAGCGGCCGGCCCGGAATGCGGGCCGGCGCGGGGGAAACTTACGGGCTGGTGGTCTTCTGCTTCATGGCGATGCTGACCATGCCCTGGAAGCTGTCGGCCACGTCGATTGGACCTTGCGTCTTCTGCGCGATCTCCAGCGGCATGGCTACCGACGCACCCGGCAGCGCGCCGTCGAACAGATCAGCGGCGAGGTAGTCGGTGGCAGCCAGGCCCAGCTCGCGGGTGTTCAGGCTGACCTTCAGCGGCACCGACGGCGTACCCGGCGCATTGCCGATCAGCACCGGCTCGTTGATCAGACGGACTTCAATGTCCTTGTCGATGTCGTTGGAATAGATGCGCACCTGCCGCGACCAGGAATCAAGACCCACTCCCGGCTTGTGCTCCATCTTGATCGCATCCGGCAGCGGGCTTCCGTCGGCCTGCATCAGCGCAAGCGTGGGATCGACGTCGGCCAGGACGGTGATGTGGGTCTCGGCGGCATTGGCGGACAGCGAGGCGGTGACCAGCGCTGCAGCCAGCGCGGCCTTCTTCAGGATCGTGTTCATGGTGTCTCTCTCGGACATGGAGGTGGGGCTTCCTGCGGAAGCGTCGCCTTGCAGGGGAATTGGCGACGGGAGAGATGGTAGAAACCCTACCTAATCGAAACCATTCAACGATTCCTATTTTTCAATCGCCCGAATTGGATTGTTGAACCCGATCAAGGATCGGAAGAAATACAACTTTGTTCATTTCGACTCTGCAACTTTTCTCATTGCAGAAGCTACGAATTCCGCCATCCAGCATCGCGAACCGGCAGGTCCACGCCATGCATATGCCCGGCGCTACCGTAGAAAAGGAAACGCCCCGCAGATGCGGGGCGTCTGTCACGCGTTCAACGCGGTGGATCAGAAGAAGATCGCGTACAGGATCAGCAGCGGAATCGGCACGCCCAGCAGCCAGAGCAGAATCATTTTCATGTCAGGTCTCCTTGTTCAAAGATCGCGGCGACGGCCGCCCCAAGTGGCGCTGAGGCTGGCGAAGAACGCGCCGATCAGCAGGGTGATGAACAGCCACAGTGCGGCATGGGCGGTCGCCTTGCGGGCATCGTCGGCAGCCTGCTTGGCGGTGTTCTTTGCCTTTTCCAGCGCCGCACGCATGCGGGTCTGCACATCCGTTACGCGGGCCTGTGCCTCGGTTGGGCTCATGCCCGTCTCGCGGGCGATCAGCTGCGACAGGTACTGCGTATCGGCCGGATCCAGGCCATCGCCCTGCAGACTGTTGACGATGATGCGGTTCACTTCGGCACGCACTTCGCGGCGGTCGCCCATCGGGCCATGGCCGGGCATCGGGCGCGGCGGCGGCGGGCCCATGCGTGCATCACGCGGGCCGGCGCTGGCAGCCACCGGCGGCGGCGGTGCGGCCGGGTCCATCGGCACTGCAGCCGGTGCGCCTGGCGCAGGCTGCGCTGCCGCCGCATCCGGGCCAGGGTTTGTAGCGCTGCGGAACAGCGAATCCACCCAATAGTCGAGGTCGCCTTCCGGTGCAGCAGCAGCGGCACTGCCCGCACCCGCAGCGGCAACACCCGCCGTGGAAACGGCAGCCCCTGCCGTAGCACCAGCCACCTTGGCACCGGCGCCCAGTACACCGCTGATGGCCGAAGTCAGCAGGCCAGCCGTGAGCAGCGTGGCCACGGCCCACGACACGAAGCCATGCGCGGTATCGCGGAAGTAGGTTTCATCACCATGGATCTGCGTCCACTTGGTGCGCAGGCGGCCGGCCAGGTAGCCACCCAGGCCCGAAGCGGCCAGTGCGGTGAAGGTGAGCCAGATGATGCTGGACCAGCCGAAGGTTTCCTTGCTGACACCTTCGAACGACCACGGTGACACCGAAGACAACCCGAGGCCGACGCCGAGGATCAGCAGAACGAGTGACAGTGCGGCAGCGGCAGCAGCACCGGCAAAGATCGCGCCCCAGGACACCGCACTTTCGCTGGGCGGGGTCACGATGGGCGCGGTGACGACCGTGGCGACATCGGGCCCGAGCGGTCCGCGCTCGGGTGGATCGAATCGGGTACTCATGGGTTGGACGCTCCGTGTAGGCAGTGCTGCGGGTGCAGCGGGCGTCCTGAGGCTGCGCGCGTGCTTGTGAACGCGGCGAGACCCCTGAATCACGCGGTCTTGGCACGCGTGGCAGCAGATCGTCGCAATCAGCACGTTTTTGGCGATTAGCGACTAGTCGCTGCAGAAATTCGTATTTCTTCTACCTTTCAAACTTGTCTCATTGGGGTGCGGGCGATTGCCCCCGATGATGGACGCGCCACCGACAACGGGTGGCACGGGCTTGCAATCCCGTTGAATGAGTGTGTTGTTTACGCTTGTCTGCCGGCGTCGTGCATCTTCTGTGCGCGGCGTCGGCAAGCAATCCGTCCGCGCGTTTATGGCGGGCGGTGCGTGGGGGCTTCGTGCCCGCCGGCGTTTCGCACTTGTTCCCGGTATTGCAACCACGCACCGTCCGCCACCCTCGCCATGCGCGGGGTGGCTCCTCTGCATCACGCACAAGGACGCCGCCATGAGCGAATCAAAATACCCCTTCCGCTACGCCACTCTGGGCGAGGCCGCCGCACGCCTGCCCGACGATCTGGCCTGCACGCTGGAAGACACCTTCGTTGCCATCCAGATTCCCGGCGCGCGCCGGCCCGACAGCATCACCGTGCTGAACTGCCTGCAGCGCATCCGCGAGGTGGAAGCCGCCAATGGCCAGCCCTGGCCGAGCAAGGGCCATACACTTGGCCAATGCATGGCACTGGCGCGCATTGATCGGGCCAATGCCGGGCAGACGTTCCTGTTGGAGCTGCTGCATTCCATCGAACGCACCCGCGTGGACGGGGATGAGAGCGAGCAGGTCAGTGACGGCGCGCGAAGGGCTGCTGTTTGCCTGCCGGGCGCTGGCTGAATATGTGGATGTGCAGCTGCAGGCGGCGTAACGTCGGCTGCGGGTACATTGCGTTCGGGGTCAGAGCCCTTTGCGATGCAAAGGGCTCTGACCCGATCCCGCGCAGTAGATCCACGCCATGCGTGGATGAATTCTGCCCAGGCCCAGAGCGTGTCAACCAAGGTTGACACCTACCGGAGCAACGGCAGCGTGCGCCGGTGTACCGCAGTAGATCCATGCCATGCGTGGATGAATTCCGCCCAGGACCAGAGCGTGTCAACCAAGGTTGACACCTACCGGAGCAACGGCAGCGTACGCCGTTGTACCGCAGTAGATCCACGCCATGCGTGGATGAATTCCGCCCAGGACCAGAGCGTGTCAACCAAGGTTGACACCTACCGGAGCAACGGCAGCGTGCGCCGTTGCACCGCAGTAGATCCACGCCATGCGTGGATGAATTCTGCCCAGGCCCAGGGCGTGTCAACCAAGGTTGACACCTACCGGAGCAACGGCAGCGTGCGCCGGTGTACCGCAGTAGATCCACGCCATGCGTGGATGATTTTTTCGACGCACTCGCACAAAAAAAACGCCCCGCAGATGCGGGGCGTTTTCATTGCAACCTATCGCAGGCGATCAGCCCTGGTAGTCGCGCACGTCGCTGCCGGTGTAGACCTGGCGCGGGCGGCCGATCTTCATTTCCGGGTCGACCTGCTGTTCCAGCCAATGCGACACCCAGCCGGAGGTACGGCCCAGGGCGAACATGACGGTGAACATTTCGGTCGGGATCTGCAGCGCCTTGTAGATGATGCCGCTGTAGAAATCGACGTTCGGGTACAGCTTGCGGGCGACGAAGTACTCGTCCTGCAGCGCGGCCTGTTCCAGCTTCACGGCCACGTCCAGCAGCGGATCCTGCACGCCCAGCTGCTTGAGCACCTTGCCGGTCATCTCACCGATGACCTTGGCGCGCGGGTCGAAGTTCTTGTAGACGCGGTGGCCGAAGCCCATCAGGCGGAAGCCGGAGGTCTTGTCCTTGGCCTTGAGCACGGCGGACTCGACGTTGTCGGCAGTGCCGATCTCTTCCAGCATCTTCAGCACGGCTTCGTTGGCACCGCCGTGGGCCGGACCCCACAGCGCGGTGACGCCCGCAGCGACCGACGCGTACGGGTTGGCACCGGTCGAACCGACCAGACGCACGGTCGAGGTCGAGGCGTTCTGTTCGTGGTCGGCGTGCAGGATGAACAGCAGGTCCAGCGCCTTGACCACGTCCGGGTTCAGATCGTACTGGCCGTCAGCCGTTTCGAAGGTCTGCTTCAGGAAGCGGCTGACGTAGTCCAGCGAGGTATCCGGCTTGTTGGCCGGCAGGCCCTTGCCGTGGCGGTAGATCAGCGCCGACAGGGTCGGCACCTTGGCGATCAGGCGCACGGCCGCCTGGCGGCGCTGTTCGGCGTCGGACAGGTCCAGCGAGTCGTGGTAGATGGCCGACAGCTGCGCGATGGCCGCTGCGAGGATGGCCATCGGGTGGGCATCCTTGGCGAAGCTGGCGATCAGGGCGTTGACCGAATCGTCGACGTTGGCTTCGGCGGTCAGCTCATCGGTGAAGGCCTTCAGCTGCTCGGCGCTCGGGCGCTCGCCGTTGATCAGCAGGTAGGCCACTTCGACGTAGCTCGACTTTTCCGACAGCTGCTCGATCGGGTAGCCGCGGTACAGCAGCACGCCCTTGTCGCCGTCGATGTAAGTGATGGCGGACTTGCAGCTGGCCGTCGCGGTGAAGCCGGAATCGTAGGTGAAGAACCCCGTTTCCTTGGTCAGCTTCGCGATGTCGACGCAGTCGTTGCCAAGGGTGGGTTTGATGACGGGCAGAACGACCGACTTATCGCCGGCGTTGAGCGTGACCTGATCAAGATCGGACACTGTGTGCGCTCCTTCATGGGAAGGCGCCTGCCCAAGCGCATTGGTCAGGCACGTGAATGACGTCCTCGGCCTGTGCCGGGGATCAGGCCATTATCGCACAGCAGCATTTGTCGGGTGCTAGACGGAAGTCGTAGACGACGGGCAGGCGCAGCCCTGCCGGCAAGCGGCCTTGATGGGCAAAGAAGTCATCCCCTGAACGGTCTGTTCCGTCCTTCCAAACGCCCGTTGGGTGGGCGCCGGACAAAAACAAACGGCCGCGCAAAGCGCGGCCGTCGGTTCGAAGCTGGATCGACGGATCAGCGCGCGTAGCGCTTCTGGAACTTGTCGATACGGCCCGAGGTGTCGATCACCTTGTGCTTGCCCGTGTAGAACGGGTGCGAAGCCGAGGAAATTTCGACCTTGACCAGCGGGTATTCGTTACCGTCGGTCCAGGTGGTGGTTTCCTTGGTCGCCATGGTGGAGCGGGTCAGGATCTTGAAATCGGAAGTGACGTCTTCGAAGACGACGTCGCGGTAGTTCGGATGGATATCGGCCTTCATGGGCTCACACCGTAAATGGGCTGGTGGTCAAGAGCGGCATTATAAACACCGGTTGCCGCGCGGGGCAACCGGTGTGTGCACATCGGGATCAATCCGCGCCCAGCGCCTGGCGCACCAGGGCCTCGAAACGGGCCTGGTCGTAGGCCATCAGCAGGTCGCAGTTGTCCGGCTGGCCGGTCTGGCGGTTCCAATCGACAATCGTGGCGCCGCGGCTGAACGTGCCGTTCAGCTCGATGTTCAGCGGGCGCGATTCGACCTGGAGCTGGCCTTCCGGGTTCAGCGCCCACGCCATGGCCACCGCATCGGCGGTGTACCAGCGGCCGCCCTTGGCGTCTTCGGACAGCGCGCGGGTCTTGCGCGAGATCAGTTCGTAGAAGCGTGCGCGGTCGGAATCGACCTGCAGCCACTGCTCCGCCTGCTCCAGCGGCAGGCCGTGGGCGACCGTGGCTTCCCAGTCCGACACCAGCAGGTGCTTGAACGAGGTGAACACCACATGCGCGGCTTCGGGGTCGAAGGCGATGTTGAATTCAGCCGCCGGGGTGATGTTGCCGTGGCAGGTGACCGCCCCGCCCATCACCACGATGCGCTTGATGCGCTGGGGCAGGGTCGGGTCCAGCTTCAGGGCCAGCGCCAGGTTGGTCAGCGGGCCGAGCATCACCAGCATCAGCTCGCCGGCGTACTGGTGCGACAGGCGCAGGATGGCCAGCGCGGCGTGTTCAGCTTCGGCCTGACGGCTGGGCGGCGGCAGGTCCACATCGCCATAGCCATCGCGGCCGTGCACGTGGGCGGCGTCCACCGAGGGGTGCAGCAGCGGATCAGGGCTGCCGGCAAACACCGGCACGTCGGTACGGCCGACGATGTCGCAGAGCTTGAGGGCGTTGCGGACGGTGTAGTCCAAGCCGACATTGCCAGCGGCGATGGTCAGGGCGACCACGTCGTGCCGTTCATCGGCGAAGGCCATCAGCAGGGCCAGGGCGTCGTCCACACCGGGGTCGGTGTCGATCAACAGCGGGATCTTGTGGGTCATCGTTGCCGTCTTCAGATCGGCAACGAAGTGTGGACCGGGTTGATGACCGTTGCAAGACCACCCTGCCCCGGGCAGTAGATCCACGCCATGCGTGGATGAGCGCCCGCGACGCACCGCGCCAACGGCCGCCAGGCATGGCCCGGCGCTACCGATTCGGGTTACGCCGAGGCGTAGCGTACGGCGGTGCCGATCCAGCGGTTGACCACGCGGTCGGCCAGCGCCGGCTGCTGGGCCAGAAGGCGTTCGGCCAGATCGTGCACGCCGGGCAGCAGGCCGGCATCGCGGGCGAGGTCGGCAATGCGGAAACCGGCCAGGCCGGTCTGGCGGGTGCCCAGCAGTTCCCCGGGGCCGCGCAGTTCCAGATCCTTTTCGGCAATGACGAAGCCATCGTTGGTTTCGCGCATGGTCTGCAGGCGCTCGCGCGCCATCTGCGAAAGCGGCGCCTGGTACAGCAGCACGCAGCGCGAGACCGCCGAACCACGCCCCACCCGACCGCGCAGCTGGTGCAGCTGGGCCAGGCCGAGGCGCTCGGCGTTCTCGATCACCATCAGCGAGGCGTTGGGCACGTCCACGCCCACTTCGATCACGGTGGTCGCCACCAGCAGATCGATCTCGCCGGCCTTGAACGCGACCATCGTCGCCAGCTTTTCAGCGGCCTTCAGGCGGCCATGCACCAGGCCCACCCGCACGCCCGGCAGCAGTGCCTGCAGCGATTCGTAGGTGGCCTGCGCGGGCGTGGCATCCAGCTCTTCGCTTTCCTCGATGAGGGTGCACACCCAGTACACCTGGCGACCTTCCTGGCAGGCCAAGGCGATGCGTTCGATCAGTTCGGGGCGGCGGTCATTGTTCAGCGCCACGGTCTGCACGGGCGTGCGCCCGGGCGGCAGTTCGTCGATGGCCGAAACATCCAGATCGGCGTATTCGGACATCGCCAACGTGCGCGGAATGGGCGTGGCAGTCATCACCAGCTGGTGCGGCACGCTGTGTGCGCCCGCGCCCTTGTCACGCAGGGCAAGCCGCTGGTGCACGCCGAAGCGGTGCTGCTCATCGACAATGGCCAGGGCCAGATCCTGGAACACCACCGCGTCCTGCATCAGCGCATGGGTGCCGACCACCACCTGGGCTTCGCCGTTGGCCACCTGCTCGATCACCTTGGCGCGCGCCTTGCCGGTGACCTTGCCGGCCAGCCAGCTCACGCGCACGCCCAGCGGTTCCAGCCAGCCGCGCAGGTTGTTGAGGTGCTGTTCGGCCAGCAGTTCGGTGGGCGCGGCCAGCGCCACCTGCTTGCCCTGCTCCACCGCCAGCATGGCGGCCAGCGCGGCCACCACGGTCTTGCCGGAGCCGACATCGCCCTGCACCAGCCGCAGCATCGGGCTGGGGCGCGCCAGGTCTTCACGGATCTGCTTGAAGACGCGCGCCTGCGCGCCGGTCAGCGCGAACGGCAGCTGCTTCAGCAGGGCCTTGGCCAGCTTGCCCGGGCCAGCCAGCGGCGGCGCGTGGTGCGCCTGCAGGGCGATGCGCTGGCGGCGCAGGCTGAGGTGGTGGGCCAGCAGTTCTTCCATCGCCAGACGTCGCTGCGCCGGATGGGTGCCGGCGGCCAGCGCGGCCAGATCGGCATCCGGCGGCGGGCGGTGCACGGTCAGCAGCGCGCTGCGCAATGAGGGCAGGCCCAGGCCATCGAGCCAGCCACTGGGCAGCAGTTCCAGCGCGCTTTCCTCAGGCAGGCGGTCCAGGGCCTGGCCGATCAGCTTGCGCATGGTCATCGGGCCAACGCCCTCGACCGTGGGATAGACCGGATCGAGACGGTCGCCCAGGTCGGGATCGTCATGGCGACCCAGCACCTGGTAGCTGGGGTGGACGATCTCCAACCCGAGGTGCCCCGGCTTGGGCGTGCCGAAGCAGCGCAGCCGGTTGCCCACCGCGAACTGGCCGACCTGCTGCTGTCGGAAGTGGAAGAAGCGCAGCACCAGGGTGCCGCGCCCTTCATCCTCCACTGCCACTTTCAGCATGGGCCGGTGGCGCATGCCACGTTCGACAGCCACCACGCGTACATCCACCTGCGCCGGCACGCCGTTGCGCAGGTCTTCAATCAGGGTCAGGCGGGTACGGTCTTCATAGCGCAGCGGCAGATGCAGCCACAGATCCTGCAGGGTGGCCAGGCCACGCGCCTGCAGTTTGGCGGCCACGGCCGGGCCGACGCCGGCCAGCATCGCCAGGGATGCTTCGCCGGACGGTGACAGTGCCGGGGTGACCGCCGCCTTGCGTGCCACGGGTGGGTCAGTCGATGACCATCACCGCGTCGACCTCGAAGTTGGCGCCCTTGGGCAGGCCGGAGACTTCGATGGTGGAACGGGCCGGGAACGGGGCCCGGAAGTAGTCCTGCATGACGGCGTTGACCTTGGCAAACTCGGCCAGGTCGGTCAGGTACAGGCCCAGGCGCACGACCTTGTCCAGCGAACCGCCGGCGGCTTCGGCCACGGCCTTGAGGTTGTCGAAGGCGCGGCGGGCCTGCGCTTCGACGTCACCGGCGCCGACGATATCGCCGGTGGCCGGGTCCAGCGGAATCTGGCCGGAGAAGTACACGGTATTGCCGGCGCGCACGGCCTGCGAGTACGGGCCGATGGCGGCGGGTGCCTTTTCGGTGTTGATGATCTGGCGGGACATGGTCGCTCCGGTGCTTTGGGAAAACAGAGCGGTGATTGTACCGGGTGGGGATGCATCCACACATGGCGTGGATCTATGGCCATGGGGTCAGAGCCCTCTCCGTTGGAGAGGGATCCGACCCCAGGTGTGCGTTATTGGCGGCGCACCGATTGCACCACCGACAGGCGGCGCAGGCGGCGCATGACTTCGGCCAGGTGGTTGCGGTCGCGCACCTGGATGTTGAACGCCAGCACGGCGGCATTGAAATCGCGGTCCAGGTAATCCACGCGTTCGATGTTGGAGTGGCTCTGCGCGATGGCCGCGGCCAGCTGCGCCAGCACGCCGGTGCCGTTTTCCACTTCCACCACCAGGGCGGTGTCGTAGTCGCCGGACACGGTGGTGTCCCAGCCGATCAGCACCCAGCGCTCGGGCGATTTGCGCAGCTCGGCCAGGTTCGGGCAGTCCATGCGGTGCACCACGATGCCCTTGCCGGCGGTGTGGTAGCCCATGATCTCGTCGCCGGGAATCGGCTGGCAGCACCCGGCGAAGGTGACCACGCCACGCTCGCTGCCGTTGATGAGGATCTTTTCCTGCGAGTGCTGGCGCGAGTGCGGCCCGCCGCGCAGTTCGGCATAGGCCATCAAGGCCTGCGCGGCCTGGGTCGGCATCCAGTTGCCCAGCGCCACTTCGGCCAGCAGGGCCTCCAGGCGCGGGAACCGGTGCTCGGCCAGGAAGGCATCCAGGCGGCCCTTGGGCAGGCGTTCCAGCGAGGAATCCATCGCTTCCAGCGCGCGGTCCAGCATGCGATGGCCCAGCTGCACGGCGTCTTCGTGTTCCAGCTGCTTGAGCTGGTGGCGGATGGCGGTGCGTGCCTTGCTGGTGACCACGAATTCCAGCCACTGCGGCTTGGGCGTGGCCGAACGCGCGGTGATGATCTCCACCGACTGACCCGACACCAGCTTGGTGCGCAGCGGCACCAGCTTCTTGTCCACGCGCGAGGCCACGGCCATGTTGCCGACGTCGGTATGCACCGCGTAGGCGAAATCCAGCGCGGTGGAGTTGCGCGGCAGGGCCAGGATCTTGCCCTTGGGGGTGAACAGGTAGACCTCGTCCGGGAACAGGTCGACCTTCACGTTGTCGAGGAATTCCAGCGAGGAACCGGCGGCACGCTGCGAATCGATCAGTTCGACGATCCAGGCATGGGCACGGCTCTGCGCGCTGTTGGGCGAATCGCCACCGAACTTGTAGGTCCAGTGCGCAGCCACGCCGCGTTCGGCGATCAGGTCCATTTCCTCGGTGCGGATCTGCACTTCGATGGGCGAACCGTAGGGCCCGAACAGCACCGTGTGCAGCGACTGGTAACCGTTGGCCTTGGGAATGGCGATGAAATCGCGGAAGCGGCCGTCCAGCGGCTTGAACGCGGCATGCACCGCGCCCAGAGAGTGGTAACACTGCGGCACGCCGCGCACCACCAGCCGGAAGCCGAACACGTCCATCACCTGGTCGAAGGTTTTGTTCTCGTCGCGCATCTTGTTGTAGATGCTCCACGGAGTCTTGATGCGGCTGACCAGGCGGTGTTCGATGCCCTCCTTGGCCAGCCGCTGCGACAGCTGCACTTCCACCTGCGCCAACGCTTCGCGGCGTACCACCGGCTGGCTGCGGATGTGTTTTTCCAGGATGGCGTGGCGCCACGGGTACAGCGCCTTGAAGCCGAGGTTCTGCAGCTCGCTCTTGACCAGGCTCATGCCCAGGCGCTGGGCGATGGGCGCGTAGATCTCCAGCGTCTCGCGGGCGATGCGGCCGCGCGCTTCGCGGCTCTGTGCGCCCAGCGTGCGCATGTTGTGCAGACGGTCGGCCAGTTTGATCATGATGACGCGCAGGTCGCGCGACATCGCCAGCAGCATCTTGCGGAAGCTCTCGGCGGCCGCTTCCTGGCGGTCGCGGAACTTCAGCTTGTCCAGCTTGGTCACCCCATCGACCAGCTCGGCCACGGCTTCGCCGAACTCGGAGGCCAGCTCCTCGCGGGTCAGCGGGGTGTCTTCGATGGTGTCGTGCAGGATCGCGGCGATCAGCGCTTCCACATCCAGGCCAAGCTCGGCCAGCACCTGGGCCACGGCTACCGGATGGGTGATGTAGGGCTCGCCCGACTTGCGCGTCTGCCCAGCATGCGCCGACGCACCGACTTCCCAGGCACGGCGCAGCAGCGGCAGCTGTTCCGGCGGCAGGTAATGGGCGGCGCGTTCGAGCTGGAGGACGTAATCAGGTACGGCCGCGGCGGTGGGCGCGGCTACCTTGGCAGTGGGGCCTGGGTTCATGCCAGAAGCCTATGCCAGCGCGTCGATTACGGCAAACCCTGAATGCGAAACAGCCCGCACGGGGCGGGCTGTTCAGCGGTCAAGCAACGGCATTGATCGGTGCGATCAATCGTCGTTCTTGGACATGTCTTCGTCGGCGACCACTTCAGCGGCAGCCCACTCCAGCGCTTCGCGCTCGGCGCGCTCGCGCTCGGCCTTCTCGACTTCGTCGATCAGCGCGTTGTCGATCTTGCGGGCGGCGATTTCGCGCAGCGCCAGCACGGTCGGCTTGTCCTCGGTCTCGCTGTTGTCCAGGGTGGCCTGCACGCCGTTGGCGAGCTGACGGGCACGCTTGGAGGCCATCATGACCAGCTCGAAACGGTTGTTAACGACTTCCAGGCAATCTTCTACGGTGATGCGGGCCATACGGGCTCCCGGCGACCGGTCGGCCGCTCAGTCGAATGAGGGAAAGGGGACGGAGTGTACCGGCAGGGGCTGGACAAAATCAAGCCAACCCCCAGCCGATTCTTTTGGAATCAGTCAGTTGCGCCCGCATCGGGGGTCAGCAGGGCCTGGATCAGGCCAGCGTGGCGGACCTTCTGGGCCTCCCGGCGCAGGCGGCTGGCGGTGAAGATGGCGCACAGCTCGTCCACGGCGGTGTCAAACACCTCGTTGACGATGACGTAGTCGAACTCGTTGAAGTGCAGCATTTCATCGCGGGCAGCACCCAGGCGCTGGGCGATGACCGCCTCGCTGTCCTGGCCGCGCTTGCGCATGCGGTCCTGCAGGGCCTGCTTGGACGGCGGCAGGATGAACACCGTCACCGTGCCCGGCACCAGCTGGCGCACCTGCTGCGCACCCTGCCAGTCAATTTCCAGCAGCACGTCCTGGCCGGCGGCCAGCTGCGGTTCCACCGACTGGCGAGCGGTGCCCTTCCAGTCGCCATGCACCCAGGCATGCTCGAAGAAATCGCCGTCGGCGATCATTTCCTCGAACGTCTCGGCGCTGACGAAATGGTAGTGCTGGCCGTTCACCTCACCCGGGCGCATGGCGCGCGAGGTGAAGGAGATGGACAGGGCGATCTGCGGGTCACGCGCCAGGGTGGCGTTGACGATGCTGCTCTTGCCGGCGCCCGAAGGGGCGGCAACGATGTACAGCGTGCCGCGCGCAACGGCGGCCGACGGGGTGGACGGGGCACTCATGCGCGGAACCCAAGTTGTTGATTTCGCAAAATTTATCCTCGATGTTCCAGAACCGGCGCGGCGGATCGCGCCAGCACGGCGGGAGCTGCGCGGAACATTCTGGAACCAGGCCCGGCAGATGGCTCCCCAGGGTGCGGGCACGCAACTTTAGCAGAGCGGGCTGGAGGGGGCAGTTCCTGCCCAGCTGACGCCACTAGCGGCCCGCCGGTTTGCCGGGCTGATATCGCGCAATCGCTGCACCCTGGCCCGGCACGGCTGTGGCATACACCTGCGATACGGCGTCCACAATTGCCGCCCAGACACCCGGTTGCGTCAATACCGGCATCTCCTTGGCCAACACGTTGCTCAATTCGCCGTGGTTCTGCTCGATCGAGCGCAATACGCGATCTGCCTGCGGATCCGGCATTTCAACAACATCCTTCAGGACAGCACGTGCACGGGCGTGGTTGCGTAGATAGCGCGACTGCTCCGGCATCTGCTCGGTCAGGGTCCGGGCAATGATGTTGGACAGGAAAACGACGTGCGGCCCCAGGTCAGGATGGCGCCAGACCGGCCGTGCCTGTGCAGCGCCTTCAAACACAAGGTTTGAGGCGACTCCGTCGGGGTAGGTCGTCCGCGCAGCAGCAAAGGTCACGTCCTCGCGTATGGTCTCCATCAGCGGCTTGGAGACCTGGTCAAGCACCTGATCGTAGCTTCGCCGCTCCCCCGCATCGTCGGTGATGGCGGCGGAAATCGGGAGGATCACCGGCTCCGGGATGAGGCCATCCCTGCGCAGGATGTCGTTCACCAGGAATCGATGCGCCCTGCCGTTGCCGTCGGCCAGAGGATGGATATAGACAAACCCGAACGCCGCCACGGCGCTGCGCATGACCGACGATTGGCCGGTTGTCTTTTCGAGGAAGACGCGCAGCCCGTCCAGCATGGGAGCAACGTCCTCCGGTGGCGGCGCAACGTAGTGGACGATTTCCTGGTACCTGATGGTTTCGCCCACATAAACGGGCGACTGGCGGATCCCGAACTGCTCAAGGGTGGTAAGGGAGCCCAGAATTTCCTGTTGCAGCTCGGCCAGAGCGGCCCCGCTCAACGGCGCGTCGCCCGCCCCCGTACGGCGCGCCATCACGTCTGCAAAACGCTGCACCCGCCCCACTTGATCGCCTTCACCTTCGATTGCGAAGCTGGCCCGGCTCTCTCGCAGCGTCATCCATACAGCGGCACGTAGCAGCAGTGCGTCGCCAAATTCCTCCGCCAGTTCAGCAAACAGCCCGCGCACATCCAGATCTGCAGCCCGTTCCATGGCTTCGGTCTTGACCACGATGGGGCAGAACCACGGCGTCCCAGGCAGATTGTCATTGATCCGCCAGCGTGGGGTTCTGACCATGCGGTCGTGGGATGAGGCGACCAGTTTGGCCTCATCAATGGCGTTGACATAGTTGCCCGCCAACCGCACAGGCACGACCAGCTCCACACCAGTCAACCACTCGAACAGGAAAGCGGCCCTGCGCGCATACTGGCCCGTCGGCTCGCGCGCTACCCAGGCCTGCACCGGCTCTGGACCGGTCTTGGAGAACAATCGCGCCAGAAATTCCAGATGCGGTACTTCATGACGCAGATGGAACTGCAGATGTCCGGCCAGATCTGCCGCTGGGCGCATGCTTTCCGGATAGGTCTCCAGCCGGAAGCCATTGATGTCACGGGTGGCACGTCGGCTACCCACCTGACTTACCACGGGCAGGCGGCCACACGGCATGACACCGTGGGCCCTGGCCAGCCAGGCGGCACCGATGGGATCTGCAGGCACATCGTTCATACGGATGCTCCGAGAGGCGGGAACCTGCTCAAAACGGGGCCTGGTGCCCCTGTTTCTTCCAATGCCACTTAGGATTGCACAAATATAATTAGATTGCCGACCGCCTGCACAAATTTGATTTTGCGGACCCCGGTTGGGCAATGCGCTGCGGCGCAGAGCCTGCCGCCGCACATCACTCGATGTTCTGCACCTGCTCGCGGATCTGGTCGATCAGCACCTTCAGCTCGACGGCGGCATTGGACGTGCGGCTGTCCACCGACTTCGACCCCAGCGTATTGGCTTCGCGGTTGAACTCCTGCAGCAGGAAGTCCAGGCGGCGGCCCACCGGCTCGCGCTGCTTCAGCACGCGGCGGAGCTCGGCGATGTGGCTGCCCAGGCGGTCCAGCTCCTCGTCCACGTCCAGCTTCTGCAGCCACATCACCAGTTCCTGCTCGGCACGGCCGGGGTCGACCGGGTGCGGCAGGTCGGCGAGGCGGGCGGCCAGCTTGGCGCGCTGTCCGTCGCGAATGGCCGGAATCAGCGTGCGGACGTCGTTGGCGATGCGCTCGATGCCGTCCACGCGCTCGGCAATGGCGGCGGCCAGCTTGTCGCCTTCGCGTTCACGGGCAGCAACGAAGCCGTCCAGCGCCTGGTCCAGCAGCGACAGCGCCTCGGCCTGCAGGGCCGCCGCGTCGGCGGCCTCGCCCTGGGTCACGCCCGGCAGCTGCAGCAGCTCGGTGAAGCTGACCTGCAGGTTGGGGAAATCGGAGGTCAGGCGGTGCGCGAGCTGGCCCAGCTGGCCCAGCAGCGCTTCGTTCACCTGCAGGCTGGCAGCACCTTCCGGCGCGCGCAGGCGCATGACCAGGTCCAGCTTGCCGCGGCTCAGGCGCGCAGCGATGCGCTCGCGCAGCTGCGGTTCAAGCGCACGCAGTTCCTCGGGCAGGCGCGTGCCCACTTCCAGGAACCGGTGGTTGACCGAGCGCAGCTCGCAGCCCAGCGTGCCCCACGGGGTGACGCGCTCGCCGCCGGCATAGGCGGTCATGCTTCGAATCATGGAATGTGTCCGGTGCGTGCAAAGGGGGAATGGTACCCTAGCGCCCTCACCTGAGCCCCCCTGCCCGCCCCGTCAAGGTCGCGGGCACGGCGGCGTACTCCCCTGCCCTTACGGAACCCGCACCATGTCCGATTCGCGCCCCAGTGGCCGCCAGCCCGACCAGCTCCGCCCGGTCGTCATCCAACGCGGCTTCACCCGCCATGCCGAGGGTTCGGTGCTGGTGTGCTTCGGTGAAACCCGCGTGCTGTGCACCGCCAGCGTGGAAAACCGCGTGCCGGGCTTCCTGCGTGGCAAGGGCGAAGGCTGGGTGACCGCCGAATACGGCATGCTGCCGCGCGCCACCCACACCCGCAGCGACCGTGAAGCGGCGCGTGGCAAGCAGGGCGGCCGCACCCTGGAAATCCAGCGCCTGATCGGCCGCAGCCTGCGCGCCTGCGTGGACCGCAACGCGCTGGGCGAACGTACCATCACCCTGGACTGCGACGTGCTGCAGGCCGACGGTGGCACCCGCACCGCCGCCATCACCGGCGCCTACGTGGCCCTGGTCGATGCGGTGAACGTGCTGATGAAGCGTGGCGACATCAAGCGCAACCCGATCCTCGGCGCGGTCGCTGCCGTGTCGGTGGGCGTGTACCGCGGCACCCCGGTGCTGGATCTGGACTACGCCGAAGACAGCGACTGCGACACCGACATGAACGTGGTGATGAACGACGGTGGCGGCTTCATCGAGCTGCAGGGCACCGCCGAAGGCCACGCCTTCCGCCGCGACGAGCTGGACGCGCTGCTGGGCCTGGCCGAAAAGGGCGTAGCCGAGCTGCTGGCCGCACAGCAGGCGGCGCTGTCGGCATGAACCGCCGCATCGCCCTGACCACCCTGGTGGTGGCCGACTACGACGAAGCCATTGCCTGGTACACCGCCAAGCTCGGCTTCGCCCTGTTGGACGACATCGACCAGGGCAGCAAGCGCTGGGTGGTGGTCGGGCCGACCGACGGCAGCGCCGCCGCCCTGCTGCTGGCCCGCGCCAGCAACGAGGAACAGCGCAGCCGCATCGGCAACCAGACCGGTGGCCGCGTCGGCTTCTTCCTCAACACCGACAACTTCCACCGCGACCACGCGGTGATGGTTGCTGCCGGCGTCGAGTTCCTGGAAGCGCCGCGCGAAGAAGCCTATGCCACCGTCGCGGTGTTCCGCGATCTGTACGGCAACACCTGGGACCTGTTGGAGCCCCGCTGATGAAGACGCTCGTACTTGCCAGCCACAACGCCGGCAAACTGGTGGAAATGCAGGAGATCCTCGCCGACCTGCCGCTGCAGATCACCTCGGCCGCCGAACTGGGCCTGGGTGACGTGGAGGAAACCGGCCTGACCTTCGTCGAGAACGCGCTGCTGAAGGCACGCGCGGCCTGCGAGGCGACCGGCCTGCCGGCACTGGCCGATGATTCGGGCCTGATCGTCGATGCCCTCGGCGGCGCGCCCGGCCTGTACAGCGCTCGCTACGCCGGCCACCCAACCAATGCCGCGGCCAACAACGCCAAGCTGCTGGAGGCGATGGCCGACATTGCCGATGGCCAGCGTACTGCGCGCTTCTATGCGGTCATCGTGCTGCTGCGCCATGCCACCGACCCGCAGCCGCTGATCTGCGAAGGCCGCTGGGAAGGCCAGATCATCCGCGAACTGCGCGGTACGAACGGCTTCGGCTACAACCCGGTGTTCCTCGATACCACCCACGGCCTGACCGCCGCAGAGATGGAGCCGGCGCTGAAGAACGCCATCAGCCACCGCGCTACCGCCCTGCAGCAGCTCAAGCAGCAGCTGGCCCGCTGGCTCTGACGCCCAACTGATTACCCCAGGGAAGCCGGCCAGCGGCCGGCACTACCGATGAAGCCCATGCCGCACGACCACGACCACTGCAACCACCTGCCCGGCGAAGCCTGTTCAGGCGACCACGCACACGACACCGCGCCGCGCCTGGTGCCGCCGCCGCTGTCGCTGTACGTGCACCTGCCGTGGTGCGTGCGCAAATGTCCGTACTGCGATTTCAATTCGCACCAGGCCAAGGGCGAGCTGCCGTTCGAGGCCTACATCGATGCCCTGCTGCGCGACCTCGACCAGGACCTGCCGCTGGTCTGGGGCCGGGTGGTGCACAGCGTGTTCTTCGGTGGCGGCACGCCCAGCCTGTTCCCGCCGGAAGCGATCGACCGCTTCCTGCAGCAGGCCAGCGCGCGCCTGCGCTTCGCGCCCAATGCCGAGATCACCCTGGAAACCAACCCGGGCACCGCCGAGCACGGTCGCTTCGACCGCTACCGCGCAGCCGGCGTGAACCGCCTCAGCTTCGGCATCCAGAGCTTCGACGACGACGCGCTGAAGCGCCTGGGCCGCATCCACGACAGTGGCGAAGCCGAGCGCGCGGTGAAGATGGCGCAGGACGCGGGCTACGACAATTTCAACATCGACCTGATGTACGCGCTGCCGGAACAGACCCTGGCCGGTGCAGAGGCCGACCTGGAACGCGCCTTCGCGCTGCAGCCGGCGCACATCTCGCACTACCAGCTGACCCTGGAACCGAACACCGTGTTCTTCGCGCGGCCACCGCAGGGCATCCCCGACGAGGACAATGCGTGGGACATGCAGGAGCACTGCCAGGCGCTGCTGGCGCAGGCCGGTTTCGGCCAGTACGAAGTGAGCGCCTACGCCCGCCCCGGCCGGCAGAGCGCGCACAACCTGAATTACTGGCGCTTCGGCGATTACCTGGGCATCGGTGCCGGCGCGCACGGCAAGATCAGCTCCGGTGCCGAGGAACACGTGCTGCGGCGCTGGAAGCTCAAGCACCCGCAGGCCTACATGGACAGCGCCGGAAGTGCCGCCTCGTTCGGTGGTGACGAAGTGATCGCCGCCGACCGCCTGCCCTTCGAGTACATGCTGAACCTGCTGCGCCTGCACGAGGGTTTCGGCCTGCGCGATTTCGAGTCGCGCACCGGTCTGCCGCGCAGCGTGCTGGACGCACCGCTGGCCGAGGCCGTGCAGCGTGGCTGGCTGACCGTGGTCGATGGCCACGTACAGCCCACCGAACCGGGCCGCCGCTTCACCAACGACGTGGTGAGCCTGTTCCTGTAGCGCCGGGCCATGCCCGGCGGCCGAGGAACACATTGCCCCTCAAGTAGCGCCTTCACCTGCCGACACGGTAGATTCCCATGTCGATCCGCGGGAATCCCGGAACTGCTCCCGATGTCTGCCGCTTTCCCCTTTGCCACTGCTGACAGCGCGCGCCTGGCCGCCGCAGACCTGCCCCCACGCGTGCGCGTGCTGCTGGGTGAACTGCTGGTGCTCTGCCGCCATGTGCTGACCGCTCCGCTGATCCTCACCGTGGAAGCGGCCGAGCAGGCGCTGCTGCACGATGCCGACCACGCCCGCAACCCGCAGATGCAGGCCGAGCTGCTGGCCCAGCGCGGCCAGCTGCATGCATTCGCCGGCACCTTCTGCGAGCGCATGCTCGATGCGCTGGCCGACAGCCTGGTGCAGCTGCGCGCACCGCAGGACACGGCACCTGCCGCGACACCGGCGCAGCCGCCCGGCCTGCTGGGTCTGTCGCTGGTGGATGACCATGAGGTGGACCGCAATCTGGTGCTGGCCGAAATGGTGCGCCGCGAAACCCAGCGCTCGGGCAATGCACTGAACCTGCTGGGCCAGCGCCTGGCCGTCCTGGCCGCCGCCCCGGCATTGGACAACGACACCCTGCCGCTGGCACCGCAGGCCCTGTGTGCGCTGGTGCGCCGCCTGGCCGAACGGGATGGCCTGAGCGCCGAGCTGCAGCTGGCCATCTACCGCAGCTTCGAGCGCCAGCTGCTGGAACGCCTCGGCGATCTGCTGGAACGTGCCAACACCCTGCTGGCACAGCACGGCGTGCTGCCCGGGCTGGTCTACACCCCGTACCTGGCACGCTCGTCCAGTACGCGCCGGATCATCACCCAGTCCGTGGGCGGTGGACGTGCAACGCAGCCGGCACCGCGTGCGGCCGAGCCGTTGACCGGCTGGAGCGGTTCCGGCCGCCCCGGTTCGTGGTCGGCGCTGATGCAGAACGCCTTTGCCGATGCCACCGCGCCGGGAACCCCCAAACCCGAACTGACCACGCCACCGGCCAACCTGCTGCACGATCTGCTGCAACAGGCGCGGCATGCCGCACCGATGGCCATCGAGCCGCCCTCGATTCCCAGCGGCCTGGTGGATGCGGTGCTGGCACGCCTGCAGGCCCAGGCCGGGACGGCCACCAGCATCACCGACCTGCAGACCGCCGTGACCGCACAGCTGCGCAGCGAGCACGGTGCACAGGCCCAGCTGGCCAGCCATGACCGCGACCACCTGGACCTGCTGCGGATGCTGCTGCAGCAGATCCAGCAGCAGCAACGCCCGGACCCGGTGCCTGCCGCCCTGCTGGCCCGGCTGCAGGTGCCGCTGGCGCGTGCAGCGATGGCCGACCCCGCCTTCTTCGTGCGCGACGAACACCCTGCACGCGAGCTGCTCAATACCATTGCCGAAGCCGGTGCCAGCTGGCTGGACGATGACGATGTGGACCCGCAGCTGATGCAGCGCCTGGCACAGAGCGTGCAGGGCCTGCTGGGCCAGGATGTGCGCACGCCGGACGCATTCGCTGCGGCCAACGAGGAAATCCAGCAGCACCAGCGCGCCTCCGCACATCGCGCCGAGCTGGCCGAGCGCCGCCATGTCGAAGCCGCGCGCGGCAAGGAGCGGTTGGCCCTGGCCCGCCGCGAGGCCAGCGTGCAGATCGACCAGCACTGCCAGGCACAGCAGCCGCCGCGCTTCGTGCAGACCCTGCTGCGCGAGGCCTGGGCCGATGCGCTGACCCTGACCCGGCTGCGCCATGGCGGTGACTCGGCGCAGTGGCAGGAACGCCTGCAGCAGACCGAACGCATTGCAGCAGTCACCGCCGCGCCCGCCGGCGCCGACCGCGCGCCTGATGCGCCGCTGGCCGCAGAAGTGGAAGCCGCCCTGCTGCAGGTCGGTTACCACCCCGAGGAAGCGTCGGCCGTGGCCCGCCGCCTGGCCACGCCCGGCGGCGAGGACGAGCACACCTCACGCACTGAACTCAGCGCGCGCCTGAAGGCACGTGCGCGTCTTGGCGAGCATGCGACGGGCAGCACCGGCTCCCCCGGGGACGCACCGCGCACGGCAGCCGAACAGGCCTGCCATGACCAGCTGACCAGCCTGCCCTTCGGCAGCTGGTTCGACCTGACCGGCGAGGACGGCAGCGTGCGCCGCCAGCGGCTGTCCTGGTACAGCCTGCTGACCGGCCACGTGCTGTTCGTCAACCCGCGCGGGCAGAAGAGCAGCGAGACCGACCTCGATACGCTGGCCCGGCAGATGTGTGCCGGCCGCGCGCAGCTGGTCACCGAAGAAAAGGGCCGCCTGGTCGACCGCGCCTGGCAGGCCAGCCTGTCGGCCCTGCGCGCGTTGGCCGGCCGTGGCCGCCAGGAGCCTGAAGCATGAACCAGCCCCCGCCGCAGGACACCCGCCGCGCGCCACGCCGCCAGGTGTCCGATCTGGTTCCGGTCAGCGACCAGATGCGCGAAAGCGTGATCGGCCGGCTCGGCAACGTTTCCGAAACCGGCATGCTGATGCTGGCCAACCAGCCGCTGCGCGACGACGCGCTGTACCAGCTGCGGTTCCCGTTGCCGCTGGGCGACGGCCGCAGCGAAGCGATCGATGTGGGCGTGCACCTGCTGTGGAGCGAACCGGCGCATGCCCCGGGCCAGAGCTGGGCCGGGTTCCGCTTCCTGACCCTGTCGCGCGAGCATCGGCAGCTGCTGCGCGCCTGGATCGGCGAGGACAGCGACGAGGCACCGGTTACGGCAGGCTGAGTGCCGGTTCCTGCACAGCGGTTTTCTGCAGTATGCGGCAGAATCTAGGGCCGTTTTCCGTGTCGAGCCGCTGCAATGATCCAGCAAGACCCTGCCGCCCTGTATTCCGACCACCTGGCCGTGCTGTGCCGACGCGCCGAACAGGCGCTGGCCCGCGGCGGCTTCGACCATCTGGTGGTGCCCAGCGGCACCCTGCACTACCAGGTGTTCGACGATCGCGACTACCCGTACGCGGTGAACCCGCAGTTCAAGGCCTGGCTGCCGCTCACCCGCGTGCCCAACAGCTGGGTGGTGTTCACCCCGGGCAAGCGTCCGGCTGTGATCTTCCACCAGCCGTTCGATTACTGGCACGTGGTGCCGGACGCTCCCAGCGGCTGGTGGGTGGAACACTTCGACATCCACATCATCCGCAAGCCGGAAGAGGCGCTGGCCCTGCTGCCGTCCGACCCCTCGCGCTGCGCGATCCTGGGCGAGCCGCAGAGCGCGCTGGGTGCCTACGTGCCGAACAACCCGGCGCCGGTGGTAAACCATCTGGAATGGCACCGCGCCTGCAAGACGCCTTATGAAATCGCGCTGATGCGCCAGGCGCAGGTGCTGGGCGTGCGCGGCCATCGTGCCGCCGAGGCGGCGTTCCGCAACGGCGCCGATGAGTTCAACATCCACATGGCCTACTGCCAGGCCGTGGGCCAGGATGCCAACGAGCTGCCGTACGGCAACATCGTTGCGCTGAACGAACACGCCGCG
This sequence comes from Stenotrophomonas sp., assembly GCF_035634915.1. Lineage (GTDB taxonomy): Bacteria > Pseudomonadota > Gammaproteobacteria > Xanthomonadales > Xanthomonadaceae > Stenotrophomonas. The sequence continues at coordinate 144,206 of NZ_DASQCB010000023.1, forward strand.
GTGCTGCATTACACCGAACTGGGCCGCACCGCACCGCAGCCGCTGCGCAGCTTCCTGATCGATGCCGGTGCCAGCGCGCATGGCTACGCCAGCGACATCACCCGTACCTACGCGGCCAAGGGCCACGACGAATTCGCCGCGATGATCGAGGCCGTGGATGCCGCCCAGCAGCAGATGTGCGCGGCGGTGCGTGCCGGCTTCGATTACAGGCAGCTGCACGTGGACGCGCATCTTTCACTGATGGGCGTGCTGAAGGACTTCGGCGTCATCAAGGTCTCGCCGCAGACCGCGCTGGAAACCGGCGTCAGCGCCGCGTTCTTCCCGCACGGCATCGGCCACCTGATCGGCCTGCAGGTGCACGACGTGGCTGGTTTCGCGGCCAGCGAGGAAGGCGGCCGCATCGAGCGCCCGGCCGGCCATCCCTACCTGCGCCTGACCCGCGTGCTGGAACCGGGCATGGTGGTGACCATCGAACCGGGCCTGTACTTCATCGACATGCTGCTGGATGAAGTGAAGGCGGCCGGCCATGGCGATGCAGTCAACTGGGATCGCGTGGACTTCTTCCGCCCGTATGGCGGCATCCGCATCGAAGACGAAGTGCTGTGCACCGAGGGCGAAGCGGACAACCTGACGCGCCCGGTGTTTGCGGCGGCCAACGGCTGAGCCCCTCGTGGCTGGGCGCTGAACTCAAAATGCTGTGCTTGGCGGGGCGGGGTGGGTTCGCGGGGGACGCCGTTAACCCGTCCTTGGGGGCTTGGCCGCGAACCCACCCCGCCCCACCTCTGACAGTTTCCGTGCGCGGCCAGCCACGGAAAAGAAAAAGAAAATCAAAAGCGGGTCGCTCGCTGCGCTCGCTCTGTGCCGACCAAGGTCGACACCTACCAGTAGATCCACGCCATGCGTGGATGAATTCATTCGATAGCTGGCAGATGTGCCGACCAACGGTCGGCACCCACCCACAGCCGCGCACACCAGTAGATCCACGCCATGCGTGGATGAATTCATTCGATTTCTGACAGAAAAATCGTGTCGACCAAGGTCGACACCTACCCAAAGCCGCGCATCGCCGTTACCAACAGCGCGCGGAATCTGTAAGAGGCGGGGCGGTGTGGGTGGGCAGGACCGTTGGCGCCATGGATGGCGCCATCGAGCCCCCAGGGATGGGTTTACGGCGTGTCCTAACCACCCACACCGCCCCGCCATCCCACGGAATGCAGGCTTTGGCCGCTGCCGTTGTTTCAGCAGGTGCAGGGCTGCAAGCCCTGCCAAGCAACCCTTACCCCGCCATCACCGCTTCGATCTCGTCCGCACTGCGCGCCAGCCCTTCGGTCAGTACCCGATGGCCATCGTCGGTGATCAGCACGTCATCTTCGGTACGGATACCGATGCCGCGCCAGCGCGGTTCCACCGTCGTGTCATCCGCGCCGATGTACAGGCCCGGCTCGATGGTGAAGGCCATGCCCGACTCCAGCAGGCGCGAATCGCCCGCCAGTCGATAGTCGCCCACGTCGTGCACATCCAGGCCGATCCAGTGCCCGGTCTTGTGCCGGTAGAAGCGCTGGTACAGGCCCTCGGCCAGATTCTTTTCCAGCGTGCCCTTCAGCAGGCCCAGCCGCAGCAGGCCTTCGGTGAGGGTCTGCACTGCCGCCAGATGACCGGTCTCGTAGGCCACGCCAGGCTTGGCCTGCACAAGCGCTGCTGCCTGCGCCTCACCCACCAGATCATGCAGCGCGCGCTGCTCGGCACTGAAACGGCCATTGACCGGGAACGTGCGGGTGATGTCGCTGGCGTAGCCGCGGTACTCGGCACCGGCATCGATCAGGACCAGTTCGCCATCGCGCGAACGCGCGTTGTTGTCGCGGTAATGCAGGATGCAGCCGTTGCGGCCGGCACCGACGATGCTGCTGTAGGCCGGAACCGCATCGCTGGCACGGAACACGCGCTCCAGCTCGGCCTGCAGTTCGTACTCGTGGATGCCCGCCTTCGCCGCCCGCATCGCGGCCAGGTGCGCACGCACGCTGATCTGCGCGGCGTGGTGCATCAGCGCCACTTCCGCACCGGATTTGAACAGGCGCTGCTCGTGCAGCAGGTGCCCCAGTTCCAGGAACTCATGCGGCGGCTGCGCACCGTGGCGGACCTGCGAACGCACGCGGTTGACCCAGCCAATCAGCTTCAGGTCGAAGTCCGCGTCGCGGCCGAAGTGGTAGTAGACGCGCGAGCGCCCTTCCAGCAGGCCTGGCAGGATGTCATCCAGATCATCGATGGGGTAGGCATCGTCCATGCCGTACTGCGACACGGCACCTTCCTGTCCGGCGCGGCTGCCATCCCACGCCTCGCGCTCGGCATCGCGCTCGCGGCAGAACAGGATGGCCTCGCCGTGCCGGCGGCCGGGAATCAGCACCAGCACCGCTTCGGGTTCGGGGAAGCCGCTGAGGTACTGGAAATCCGAATCCTGCCGGTACGGGTAATGCGTATCCAGGCTGCGCACCTTCTCCGATGCGGCCGGCAGCACCAGGATCGCGTCTTCGCCGGCCATGTCCATCAGCTGGCGGCGGCGACGCTTGTACTCGCCGGCGGCGATGCCGGTGCGCTGCTTGATGTCCATCAGTTCAGGCGCTGGCGGTGGCGCGCGGCCAGGACCACATCGCCGTGCAGCAGCAGGACCGCTACGCGGATGAACTCCTCGATCTCGGACAGGGCTTCATCGTCATCCTCGCCGCCGGCCTCGAAATCCTCGCTGGAGGCACGGGCCAGGCTGGCCATGTCGGTGAGCGCTTCCTCGCCCTCCTCGGACAGGGCCGGGCGGCGGCCGCCGCTGCCCAGGCCGAAGCCACCGAGGAAGCTGCGCGTCCAGGCGAACATCGCGTCGGCCTGCGCGGCCACCTCGTCGTTGTCGGTCAGCAGCAGTTCGAAGGCGAAGTCGCGGTCTTCCAGCTGCTTGATGGTGGCCTCCAGCAGCTGCGCCAGCGCACTGCCGTCCGGCACCGGGGCCAGGTTGTCGTCGGCCAGCACGCGTGCCGGCCAGTCATTGCCGGGGGCGCCGCCGGCGGCCAGCCAGCCGCACAGGCCGCCATGCAGCTCGGCAGCGGTGGCCCCCAGGCCCAGTTCCTGGCTGGCGCGGGAAACGTCGTCGACGGAGGGAAGTTCGGTCATCGTGCGGCTCGTTCGTAAGGGAAACCCCGGGCGCGCACGCGCGCGCCCGTGAGCCCGGTAGTGTAGCAACCCAACCGGCTTCTCCCCGTGGCAGCCCGGCCCTGCTGCGGCAAGGCTTGACCGCCCTTGCCCGGCTTGCCTATCGTGCGGCATGGAACCCGCCGACCCCCTTGCCCAGCTGCAGGCCTTCGCCGCCCGCGTGGAAGCGTTGCTTGAACGCAACCAGCGCCTGGCCGAGGAGAACCGCAGCCTGCGCCACCAGCAGGAACAGCTGGTGAGCGAGCGTTCGACGCTGCTGGCCAAGAACGAGCAGGCCCGCTCGCGGGTGGAAGCGATGATCAGCCGGCTCAAATCCCTGGAGCAGCACACATGAGCGCCGAACCGGTCAGTGTCCGCATCCTCGACCGTGAATACACGGTGGGCGTGGGTGGCGATGAACGCGACAGCCTGATGGCCGCCGCGCGCCTGCTGGATGCGCGCATGCGCGAGATCCGTGGCAGCAACCGGATGGCGGCAGTCGACCGCGTGGCGGTGCTGGCCGCACTGAACCTGGCCCACGAACTGCAGCTGCTGCGCGATGAGAACGCCCGCCAGGCGGTGGCGCTGCAGCAGACACTGGCTGACCTGAACCGTCGCCTGGACCGGGCGATCGACAGCAGCACCTGAAAAAAGGGGACGGAGGGGATTAAGACGTTTTCAGCTTGGCGTGCAGGAAACGTCTTAATCCCCTCCGTCCCCTTTTTTCATAGCTGAATTGGCACGTACTGTTGCCGACGAACGGCCTATCCAGATCGTGCTCGCTGGCTATAATGGCCACGCGTTCTCTGCGGTACTCGACGGCATGTGCAAACATTCGCCTTGTCCCTTAAGAACGACACCGGGAGCGCGACAGCGCCGGGAGTGCAGGTCCGCCTTGTAGCGGGAAGCCCGATGGTTCTCCAGCGTTCCCACTTGAGCCCCCGGGTTCAAGGTCGTTTCGCATGCATCGACATTGCGGAGAATGCAATATTCCAGCAAGGGCGGCGTCTTCGGGCGTCGCCCTTGTTCTTTCCGGCACAATGACGGCTGTTTCCCGCCGCATGCTGCCATGACTGACCCGCGCCAGGCCCTGCGCCACGACCTGCGGCAACGCCGCCGCGATCTTTCCGCGCCCGCCCGCATCGCCGCCGCCGACGCGCTGGCCGATGCCCTGCTCGCCCTGCCCTTCGCGCCGCGCACCGGGCCGGTGGCCGGCTACTGGGCGCTGGATGGCGAGATCGCCCTGCACCGCTGGCAGCTGCAGCTGCCCGAAGACCTCACCTACTGCCTGCCGGTACTGGCCGGCGAGGTGCTGCGCTTCGCGCCGTGGCGCCCCGGCCAGCCGCTGACCAGCAACCGCTACGGCATTCCCGAACCGGACGTGGCGCTGGAAGACACTCTGGAACCGGCGCAGATGGCCCTGGTGGTGACGCCGCTGGTCGGCTTCGATGCGCAGTGCCGGCGGCTGGGCATGGGGGGCGGCTGGTATGATCGCAGCTTCGCCTTCCGCCACGACCGGCCGGCGCCGCCCTGGCTGGTCGGTGCTGCGTTCGCGGTGCAGCAGGTCGAGTCCTTGCCGGTGGCGTCGTGGGACGTGCCGGTGGATGCGATCTGCACCGAAGACGGCACCCTGTTCCCCTCCGCTGCCCCCGTGAACGCATGACCGCCCGCAAGCGCTATTGGCTGATGAAGTCCGAACCGGACGCTTTTTCCATCGATGACCTGGCCAAGGTGAAGGTCGAGCCCTGGAACGGGGTACGCAACTACCAGGCGCGCAACTTCATGCGCGACGGCATGCAGGTCGGCGACGGCATCCTGTTCTACCACTCCAATACCAAGGTGCCGGGCATCGTCGGCCTGGCCACGGTGGCCAGCGCGGCCTACCCGGACGACACCCAGTTCGACCCGAAATCCGATTACCACGACCCCAAGAGCACGCGCGAGAACCCGCGCTGGATGCTGGTGGACGTGGGTTTCGAGCGCAAGCTGAAGCAGGTGATCGCGCTGGACGAGATCAAGCTGCACGCCGACGAACTCGGCGAGGGCTTTCCGCTGGTTGCCAAGGGCAACCGCCTGTCGGTGTTCCCGGTGACGGCCGCGCAGTGGAAGCTGCTGCTGTCGCTTGAAAAGAAATCCTGATTCCCTGCCTGAGAGTCCTCCCATGTCCGAAGCCAAGCGCCTGGCCGCCGAGAAAGCCATCGAATACGTCGAAGACGGCATGATCGTCGGCGTCGGCACCGGTTCCACCGTTGCCTATTTCATCGATGCCCTGGCCCGCATCCAGCACCGCATCAAGGGCGCGGTGTCCAGTTCCGAGCAGAGCACCGCCCGCCTGAAGCAGCACGGCATTGACGTGATCGAACTGAACCACGCCGGCAGCCTGTCGCTGTACGTGGACGGCGCCGATGAGTGCGATGCCAACAAGTGCCTGATCAAGGGCGGTGGCGCCGCGCTGACCCGCGAGAAGATCATCGCCGAGGCCAGCGAGCGCTTCGTCTGCATCGTCGACCCGAGCAAGCAGGTGCCGGTGCTGGGCAGGTTCCCGCTGCCGGTGGAAGTGATCCCGATGGCGCGCAGCCTGGTGGCCCGCCAGATCCGCGACATGACCGGCGGCCAGCCGACCTGGCGCGAGGGCGTGGTGACCGACAACGGCAACCAGATCCTGGACATCCACAACCTGGAGATCACCGATCCGGAAAAGCTGGAGCGCGAGCTCAACCAGCTGCCGGGCGTGGTCTGCGTCGGCCTGTTCGCACGCCGTCGCGCCGACGTGGTGATCGTCGGCGGCGAACCGCCCATCGTGCTCTGATTCCCTGCCAAGGACACCGACCATGTCGCTGCGTTCGCTGCTGATCCTCCCCCTGCTGGCCCTGACCGGCTGCGCCACCGATGCCGCCCGCCACTGGGTGGAGCTGGATGGCGCCCGTTACCAGGTGGAGCTGGCCACCAATGATGAAACCCGCGCCCGCGGGCTGATGTTCCGCGACCAGATGCCGGCCGACAACGGCATGCTCTTCATCCACGACCGCGAGGAAATGCAGGCATACTGGATGAAGAACACCAAGATCGCGCTGGACATCCTGTACTTCGACAGCGAGCGCAGGCTGGTCAGCCAGCAGCGCGACGTGCCGCCCTGCTCGGCCGGCGACATGTGCCCGCCCTACCCCAGCGGCGGCCCGGCGCGTTACGTGCTGGAGCTCAACGCCGGCCAGGCCGAGAAGCTGAAGCTGAAGGACGGCACCCCGCTGACCTTCGGCCCGGGCATCGAAAAATAAGGGGTGGCCGGGCTGCGCCCGGCACCCGCCGAATCAACATCAACGGCAAAAGCTGGGCTGCCGAGGGATGGCGGGGCGCTGCGGGCTTGCAGGACACGCCGTAAACCCATCCTTGGGGGCTCGTAGGCGCCATCCATGGCGCCTGCGGTCCTGCAAGCCCACACCGCCCCGCCTCTGACAGATTCCTTGTGCTGCTGGTAGGTGTCGACCTTGGTCGACACGGTAGATCCACGCCATGCGTGGATGGCGGAACAACAACAGGCGGAATTCACGCCACACCGCTTGAAACCGCCTGCGATTGCCTCCAGTCTGTGGCCATGCAGGACCGGATCACACTCCCCGACTGGGATGCACTGGCCGACGTCGATGACGAGGCGCTGCCACTGCTGCCGACCGCGTTGCTCATCGCGCGCGATGAATACCCCGACCTGCAGCCCGGCGTGTACGACGCGCTGGTGCAGAGCCATGTCGACCACCTGCGCGCGGAAGTGGACACCATCGAGCGCTGGCCGCTGAAGATGGCCGCGGTCAACCGCCACCTGTTCGACGAACTGGGCTACAGCGGCGACCACCAGGAGTACTACGACCCGCGCAACAGCTACCTCAACCAGGTGTTCGAGCGGCGGCTGGGCAACCCGATCTCGCTGGCCCTGGTGCAGATGGAAGTCGCCCGGCGCCTGGGTATTCCGCTGGACGGCGTGTCCTTCCCCGGCCACTTCCTGGTGCGCCTGCCGGTGGACGACGGCGTGCTGGTGATGGACCCGTTCAATGGCGGCCGCCCGCTGGACGTAGACGAACTGCGCGAGCGCGCCAAGTCACACCTCGGCGGGCAGGCCCCGGACGACCAGGTGCTGGCGCAGATCCTCGACCCCGCACCGACCCGCGCGATCCTCATCCGCATGCTGCGCAACCTGCACGGCGTGTATGCCGAAGCCAGCGAGTGGGACCGCGCTGCGCGCAGCGCCGACCGCCTGCTGAAGCTGGCCCCGGAACAGGACGATGCCCTGCGCGACCGTGGCCTGGCCTACCTGCAGCTGGATTATCTGGCCGGCGCCCGCCACGACCTGGGTCAGTACCTGCGCCGCAACCCCGAGGCCAGTGATGCGCAGTGGCTGCGCGAGAAGCTGATCGACCTCGGCGGGCCGATGCCGCGACTGCACTGATTTACCGGTGTGCGGACCAACGGTCCGCACCTGCAGGCAGCGCCGGGCCATGCCCGGCGGCCCCTGCAGTCAATCGATTTCGACCATCTCGAAATCGTCCTTGGTCACCCCGCAGTCGGGGCAGGTCCAGGTCTCGGGAATGTCCTCCCAGCGCGTGCCGGGGGCGATGCCCTCTTCGGGCAGCCCGTCCGCTTCGCGGTAGATGAAGCCGCAGACCACGCACATCCAGGTACGCAAGGTGGTGGGGGTGGCGTCGCTCATCGGATAATCAGGGCTGGATTCACGGGCTGCCATTGTCCCATCGCGGCCCACTCACCGGTAGCCATCAATGACTCCTGCTTCTCCGGCGCCCCGCGGCGTCTACCTGATCACCCCGGATGAACCCGATACCGCACGCCTGCTGGCGCGCACGGCACCGCTGCTGGCCGCCGGCGCCACCTGGCTGCAGTACCGCAACAAGACCGCCAGCGACGCGCTTCGCCTGGAACAGGCCACGGCCCTGCAGGCGCTGTGCGCCGCCCACGGCGTGCCGCTCATCATCAATGACGACCCCGTGCTGGCGCAGACCGTGGGCGCAGCCGGCGTACACCTGGGCGGCACCGACGGCGACATTCCCAGCGCGCGCGCCCTGCTCGGTCCGGACGCCATCATCGGCGCCTCCTGCTACGACCAGCTGGCCAATGCAGAAAAGGCCGTCGCTGCCGGCGCCAGCTACGTGGCCTTCGGCGCCTTCTTCCCCACCACCACCAAGATCACCAGCAGCCGCGCCCATACCGACCTGCTGCGGCAAAGCGCCGCACTGGGCGTGCCGCGGGTGGCGATCGGCGGCCTGACGCCGGACAATGTCTTTCCCATCATCGATGCCGGCGCCGACCTGGTGGCCGTGGTCAGTGGCATCTACGCCGCGCAGGACCCGGTCGCGACCCAACGCGCCTTCCTCGCCCAGTTCGCGTAACACCCAGGAAAGCCCCATGAACCACGACCAGTCCCACGCCCTGTTCTCCCGCGCCCAGCAGCTGCTGCCGGGTGGCGTCAATTCGCCGGTGCGCGCGTTCAAGTCCGTCGGCGGCGAGCCGTTCTTCGTCGAACGCGCCGATGGCGCCTACCTGTACGACGTCGACGGCAACCGCTACATCGACTACGTCGGTTCCTGGGGCCCGATGATCGTCGGCCACAACCACCCGGCGGTGCGCCAGGCGGTGAAGAAGGCCATCGACAACGGTCTGTCCTTCGGCGCGCCCTGCGCGGCCGAGGTGACCATGGCCGAGACCATCACCCGCCTGGTGCCCTCGTGCGAGATGGTGCGCATGGTCAATTCGGGCACCGAGGCCACGCTGTCGGCCATCCGCCTGGCCCGTGGCGCCACCGGGCGCAACCGCATCGTCAAGTTCGAAGGCTGCTACCACGGCCACGGCGACTCGTTCCTGGTCAAGGCCGGCAGCGGCATGCTGACCCTGGGCGTGCCGACCTCGCCGGGCGTCCCGGCCGGCCTGAGCGAGCTGACCCTGACCCTGCCCTACAACGATTTCGAAGCGGCCACGGCGCTGTTCGAACAGCAGGGTGACGACATCGCCGGCCTGATCATCGAACCGGTGGTGGGCAACGCCAACTGCATCCCGCCGCGCGACGGCTACCTGCAGCACCTGCGCGCGCTGTGCACGCAGTACGGCGCGCTGCTGATCTTCGATGAAGTGATGACCGGCTTCCGCGTGGCCCTGGGCGGCGCGCAGGCGCACTACGGCATCACCCCGGACCTGAGCACCTTCGGCAAGATCATCGGCGGTGGCATGCCGGTGGGTGCCTACGGTGGTCGCCGCGACCTGATGCAGCAGATCGCCCCGGCCGGCCCGATCTACCAGGCCGGCACGCTGAGCGGCAACCCGGTGGCGATGGCCGCCGGCCTGGCGATGCTGGAACTGGTCTCGCAGCCGGGCTTCCACGACGACCTGGCCGCACGCACCGCGCGCCTGTGCGAGGGCCTGGAAGCGGCCGCCGCCGAAGCCGGCGTGGCCGTGACCACCACCCGCGTGGGCGCGATGTTCGGCCTGTTCTTCACCAGCGAAAAGGTGGAGACCTATGCACAGGCCACCGCCTGTGACATCCCGGCGTTCAACCGCTTCTTCCACGCGATGCTGGAACAGGGCGTGTTCCTGGCGCCGTCGGCCTACGAGGCTGGCTTCATGTCCAGCGCGCACGACGATGCCGTGATCGAGGCCACCCTGGCCGCCGCCCGCATCGCCTTCAAGGCAGCCAAGGGCTGAGCCCACGCCCGGCATTGCCTTGGTAGGTGCCAACCTTGGTTGGCACCCGTGCAGTTGAGCATGGCTCGACTCTACAAAGGGCATCAACCGAAGACGAAGCTGCCCTTCATCATCGCGAAGTGGCCGGGGAACGAGCAGAAGAAGGTGTAATCGCCGCCCTTCTGCAGGCCCTTGGTCGAGAAACGCACGCGCGCGGTTTCGCCGCCGCCGATCACCCTGGTGTGCGCCAGCACGCGCTTGTCGGCCTTGGGCAGGTAGCTGTCGGCCAGGGTCATGCGCATGCCGGCCATCGCTACCGGCTGGTAGTCGGCCGTGCGGGTCAGCACCCAGTTGTGGCCCATCGCCGTGGCCGCCAGCTTGCCGGTGTGGCGCAGGGTCAGGTCCACTTCGCTGCAGTCGGCAGCCACCTTGATCTGGCGCGTGCTGAAGCTCATCTGGTCCGTGCTGTCGATGCTCACCGCACATACGCGTGCCATCGCCGACGGCGCCAGCATCAGCGCACCCAGTCCCACTGCCACCATCCAAGCCTTCATCGTTGCGTCTCCTGCAGGTTCAACGAACATTCTAGGCAGGACCATGCGCCACCGGCTGCGACCGTCTGTCGCACGCGGTGCGCAGGATCGGGCATGCTGTGCACATGGAGATACGTCTACTGCTGCTGGATGTCGATGGCGTGCTGCTGCACTACCAGCGACCGCAACGCGTCATGCACCTGGCCCATGCCCTGCAGCGCAGCAGCGCGCAGGTGCAGGCGGCACTGTTCGACAGTGGCCTGGAAATCGCCTATGACGCCGGGGAACTGGATACCGCCGCCTATCTGGACCAGTTGAGCGAGGCGCTGCAGACCCACGTGGATGCAACGACGTGGCTTGCTGCCCGCGTTGCCGCCTGCCGGCCCCAGCTTGCCGTGGTACAGCGCCTGCTGGCCATCGATGAACGCCTGCCGCTGGGCGTGCTGACCAACAATGGCCCGTTGATGGCGCAGGTACTGCCCATCCTTCTGCCGGGGCTGCACAACCGCCTGCAGCCGCGCGTGCTCTGCAGCGGCATGCTCGGCGGGCGCAAGCCGGACCCTGCCCTGTTCAAGCGTGCCCTGCAGCGGCTGGATGTCGAGGCGCGCCACACCCTGTTCGTCGATGACCTGTTCGTCAACGTGCGCGGCGCGCGTGCGGCCGGCCTGCATGCCGAAACCGTGCGTGACGGGCGTGGGTTGGGGAAGGTGTTGAAGCGTTACGCAATCCTGTAGAGCCGAGCCCACGCTCGGCTTGCGTGCAGCAGCCGAGCATGGGCTCGGCTCTACAGGGGTTCGGCAGCAGCGGGGTCAGCGCGCGGCGACGAACGCGGCAATTGCCGCGTGCAGGCGCTTGAGGCCTTCGGCCACTTCTTCGTCGGTGATGTTCAGCGACGGCACGAAGCGCAGCACGTCCGGGCCGGCCTGCAAGGTCAGCAGGCCCTGGTCGGCGGCATGGTCGAGGATGGCACCGGCCTGGCCGGCGAAGGCCGGGCTAAGTACCGCGCCCAGCATCAGGCCGCGGCCCCGCACGCCACTGAACACGCCGAACTCCGCACTGATGCGGTCAAAGCCATCGCGCAGCGCCTTCGACTGGCGGCTGACGTTGGCGGCGATCTCCGGCGAGGCCAGCTTGCGCAGGGCCACGCGGGCCACGGCTGCGGCCAGCGGGTTGCCACCGAAAGTGGTGCCATGGGCGCCAAACTGCATGGTCTCGGCCACCTTCGGGCCGGCCAGCATCGCGCCGATCGGGAAACCGCCGCCCAGGGCCTTGGCCAGGGTGACCATGTCCGGTACCACGTCATCCTGCCAGTGCGCGAACAGGGTGCCGGTGCGGCCCATGCCGGCCTGGATCTCGTCCAGCACCAGCAGGGCATCGTGCTGGTCGCACAGCTCGCGCACGCGCTTGAGGAAACCGGACTTGGCCGGCATCACGCCGCCCTCGCCCTGCACCGGCTCGAGCATGACGGCGGCTACGTCGCCGGCAGCCATCGCGGTTTCCAGCTGCACCTCATCGTTGAAATCGATGTAGCGGAAGCCACCGGGCAGCGGCTCGTAGCCTTCCTGGTACTTCGGCTGGGCGGTGGCGGTCACTGCGCCCATCGTGCGGCCGTGGAAGCTGCCGCGGAAGGTGATGATGACGCGCTTGTCAGCCGGGCGTCCCTTGCTGGAGGCCCACTTGCGGACCATCTTGATCGCCACTTCGTTGGCTTCGGCGCCGGAGTTGCACAGGAACACGCGCTCGGCGAAGCGGCTGGCCTTCACCAGCTCCTCGGCCAGGTGCAGCGGCGGCGCGCTGTAGAAGACGTTGCTGGTGTGCCACAGCTTGCCGGCCTGCTCGACCAGCGCGGCCACCAGATCCGGGTCGTTATGGCCCAGGCCGCACACGGCGATGCCGGCGGCCAGGTCGATGAACTCGCGGCCCTGGCTGTCCCATACGCGGGCGCCCTGGCCTCGCTCCAGCACCACCTGGCGGGGCTTGTACACCGGCAGGTAGTAGTGCGACAGGGAGATCAACGGATCGGTAACGGCGGTCATGGCAATGGGCTGGTTTCGGGAACGCCCATTCTCGCCCCCCAGCCCCTGCGGCACAATGTGCGGATGCGCCCGTTTTCCGCCCCCCAGCTGAACCCCGCCACCGCTTCCGGCTGGCGCCGGACCTGGTTCGACATCATCTACCGCCACGACACCCGGCCGTCGCGCAATTTCGACCTGATCCTGGTGGTGGCCATCATCGCCAGCATCCTGGTGGTGATGATCGACAGCGTGCAGCACCTGCACGTGGCGTGGTCGGACTGGCTGTACGTCATCGAATGGGGCTTCACCGCCCTGTTCACCATCGAGTACCTGCTGCGGCTGGCGGTGGTGAAGCGGCCGCTGCGCTACGCGGTCAGCATCTGGGGCATCATCGACCTGCTGTCGATCCTGCCGGCCTATCTGTCGCTGTTCATCCCCGGCGCGCAGAGCCTGCTGGTGGTGCGCGCACTGCGCATCCTGCGGGTGTTCCGCATCCTCAAGCTGACCCGCTACATCGAGGAAAGCGGCATCCTGCTGCAGTCGCTGTGGCGCAGCCGGCGCAAGATCCTGCTGTTCCTGTTCACCGTCATCACCATCACGATCATCGCCGGCACCCTGATGTACATCATCGAGGGCCCGGCGCATGGGTTCAGCAACATCCCGGCCAGCATGTACTGGGCGGTGGTGACCATGGCCACGGTCGGTTTCGGCGACATCGTGCCGCAGACCGTGCTCGGCCGCTTCGTCACCTCGGTGCTGATCCTGATCGGTTACAGCATCATCGCCGTGCCCACCGGCATCTACACCGCCGAACTGGCCAACACCATGCGCGATGCCGAGATGGCGGCGCGCCGGGATGCGCGTGGCTGCCCGCAGTGCGGGCTGGAAGGCCACGAACCCGACGCGCGCCATTGCCGCAGGTGCGGCAGTGCCCTGCCGGACACCTTCAACACGTAGATCCACGCCGTCCAGAACCAGTAGATCCACGCCATGCGTGGATGAGAGCACTGCACAGTGCGGACCAACGGTCCGCACCCACCAGATTCGGTACCCGTCAGCGCATGCGGTTGCTGGTGGTCACCAGGTCGTTGTACGCATCCAGGATGTCCGACTGCGCGCCTTCCGGGGCCGAGGTGAGCCAGCTGCCCGAAGCCTTGCGCTCGGCGGCCAGGCCTTCGGCGCTGATCGGCTTGCCCTGCTCGATGCGCTCGATGCCACGGCCGGCCTTGCGGATCAGCATCTCGGCCGAGCGCTGCACATGGCCCCACATCGGGTCGTCCTTGCCGATGCCGGCGGCCTGCATTTCCTTTACCAGTGCCTCGTAATCCGCCAGTCGCGTGCGCAGCGCGGCGACGTCCGGCTTTTCATCCTGGAAGGCGACCGCAAGCTGCTTGCCGTCGCCGACCAAACGCAGGTGGTAGTACGCCGGCGAGCGGCCCTCGCTCTCTTCGATCTGCTTCAGCTGCGCGGCACGGCGGTCTTCCTCGTTCTTTTCCAGCGCCACGTCCAGTGCGTCGCTGGCCTTGAAGAAGGCCGCGTACGCCTGCATCAGCGGTGCGTGCTGGCTGCGCATGCCTTCGCCACCATCGCGGCGGAATTCCTCGCGACTGAAGTAGCCATCGGCCTGCTCGATCTTCGCGTACAAGGCCTGGAATGCCTGCTGGTAGTCGCGCACCGGCGCATCCATCGGCATCGCCGGCGTCATCGCCAGCGCGTCGGTCAGCGGCTGGCCGCAGTACTCCACGCGATGTGACAGCACCTTGCCCGGCGAACGCGGCTGCGCTTCCTTGCCGGTCGGGCCGGCCTCGACATCCTTGATCCAGCCGGTGTAGGTCTCGAAGCCCTCGTGGATGGGCTGCTCCACACCGTTGTAGCACTCGATGTAGGCATTGACCTTGGCCAGGCTGGGATCAGCCAGCGACAGGCCGGTGGACTTGTTGCAGCCGGCCAGGCCGGCCACGGCGCCGAGCAGCAGCACCGGCAGTACACGTACAGAAGCGTTCAATTCAGTTCCTTGCTTACAAAAAACAGTAGGCCACCTTATTGGCGGTTGCTCTGGAAGACCAGCGAGTTGTATGCCTGCATCAGCTTGCCCGGCGAGCCCTGCGGGGCCATGGTGGTATTGAGCATGCGCCGCTCGAAATCGCTGTACGGGGTCTTCTGTTCAACCCGCTTCAGGCGCTCCTTGCCCTCGCGGCGGAAATCCTCGGCGGTGCGCTCGAAGCTGTTCCAGTCCAGCTTGCCCGGCTCCTGCTCGGCCACCTTGGCGTGGGCCTCGTCGGCGATCGCATTGAACGCATCCAGGCGCCGCCGCGCCTCGGCCACATCGAAGCTGTCTTCGGCCATCAGGTCCATCAGCGCCTTGGCGTCGCGCATGATGGCCAGACGGTAGAAAGTGCGGGTACGGCCTTCCTGCGCTTCCACCTTGGCCAGCTGCGAATCCTGCAGGCGGTCGTTCGCGACATCCAGCGCATCGCTGAACACACCGCTGGCCTCGACGAAGGTGCCGAATGCAGACATCAACGGCGCGTGCAGCGCCTTGCCGCGCGCGAAGCCATCGTCTTCGTAGTCGTCGCGCTGGTAGTAGTCGGCCGCTTCGTGGGTGATCGGCTGCAGTGCATGCAGTGCATCCAGGTAGCCCTGCGCAGCCTTGTCCAGCTCGGGCAGCGACGGCTGCGCGGCGATGGCTTCGGGCAGTGCCTTGTCGCAGAGCTTGAGGTCACCGGCGGTCAGGTCCGGCGGACCGATCGGGCGTTCCTCGCGGCCGGTCGGGCCGGCCTTGGGGTCCTTCATCCAGACAGTGTACGGGCCGATGCCCGAATGGATCCTGCGGTCCACCTCGTTGTAGCACTCTATGTAGCTGTTGAGCTTGCCCATCAGGGCCTGGTCGCTGTCGGTGTCGACGGCGGCCGTCCCGCCCTTGCCGGCAGTGTCGGCGGCATCGGCCGGGGCTGCGGGCTTGCCACCACAGGCGGCCAGGACGAGGGACAGCGAGGCAGCCAGGGTGGCCGCACGAAGCATCGGTCGCATCGGGAAACTTCCTTGTTGGAGAGGGTGATGAAAACGGTTCCAGCCCCGCATTCTACCCAAACCGGGCGGTGGCCATCCTTGACCACTGCCTCAGAAGCACACGCCGCCGATCAATCCAGGAACAGATCCGGCAGCAGCGGTCGCGACGCGTCCACCGCATACCCGGACAGATCGGTCACCCCCGCTTCGGCCAGCACCTCGTCGTCGATGAGGAAGCGGCCGTGGAAACCGGCGGCCTCGCGCACCAGCACGGCGTGCGCGGCGTCGGCCATGATCTGCGGGGTGCGGCAGCCGGCCGCATCCACGCCGGGAATCATGTTGATCGCATCGGTGGCGATGACCGTGCGCGGCCACAGCGCGTTGACCGCCACGCCCTGCGGGCCGAACTCCGCAGCCAGCCCCAGAGTGACGAAGCTCATGCCCATCTTGGCCAGCGTGTAGCCGGTATGCGGGCCCCACCATTTGGGTTCCAGGCTGGGCGGCGGGGCCAGGGTCAGGATGTGCGGGTTGGGCGCCTGCAGCAGATACGGCAGGCAGGCCTGCGCGCACAGGAAACTCCCTCGCGAATTGACCTGCTGCATCAGGTCGAACCGCTTCATCGGCGTATCCAGCGCACCGCGCAGCCAGATCGCGCTGGCGTTGTTGATGAGGATGTCGATGCCACCGAAGGTATCGACCGTGGCCGCCACGGCGGCGTTTACCTGGTCCTCTTCGCGGATGTCGCACTTCAGTGCCAGGCCCTGCCCACCGGCCGCATTCACTGCTTCAGCCGCGCTGTGGATGGTACCGGGCAGCTTCGGGTTGGGCACCGACGACTTCGCGGCGATGGCCACATTGGCCCCATCGCGCGCGGCGCGCAGTGCGATGGCCAGGCCGATGCCGCGCGAGGCACCGGTGATGAAAAGGGTTTTGCCCTGCAGACTGCCCACGTTCCACACTCCAGCGTATGCAATGAGCCGCTAGTATGCCGCGCCGACGCCGGGTTCACCGCGCGTTGACGATACTGGTGCCCCGGTCACACGCACGAGGTACCCGCCATGCGCCGTTCCCGTCTGCTGCTGCCTGCCCTGGGCCTGGCCCTGCTCACCGCCTGCCAGGGCCGCTCGCCGGAACCCGGCACCGGACCCGCCACAAGCGATGCGCCTGCCGCCAACAAGGCCGCCGATGGGTCACTGCGCTGGAGCGAGTCGGTGGTGTGGGATGGCGACCTCAACGCATGCCGCCAGGGCGAAAACAGCGCAACGCGCGACTGCCTCGCCGAGACGATGAAGTCCGCCGGCGCCAGCGCCGATGCCGTGGCTGCTGCCGAGCAGCTGTCCAGCGGCGGCGAGCTGGCCTACGTCACCGCATGGCATGAACACGACGGCCTGGGCGTGGCCACGGTGGAATACCCGTTCCGCGCCAACACCAACGAAGGCACGCGCCTGGTGGATGCCGGTGGCAAGCGCATCGATGTCGACGCCGTGCAGCTGGACGACACCCTGCGCGCCGACCCGGGCGTGCAGGCCGTGCTGGCCGCGCACCCGCAGGCCACCCCGTTCGCACCCGCGCAGGCAGCAGGCACTGCGCCGCTCGATGGCGGCGGCATCCGCCTGCTGTACCGCACGCCGCTGCGCGACTGCCACGCCTGCCCGGATGTCGGCCAGTTGCAGATCGGCTATGACTTCGATGGCAAGCGCAACTTCATCGGCCAGCAGGTGGTGCCAGCGGCGCCGTGATGCCGGAACGTTGCGCGCCTGCCAGGCATGGCCTGGCGACACGCAAGACGTGGCACCTGCCGTAGAATCGAGCTTGCTCGACTGCTCCTGACACCTCAGTCGAACAAGCTCGACTCTACCGAACCACCGGGCTTTCGGCGGTACGCCTGCACCTGCCTCTTCAGCAGATGCGGCACGATCATCCGGTGCACCGGCGCCACCGGCAGCATGTATGCCCGACCAAACGCGTTGTGGGTATGCACCACCGTAGCCACCTCCAGCACGTCGCCCTGCCACTGCAGGGCCAGCTGCACGCGCAGGTGGCGGTCGTTGTCTTCCAGCACGATGGCGTCCTCATCCAGCGACTGCAGGGTGAAGATGCCCAGCCGCTGGCCTGGTCGCGGTGCCGCAGTGTCCTGCACCGCACGCAACGAGCCCAGATCCTTCATGCCGAGCAGGCGCATGCCGCGGTTGCGCAGCGCCATCAAACCATCGAACCAGCCGGGAATGGTCGCGGCCATATCGCGGTAGGCCTGCAGCGCGCTGCGGCCGTTGCGCCGGGTGCGGGCCTGGCAGGCGTGCACGAAGCTGGCGCCGGGCAGCTGCGCGCGCAGCACGCTGGCCGCACTCGGCGGCGCGGTCACCACCTGCGCGGCGGTCACGGCTTCGGCCCCTGCCCCTCGTTGTCTTCCCAATGCAGGATGCGGCGGGTGACGAAGCGGTAAACCGGCTTGCCGGTGGCGAACCACAGCTCGCGCACCCAGGAGGTGCGCTTGAGCACGCGCTTCTCCACCGGGGTGAGCGACTCGCGGCAGTACATGCGCTTGTGCTTGAGCAGGTGGCGCAGGTCTTCGCGGGCCAGCAGACGCATCCAGCGCGAACGCGGGTTGCCGATCACCGCCAGCTGGAAATCGATCAGCGCCGGGCGGCCGTCCTCGGTGACCACCCAGTTGGCTTCCTTGGCCAGGTCGTTGTGGGCCACGCCGCGCCGGTGAAGCTGCTGCAGCAGGCGACGCGCCGCACGGAACCAGGCCAGATCACCTCGCGGCGGACGCTGGTACATGGCATCGCCGGCCATGAAGCTGCGGTCGAGGTGGCGGCCATCCCAGTCCAGCAGCTGCGGCACGTCGGCCATGCCGTGGATGTGCCGCAGCGCGCGCGCCTCGCGGCGTGCCAGCCACCACGCCGGCACGCGCAGCCACAGCGGCGTTGCGCCCAGGTCACGGCGTACGAAGGGGCCCTGCGGCCCCTGCACAAGCAGGATGCGGCCGAAGCTGTCGGCCTTCAGGGCATGCGTTGGAGCGTCGTTCGAGTGCGGCATGCGCCCATTCTAGGCGATGGCGCTGGTTGCAAACGGTCACCAAGCCGCTGGGAACCAGTCACCTTCACGCCTCTATAATCGGGCAATGGACTCTTCATGGATTGACGCCACCCTCGCGTGGATTGCCGCCCATCCCGTGTTGGCGGGCGCGGTTATTTTTCTGATCGCCTTCTGCGATGCGGTCATCATTCTCGGCGCCATCGTGCCGGCACTGCCGCTGCTGTTCGCGGTGGGCGTGTTCATCGGCCTGGGGCAGATCTCCGGGCCGTATGCCGTGGCGGCGGCGGCGCTGGGTGCGTTTGCCGGTGATGGCATCAGTTACTGGATCGGCCGCCGCTGGGGCGACCGCCTGCGCGGGGTGTGGCCCTTCAGCCGCTACCCGCAGCTGCTGGACCGCGGCGAGAACCTGTTCCGCCGCAATGCCTTCAAGAGCATCCTGATCGCGCGCTATGTCGGCGCCATCCGGCCGTTCGTGCCCGCCATCGCCGGCATGCTGAAGATGCCGGCCAGCCGCTACGTGCAGGCCAGCGGCATCGCCAGCCTGTCGTGGGCGGTGCTGTTCCTGGCCCCGGGCTGGATCCTCGGCGAGGCCTATGATGCCGTCGCTGCGGTCGCCGGGCGCCTGGTGGTGGTGGTCGGCCTGCTGGTGGTCATCCTCGGCCTGGTCTGGGCCATCGTGCTGTACGGCTACCGCTGGTCGGCCGCGCGCATGGACCACTGGCTGGCGCGCCTGCTGGACTGGTCCAACCGCCACCCCACGCTGGGCCGCTACACGGTGGGCGTGCTTGACCCGAAGCGCCGCGAATCGGTGCCGCTGGCGATGCTCGCGCTGATGCTGCTGTTGCTGGGTTGGGGCTGGTTCGCGCTGCTGACCGTGGTGGTGGCCCATGGTGAGCCACTGGCCATCGACCTGCTGGTGCACCAGGCCATGCTGGCCCTACGCAACCCGCTGGCCGACTACCCGATGGCAGCGCTGGCCTCGCTGGGCGCGTGGCAGGTGCTGATGCCCGCCACCGCCGCAGCCATGGCCTACCTGGTGTGGCGCCGGCGCTGGATGGCCGCCGCGCACTGGCTGGCCGCGCTGGCCTTCGGCCTGGCCCTGACCAAGCTGCTGGGCGCCACCGTGGACGTGGTGCGCCCGGTCGATGCCAGCAGCGGCTTCGGCTTCCCGTCGGTGTCGGTGACCATGGCCACGATCACCTTCGGCTTCTTCGCAGTGCTGATCGCCCGCGAAATGCCCGGCCGTACCCGCGTCTGGCCGTACCTGGTGTCGGGCATCGTGGTCAGCCTGATCGGTTTCTCGCGCCTGTACCTGGGTGCGCACTGGCTCAGCGACGTGGTCGGCGGCATGCTGTTCGGCACGTTCTGGCTGCTGGTGCTGGGCATCGCCTATCGCCGCCGCTTCAACCGCTCGTTCTGGGTGAAGCCGGTGGCGTGGCTGTTCTACGGTGTCTTCGCGGTGGCGGCGATGTGGTACGCGCCGCGCAACATCCCGGTGAAGCTGGAGCGCTTCGAACCGACCCTGCCGGCCGCGGTGGCCTTGGACATGCAGGCCTGGTGGCAGCAGCACGACTGGGCCACGCTGCCGGCGCGCCGCAACGAGTTCGACGATGACCAGCGCTGGCCGCTGGATGTGCAGGTGGCCGGCCCGCTGGCACCGCTGCAGGCGCAGCTGGAAGCGCGCGGCTGGACCGTGCAGGCGCAGGCTGGCTGGGAAGAAGCCCTGCTGATGCTGGACAAGAACACCGGCGCCGATGAACTGCCGGTGCTGCCGGCCACTCTGGACACGCGCGTGGAAGCGCTGCTGATGGTGCGCCAGGGGGCAAAGCCGGATGAGCGCTACGTGCTGCGCCTGTGGCCTGCCCCGGCCCAGCTGCAGCCGGGCAATGTGCCGCTGTGGCTGGGCAGTGCGCAGACGGTGCGTTACGAACGCCACTTCGAGTGGATCGGCATGTGGCACCCGGTGCGCGGCATCGACCCCGCGTTCAATGCCGTGAAGGACGCCGTGCAGGGCATGCCGCAGCACGAGGACGTGCATGCCGAAACCGGATTGCCGGTGCTGCGGTTGAAGACACAGCCGTGATGGATGCGGTCACGCTCTGGTAGACGCCAACCTTGGTTGGCGCTTCGCGCAAACGGCTGCCAACCAAGGTTGGCAGCTACAGGCTCCGTTCCGGCCCTTACGGCATCCAGCCCAGCAACTGCTGCAAGCGCTGGTGCGGATCATCCATCTGCAGCAGCTGCAGGCGCTGCTGCTCGGCCAGCGGCAGCAGTTCGGCCAGACGCCAGCCGACCCAGCTGGCCTGGTCCAGCAGTGCCGGGTTGGCCGGCGCGTAGGCCTCGCCGGCCTGTTCGATGATGTGCCCCAGCACCGTGGCCAGCAGCGCGTGCTGCGGCTTGAGTTCGTCATCGGGGTCTTCCTCGCACCAGCGCACGTCGGCCACGACCAGGCCGTTGTCACGCACGCGGGTACGCTCGACATGGAAACGACGCGTGCCACGCAGGCGCAGCTGCAGTACACCGTCGGCGCCGACATCGAAATCTTCGATGCGCACCTGCACGCCGAAGGCCGCCGGTGTAGCCGGTTCGCCCACTTCCTGCCCTTCCAGGATCAGGCAGACACCGAAGCCCTCACCACTGCGCCCTGTGTCACGCACCAGATCCAGGTAGCGACGCTCGAACACCCGCAGGCCGACCGCGGCACCGGGTACCAGCGCGGTGTGCAGCGGAAACAGCGGCAGCGAAACGTCGGTACTCATCGCGCCTGAAGGGCGGCGAGGAAGCGGCGCGGCGCGCCGTCGAAGCCACCGTTGGACATGAACACCACGTGGTCACCGCTGCGCACGCTGGACTGCAGCTGCGCCAGCAGCGCATCGGTATCGGGCACCGCATGGGCCTGGCCACGCACGGCGGCGATCACCGCCGCGGCATCCCAGGCCAGCTCCGGCCTGTGCAGGAACACCACTTCGTCGGCCAATGCCAGCGACGGTGCCAGCGCCTGGGCGTGTGCCCCCAGCCGCATCGAGTTGCTGCGCGGCTCCATCGCCACCACGATGCGCGCGTCGCCGACCTTGGCACGCAGACCTTCCAGCGTGGTTGCGATCGCGGTGGGGTGGTGGGCGAAATCATCGTAGACGGTGATGCCGTCATGGCTGCCGATCACTTCCATGCGGCGCTTGACGCTGCGGAAGCGCGCCAGCGCCGGAATCACCTCGGCCGGGGCCACACCCACCGCATGCGCTGCAGCCAGTGCGGCCAAGCCATTGAGCACGTTGTGGCGGCCCAGCAGCGCCCAGTGCACATCGCCCAGCGCCTGTCCGCGGTGATGCACGCGGAAGGCGCTGCCATCGGCGGCCAGCAGCTCGGCATGCCATTCCAGCGCAGGGTCGAAGCCGAAGCGCTCGACCGGGGTCCAGCAGCCCATCTGCAGCACCTTGGCCAGGTGCGCGTCCTCGCCGTTGACGATCAGCCGGCCACGCGCGGGCACCGTGCGTACCAGATGATGGAACTGGCGCTCGATGGCTTCCACATCCGGGAAGATGTCGGCGTGGTCGTATTCGAGGTTGTTGAGGATGGCCACCAGCGGCCGGTAGTGCACGAATTTGCTGCGCTTGTCGAAGAAGGCGGTGTCGTACTCATCGGCCTCGACCACGAACTCGCGGCCCTGGCCCAGGCGCGCGGAGACGCCGAAATCCTCGGCCACGCCGCCGATCAGGAAGCCCGGCGAGCGCCCCGCGCTTTCCAGCAGCCAGGTGAGGATGGTGGTGGTGGTGGTCTTGCCATGGGTGCCGGCCACGGCCAGGGTATCGCGCCCCGGCAGGACCTGCTCGGACAGCCACTGCGCGCCGGAGATGTAGCGCTGCCCGGCATCGAGCACGGCTTCCACGGCGGCGTTGCCGCGCGACAGGGCGTTGCCGATCACCACCTCGGCCGTGCCCGGCGGCACGCTGTCGGCGCGGTAGCCCTGGTCCAGAACAATGCCCAGCTGCTCCAGCTGGGTGGACATCGGCGGATAGATGGCCTGGTCGCTGCCACTGACCGTATGGCCCAGTTCCCGCGCCAGGGCGGCCACGCCCCCCATGAAGGTGCCGGCGATTGCAAGGATATGTACGCTGCTCATGACCGGGGATTGTGACCGATCACAGCTGTATAGGGCCATTGTCGGCTGCCGGGTCAGACAAGTCCTACACCGCTTGTGAGAAAACTCCAATCGGCTGTCAGGGAAATCCTGATAGCGCAGGTATGTGAACCCGTACACAATTCAGCATGCCAGCCGTAGTACCCGAACCGGTCCTACTCCCCAAGAGGCCATCCCCAAGGGAGCTCATGCTGCGGAGCCCTGAGCAAGCTCATCGCTGGCACCTATGAAACGAAACAGGCCTGGTCCGCAAGGATCAGGCCTGTTTCGTTGTACAACCACGGTGGCCGGCGCGCGGCCGGCCGACCGCCATCAACCCTTGATCGCCGCCAGGATGCGGGCTTCGATCTCGTCCAGCTCACCGACGCCATCGACGCGGGCCAGGGTGCCACGGCCGGCGTAGAAGTCGACCACCGGGGCGGTCTGGTCGTTGTAGACCTGCAGGCGCTGGCGCACCGCTTCGGGGTTGTCATCGGCGCGGCCCTGTTCCTGCGCGCGGCCGGCGATGCGCTCGACCAGCAGTTCGGTGGCCACGTCCAGCTGCACCACGGCGTCCAGCGGCTGGCCGATCTTGGCCAGCAGACCGTCCATCGCATTGGCCTGGGCCACATTGCGCGGGTAGCCGTCCAGGATGAAGCCCTTGGCGACATCGGCCTGGGTCAGGCGCGACTCCAGCATGCCCAGCAGGATGTCATCGGACACCAGGTTGCCGGCATCCATCACCGCCTTGGCCTGCTTGCCCAGCTCCGAGCCCGCGGCGATTTCCGCGCGCAGCATGTCACCGGTCGAAATATGGGCGATGCCCAGCTTTTCCTTCAGGCGCGTCGCCTGCGTCCCCTTGCCCGAACCGGGCGGTCCCAACAGAACCAATCGCATTGACCTGACTCCAACGTGTTGAAAACAAAGAAGGTTCGCGCCCCGGACGGACCGGTATCGCTGCACCGCAATAGCGCCACTTTAGCGCATCCGGGTAATGTCACTGCAATGTCCCCCTCCCAGAGCAGGTAGAAGAATGCGCAACGGTACCCTCCTCTACGCCCAGTCTGGCGGCGTCACCGCGGTGATCAACGCCACCGCAGCGGCGGTCATCGAGCAGGCCCGGGCCAAGGGCATCAAGGTCCTGGCCGCCCGCAACGGCATCCTCGGCGCTCTGCGCGAGGAGCTGATCGATACCAGCAGGGAGAGTGCCGCCGCCATCCGCGCCCTGGCCCACACCCCGGGCGGCGCCTTCGGTTCGTGCCGGGTCAAGCTGAAATCGCTGGAGGCCGACCGTGCCCGATACGACCGCCTGCTGGAGGTGCTGCGCGCACACGATGTGCGCTGGTTCCTCTACAACGGCGGCAACGACTCGGCCGATACCGCGCTGAAGGTGTCGCTGCTGGCCAAGGCGTCCGGCTACGACCTGACCTGCATCGGCGTGCCCAAGACCATCGACAACGACCTGGCGGTGACCGACACCTGCCCGGGCTTCGGTTCGGCAGCCAAGTACACCGCCGTTTCCGTGCGCGAAGCAGCGCTGGACGTGGCGGCGATGGCCGAGACCTCCACCCGCGTCTTCATCTACGAGGCGATGGGCCGCCACGCCGGCTGGCTGGCCGCTGCCGCCGGCCTGGCCGGCAATGGCGAGGACGATGCCCCGCACATCATCCTGCTTCCCGAGCGCGCCTATGACGAAACCACCTTCCTGGCCAAGGTCAAGGCCGTGGTCGAGCGCGTCGGCTACTGCGTGGTGGTGGCCTCCGAAGGCATCGCCACCGCCGATGGCCGCTTCGTCGCCGATGCCGGTGGCGGCAAGGATTCCTTTGGCCATTCGCAGCTGGGCGGCGTGGCCGCGCACCTTGCCGGCCGGGTCAAGGACCAGCTGGGCCTGAAGGTGCACTGGGCCCTGCCTGACTACCTGCAGCGTTCGGCCCGGCACCTGGCCAGCAAAACCGACTGGGAACAGGCGCAGGCGGTGGGCAAGGCCGCCGTGCAGCTGGCGCTGAAGGGCCAGAACGGGGTGATGCCGGTGATCGTGCGCAGCAGCGATGCGCCCTACCGCTGGAAGATCGAGGCCGCGCCGCTGGCGAAGATCGCCAACCACGAAAAGAAGATGCCGGCCGGCTTCATCCGCCGCGACGGCTTCGGCATCACCGCCAAGGCACGTGCGTACCTGTCGCCGCTGATCAAGGGCGAAGCCCCCCTGCCCTACGGCACTGACGGCCTGCCGAAGTACGTGACCCTGAAGAACATCGCCGTGAAGCAGAAACTGCCCGCTTTCGAGGGCTGACGCGAAAAAGGGGACGGAGGGGATCAAGTCGCATTCCCCGTCGTCCCCTGTCTGGCCCGGCAGTGGCGCATTGCGACTTAATCCCCTCCGTCCCCTTTTTGGGCGGTGATTGCAGCGGCCTGCGAAGCGGCCCACAATCGGGGGCCGGCCCGGGGCAAGGGGCCGATGCGTGCCAACCCGTCTGTCGCCCGCTGCTGCGGGCGCGTAGTGCCACACCACAAGGACTGTATCCATGAAGCGCCAGACCTTCCTCGCCGTGCTGCTGTGCACGGCCGCCGCACCCGCGTTCGCCGCGACCTGCGAAGCCAATTTCCAGAA
Organism: Stenotrophomonas sp.; assembly: GCF_035634915.1. GTDB lineage: Bacteria > Pseudomonadota > Gammaproteobacteria > Xanthomonadales > Xanthomonadaceae > Stenotrophomonas. The sequence goes on from NZ_DASQCB010000023.1 coordinate 169,376, forward strand.
GAAGGGCAATCCCTTCACCGGCACCACCTTCACTTCGTCGGTCAGCCACCCGGACCTGAGCGTGGCCAGCGCGATCGGCCAGATGCGGGTCATCGCCAAGAACGCCAACATGGATGTGCTGAGCGAGGACATCGAAGGCGGCTCGATGCTGATCGAAGAACCGGAGAGCATGGCGCACAAGCCGATCCCGATGATCATCAGCGCCACGTCCGAAGGCGGCCAGGGCACCGTTGCCATGGTGGTGAAGGTCAACAAGGGCGCCATCGCCCCGGCTGACGGCATGCGTACCGAGATGTGCAAGCTGCTCAACCAGGTCAAGCCGGGCAAGGCCGGTGACCAGGCGGCCAAGGCCGCGCCGCAGGCATCGGCGGTGACCATTGCCGCCGACCGGTTCGGCTTCCAGCTGCGCAACCAGAACAAGGACAACCCCGCCGCAATCGAACCCCGCTACAAGGGCAAGACCTACGTCATTTCCGGTCGCATCGCCTCGGTGCTGAAGAGCGGCGGCACCTACAACACCACCTTCGACCTGCCCAGCGATGGCAGCATCGATTTCGAGCGCGTGGCCATCTCCTGCGCGTTCGCCGCCAACCAGACCGCCTACGCGCTGTCCCTGCGGCCGCGCGAGAAGGTAACCCTGACCGGTGTGGTCGAGAGCTACGACCAGATCGGCCGCGTGCTGTGGCTGAAGGACTGCCGCGGCAACTGACCGCTGCACCGGAGCCTGCCGACCCAGGCAGGCTCCAGTAGATCCACGCCATGCGTGGATGTGGCATCACGTGCCGACCAGCGGTCGGCACCTACCTGCATCAGTTGCAGGCCTTGCCTTCCACCTGCAGCTGCGCGGCGAACATCGTCACCTGCGGAATCCTGCCGGCGGCCGCCTGCTTCTTTGCGTCTTCCAGATAGATGCGCGACTGGCCCTGGCCATCCAGTGCCTGGGTGCTGTTGACCGGCAGGCGCCACACCCGCACCACCGCCTGCTGCGCCGGGCAGGCGGCATTGGGCACGCGGATCACGTCGTTGAGCTTCCAGCCCTTGTCGGCACTGGGCTGCGCCTTGGCGTAATCAACGAAGCGGGCGCGCGGCTGGCACTGCTCGCTGGTACGCACGGCGGAGAAGCGGTACGGCTCGGCGGCCTGGCCGGTGAACACGCCTTCCAGACGTGCACAGGCCTCGGGAATCTGCCGCAGCGTATGCACCGCGCCTGCTGCCTGTGGTGCGCCCACAGCGCGCTGCAGTTCGGGGGTTTCCGCGGCCAGCGCCGGCAGGGCCGGGACCAGGGCCGCAAGCATCAGCAGGGACAGGCGCATGGGGGAATCTCCGTCAGGACTGTGCGCAGGCTTGCAGAGCGTGGCTTAACGGGGTGCAAAGGGTCTGTGGCTCTCAAAGCATGCCCATGGACCGGCCGCGGGCTCCGCGCGCATGGCGATGCGTTCATCTGGAGGGCGCCCACGGGTCATGCGGCGCGGCTCGACTCTACAAGGGCCGGGACGCATACTGCGGCCACCAGGGAATGCTGAACACCGCCATACGTCGGACGACCGTTCCGGTCGGCACGGGTTGGTTACAGGCTGCAACCCGTCGTCCCCCTCGTGGTGCCGTTCATCGCCACTGGATGCTCACCATCCATTCTGCGGAGGGGTCTGATGCTGGAACGTCATGGGCTGTCACTGGCGCTGGGCTGCGCCATTCTCGCGATCCTCTACGGGATCATCTCGGCGCGCTGGATCCTGCGCCAACCCACCGGGAATGAACGCATGGCCGCGATCGCCACCGCGATCCAGGAAGGCGCGCGTGCCTATCTCAACCGCCAGTACCTGACCATCGGCGTGGCCGGGGTGGTGCTGTTCGTGCTGGTCGGCGTGTTCCTCAGCTGGTACACGGCCATTGGTTTCGCGGTGGGTGCGGTGCTGTCCGGCGCGGCCGGCTACATCGGCATGAACGTCTCGGTACGTGCCAACGTGCGCACCGCCGAAGCTGCGCGCAACGGCATCAGCGCGGCGATGGACGTGGCGTTCCGCGGTGGCGCGATCACCGGCATGCTGGTGGTAGGCCTGGGCCTGCTGGGCGTGGCCGGCTACTACACGCTGCTGCTGCGCATGGGCCTGCCGATGGAACAGGCGCTGCACGCGCTGGTCGGCCTGGCCTTCGGTTCCTCGCTGATCTCGATCTTCGCGCGTCTGGGCGGCGGCATCTTCACCAAGGGCGCCGACGTCGGCGCCGACCTGGTGGGCAAGGTGGAAGCTGGCATTCCCGAGGACGACCCGCGCAACCCGGCGGTGATCGCCGACAACGTCGGTGACAACGTGGGCGACTGTGCCGGCATGGCGGCCGATCTGTTCGAGACCTATGCGGTCACGGTCATCGCGACGATGCTGCTGGGCAGCCTGATGCTGAGCGAAGCCGGTGCCAATGCGGTGCTGTATCCGCTGGTGCTGGGCGGGGTGTCGATCATCGCGTCGATCATCGGTGCGTTGTTCGTGAAGGTGAAGCCAGGCGGCTCGATCATGGGTGCGCTGTACAAGGGCGTGATCGTCTCCGGCGTGCTGGCGGCCATCGCGTTCTACCCCATCACCACCGGGCTGATGAACGACAACGTGCACGGCCCGCTGGCGCTGTACGGCTGCGCGCTGATCGGCCTGGTGCTGACCGGCCTGATCGTGTGGATCACCGAGTACTACACCGGTACCCAGTACAAGCCGGTGCAGCACGTGGCGCAGGCCTCGACCACCGGCCACGGCACCAACATCATCGCCGGCCTGGGCATCTCGATGAAGTCCACCGCGCTGCCGGTGGTGGCGGTGTGTGCGGCAATCTGGGGTGCGTATGCGCTGGCCGGCCTGTACGGCATCGCCATCGCCGCCACCGCGATGCTGTCGATGGCCGGCATGATCGTGGCCCTGGATGCGTACGGCCCGATCACCGACAACGCCGGTGGCATCGCCGAGATGGCCGAGCTGCCGTCGGACATCCGCGACATCACCGACCCGCTGGATGCCGTGGGCAACACCACCAAGGCGGTGACCAAGGGCTATGCCATCGGCTCGGCTGCACTGGCTGCACTGGTGCTGTTCGCCGATTACACCCACAACCTTCAGGCGGCCAACCCCGGCCAGGAATTCCGCTTCGACCTCAGTGACCACACAGTGATCATCGGCCTGCTGATCGGCGGCCTGATTCCCTACCTGTTCGGCGCGATGGCGATGGAAGCGGTGGGCCGCGCGGCCGGTGCGGTGGTGGAGGAAGTGCGGCGCCAGTTCCGCGAGATCCCCGGCATCATGCAGGGCACCGGCAAGCCGCAGTACGACAAGGCCGTGGACATGCTGACCCGCTCGGCGATCCGCGAAATGATCGTGCCGTCACTGTTGCCCGTAGCGGTGCCGGTGGTGGTCGGCCTGCTGCTGGGGCCGCGCGCACTGGGCGGGCTGTTGATCGGTACGATCGTGACTGGCCTGTTCGTGGCCATTTCGATGACCACCGGCGGCGGTGCCTGGGACAACGCCAAGAAGTACATCGAAGATGGCCACTTCGGTGGCAAGGGCAGCGAGGCGCACAAGGCCGCGGTGACCGGCGACACCGTCGGCGACCCGTACAAGGACACCGCCGGCCCGGCGATCAATCCGCTGATCAAGATCATCAACATCGTGGCGCTGCTGCTGGTGCCGCTGCTGTAGGGGGTCGGATCCACGCCCCGTAGCGTCGAGCAAGCTCGACGCTACGGTCTGGGGTTCCGCAACCGCATGGCGACAATCACTACCACGGCAATTGCCCAGCACACGTAGATGGGCTTGTCCCACCCGTCATAGGTGCTGTGTGGGCTGGAGATGAAGGCCAGCGACGCCAGCCACGCACAGAGCACGCCGGGCAGGCGCGCGCCGCGCCAGATGCAGAACGCAGCAAACACCAGCAGCGGCCAGGCAAAGATGACGGCAGGCGTGAAGGCTGCAAACGATAGAAACGCCACGCCTGCAGCGAAGACCACGCTGCACCAGGCCAGTATCCGCAACGTCCGTGTTGTCATGGCAGCCTCCGGTCATCCATTGACGGTCATGCCGATGGTAGTCGATCCCGGCGGCGCAGGGATGCTTCCCCGCAGCAGATCCACGCCATGCGTGGATGCGGTCAGCGTCCGCGCAGGTAGAACGCCACCGGCACCATCACCTCCACCGGGTCGCCGGGCACCTCGGCCGGTGGCGCCGGCACGGGGCTGGCGCGCTGTACGGTCTCCAGGGTTTCCTGGTCCAGCAGGGCAAAGCCACTGCCTCGCTCGATGCGGGGGCCGGATACGCGCCCATCGCGGTACACGGCAAAACGCACGTAGACCACGCCCTGCTGGCGCAGCCGCTCGGACTGGCGCGGGTAGCGGCGGTGCTGCTGCAGGTGGCCCAGCAACAGGCCCTGCCAGGTGGCATCGGCACGGCTGCGCTCGCCAGCGGTGGTCTGCTGTGCCGCGTAGCGCGTGGCGGCTTCGGCGGGAACCTCCGGCGGTGCCGTGCTGCGCTCAACGGTTGCGTCCGCACTGTCCTGTACGGTGCTGGCCGGCACCTGCGGCTTTGGCGCCACCTCGCCCTTCGGCTGTGGCGGCACTTTCGGCGCGGGCGCGTGTTCGCGCACGGTCTCGCGCCGCTGCTGCTCCTGCTGCAGCGGGCCGGTCGGCAGTGCGCGCGGCGGTGCTGGTGGTGCCTGCACGGTCGGGGCCAGTTCCAGCATCAGCGCAGCGGGCGGCGCCGCCGCAGCCACCGGTGCAGCGCGCGCCTGCCACCACCACACCCCGCTGATCAACACGGCGTGCACCAGCAGCACGATCGCCAGGCTGGTCGCCCAGCGCCGCAGTGTGCTCATTGCGTTCCCTGCTCCAGGCCGACCAGGGCCACCTTCAGGTAGCCCGCCGCACGCAATGCATCCAGGGTCGCCATCAGTTCGCCATAGGGCACGCGCTGGTCGGCACGCAGGTAGATGCGCTGCTCGGCGTCACCGTGCGTCGCCGCCTGCAATGCGGCACCCAGCCCGTCGCGCGGCACCGGCTGTTCGCCCACGCGCAGCGACAGGTCGGCCTGCACGGTCACGTACACCGGCGCCTGCTCGCTGGGCGTGGCCTGTGCGCTGCTGGCCGGCAGCTGCACCGGTACCGACACGGTGGCCAGCGGTGCGGCCACCATGAAGATGATCAGCAGCACCAGCATCACGTCGATGAAGGGCGTGACATTGATCTCGTGCGCTTCTTCCGGCGTGTCGTCGCGGTCGGATGCGGTCCTGATCGCCATTCAATGCACCGCACGCAGGGCGCTGGCCGGTGCACGCGTGGCGGCACGGTCCAGATCACGCGACACCAGCTGCTGCACGGCCGCCGAGAGATCGCCGAGCAGGCCACGCAGGCCGGCCAGCACGCGGCTGAAATGGTTGTAGACCAGCACTGCCGGAATCGCCGCAACCAGGCCCAGCGCGGTGGCCAGCAGCGCCTCGGCGATGCCGGGTGCGACCACGGCCAGGTTGGTGGTGTTGCTGTGGGCGATGCCGATGAAGCTGTTCATGATGCCCCACACGGTGCCGAACAGGCCCACGAAGGGCGCCACCGCCCCGATGCTGGCGAGCACGCCGATGCCACGCCGCTGCACGCGTGCGGTTTCCAGTTCCAGCCGGTCCAGGCGCGAGGCGACGCGTTCCTTGATGCCGTCGCGGCTGTGCAGATCCTGCGACAGGCGCAGTTCGCTGCGGGCCGCGTGCAGCATCGCCGCCGCAGTGCCTTCAGCGAGGGCGGCATCCACATCGCCAGCGGGCAGGCTCGGTGTTTCCAGCAGCCGGGCGCGTGCCGCACGCAGCGCGCGTGCCTGGCGTGACAGCTCCCAGCCCTTGGCCAGCAGCACGGTCCAGGTGGCCAGCGAGGCAACGGCCAGCGCGATCATCACGGCTTTGACCACCACGTCGGCGGCCAGGTACATGCCCCACGGCGTCAGGGCGGGCGTGGCCAGGGGCACAAGTTCAGCAGGCAGCATCGTCGGGGGTTCCATCAGCGTCGGGAGTAGACCCACGGCGGCGGGCCGCGCGCGGTTCGGCATCGCCCACATCCACCAGCGGGGTGGGATCAAGCCGTGGCGCCGGCCGGCTCAGCACATAGCCGGCACTGGCCGCGAAGAACAGGCCTACGCCCAGCAGCAGGCGCCAGGAGGGCTGCGCGCCCAAGCAGAACAGGGCGAAACCCACGGCCATGCCGGCGCTGGCGAAGGCCTTGCCCTTGCGCGATACCGCACCCTGCTCCCGCCACAGGCGCAGCGAGCGGCCATAGCGCGGATGCGCCAGCAGACGCTGTTCGAACTTCGGCGAGCTGCGCGCGAAGCAGCCCACGGCCAGGATCAGGAAGATGGTGGTGGGCATCACCGGCAGCAGCGCGCCGATCACGCCCAGGCCGACCATCAGCCAGCCCAGCGCGAACCAGAGCCAGCGCATCAGCGGTGGCCGCTCATGCGCCGAATTCCACTTCGACGTGGCCGTGCACGCTGCGGAAGGCCGCATCGGCGGCATCGATCACCTGCTGTTCCTGCTCGGCCGACAGCGGCACCGCGTCCAGCGCCGCGGTGAACTCGCGCCAGTGACGGGCAGCACCATCGGGGTGCGCGGCCAGGTGGCGGGCACCGAAATCACGGTCCAGGCCCAGTGCGGCGGCCATCTTGTACAGCACGGTGCCGCCCAGGTTGGAGCCTTCGGCCACGTACAGCCAGCCCAGCGCGGCCGGCAGCGGCAGGTCCGCCTCCAGCGGGGCGATGTCCTGGCCCGGCAGGGTCTGTTCCAGGTCCTGCAGATCGCTGCGTACCTGCTGCAGGCGACGGCGTTCATGCAGGGCCGGCAGCAGTGCGTCCAGCGCGGGGCTGGCGTACAGCGCGTCGATGCTGCGGTGGAAGCGGTACTGCACGCGCAGGAAGCGGGCGAAGTTGACGCGGTCGGCGAAGATGTCGCCGGCCATGATGCGCTTGTCGAGGGCGCCATGGCTGTCACGGGTGGCGGCCTTCAGGCGCACGCTGCGGCTGTCGTCGGGGGAAGTTGTCGCGGTCATCGGGGAGTGCCAGGGGAAGCGTCGGTGATGAGACGTACCGCGAGGGGCTTCCCCCAAGGCGGCATGCGTCGATAATGCAGCTTACCTTTCCCCTGCCAGGCAGTTTCCGATGATCACCACCGAACCGAGCATGACCAACCTGTTCCTGCAGCTGGGCCTGGATGCCAGCGCCGAGGCCATCGCCGGGTTCATCGCCGGGCACCAGCTGGCGACCGGGGTGGAAGTGGCCGATGCAGCGTACTGGAACGATGCACAGCGGCAGTTCCTGGCCGAATCGCTGCAGGCCGATGCGGCCTGGAGCACGGTGGTGGACGAGCTGAATGAAGCGCTGCACGAGGAAGCGGTGAAGGCGGCGACCGGGCGGTAAGCGTTTGATTGGAAACGCCGGGCATGGCCCGGCGTTTCCAGTAGATCCACGCCATGCGTGGATGACCGGTCAGTACTTCCAGGTAAACGCCAGGCGCGCGGTGCGCCCCGGGGCCGGCATCACGCCCAGGGCCAACGGGTCCAGGTAGTAGCGATCGGTCAGGTTGTCGACGTTGGCTTCCACCGACAGCTGGTCGTTGAAGCTCCAGCTGGCGAACACGTCCACCAGGGTGGTCGGCCGGTACAGCTGCTGGATCGCCGACAGGCCGACGTTCCATTCCTTGTCCAGCTTGCTGATCGGCCCGGCGTTGTGGACCACGCGGGTGCCGAAGGTCAGCCGCTCGTCGAACAGACGCGAGCCGACGGTCAGGTTGACCATGTAGCGCGGCGGGTTCTGCGTGTTCGAGTACGAACCTTCGAAGCCACCATCGACGCAGTCAGGCGTGTTGGCCAGCTCCTCGATCCTGCGCTGCACGCCATAGGCACGACGCTCGGCGGCGATGTCCGGCGCGCAGGTCTTGGCCTTGAAGTAGTAGTGCGCCGACAGATCGGCGAACAGCTTGCCGCTGTCATAGCTGGACTGGAACTCCAGGCCCGACACCTTGAACTGGTCGACGTTGCGGATCAGGCCGGCCGACAGCGTGCGGTAGTCACGGGTGATCAGATCGTCGATGCGGGTATCGAAGTACGCAAGCTTCAGCGCCAGGCGGTCGCCGGCGGTGAACAGGTCGTGGCGGATGGTGCTGGCACCCAGTTCCCAGCTGCGCGCACGCTCGGGCTTGAGTTCGGAGACCGGCTTGGCGGCGGTGAACAGGCCCAGGGTGGTTTCAAACAGGCTCGGCAGCTTGGTGCCTTCGGCGTACTTCAGGTAGACCATGCTGTCTTCGCTGAAGCGGAAGGCGACGCTGGCGGTTGGCGAGAACGCGCTGTCGCGGCGACGGATCGGCGTGGACCAGGTCCAGCTGACCGGCACTTCCAGGTCTTCGGCATCATCGGCGTCGTAGAAGTTCCAGCCGGTGATATCGGCCACCGTGCCACGCTCGTAGGGCGAGGCCAGCAGCGAGGCCTGGGTGAAATCGCCATTGGCATCCGGGTACCAGTTCAGCAGCGCGATGCGCTTGGCCCGCCATGCCGGCAGGCTCGGATCCCCGTTGAGCAGTTCGGTGTAGCGGTACTGGCCCTGCACCTCGTACTGGTCCGGGGTGGCCAGGCGGTTGCGATCGTGCACGTCCACGCGGTTCCAGCGGCCACCGGCCTGCACTTCCCAATGTTCGTCCGGCGCCCACTTCAGCGACGCCACGGCGCTGTATTCCTTGCGCTCGGCATTGCGCAGGAAGCGGTTGTTGACCAGGTCGTCGTGCATGATCGGCGCGGAGCTGCCCGGGGCGATGTCCTCATCGCTGTAGGACAGGCCGTAATCCAGGGTGAAGCGGCCGGCATCGGTGTCGAAGACCGAGGTGTTGCTGGCATCCAGGCCGAAGCGCTTCTGCCGCAGCGGGTTGCGGTAGGCGTCCTTGTAGCCGGGGTTGCCGCTGAAGCTGGGCGCGTCGTACCACTCGGTGCGGCGGTCGTAGTACCAGGGGGTGATGCCGGTCAGGCTGTTGTACATCACGCTGTCGGTGTCGGTGTACCAGGCATTGACGCGCAGGTCGATCCTGTCGCTGTCCGGGTTGAAGCGGTAGCGCGCGCTGTAGCTGTCCATGTCGACGTGGCCCGGATCCCACTGCGGCACCCGGTCGCGGTCCACGCGGATGATCTGCGAGGCCATGATCTCGCCGGCGGTGCCTTCGTAGCGGCGGTAGCCCAGCTCCAGGGTCTGTGCATCGTCGATGCGCCAGGTGCCCTTCAGCAGTGCCGACTTCGAGCGCGAGGAGGTGTTGAACACCTCGGTATCGGGCGGGTTCAGCGGTGCCAGCGTGCGACGGGTCTGCGGAAAATCGTCGTAACCGTGCTTGCCCGAGAAGTAGTTGCCGTTGTCGCGGTACGCGTAAGCCGCAACCAGATCGAAGCTGTCCCAGTGCCTGGCGGCAGCGACGTTGAAGAACTGGCTGCCGGTGGCGCTGCGGTCGGTGCGCGGTGCGGCGTCATAGCCTGGCAGGTTGTTGGCGCTGCCGTTGGCGAGGCCGCCACGCACGCGCACGCCGACGTCGCGGCCCTCGCGCAGCACGTCATCGACGTTCAGCGTTTCCATTTCCACTACGCCGCCGATGCCACCAGACGCGTTGGCCTGCAGGCTGGGGCCCTTGGTGATGGTCAGCCGCGAGATCAGGTCCGGGTCCAGGTAGGTGCGCTGCGACTGGCCGGCGTAACCACGGTAGGTGTCCATGCTGGACTGGCCGCCGTCGATGATGACCGGCACGCGGCTCTGCCCCTGGATGCCGCGGATGTTGACGTCGAAGCCATTGCCCACGCGTGGGTCACCGGCAGTGACGCCCGCAACACCCTTGACGATGTCGCCGTTGGAGGTGCCGCGGAAGCGTTCCAGCTGGGTGCGGTTGATCGTGGTGCTCGAACCGACGCTGCGATAGGTGTCGAGCAGGCGTGCTTCGTCGCTGACCGCACCGCCTTCGATGTGCTCGCCGGACACGCTGAGCGTGTCGGTGACGATGACGCCGCTGCCAGCCTGGGCCGGCGCTGCTTCCAGGGTCACCGCATCGCTGCCGACGCGACGCGCGACCAGGCCGCTGCCCTGCAGCAGGCGCGACAGCGCATCACTGGACGACAGCGTGCCATTGACCGCCTGCGAGGTGACACCGTTGCCGAGCGTGGCCGGATAGGCCACCTGCACGCCGGACTGGCGCATGTAGGCGCGCAGCGCGGCATCCAGCGGCTGGGCGGGAATGTCGAAGCGCAGCAGCGCGGCAGGGGCGGCCGCGCTGGACTGGGCCAGGACGGTCGGGGCGGTGCTGGCCAGGCCGGCGGCCAGCAGGGCGATGCACAGACGGGACGGGCGCGGTGCGCGGCCCGGACGACGGAAGTCGGACATGGGAAACCTGTGAGGGGAACGGAGCCGCGGGCGCGGCGTCATCCGCGCAGGCGCGGACACAACGACGTACGTGGCGGCGGCGGGTACGTTCGTGGGGTAAGACGGATGGGGTGGACGGAACCCCAAGGTGAATTCATCCACGCGTGGCGTGGATCTACGGGTGGACGATGGCCACGCCGAGCGGCAGACGGGTGACCTGCAGGCCTGCGGTCGCAGCCAGCGCATCCAGTGCCTGTTCCGGCTGGTCGATGCGCAGCGCGGCGCTGACCGCCGGCAGGCGCGACAGATCCCCGCGCACGAAGGTCGGGCCACGGCGATAGCGTCCCACTTCCTGCACGGCCTCGGCCACGGCGGTTTCGTCCAGCAGCAGCTCGCCCTGGCGCCAGGCGCCGACGCGGTCGGCCGCCACGTCGGCCAGGCGGGTCACGCCGCTGTGCGCGCCGTAGCTCGCGCGCTGCCCCACCTGCAGGTAGGTCCAGCCGCCATCCACCGGATTGGCCACGCGCACACGGCCCTGCCCCACTTCGGTTTCCACCGTGTCGTCGAGGCGGGCCACGGTGAACGCGGTGGAGATGTCTTCGACCACGCCGTTGCCGGCGGCCACGCTGAAGCGTCGCTGCCCATCGGCCGTCACCTCGAACCAGGCACGGCCGCGCAGCAGTTCGATGCGGCGCGCGTGTGCATCGAAGTGCACGGCGATGGCGCTGTCGGCATCAAGCACCGCGCGACTGCCGTCGGGCAACTGCACGGCCTGCACCTGGTAGTTGCTGCGGTGGTCGGCCTGCAGGCGCAGCCAGGCATCCGGCCATGCCACCAGCAGCGCCACAACGGCGGCGGCCGCGGCCGCCCAGCGCAGCCGGCGCCGACGTGGGCGCCCCACTCCGGGCAACGGCGCCACTGCGGTGGCGGGGGCCAAGGGCGATGGCCCGAGGCTGCGCCACAGACGCCGTTCGTGTTCGAAGGCGCGGCGATGGACAGGCTCGGCCAGCCACTGCTCGAAGGCCTGCATGCGCGCATCGCTGTGCTCGCCCGAGGCCAGAAACACGATCCAGGCCCGGGCCTGTTCAGCCACGGGGTCATCTGCACGGGCGCTGGGGGGAGTGTGCGGGCTCATCGGCTGGCAGTCAGGCGCGGTCAGGCGCGGTGGAAAGGACGGCACCGCATCGCGGCGCAAGGATCAAGACGTTCGTGGCGCCGCGGGCCCCAAGGGCGATCGATCATCGCCCCTCGCGCGCCCATGCCAGCCGGGTGAGGGCGCTGCGCACGTGGTTTTCCACCGTGGTGACCGATACCCCGAGGCGGCGCGCGATCTCGACCTGGGTCAGGCCCTGCAGCCGGTTGAGGCGGAAGATGGTACGGGTCGGCTCCGGCAGATGGCCAGCCGCATCCAGTACGCGCTGCAACTCGTCCTGGGCCATCACCTGGTCTTCGGTGGACACCTCGTCCTCCTCCTGCCACAGGTAGTGTTCGGCCAGCAGACGGTTGCGGCGCGTCGATTCGCGGCCATGATCGGTGGCCAGGTTGATGGCCAGGCGGTACAGGTAGGCCCGCGGGTTGTCGATGCTCTGCTGGTTGTCGACGCCACGGGCCTTGAACCAGACCGCCTGGATCACATCCTCGGCACCACTGTCGCCGCCGAGGATGCGCTGCACCCGGCGCAGCAGCGCCGGCCGTTCGCGGATCAGCAGTTCGGTGAGGGTGGCGGCATTGGAAGGCATGCGCGGAGGACGGGACAGTCGGGGGCGGCGCGCATGCTACTCCGCAAATGCGAATCAGTCACGTTTGCGTATGGCAGGGCTCCTCACAGGCAGCCGGTCAGGCCGTCGTAGACACTGGTCGTGGTCCCTGGCAACGGGACATCGATGGCATCGCGCGGCGGGACCGATTCCAGCGCCTGCAGCAGGCTCTCCAACGGCGTGCCTGCGGCCACAGGCAGCGTGCAGGCGTAACTGCGCAGGTCGACCTCGATGCGGCCATCCCCCAGCACCGTCGTATTGCTGCCGACGAAAGTCCACGTGCAGCCGGCCACCCGGCCACTGGCCCGCTCCACCGCGCAGCGCAGGCGCATGGGCTGCAGGTTGTAGTACTCGCCTTCGCAGAATGTGTCGCCACAGACATCATCGAAGCTGGCCACGAGCGCACGTTCAATGCTGCCGAAGCGCTCCCAGCCGCTGGTCGGGTCTGGATGCAGGCGGGCATCGATGTAGCGGTCGCCGGCAAAGACGGGCGGGCTGACCAGGCAGGCCAGCAGGCCGACCCGCCGCAGTGCGGTGCGCATCATCCCTGCACCCCCGGCCCCTGCAGGCAGTCGGACAGGCCGGAAAACAGGCTGCGCCCGGCCACCGGCAGCGGCGCCTGCAGCCCGCCAGGGACGGCAAGCGCCGCGTGGAAGGACTCCACCGGCACCCCTGGCCGCAGATCCACCTCGCAGACCCAGCGGCCGTCAGCCACCTCGATCCCGCCGGTGCCGGCCTGCACGGCCAGTTCGCTGGCGGCCACCACCCAGGCACAGCGCTGCACGGTACCGGCCTGTGCGAGTACGGCACAGCGGAACTGCATCACCCGGTAGTTGCTGTAATCGCCCTCGCAGAGGGTATCGGCGCACACGGCGGAGAACTCTGCGGCCAGCGCGGCCTCCAGGTCGTAGGCACGGTCCCAGTTGGCCTCGCTGGAGGGGTAGTCGATCAGGTCGACGTGTGTGCCGGCCAGGGCTGGCGGGGTGACTGACAACAGGGCGGCAAGGCCGCAGCAGCGCATCCAGGTCATGCGGGCACTCCTCGGGAATGGACCACCAGCCTGCGCCTGGCCTGCGGCCTGCCCCATCGGTAAACCCCGCCCTGGCCCCTCGGGCCAGGGCCACTACGAAGGTCGGCGCTGCCCTACCCTGCACAGCGCCCGGCAAAGGCATAAAATGGTGAGCTATCCGTCTACACCCCCACCTGGAGCACACCATGGGTCTGGAACTCGTCTCGCCCGGCAAGAACCCGCCGGAAGAAATCAACGTCATCATCGAGATCCCGAAGGACTCGGAACCGGTGAAGTACGAAGTGGACAAGGAAACCGGCGCGATCTTCGTCGACCGCATCCTGTCGACCCCGATGCGCTACCCGTGCAACTACGGCTACGTGCCGAGCACCCTGTGTGGTGATGGCGACCCGGCCGACGTGCTGGTGGTGCTGCCGCTGCCGCTGGTCCCCGGTTCGGTCGTGCGCTGCCGTCCGGTCGGCGTGCTGAAGATGAGCGATGAGGCAGGCAGCGACGAGAAGATCCTGGCCGTGCCGGTCTCGAAGATCTTCAGCGGCTACGCCCACGTCGAAGACATCGCCCAGGTGTCCAGCCACTGGCTGGAGCGCATCGGCCACTTCTTCGAGCACTACAAGGACCTGGAAAAGGGCAAGTGGGTCAAGCTGGATGGTTGGGGCGGCGCGGCCGAGGCCAAGCAGATCCTGATCGAGGCGCATCAGCGCCACCTCGACAGCAAGGCCTGAGCCTGAACAGGATCGCTCCGGTGCAGGGCGCCGGAGCGATGCTGGTCACGTTTCAACACTGCGGGCCATCACTGTTGGCACCGTATTAGGTAAATTGCGTCACTTCACACGTCATCGACGCGCGCCGTCGAGACAGCCAGGGGAATGTGTCGTGCGTATTCTGCTTGTTGGGGATTCAGACAGCCTGCCGGCTGAGCTGAGCGAATTCATTGCCGATCTTGGGGAAGACTGGCAGCCGCTGACCGCCGTCGATGGCCATACCGCGATGTCCGCGGTGGCTGCGCAGGGCGTGGATGCGGTGATCGTCTGCCCGCAGCTGCCCGATCTGAACGCAACGACGTTGCTGGGCCAGATCCGCACGCTGCGACCGGAAACCATCCGTATCGCGCTGGTCGATGCCCAGCATGGCAACCGGCCGCCGCCGGCGCGCCTGATCGGCGTGGCCCACCGCTTCCTGCCGCTGCCGCTGGCGCCGGAAGTGCTGCTGGAAGCGCTGACCAGCCTGGAAGAGCTGCGCGAGGTGCTGGACAGCCCACGCCTGCGCGATGCCATCGGCCGCATCGAGAAGCTGCCCTCGCCGCCACACCTGTACCTGAGCCTGACCCAGGCGCTGGAACACGATGACGACACCGACAGTGGCGACGTGGCGAAGCTGGTCGCCGCCGACCCGGCGATCGCAGCCAAGGTGCTGCAGCTGTCCAACTCCGCGTTCTTCAGCCAGGGCCGCACCATCGCCGACCTGCGCACGGCGGTGACCCGCCTGGGCCTGGCCACGTTGCGCGACCTGGTATTGGCCAGCGAGGTGTTCTCGGCGCCGACGCTGTCCGGTGCCGAGCGCAATTCACTGCAGCAGCGTGCGCTGATGGCGTCGCGCCTGGCCGCCCGCCTGCTGCCCGAATCCAGCGCCGAGCTGGGTGCTACCGCGGCTCTGCTGGCCGATATCGGCCTGCTGCTGCCGGGCGTGCGCAACGAGCGCTGCGAGCCGGCGCAGGCCGACGACCCGCGCCCCGGCCACGCCGAGGCAGGCGCCTACCTGCTGGGCCTGTGGGGCCTGCCGATGCCGATCATCGAAGCGGTGGCGTTCCACCTGCAGCCACAGCGCGCCAACACCCGCAGCTTCTGGGTGACCGGTGCGGTGCACGTGGCACTGGCGCTGGTCAACGGCGAACCGGTGGACGAGGAGTACCTGCAGCGTGCCGGCGTGCTGAGCAAGCTGCCGCAGTGGCGCGAGCACGCCAACAACCTGATGGGGCTGGCGCCAACCGAAGCCTGAGCCACACGGCGCCGGCAGAACACGAGGGCAGGCCGCAGGGCCTGCCCTTTTTTCGTGCGCGACAGGGCCAGCGCACAAAGAAAGAGGGCGGACCTTGCGGTCCGCCCTCCTTTACTGCGTAGTGCGACGCTTCGATGGATCAGAAGCGCTGGGTGTACTTCATGTACAGGAAGCGACCCACATCGAAACCACCGTAGTAGGCGAACGCCGAGTTCGGGGCCGAGTACATCAGCGGACCCTTGTGATCGAACACGTTGTTGGCGCCCAGGGCGATGGTGGCGTCCCACGGAGCCTTGTAGCTGACCTGCAGGTCGTGGAAGGTGTTCGAACCGGTGTGACGCAGCGGATCGCTCTCGCCGTTCGAGTAGTGGTTCGGGGCATCACACCAGCCGTCGGCCAGGCTGATGCAGTTTTCCTTCATGCCGGAGTAGTAGCGGGCGGTGTAGTTGACACCGAAATCGCCGTACTGCCAGTTCACGCCCAGGTTCGAACGCACGCGGAACAGGCCGGCTTCGCCGACGCGACCGATGGTGATGGCATCACCGGCGCTGTTCTGGCCCGCTTCGTCGTACTTGGCGGTGTAGCTGGTCTGCCAGTCGATCGAGAACTGACCGATGGCCAATTCCGGCAGACGGTACTTGACGCCCAGGTCGTAACCTTCGGTTTCCATCTTGCCGAGGTTGGCGGTGCCGTATGTGATGGCGCTGATGTGGCCATCGCTGGCGCGCACGACGCTCTCGCAACGCGAGGCATTGCCCAGCACGTAGCAGTCACGCAGGATGCGGTCGACGCTGTCGGCGATGATCATGTCGCTGATCTGGTACTTGTACCAATCCAGCGACAGGTCCAGGCCCTGCACCCACTGCGGGCTCCACACGATACCAGCGGTGGTGCTCTTGGAGGTTTCCGGCTTCAGGTTCGGGTTGGCACCGGAGATGAACTGGTCACCCGACTGGCACGGCAGGGTCGAGCACGGGACGTTGCCCTGGCCCAGCTGCACGTAGTTGGCCGGCGCGCCAGCGGCGACGCAGGCGGCATTGCCGGCGACGCTGCCCGGAGCGGTGACACCGCACGGGTCGATGTACGACTCGAAGCTCGAGCTCAGGCCACCGTACAGATCGTTGATGGTCGGAGCGCGGAAGCCTTCAGCGCGGGTTGCACGGACCAGCAGGCCTTCGACCGGACGCCAGGTCAGGCCGAACTTGCTGTTGGTGGTGCCGCCGAAGTTGCTGTAATCCGAGTAACGGGTTGCAGCATTGAAGGTCAGTTCCTTGGCGAACGGCACGTCAGCCAGCAGCGGCACGTTCAGTTCGAGGTAGACCTCGTTCAGATCGTACTCACCGCGGGTCGGCTTCTGGCCCAGGCCGGTGGACTGGCCCGACTGCGCGAAGGCATCCGGCACGTAGCTGCCTTCTTCCTTGCGGTGTTCGACGCCCATGGCGAAGCCCAGGTCACCGGCCGGCAGGGTCACGATGGAACCGGCCAGGTTGGCGGTGAAGCTGGTGGTCTTGGTGACGCCACGGGTGGTGTAGGTCGGGAACAGGAAGTCCTGCAGGTCTTTGTCAGCCAGCGAACCCTGGCCGTCCACGCCGTACGGCAGCAGCGGGTTCCACGGGCGGCAGTCACCCAGCGCGATCGGATCGGCAGCGGTACCGCACTGTGCCACGCCGTTGGCGTTGATGAAGGACGGGCCGAGGGCCTGCTGGGCCGCGATCAGGCTCATGTCGCCGCGGTTGGTCTTGATCGACTCGTTGCGGTTCCACAGGGCGCCGACGTCCCAATCGAAGGTCTTGCCGGCAACGTCGAAGTAGCCACTGATGGTCGGCGCGAAGCGCAGGGTCTTCAGCTGGCTTTCGGTGGTACGCGGCACTTCCCACAGGCGGCGGCGGAAATCAGCGTCCTGGCCAACCGGATTGAAGGCGCTGTCAGCCGACAGCGGGGTGCCGAACGAGCCCGACTGGTACGGGTAGCCGGCGATCTGCTGGAACGTCTGACGCTCGTTGTAGAGCAGGTCGGTGTTCAGGCTGATCGAATCGGTGAAGTCGTAGGTGCCGTTGATGTAGACCGACTTGCGCTTGACGCCGGTCAGCAGGGTCATCTGCTCGTTGGAGTTCGAGTACTCATCACGGGTCATCGTGTGGTAATCGTTCGGGTTGGTCGGATCACCACCCGGGTTCAGCGTCTGCCAGACCGGGCTGTCTTCGCAGTCGTACAGGGTCGGGTTGCACCAGCTGCCGTTCTGGCTGATCGGGCTCCAGTTGGCCGAGGTCGAGTTCGGGCCCAGCGAGCCGTCACGGCTGTACCAGCGGTCCTTGGCCCACACCGGATCCTGCTTGGAGTACTCGGCCGACAGGGTCAGGCTGCCGCGCTCGCCGCGGGCACCCAGGGTCATCGAGTACTGCTCGCTGTCACCGTCGCCGTTGCCGTACTGGCCGACGTAGACGTTGGCTTCGCCACCGTCGAAGTTCTTGCGGGTGATCACGTTCACGACGCCGGCGATGGCATCCGAACCGTAGATCGAGGATGCGCCGTCCTTCAGGATCTCGATGCGCTCAACGGCCGACATCGGGATCTGGCTCAGGTCCTGCAGGCCCGAGGTGGTCGCGCCCAGGCGCTTGCCGTTCATCAGCACCAGGGTGCGCTCGGCGCCCAGGTTGCGGATGTCGACGTAGTAGCCACCGACGTTCTCACCCGAAGCCAGCGACTCCGAACGGGAGATGGCCGGGGAGCCTGCCGAGGTCAGGTTGTTCAGCACGTCAGCGACGCTCGAGAAGCCCTGCTTTTCCAGGGTCTCACGGGTCATCGTCAGGATCGGCTGCTGCGTCTCCATGTTGGCGCCGCGGATGCGCGAACCGGTGACCGAAATACGATCGAGGTCGGTGGTGCCGGAAGCAGCTTCCTGAGCGGAAGCGAACGCCGGCGTCAGCGCCAGCGCAATGCCGGCCGGCAGCAGGCCGAGCCGCACTGCGGGATTACGGAAGTTCATCAATCTCTCCAAGGTACGTGTTAGCAGCGTGTTAAAACACCCCAGCACGTTACGATTGCGTTGCAGCGCTGTATTTGCGCGACACACCCGGAGACTTTGCCGATTGTGGCGGAAGCTTCGCGCCGTTTTCACGAAAACGCGAAGCGGAGGTGCCATAGCGCGCGCGGAAGGCACGGGCGAAGCTGCAGCAGTTGTCGAAGCCGCTGGCCGCTGCCACTTCGCCCACCATCATGTCGGTGTCGCGCAGCAGATCGGCCGCGCGTTCCAGGCGCAGGCGCGCGGACAACGACTGCGGGCTTTCCTCGTACAGGCTCTGGAAGGTCTTGGACAGGTACCAGCTGGAGAAGTTGGTCAGTTCGGCCAGTTCGCCGATGCGCACCACGCGGTGGCTGTTGCCTTCCAGATACAGGCGCGCGCGCTGCATGCGGCCGAACACCTGGCGCTTGCGGCTGCGCGAGCGGCCCGGGCAACGCTGCACGTTGTCGGCCAGGCTGCGCTGCAGGCCCGCCAGGTGCAGCAGCAGGGGACGCAGTGCCGGCGCCGGTAGGCCATTGGCCAGCGCATCGCGCCACAGGCGCAGACCGACGCGGGCGTCGCCGCGGCTCATCCGCCCACGGCCCGCGTAGAGGCCACAGTCGGCCATCTCGGCCAGCACGCGCAGCGCTTCGGCATTCAGGCTCAGGCCCACGCACAGGCCATTGCGGCCGGCCTGCACAAGCGGGCGCGATTCCTTCTCGAACGCGATCCATTCACCCTGGCGCAGCCGGAACCGGCCTTCCTTCGCTTCCACCCATGACGTGCCACGCACCTGCATCCACACGGTGAAGGTGGTGCCGGAGGTCTGCAGGCTGCCGAGGCGGGCAACGCCCAGGCAGGTGGGAGCGACATCGTCGACGGCCTTGTCGAGGGACACGGTTTGGCCGCGATCGGCCAGGGAGAGTTGACGCATGGAGGCACCACGGATTTGCCAAGTACAGGCCTCCGTTTTGCCCAATCGGGTGGTTCCGTGTCAGGAAAGTCTGACGAGATCGCCACGAATTCGCGACGAGATCGCAACGAAAAAGTTACGAAGGTCCTTTTTCGTTGAACATCAGCAACTTGGTGAAGGCAGGGAACAGCGCTGGCGCTTGCTTTGGCAGGCGCATGACACCAATGTCGGCGCCATCGCTGACAGCCAGGGACAGATAAAGGTCATTGCCATCGGCGCTGGCGCTGAGACCATTGCCGGCGCTGAGCCGCTGCGCGTCCAGGCAGCGCTCCGGCTCCTCCTGGCCATCGCGCATGCGCACCAGGGTGGTCGCACAGGCATTGCTGGTGCCGAGATAGTCGATGCCGCCCTGCCCGGCCACGGTCCAGGTCCGGTAGCGCCAGCGACTGGGGCGATCCTGGCTGATCTGCTGCACGCTGGCTGCGTCCAGGGCCGCATCAATGGACCACAGGCCACTGGCAGCCAGACGGGTGTAGACGACCCGCCCGCTGCTGCGGTCAACGCGGGCCTGCGAGACACCGTCCAGGCTGGCCAGGCGCCGCCACGGCTGCTGGGTGCGGTCGAACAGGCTCAGGCGCGTGTGCTGGTCGGCATCCCGCTCGAGGATGAGCACGTGTTCGGGGGCCGAACCGTACAGCGCCTGCAACGGCTGCTCGACCGGTACCGGCAGCAGCTGCAGCCGTTCGTCACGCGGGGCGATCTCGTAGAGCACAGCCTTGCCGTGTTCATCGCGCCCCACCACCAGCACCTGCCGGCTGTCCTGCGACCAGTCCGGCGCCTGCCGCCCTTCCGGACGCAGACCTTCGATCGGCCGCAACGAATCGGGCCGCTGGATGTCGGCCCACCACAGCGCGAAGCTGCCCGAGCGGTCGGAACTGAAGACCAGCTGCCGGCCATCGGGGGCCAGCATCGGCTGGCCATCACGCCCGCTGGAGGCAAACAGGCGCTCGCTGCTGCCCGAGGACGGCATCTTGAAGACGCCGAACTGGGCGCGTCGATGAACGAAGGCAAGCATGTCACCGCGCCGCGAAACCGCTGGCCACTGTGCATCGTCCAGGCCGGCATCGCGCAGCGTGCGCCGCTCGACGTCCAGGTAGTAGAGACGGGCTTCGCTGTCCACGCGGCGACCAAAGACAATGCTGCGGCCATCGCCCAGCCACGCCCAGCCACGCAGTTCGGCCGCTTCGTTGGTCAGCTGTTCGGGCGTGCCGCCCGCTGCCGGCACCCGCCACAGATCGCCCAGCTGCGGGTTGCGCACGAACACCAGCCAGCGGCCGTCGGGGGAATAGCGCGGCGCGTAGTCGAAGTCGTTCTCGTCGACGGCGTAATCAAGCGCACGCCACTGCCCGGTATGCAGATCCAGCACGCGGATGCCGCGATGCGCGTAGCGGCCCACCATGCTGCCGAACACCAGGCCACGGCCATCCGGTGTCCAGTCGAAACTGAGCAGTTCGGTGCCATCGCAGCGGGTGGCCTGGCGCAGCGCGCCGCCGGTGGCGCTGGCAATCAGCACCTGGCAGCTGCCGCCTGCGCCAAACCGCGCGAACGCGATCTCGCGGCCATCGGGCGACCACGTAGGGAAGCGATCGTTGGCGCCTTCCGGTGGCGACAGCAGCTGCCGTGCCGGGGCATTGCCCGAGGTCTGCACCTTGATCGCACTGCCGCCTTTGCCGTCCTCGTTCGCGCCTTCGTACGCCACCTGCGAACCATCGGGCGAAAGTGTGGGATAGGTCTCAAAACCAGCGGTGGCAGTGATGAGGCGATACGGGCGCTCAGGGCTGCCGATGACGCGTGTACCGTCTTCGACAGCGGCATCCACCGGCGAGTTCGGCAGCGTCGGTCGACGCGCCAGCAGCACGGCCATCACCAGCAGCGCCAGCAGCATGGCAACACCCAGCGCCAGCAGCAGGCGGCGACGCCAGTAGCGCCAGCGACGACGTGCCGGCGACTGCACCTTGGCCAGCGCTGCGGCGTCAGGCTCGTCAACCGCCGGGTCGGCGACGGACACTGCATCCTCCGCCCCTTCCGGCGCCACATCGGCCAGTACCTGCACCGGCACAAGCAGACGGTAACCGGTCTTGGCGATGGTCTCGATGTAGGCCTGGCCGTTGTCTTGGTCGTTGCTGAACGCCTTGCGCAGCTGCGTCACGGCCTGGGTCAGCACATCATTGGTCGGCAGCGTGTCCGGCCAGACCTCGGCGAACAGTTCTTCACGGGTCACCACCCGCCCCGGCTGCCGCAGCAGCACGCGCAGCACGCCCAGCGCCTTCGGCGTGAGCCGGCGCGGACGACGCGCACCCGCCACCTCGACCTCACGCGAGGACAACGTCACGGTGCACTCGCCGATCCGGATCCGATCGGCTTCAGGCGGCTGGGTTTCGCTGGTGATCATCTGCTACTGAAGGGTTGGAACGAGCCACGGATGCAACTGCCGTTCGACACAGTTCGTCCGAAGCACAGCGAGAAGCCAGATTCCGCAAAAAGCATCGGCGCATACCGCAAAAAATACGAAGCCGGCGAATACTAGCCTATGCAGGTTACCTCGCCTATGCGTGGTGGACATCAGGCTCTCTCTCGCCGACGCATTCACATAAGCAGCAACATCATTCGCGCCCCTCTGGGCGCGAAATTTTTATCTGGGGTTCATTTTCAGATACGCCGGATCATGGTCAACCCGACCAGCCGCGAAACGACCAGGGCGACGTACATAACCCCGGAAAACTGCTCCAGCATGACCAATGCGCGTGCCTGTGGATGCAGTGGAACGACATCACTGAGACCCACCCCGGACAACAAGCTGAAGCTCAGATAAAGCAGCTCCATCCAGGTGCGCTGCGGGCCCTCTGCGCTGCCCTGGAAACTGCCCGGATACCACTGCTGGCAGACCGCAAATGCGAACGCGAATCCCCACGCAAGCAAGGTGAACGTGGCCCCAACGGCAAACAGCTCATCGCGCGTGACTTTATGGTCCTGCAGCATGTAGGCGATCAACGCGCCGGCCGTATAGAAGTACAGAAGACTTTCCAGCAGCTGCGCCGTGGTCCCCAGCGCCGGGCGGTCCAGCAGTGCAGCGGCGATGGAAAACACCACCGACGGGATCGCCAGCACCAGGGCCAGCCAGGTGCCCAGTGGGCTGCGCTGCACCACCCACAGTGCCAGGCCAAGCACGGCCATGCCGAACACACCCAGTGCAGCGCGCCCACCCGCGGTATCGTCCAGTGCGGGGTACAGCAGCACGGCGAGCAACTGTGCCCCCAGCAGCCAGGCCGAAGGATGGCGGCGGGCGATGGCCAGCCAACGGGTGGTGATGGCAACGGGCATGGCGTGCTTCCCCTGGGACGATGGGCGCGAGCATAGCCGGTGCTGCATGCAGGTGAGGTGGTGCCGGCCGCTGGCCGGCAACGCCATCCATGGCAGCGAGCCGGTCAAGGGCAGACGCTACCGCTGCCAGCCCGCCTCGGCGTAGTCGCGCACGTCCTGGGTGATCTTCATCGAACAGAAATGCGGGCCACACATTGAACAGAAGTGGGCCTGCTTGTGCGCGTCCTTCGGCAACGTCTCGTCGTGGAAGGCCTTGGCCTTTTCAGGATCCAGGCCGAGGTGGAACTGGTCTTCCCAGCGGAACTCGAAACGCGCCTTGCTCAGTGCGTTGTCGCGTACCTGCGCGCCCGGATGGCCCTTGGCCAGATCGGCCGCATGCGCGGCGATGCGATAGGCCATGATGCCGTCACGAACATCCTGGCGATTGGGCAGGCCCAGGTGCTCCTTCGGCGTCACGTAGCAGAGCATGGCCGTGCCGAACCAACCGATCATCGCCGCACCGATGGCGCTGGTGATGTGGTCATAGCCCGGCGCGATGTCGGTGATCAGCGGCCCCAGCGTGTAGAACGGCGCTTCACCGCATTCGCGCAGCTGCTTGTCCATGTTTTCCTTGATCAGCTGCATCGGCACATGGCCGGGGCCTTCGATCATGGTCTGCACATCGTGCTTCCAGGCGATCTTCGTCAATTCACCCAGAGTCTCCAGCTCACCGAACTGGGCAGCGTCATTGGCATCGGCAATACAGCCCGGGCGCAACCCATCCCCCAGCGAGAAGGTCACGTCGTAGGCCTTCATGATCTCGCAGATATCTTCGAAGTGCGTGTAGAGGAAATTCTCCTTCTTATGCGCCAGACACCACTTGGCCATGATCGAGCCGCCACGGCTGACGATGCCGGTCACGCGGCTGGCGGTGAGTGGCACGTAGCGCAGCAGCACACCGGCGTGGATGGTGAAGTAGTCCACGCCCTGCTCGGCCTGTTCGATGAGCGTGTCGCGGAAGATGTCCCAGGTCAGTGCTTCAGCGCGGCCGTCGACTTTTTCCAGCGCCTGGTAGAGCGGCACGGTGCCGATGGCCACCGGAGAGTTGCGGATGATCCACTCGCGGGTTTCGTGGATGTGCTTGCCGGTTGACAGGTCCATCACCGTGTCGCCGCCCCAGCGGATGGCCCACACCAGCTTTTCCACCTCCTCGGCGATGCCTGAGGACAACGCGCTGTTGCCGATGTTGGCGTTGATCTTGGTGAGGAAATTGCGGCCGATGATCATCGGCTCGCTTTCCGGGTGGTTGATGTTGTTGGGCAGTACCGCGCGTCCGCGTGCGATTTCATCGCGCACGAATTCCGGGGTGATGATCTTCGGAATGGCGGCACCGAAGGACTGCCCCGGATGCTGCTGCAGCAGCGCTGCATCGCCGATCGCGTCCAGCCGCTGGTTTTCGCGGATGGCGACGAACTCCATTTCCGGGGTGATGATGCCGCGCCGCGCGTAGTGCATCTGGGTGACATTGGCACCGGCACGCGCACGCCGCGGCAGACTGCGTGCGGGGAAGCGCACTGCATCGAGCTTCGCATCCTGCTCGCGTTCACGGCCGAACACGGAACCCAGGCCATCGAGCTGTTCGGTATCACCGCGCGCTTCCACCCAGATGCGGCGCAGCGCGGGCAGACCTGCGGAGAGATCGCTGTGCACGTCCGGATCGGTGTAGGGACCGGAGGTGTCGTAGACGGTGACCGGCGCGTTTTCCGCGCCACCGAACAGGGCCGGCGTACGGCTCAGTGCGATCTCGCGCATGGGCACGCGAAGGTCCGCACGCGAGCCCGGCACGTGGATCTTGCGCGAACCGGGAATCGGCCGGGTCACCGACTCGGAAAGTTGCTGGGCCTGTTGCTGCAGGGCGGAGGGCTGTGCGTTCATCGGGCATCGTCCAGTTGGGTCAGGGACGAAGCGGCGGCGCACTGCGCACCGCGCCCGGACGGTCCTTGGGCGGACTCCGGGCACGGCTGCACTGCAAAGCTTCCCTACGCCGGTATGAACCGGATCAGGTTCCAAGGGACTGTCTCAACCATGGCCATCGGGCCGCGGTACCCCCGCTTCTTGGCGGGCATTAGAGCACAGCGTGAGCGGTTCGGGGTCGGAGCCGGTTGCCACGCAACGGGCTCCGACCCCACCTTGTTAACGGAACGGTGACGCTCCGTTCAGTAACGTGATTGCTCGCCGCCCGCGTGGCCTTCGCTGCAAGCTCTGGCTCGCTCCCCTCAATCCCTTGATCGGAGAAGCTCCTTCATGGTGTTTCGCGTTTCCATCGCGCTGGTGCTCGCACTGGTGCTGCTCGCCGGTATCGCACCTGGCCCCTTCAACAGCGTCGTGCAGAGCATTCTCGGCGAACTCATCCGCGGCATCGGCTGGCTCTACCTGCTGGTCGTGTTCCTCGCACTGGTGTTCCTGATGTACCTGGCGTTCGGGCGCTTCGGCAACCTGCGCATCGGCGGCGAGGATGCCGAGCCTGAGTTCTCGCGTGCCAGCTGGATGTCGATGCTGTTCGCAGCGGGCATGGGCATTGGTCTGGTGTTCTGGGGCGCGGCCGAGCCCATCTCGCATTTCAGCAAGCCCCCTGAAGGGCTTGAGCCACAGAGCATGGACGCCGCGCGCGCCTCGATGCGCTATGCGTTCTTCCACTGGGGCCTGCATCCGTGGGCCATCTACGCGCTGATCGGGCTGTCGATGGCCTGGTTCCAGTTCAACCGCAATGGACGCGGTCTGGTCAGTGACATGCTGCAGCCGATCATCGGCCGCCATCATCGCGGCTGGATCGGCCAGGTCGTCAACATCGCGGCGGTCGTTGCCACCGCAATCGGTGTTGCCACCACCCTGGGCTTCGGCACGATCCAGATCGCGGCAGGCATCGAACGCGTGTTCGGCCTGCACGCGGGCGTGCCGTTGCAGCTGACCATCATCGTGGTGGCATTCGTGCTGTACATGGCCTCCACCCTCAGCGGCGTGGACAAGGGCATCAAGTGGCTGTCCAACTTCAACCTGGCGCTTGCGGCCCTGCTGCTGGCGCTGGTGCTGGTGCTGGGCCCTACCGGTGCGATCTTCAACACCTTCACCACCACGCTCGGCTCCTACCTCAACCAGCTGGTGACGATGAGCCTGCGCATGTCGCCCTTCTCATCCAGCACGTGGGTGGCCGACTGGACGATCTTCTACTGGGCCTGGTGGATTTCCTGGGCACCCTTCGTGGGCTCGTTCATCGCCCGCATCTCGCGCGGGCGCAGCGTTCGCGAATTCGTGGTGGGTGTGGTACTGGCGCCGACGCTGCTGGGTTTCTTCTGGTTCTCGGTGTTTGGCGGCACGGCCATCTGGTCGCAGATCTTCGGCCATGCCGATCTGGTGCAGGCATTGGGCAATGGCTACGAGACCGTGCTGTTCACCCTGTTCGACAGCCTGCCGTTGCCGTTGCTGCTGTCGTGCATCGCATTGGTGCTGCTGATGATCTTCTTCGTCACCTCGGCCGATTCAGCGGTGCTGGTGCTGGCCAGCATGTCCACCGACGAGGCAGGCGATCCGCCGTTGAAGCGCAAGCTGGCCTGGGGCGTGGGCATCGCCCTCATCGCCGGTGCGCTGCTGCTTGCCGGCGGCCTGGATGCGCTGCAGGGGATGATCACGATCGCGGCGCTGCCCTTCGCGCTGCTGATGGTGCTGGTGATGGTGTCGCTGTACCGGGTACTGGACCAGGAGTACACGCGGGAGCGGCGCCAGGCGCAGCGCCAGCGGCACATGATCGATGCGTGGATTGCACGCGAGATGGCGGCGCAGGAAGAGACACAGGCAGAGGCGGCGCGCGCGCAGGAGCGGGACTGAGGGTGTATTGCAGGGCTTGCAGCCCTGCACCTGCTCAATGCAACGGCAACGGCAACGGCAGAAGCGGCTCTGGGTTGCTGCTGGTTGGGCGGGGCGGTGTGGGTGGGCAGGACACGCCGTAGACCCGTCCATGGGGGCTCGATGGCGCCATCCATGGCGCCAACGGTCCTGCCCACCCACACCGCCCCACCCCCGACAGTTTCCCGATGACGGTTGGTTCTCCACGCCATGCGTGGCTGAGGTGTATCGGAAAACAAGAAGGGGTCGGAGCCGTTTTCCTGCGGAAAACGGCTCCGACCCCACCCAAAGCGCACGGCTGTTGCTTTGCTTTTGCTTTTGCTTTTGCCCTTGCTCTTCTTTTTTCTTTTCCTGCGGTGGCGGCCACGGAAACTGTCCGTGGCTGGGCGGGTGGGTTGGGCGGGGGTGTCAGCCGCATGGATGCGGCTGCCAAGCCTCCAGGGACGGATTCACGGCGTCCCCCGACCAACCCACCCGCCCGGCCCAATCACATGGTCCCGCGCCTACGCCCCCCCACCGCAGAGGGGGCTGCGCCCGTTGGCCGGGAAACTCAGTACCCCGCCGCCTGCCCATCCTTGCGACTCTCCGACGCGCCGTAATACACGCCCGTGTCCGGATCACGCATGATCGCCTGGTAGCCACCATACGGGCCGTCGGCGAACACGATGCGATGCCCCTTGCGCATCAGCGCACGCACGGTCTCGTACGGGAAGCCGGTTTCCAGGTTCACTTCACCGCCATCGCTCATCGCCGTCGCCTGGCCGGTCGGTTCGGTCGAGCCCTCGTGCTGGATGCGCGGCGCGTCACCGGCTTCCTGCAGGTTCATGCCGAAGTCCACCAGGTTCATCACGATCTGCGCATGGCCCTGCGGCTGCATCGCGCCGCCCATCACGCCGAAGCTGGCGTACGGCTTGCCGTCCTTGGTGATGAAGCCCGGGATGATGGTCTGGAACGGACGCTTGCCCGGTGCGTAGCCGTTGGGATGGTTCTTCTGCAGCACGAACATCTCGCCGCGGTCCTGCAGGATGAAACCCAGCCCCGGCGGCGCCATGCCGCTGCCCATGCCTCGGTAGTTGGACTGGATCAGCGACACCATCATGCCGTCGGCGTCGGCCACGGTCATGTAGATCGTGTCGCCCTCCTCCAGCTGCTTGGGCGTGCCCGGCTGCACTTCCTTCAGCGCCTTGTCCATCGAGATCAGCGCGCGGCGCTGCGCGGCGTAGTCCTTGGAAATCAGCTTCTGCACCGGTGCCGGCTGGAAGGCCATGTCGGCATAGAAGCGTGCGCGGTCGGCGAAGGCCAGCTTCTTGGCTTCGACGAACAGGTGCACGTGCTCGGGCGAGCCGAACGGGATCTTCGAGAAATCGTAGCCTTCCAGCACGTTGAGGATCTGCAGCGCGGCGATGCCCTGGCTGTTGGGCGGCAGTTCCCACACGTCGTAGCCGCGGTAGTTGCTGCTGACCGGCTCGACCCACTCACCGTGGTGGTCGGCCATGTCCTGGTAGCTCAGGTAGCCGCCGTTGGCCTTGAAGTAGTCGCCGATGGTGTGGGCGATGGCACCCTTGTAGAAGGCATCGCGGCCGCCGTCGGCGATCTGCTGCAGGGTGTTGGCCAGGTTCGGGTTCTTCCACATCTCGCCCTTGCGCGGGGCGTGGCCGTTGATCGTGAACTGTTCCTTGAAGCCGGGGTACTGCGAAAGCTTGGGCACCGAGCGGTCCCAGTAGTAGGCGATGACCTCGGCCACCGGATGCCCCTCGCGGGCGTAGCGGATGGCCGGGGCCAGGTTGTCGGCCATCGGCTTGCGGCCGAAGCGCTCGTGCAGGGCGAACCAGCCGTCGACCGCGCCGGGCACCGAGACCGGCAGCGGGCCGGTGGCCGGGATGTCCTTCAGGCCGCGGCGCTGGAACTCGGCCAGGGTCAGCGACTTCGGCGAGCGGCCCGAGCCGTTGTAGCCGTACAGCTTCTGGGTCCTGGGGTCCCAGACGATGGCGAACAGGTCGCCGCCAACACCGTTGCCGGTCGGCTCCATCAAGCCAAGGGTCGCGTTGGCGGCGATGGCGGCGTCAACCGCCGAGCCGCCGGCCTTCATCACGTCCAGCGCGACCTGGGTGGCCAGAGGCTGGGAGGTGGCGGCCATGGCATGCGGGGCGATCACCTCCGAGCGGGTGGCGAAGGTGTGGCCGGTGATGCGGTCGGCGGCGGCGGCCAGGGGCGGCAGCGTAGCCAGCACGGCGGCGGCCAGCAGGGAACGGGCAATGCGTCGGGACACGGTCGGGTTCCGATGGAAGGGTGGTCCCCCGATCTTCGCCGCTGCGGCCCCCGGTCGGTATCGGGCAGAGGTCATGGACGGCGGTACTTCGGTCGGTGCGGACCATGGTCCGCACCGACCAGAGCGGGATGCGTGCGTTCGCCCTCCACCAGCGCGGGGCGAAATCACCCGCGATCCCGCGCAAAAAACCACCTGAAAGGAGTGAATTCGGGTTCACCGAAACACTTTCAGCGGCAACCATCCTTGTGCCACAAGCGATTGCGCCGGATGCAGCGGAAACCAAAAAAATATCCGCTGCCAGGGTTGACACTGCCGAATCGCCCATGTTTCCCTCGGTCTCATGTTGCATCACACCACGCCACTGCGAACCCACGTTGAAGCCGCCGACATCGGCGCCGCCTCGCTGCGTTCGATTCTTGTGCTCGTACTTATTACCCAACCAACAGGTGCGGGACGAGCCAGCGTGTAAGCAACAGACACACCGGAACTCGATCAAAAACCCGCACCCGCCCCGGTGCGGGTTTTTTCATTTCAAGACCTGGTTTCAGACGCAACCACCATGAACACCGCCAACCGCAAAACCCGGACCTGCCACGCCACGACGCCTCGTGGTGGCTGTGCCCGTGCGATGCGCGGCGCCTCCCCCACCATTTTCCCCTGACCGGCCGGTACGTCGCTTCGACTGCCGGCCGTCTTTTTTCTTCCCACGCAAGGAACCTCCCCCATGAGCACCAACGACCTGCCCCAGACCAAGATCGCCGTCATCGGCTACGGCAGCCAGGGCCGCGCCCACGCACTGAACCTGCGCGAATCCGGCTTCGACGTGGTGGTAGGCCTGCGCCCGGGCGGCCCGACCGAAGCCAAGGCGCAGGCCGATGGCTTCACCGTGGTGGCACCGGCCGAGGCGGTGAAGAACGCCGACCTGGTCGCCGTGCTGACCCCGGACATGGTGCAGAAGAAGCTCTACAACGATGTGCTGGCGCCGAACATGAAGCAGGGTGCCTGCCTGCTGTTCGCCCACGGCCTGAACGTGCATTACGGCATGATCGAGCCGCGCGCCGACCTGGACGTGGTGCTGGTTGCGCCGAAGGGCCCGGGCGCGCTGGTCCGTCGCGAGTACGAAATCGGCCGCGGCGTGCCGTGCATCTGGGCCGTCTACCAGGATGTCAGCGGCAATGCCGCGCAGCACGCGCAGGCCTATGCGGCCGGTCTGGGCGGCGCGCGCGCCAACCTGATCCAGACCACCTTCAAGGAAGAAACCGAAACCGATCTGTTCGGCGAGCAGGCGGTGCTGTGCGGCGGTGCCTCGGCACTGGTGCAGGCCGGTTTCGAGACCCTGGTGGAAGCCGGCTACCAGCCGGAAATCGCCTATTACGAAGTGCTGCACGAACTGAAGCTGATCGTTGACCTGTTCTACGAAGGCGGCATCTCGCGCATGCTGGAATTCATCTCCGAGACCGCCCAGTACGGCGACTACGTCAGTGGCCCGCGCGTGATCGACGCTGGCACCAAGGAGCGCATGAAGGAAGTCCTCAAGGACATCCAGGACGGCACCTTCACCAAGAACTGGGTGGCCGAGTACGAAGCGGGCCTGCCGAACTACAACAAGTTCAAGCAGGCCGACCTGGAGCACCCGATCGAGAAGGTGGGCAAGGAACTGCGCGCCAAGATGGTCTGGTTGCAAGGACAGGCTGCGTAACCACGCAGCCCACCCCACCCGCTTTGCAAGGTTCCCCCATGAACTCTCCCACACACCGCAGCGCGCCGCCCAACGGCGCGCGCTGGCTGACCCAGGCGCTGGAGGCCGAGGGTGTCCGTACGCTGTTCGGCTATCCCGGCGGCACCATCATGCCGTTCTACGACGCGCTGGTGGATTCGTCGCTGAAGCACATCCTGGTGCGCCATGAGCAGGGTGCGGCACTGGCGGCCAATGGCTTTGCCCGCGCCAGCGGCCAGGTTGGCGTCTGCGTGGCCACCTCCGGCCCCGGCGCGTCGAACCTGGTCACCGGCATCGCCGATGCGATGCTGGATTCGGTGCCGATGGTCTGCATCACCGGCCAGGTCGGTACACCGCTGCTGGGCACCGACGCCTTCCAGGAACTGGATGTGTTCGGCCTGACCCTGCCTATCGTCAAGCACAGCTGGCTGGTGCGCAGTGTCGATGATCTGCCGCGCGTGGTGGCCGATGCGTTCCGCATTGCGCGCGAGGGCCGCCCCGGCCCGGTGCTGATCGACCTGCCCAAGGATGTGCAGCTGGCCGACGCCGGCCACCTGCCAGCGCACGTGCCGGCCAGCGTCGAGCCGCCCGCTGCGGCGGCCGATGCGGCCATTGCCGAAGCCATCGCAGCGCTGGCGGCGGCCGAGAAGCCGGTGGTCTACGCCGGCGGTGGCATTGCCCTGGGCGAGGCCGTGCAGGACCTGCGCGACTTCGTCGAGGCCAGCGCCATCCCCACCGTGATGACCCTGCGTGGTCTGGGCGCGCTGCCGCCGCAGCACCCGCACTCGCTGGGCATGCTGGGCATGCACGGCACCCGCGCGGCCAACATGGCGGTGCAGGAAAGCGACCTGCTGCTGGTGCTGGGCGCGCGCTTCGATGATCGTGCCACCGGCAAGCTGGCCGAGTTCGCCCCGTTCGCCCGCGTGGTCCATATCGACGCCGACGCCTACGAGATCTCCAAGCTGCGCAGCGCCGATGTTGCCGTGCCGGGCAACGTCGGCCATGCCATCCGCGCCCTGCGTGCGGCCTTCCCCTCCCCCAAGGCCCACCAGGACGCCTGGCGCAGGCGCTGCGCCCAGCACCGTGATCGCTTCGCCGCCCGCTACGACGCACCCGGCCAGCACATCTACGCCCCGGCGCTGCTGAAGCGCCTGAGCGAAGTGGCGCCGGCCGATACGGTCATTGCCTGCGATGTCGGCCAGCACCAGATGTGGGTCGCCCAGCACTGCCGCTTCAACCACCCGCGCAACCACCTGACCAGTGGTGCGCTGGGCACCATGGGCTTCGGCCTGCCGGCGGCGATGGGCGCGCAGTTCGCCTGCCCCGACCGCACGGTGGTGCTGGTCTCCGGCGATGGCAGCTTCATGATGAACGTGCAGGAGCTGGCCACCATCGCCCGCTGCCGCCTGCCGGTGAAGATCGTGCTGCTGGACAACAGTTCGCTGGGCATGGTGCGGCAGTGGCAGGAGCTGTTCTTCGCCGAGCGTTACAGCGAGATCGATCTGTCCGACAACCCGGACTTCGTGGCCTTGGCCAAGGTGTTCGGCATCGCCGCCACCCGCATCGACAACCGCGACGACGTCGAGGGTGGTCTGGCCGCGCTGCTGGCCGAACCGGGCCCGGCACTGCTGCACGTGGCCATTGATGCGCGCGCCAACGTATGGCCGCTGGTGCCGCCCAACACCGCCAACAGCACCATGCTGGAAAGCAATCCCGCCCATGCACGCCAGGAGACCCCCAATGCAATACCGGCTTGACCTGGTGCTGCACCCGGCCGAAGGCGCGCTGCTGCGCGTGATCGGCATGGCCGAGCGACGCGGCTTCGCACCGCGCGCGATCAACGGCGCGCCGGTGGCCGCCGATGACGGACGCTGGCACCTGCAGCTGGTGGTCGATGGCCAACGGCCGCCGGACACCCTGTGCCGGCAGATGGAAAAGATCTACGACTGCGTGTCGGTACAGCTGACGCCCGTGGAAGGAGTTGCATGATGAATACCCGTACCGTAGCGACTGCGGTGCCGGCACGGAGGCGTCTTCTTCGTCGCCCGTGCCCGCGCCCGGCGCTCCCCGGCAACCCGCTGGTGGCCCATGCCGGCCGCTGATGCCAGCACCGAAAGCGATGTCGGCGACGTAAGCGTTGCCGACGTACTGGCTGCGCAGGCCCGCCTGCGCCGCTTCCTGCCGCCTACCCCGCTGCACCATGCCGAGCGCTTCGGCACCTGGCTGAAGCTGGAAAACCTGCAGCGCACCGGTTCCTACAAGGTGCGCGGCGCATTGAACGCCCTGCTGGCCGGCCGCGAGCGCGGCGATACCCGGCCGGTGATCTGCGCTTCGGCCGGCAACCACGCCCAGGGCGTGGCCTGGGCCGCCTACCGCCTGGACGTGCCGGCCATCACCGTGATGCCGCATGGCGCACCGGCCACCAAGATTGCTGGCGTCGCCCACTGGGGCGCCACCGTGCGCCAGCACGGCAACAGCTATGACGAGGCCTTCGCCTTTGCCGTCGAACTGGCACAGCGCCATGGCTACCGCTTCCTGTCCGCCTTCGACGATGCCGACGTGATCGCCGGCCAGGGCACGGTCGGCATCGAACTGGCTCCGCATGCACCGGACGTGGTGATCGTGCCCATCGGTGGCGGTGGCCTGGCCTCCGGCGTGGCGCTGGCACTGAAATCACAGGGCGTGCGCATCATCGGCGCGCAGGTCGAGGGCGTGGATTCGATGGCCCGCGCGATCCACGGTGATGTCAGCGAGATCGCCCCGGTGCCATCGCTGGCCGACGGCGTGCGGGTGAAGGTGCCCGGCTACCTGACCCGCCGCCTGTGTGCCTCGCTGCTGGACGACGTGGTGATCGTGCGCGAAGCCGAACTGCGCGAAACCCTGGTCCGCCTGGCCCTGGAAGAACACATCATCGCAGAGGGCGCAGGTGCCCTGGCCCTGGCCGCTGGCCGCCGCGTGGCCGGCCGCCGCAAGTGTGCGGTGGTCTCCGGCGGCAACATCGATGCCGGCGTCCTGGCCGGCCTGCTCACCGACATCCGCCCCCGGCCGCCGCGCAAACCGCGCCGGCGCCGCAGCGAAAGCCCGCGCTCGCCTACCCGGGCCAGCGTCCCCGCCTCTTCCCCTTCCCCTTCCCACCTGCAAGCCGCAACGCCCGCTGTCGAGGAGATTTCCCTGTGACCACCATCGAACGAATTACCACCCCGCGCATCCGCATCTTCGACACCACCCTGCGTGACGGCGAGCAGTCCCCCGGCTGCAGCATGAGCCCGCCGCAGAAGCTGGTGATGGCGCGTGCGCTGGACGAACTGGGCGTGGACATCATCGAGACCGGCTTCCCGGCCAGCTCGCAGTCCGACCGCGAAGCGATGGCCCTGATCGGCCGTGAGCTGCGCCGCCCGAGCCTGACCCTGGCGGTGCTGTCGCGCTGCCAGCAGGCCGACATCGAAACCTCCGCGCGCGCACTGGAAGCAGCGGCCAACCCGCGCCTGCACCTGTTCCTGTCGACCAGCCCGCTGCACCGCGAGCACAAGCTGCGCATGACCCGCGAGCAGGTCCTGGAATCGGTACGCAAGCACGTCACCCTGGCCCGCTCATATGTCGACGATGTCGAATTCTCGGCCGAGGATGCCACCCGCACCGAGCTGGACTACCTGATCGAAGTGGCCCGCGTGGCGATCGCTGCAGGCGCCACCACGGTCAACCTGCCCGACACCGTCGGCTTCACCACGCCGGAAGAGATCCGCGCGATGTTCCAGCAGGTCATCGCCGGCGTGGCCGACGTACCGAACGCGGCCAACGTGATCTTCAGCGCGCACTGCCACAACGACCTGGGCCTGGCCGTGGCCAACTCGCTGGCCGCCGTCGAAGGTGGCGCGCGCCAGGTCGAGTGCACCATCAACGGCATCGGCGAACGCGCCGGCAACTGCTCGCTGGAAGAAATCGCCATGGTGCTGAAGGTGCGCCAGGCCTTCTACGAGCAGGACACCGCGATCAACACCCCGCGCATCGTCGGTACCTCGCAGCTGCTGCAGCGCCTGGTCGGCATGCCGGTGCAGCGCAACAAGGCCATCGTCGGCGCCAATGCCTTTGCCCACGAGTCCGGCATCCACCAGCACGGCATGCTGCGCCACCGCGGCACCTACGAAATCATGCGCCCGGAAGACGTGGGCTGGGAAGATTCGCAGATGGTGCTGGGCCGCCACAGTGGCCGCGCCGCCGTCGAATCGCGCCTGCGTGCGCTGGGCTTCTGGCTGGAAGAAGACGAACTGAAGCTGGTCTTCGAACAGTTCAAGGCGATGTGCGAGCAGCAGCGCGTGGTCACCGACGCCGATCTGCAGACCTTGATGCAGGGCGGCGCCAATACCCAGGGCTACCGCCTGGCCTCGATGACCATCAGCGATGTCGGCAGCCGCGCCAACGCACTGGTCGAACTGTCCGACCCGGAAGGCAACCGCGTGGCCGAAACCGCGCAGGGCGATGGCCCGGTCGATGCCCTGTTCGGCGCGCTGTCGGCCGCCACCGGCGTGCAGCTGCAGCTGGACAGCTACCAGGTGCACAGCGTGGGCATCGGTGCCGATGCGCGTGGCGAAGCCAACCTGAGCGTGCGCCACGAAGGCGTGGAGTACGACGGCACCGGCACCAGCAAGGACATCATCGAAGCCTCCGCACTGGCCTGGCTGGACGTGGCCAACCGTCTGCTGCGCCAGCGCCAGGCGGCTACCAGCAGCACCGAAACCCCGACCGCCGCCACTGCCTGAGGAAGCTGAGATGAGCGCCTTCGACACCCCCACCCCGGCCGCCGGCCAACAGTGGAACGCCCAGGACTATGCGATCGATGCCGGCTTCGTGCCGCTGCTCGGCGGCGCGGTGTCGCGCCTGCTCGACCCGCGCAGCGGTGAACGCATCCTCGACCTGGGCTGTGGCGATGGCGTACTCAGCACCGAACTGGCCCTCAGCGGTGCACGCATCCATGGCGTGGATGCCTCGCCGGAACTGATCCATGCCGCCCGCGCGCGCGGCGTCGATGCGCAGGTGATGGATGGCCATGCGCTGACCTTCAACGCCGAGTTCGATGCGGTGTTCAGCAATGCCGCGCTGCATTGGATGGGCAACCCGGACCGCGTGCTGGAAGGCGTGCGCCGCGCCCTGCGTCCCGGCGGCCGCTTCGTCGCCGAGTTCGGCGGCCATGGCAACGTGGCCACGATCATCGCTGCGGTGCAGGCCGCACGCGTGGCTCATGGCCACGGCGCCAGTGCATTCCAGTGGTATTTCCCCACCGCCGATGCCTACGCCGACCGCCTGCGCCAGCACGGCTTCCAGGTGCAGCTGATCGAAACCACGCCGCGCCCGACCGCGCTGCCGACCGGCGTGGCCGGCTGGCTGCGGGTGTTCGCCGCGCCGCTGCTGGACGATCTGCCGGCGGCCGCCCGCGCCACCGTGCGCGAGGCCGCCGTGGCCCTGCTGGACGACCTGCCGCGTGACGCAACTGGCCGGCCGCTGGCCGACTACGTGCGCCTGCGCGTGCTCGCCCGCCGTCGCTGACTTGACCGTTTCACCTTCTTTCCCGATGTTCGCAATCTCGTACTTCTGCCAGGCATACGCATGACTTCCGCACCCCGCACCCTGTACGACAAACTGTGGGACGCCCACGTGGTGGTTCCCGAATCCGACAGCGCCCCCGCCGTGCTGTACATCGACCTGCACCTGATCCACGAGGTCACCTCGCCGCAGGCCTTCACCGAACTGCGTTCGCGCGGCTTGGCACCGCGTCGCCCGGACCGCACCAAGGCGACGATGGACCACTCCACCCCGACCCTGCCGGCCGGTGCAGACGGCAAGCTGCCCTACGCCAGCGCCGCCTCGGAAGCGCAGGTCGCCACCCTGGCGCGCAACTGCGCCGAGCATGGCATCGAGCTGTTCGACATGGCCTCGGACAACCGTGGCATCGTCCACGTCATCGCGCCGGAACAGGGCTTCACCCAGCCGGGCATGACCATCGTCTGCGGCGACAGCCACACCTCCACCCACGGTGCGTTCGGTTCGCTGGCCTTCGGCATCGGCACCAGCGAAGTCGGCCACGTGCTGGCCACGCAGTGCCTGCTGCAGCGCAAGGCCAGGACTTTCGCGATCACCGTCGACGGCCCGCTGGCGCCGGGCGTCGGTGCCAAGGACGTGGTCCTGCACATCATCGGCGTGATCGGCGTCAACGGTGGCACCGGCCACGTCATCGAGTTCCGTGGCAGCACCATCGAAGCGATGGACATGGAACAGCGCATGACCCTGTGCAACATGTCGATCGAAGCAGGTGCGCGCGCCGGCATGGTCGCCCCCGACCAGGTCACCTTCGACTTCGTGGCCAACACTCCACGCGGCCCGAAGGGCGCCGACTTCGATGCCGCCGTGGCGCGCTGGCGGCAGCTGCGCAGCGACGAAGGCGCGCGCTTCGACAGCGAAGTGCGCATCGACGCCGCCGACATCCGCCCGACCCTGACCTGGGGCACCCACCCGGGCACCGCCATCGCCGTGGACACGCCGATTCCGGCCGCCAACGATGCCGCCGCGCAGAAGGGCCTGGACTACATGCACTTCCAGGCCGGCAAGGCCTTGGCCGGCACCCCGGTCGACGTGGTGTTCGTCGGCTCGTGCACCAATGGCCGCCTGAGCGACATGCGCGAAGTGGCGCAGGTGCTGCGTGGCCGCCACGTCGCCGACGGCGTGCGCATGCTGGTGGTGCCGGGCTCGGAAATCGTCAAGCGCCAGGCCGAGGCCGAAGGCATCCACGAGATCGTGCGCGCGGCCGGTGCCGAATGGCGCGAGCCGGGCTGCTCGATGTGCATCGCCATGAACGGTGACCTGGTCGCCCCCGGCCAGCTGGCCGTGAGCACCAGCAACCGCAACTTCGAGGGCCGCCAGGGCCCCGGTTCGCGCACTCTGCTGGCCTCGCCGATGAGCGCGGCGTGGGCCGCGGTGAAGGGCCAGGTGGCCGACACCCGCGAACTGTTCGCACAGGAGGTGGCGTGATGGCCGGTTTCCGTACCCTGACCTCGTCCAGCGTGGTGCTGGCGCAGACCAACATCGACACCGACCAGATCATTCCGGCGCGGTTCCTGTCCACCACCGAACGCGCCGGCCTGGGCCGCAACGCGTTCAATGACTGGCGCTGGCAGGCCGACGGTTCGCCGGTGCCCGACTTCGCCTTCAACCAGCCGCACAACGCCGGCCGCAGCATCCTGCTGGCCGGCCGCAACTTCGGCTGCGGTTCCTCGCGCGAACATGCGCCGTGGGCGCTGACCGACCTGGGCCTGCGCGCCATCGTCAGCAGCGAGATCGCCGACATCTTCCGTGGCAATTCGCTGAAGAACGGCCTGCTGCCGATCGTGCTGGACGAAGCCGACGTGCAGGCGCTGATGCAGCGTCCGGACGACGAGCTGACCATCGATGTGGCCGCGCGCGAACTGCGCACGCCTGACGGCCGCGTCTATTCCTTCCCGCTGGATGGCTTCTCGCACACCTGCCTGCTGGAAGGTGTCGACCAGTTGGGGTATCTGTTGGGCCGTGTCCCTGAAATTGAACGTTACGAGAGTGAGCATGCACGCTGAAATTGTTGTCCTGCCCGGTGATGGCATCGGCCCGGAAGTCGCCGCCGCCGCAGTGGCCGTCCTGAAGGCCGTCGCCGAACGCTTCAACCACAGCTTCACCTTCAGCGAGCACGACATCGGTGGCATCGCCATCGACCGCCACGGCGAGCCGCTGCCGGCCGCCACCCTCGCTGCCTGCCAGGCCGCCGACGCCGTGCTGCTGGGCGCCGTGGGCGGCCCGAAATGGTCCGACCCGAACGCCAAGGTGCGCCCGGAACAGGGCCTGCTGGCGATCCGCAAGGCGCTGGGCCTGTACGCCAACCTGCGCCCGGTGCGCACCCATGAAGCCGCGCTGCACGCCTCGCCGATCAAGGCCGAGCTGCTGCAGGGCGTGGACTTCGTGGTGGTGCGCGAACTGACCGGCGGCATCTACTTCGGCGACAAGACCCGCGACGCCGACAGCGCCAGCGATCTGTGCCGCTACACCGTGGCCGAGATCGAACGCGTGATGCGCAGCGCCTTCCGCCTGGCCCAGCAGCGCCGCGGCAAGGTCACCTCGGTGGACAAGGCCAACGTGCTGGAAACCTCGCGCCTGTGGCGCGACGTGGCCGCGCGCATCGGCCGCGAGGAATTCCCGGACGTGGCGCTGGAACACCAGCTGGTCGATTCGATGGCCATGCACCTGCTGGCCAAGCCGCGCGAGTACGACGTGATCGTCACCGAGAACATGTTCGGCGACATCCTCACCGACGAAGCCTCGATGCTGGCCGGCTCGCTGGGCCTGCTGCCGTCGGCCTCGCTGGGCGAGCCGGGTGCGGTGGGCATCTACGAGCCGATCCACGGCTCGGCACCGGACATTGCCGGCAAGGGCATCGCCAATCCCTACGCGACGATCTTCAGCGCCGCCATGCTGCTGCGCCATTCGCTGGGCCTGGAGGCCGAAGCCGCTGCCGTGGAAGCGGCCGTGCACGCGGTGCTGGATGACGGCGTGTTCACCGCTGACCTCGCGGCCAAGGGGCAGGCGGTCAGCACCGCCGCCGCCACCGACGCCGTGTTGGCCAAGCTCACCTGATCTGCTGGCGTCACTCGGACATTGCACGCAGCCACCCATGGGGTGGCTCTACCACCGCGCATCCCGCCCGTGCAGTAGATCCACGCCATGCGTGGATGCAGGCACCCGTGCCCCGGTAGATCCACGCCGTGCGTGGATGGTGCAAGATGGCGGCGGCGGATTGGACCGCCGCTGCCAGGGAGCATGGCCTCGATGACACTTGATCTGATGAACGGCATCGCCGCAGGCGCAGGGTTGCTGCTTTCGGCAATTGCCGCCTGGATGCTGCACCGGCGGGTACGCACGCGCAGCAGCGCCGGATTGGCCTGGTCGACCACGGCCACGTGCCTGTGGCCCTTTGTGGCGACACCGGCCATGGCGGCGCTGGCGTATTACTCCGGCAGCGCACTGACAGAGGCTTGGGCCAATGTGCTGTGGCTGGCCGTCGATGAGATCATTCCGATGCTGTTGACGCTGCTTACCGCCGTGCTCTTCCTGCTGGCCGTGCGCGGCGTTGCCTACCGGAACGCACCAGCCCGGTAGATCCACGCCATGCGTGGATGAGGTCGTGGATGGGGTCAGAGCCCTTTCCCTGCGGGAAAGGGATCCGCCCCGGGCAACGGCAGTCGAGCAAGCTCGACTCTACCGGAGCCGGGATCCGACCCCGGCACCATCAATCGCGCGCCTCGCCCGGCTTGACCCGGAACCACGCCGCGTACAACGCCGGCAGGAACACCAGGGTCAGCACGGTGCCGACGATCAGGCCACCCATGATCGAGATCGCCATCGAGCCGTAGAACGCGCTGCGCGACAGCGGAATCATTGCCAGCACTGCCGCCAGTGCAGTCAGCACGATCGGACGGAAACGGCGCACCGTGGCGTCGATGATCGAATGCCAGCGGTCATGCCCGGCATCGATGTCCTGCTGGATCTGGTCGATCAGGATCACCGAGTTACGCATGATCATGCCGGCCAGCGCGATGGTGCCCAGCAGCGCCACGAAGCCGAACGGCGCGCGGAACAGCAGCAGGAACAGGGTGGCACCGATGATGCCCAGCGGCGCGGTCACCAGCACCATCGCCGCCCGCGAGAAGCTGCGCAGCTGCAGCATCAGCAGGGTCGCCACCACGATCAGGAACAGCGGCATGCCGGCCTTGATCGAATCCTGGCCGCGCGCCGAATCCTCCACCGTACCGCCGGTTTCCAGCAGATAGCCGCTGGGCAGCTGCGCACGGATGCCGTCGAGCGTCGGCAGGAGCTGCTGCACCACGTCCAGCGGCTGCATGCCATCGCCGATGTCGGCGCGCACGGTTACCGTCGGCAGGCGGTTGCGGTGCCAGATGATGCCGTCCTCGAAGCCATATTCCATCGTCGCCACCTGCGACAGCGTGATGCTGCCGCCGTTGGCGGTTGGCATGGCCAGGCTGGACAGCAGCTGCAGCTGGTCACGCTCGTCGGCCGGGCCACGCAGCAGCATCTCGATCTGGCGGTTGCCTTCGCGGTACACGCTCACCGACTGCCCGGCCAGCGAACTGGCCAGGAACTGGCTGACCTGCGCACTGCTCACGCCCAGCGCGCGTGCACGCTCCTGGTCGATCACCAGGCGCACCACCTTGCTCGGCTCGCTCCAGTCCAGGTTGACGTTGGTGACATGCGGGTTCTCACGCACCTTGGCCTCGACCTGGCGCGCGATGGCCTGCACCTGCGCGATGTGCTCGCCGGACACGCGCAGCTGCACGGGGTAGCCCACCGGCGGGCCGTTCTCCAGGCGCGTTACCCGCATCTGCACGTCCGGGAACTGCGGGATGACATCCTTCAGCAGCCACGAACGCGCGGTCTCGCGGGCGT
Source organism: Stenotrophomonas sp. (assembly GCF_035634915.1). Classification (GTDB taxonomy): domain Bacteria; phylum Pseudomonadota; class Gammaproteobacteria; order Xanthomonadales; family Xanthomonadaceae; genus Stenotrophomonas. The sequence continues at coordinate 210,176 of NZ_DASQCB010000023.1, forward strand.
GGATGTCCTTGGCCAGCACCACGAACTGGGCGAAGTTGGTCGCCGGCAGCTGCTGGTCCAGCGGCAGGTAGAAGCGCGGCGAACCGGTGCCCACGTACGACACGTAGTTGGCGATGTCCTCGCGGCCCTGCAGCAGCTTCTCCAGCTTCTCCACCTGCGCCTGGGTCGAACGCAGCGATGCACCTTCGGCCAGCTCGATGTCGACCATCAGTTCCGGCCGGGTCGAATCGGGGAAGAACTGCTGCGGCACGAAGCGGAACATCATCAGCGAGAACACGAACAGACCGATGGTCGCAGCGATCACCCACCAGCGATGGCGCAGGCAGGCATCCAGGAAGCGGCGGAAACGCGTGTAGAACGGCCGCTGGTATGGATCGTGGTCATGGCCGTGCTGCGCCGGGGCAATCAGGTTGGCCAGCGCCGGGTAGCAATCAGCCCACTGCCGGCGCTTCGCCAACCAACGCCCGGCCAGACTGCCCGCCTTGGGCGGCTGCGGATTGAACAGGTCCGGCAGCATCTTGTCGCCCAGGTACGGGATGAACAGCACCGCCGCGATCCACGACACCACCAGCGCGATGGTCACCACCTGGAACAGCGAGCGGGTGTACTCGCCGGTGCTCGAGGCCGCGGTGGCAATCGGCAGGAAGCCGGCCGCGGTGATCAGGGTACCGGTCAGCATCGGGAACGCGGTCGATTCCCAGGCAAAGCTGGCCGCACGCAGGCGGTCGTAGCCCTGCTCCATCTTGGTGGCCATCATTTCCACCGCGATGATCGCATCGTCCACCAGCAGGCCCAGGGCCAGCACCAGCGCACCGAGCGAGATCTTGTGCAGGCCGATGCCGAAGTAGTGCATGACGAAGAAGGTCATCGCCAGCACCAGCGGGATGGTCACGCCCACCACCAGCCCCGTACGCAGGCCCAGCGAGAAGAAGCTGACCAGCAGCACGATCACCACCGCCTCGGTCAGCACCTGCACGAATTCGCCGACGGATTCTTCCACTGCCTGCGGCTGGTCGGAGACCTTGCGCAGCTGCATGCCGGCCGGCAGGGTCTTCTGCAGGCGTTCGAACTCCGCATCCAGGTTCGCACCCAGCTTGAGGATGTCACCGCCGTCCTTCATGCCCACGGCAAGGCCGATGGCTTCTTCACCCATGAAGCGCATCTTCGGCGAAGCCGGATCGGCGAAGCCGCGCTTGACCTCGGCGATGTCGCCCAGGTGCACGGTGCGATCACCGGCCCGCACCGGGAACTGGCGGATCGCCTCGATGCTGTCGAACTGGCCGGTCACACGCAGCTGCACGCGGTCGGTCGGCGTTTCAAAGAAGCTGGTGCCGGCAATCGCGTTCTGGTCGGCCAGTGCCTGCTGCACCTGCTGCATCGACAGGCCCAGCGTGGCCAGGCGGGTGTTGGACAGCTCGATCCACACCTTCTCGTCCTGCAGGCCGACCAGGTCGATCTTGCCCACGTCGGGCACGCGCTGCAGTTCCAGCTGGATGCGGTCGGCGTAGTCACGCATCACCGCATAGTCGAAGCCCTTGCCGGTGAGCGCATAGATGTTGCCGTAGGTATCGCCGAATTCATCGTTGTAGAACGGGCCGACGATCTCGCGCGGCAGCGTGGCGCGGATGTCGCCCACGCGCTTGCGCACCTGGTACCACAGGTCCGGAATCTGCTTGGAACGCAGGCTGTCGCGGGCCATGAAGATCACCTGCGATTCGCCCGGGCGCGAGTACGAACGGATGAACTCGTACTCGCCGGTGTTCATCAGCGCCTTCTCGATCGGCTCGGTCACCTGCCGCGAGACCTGCTCGGCGGTGGCACCGGGCCACTGCGTGCGCACCACCATCGCCTTGAAGGTGAACGGCGGATCCTCGGACTGGCCGAGGTGCTTGTACGACCACGCGCCGATCACTGCAAAGGCAAGCATGGCAAACAGCACCAGCGGACGGTTGGCCAGCGCCCACTCGGAAAGATTGAAACGGCGCACCGGCTTACTCCTTGGCCTTGGGCGCGGCGACCGGCGCGGCCGGCTTCAGCACCGGACGGTTCTGCCGGTCCACGGCGGTCACCGGCTGGCCGGCGCGCAGCAGGTGGCCACCCGCGGCCACCACCCAATCACCGGCAGCGACGCCGGACAACACCGGCACGCTGTCGCTGCCATAGGCACCGGTGGTGACGGCTACTTCCTTCAGCGTGCTGTTGGCCGGGTCCACCACCCAGACGCTGGACGCGCCGTTGGCACCGCGCTGCAACGCGGCCAGCGGCAGCTGCAGGGTGCCGTTGCGGCCGGCGCTGCTGAACACCCGCGCGCTCTGCCCCAGTTCGACATCGGCCAGCGCATCGGCGGCCAGGCTGACCCGGGTCGCATAGGTACGTGCCTGCGCATCGGCGGCAGCGGCAATCTCGCGGATCGTGCCCGGCAGGCGCTGGCCCGGCCGGTTCCACAGTTCCACCTGCACCGGCTGGCCCACCGCGTAATCGCGGAAGGTGGCTTCGGGCAGATCGATCAGCACTTCGCGGGCGCCATCGGCGGCCAGGTTGAAGATGGTCTGGCCGGCCGATACCACCTGCCCGGCTTCGGCCTCGCGGCTGGCGATCACGCCGTCGGCCGGCGCGCGCAGCTGGGCATAGCCGGCCTGGTTGCGCAGCACGTCGAGGTTCGCGCGGGCCGCGTTGGCCTGGCCCTGCGCGGCCTTGAACGCGGCGCTCTGCTGGTCCAGCTGCGAACGGCTGACCAGCTGCTGGTCGGCCAGCACCTGGTAACGCTTGAGGTCATCGCGGGTACGCGCCAGATCCGCCTCGGCCGCAGCCAGCTGCGCCTGCGAGGCGCGCGCCTGCAGAGCGAAATCGGCCACGTCCAGTTCGGCCAGCACGTCGCCCTTCTTCACCCGCTGGCCGGCATCGACGTTGCGCTTGACCAGGTTGCCGCCCACACGGAACGACAACGGGCTTTCCTGCCGCGCACGGATCGTGCCCGGGAACGACGCTGCGCCCTGCCCGGCCTGCTCGCCGGGATGCACCACCAGCACCGGTACCGCAGCCTGCGGCGCCTGCTCCGGCCCCGAACAGGCGGCCAGCGCCACCACCCACACCATACCGCCCAGCCAGCGCACGCTCTTCATCGGTCAACGTCCTGAAAACGCAGGGTTCAATCGCGGGGAAGCCGACGCGGGCGTCGACCCCAATTTAGTAAACTGGCCGGTATAGTATAAATATCGAACCGGTTGGTCTAGTATTACGGGAATGAGTTCTCCCACTTCCCGCAAAGCGTCGGCCAAGCCTGCTGCCAAGGCCGCCGGACCCGGGCGTCCGAAGGACCTCGGCAAGCGCGCGGCGATCCTCGAAGCGGCCAAGACCCTGTTCGTCGAACAGGGCTACACCGGCGTGAGCATGGACAGTATCGCCGCCCAGGCCGGCGTATCGAAGCTGACCGTTTACAGCCATTTCGGCGATAAAGAAACGCTTTTCACCGAAGCTGTGCAGTCCAAGTGCATGGAAATGCTGCCGGACGCGCTGTTCGTGGCCGATGCCGAAGGCCCGTTGCGCGACCAGCTGCTGGGCATCGGACAGGCCTTCTTCGAGATGATCACCTCCGATGCGGCGATCTCGGTGCAGCGGGTGATGATGGCCCCGGAGACCGACGAACGCCTGCGCGAACTGTTCTGGCAGGCCGGCCCGGAGCGCACCTGCGAGGCGCTGGCCGATTTCCTGCGCTCGCGCACCGCGCGCGGCGAGCTGGAGATCAGCGATTTCCGCCTGGCCGGCCAGCAGTTCCTGACCCTCATCAAGGGCGAAGTGCATATGAACCGGATGTGCGGCATGCCGCTGTCACCGGGTCAGTGCGATGCTTCCAGCCACGTGCCCGACAGCGTCGATTTCTTCCTGCGCGCCTATGCGCCGCGGGGGGCCCGGACCGCCTGAAGGACGAACCTGAACGAACCGGAGGTCGCGATGACTTCCGGCACTGCGACCCCGGCCGCCCGGCAGCTGATGCTCTGGGCGCGCCGCCGGCCTCCGGCACCGGTAAAATGGCCGGCCCACTGCGCTGGATTTGAACCTCATGACGATTGATTACGCCCACGCCCGCGAACTGATGGTGGAACAGCAGATCCGTCCCTGGGACGTGCTGGACATCAAGGTGCTCGACGTGCTCGCCCGCCTGCCGCGCGAGGCCTTTGTCGCCGACGCGCACCGGGCACTGGCCTATGCCGATGTCGAGCTGCCGATCGGCAACGGCCAGAAGATGATGAAGCCGGTCATCGAGGGCCGTACCCTGCAGGCGCTGGATCTGCAGCCGGGTGACGAAGTGCTGGAAATCGGCACCGGCAGCGGCTTCCTGGCCGCCTGCATCGGCGCCCTGGCGCGCGACGTGCTGAGCCTGGAAATCGACCCGGAACTGGCCGCCGCCGCGCGTGCGCGCCTGGATGCTTCCGGCCTGGGCACCAACGTCCGCGTTGAAGTGGCCGATGCGCTGGCCTGGCAGACCGAACGCCGTTTTGACGTGATCTGTGTCACTGGTGCGGTTGACGTGGTGCCGTCACAGTTCGCCTCGTGGCTGCGTCCGGGTGGTCGCCTGTTCGTGATCCACGGCCGCTCGCCGGCCATGGAAGCCCTGCTGGTCAAGGCCGATGGCAGCACCGAATCGCTGTTCGAAACCGATATCGATTACCTGCGCGGTGCCGCCCCGGCACCCCAGTTCCACCTCTGAGTCCAAGGAAGCCGCAATGATCCGCCGATCCCTCGCTGTTGCGCTGGCCACTGCCCTGCTGCCGTTGTCCGCCCATGCCGCCGACCTGCTGCAGGTCTACGAAATGGCACGCAATGGCGATCCGCAACTGTCGGCCGCCGAATCCACCCGGCTGTATGACAAGGAAGGCGCCGTGCAGGCGCGTGCTGCGCTGCTGCCGCAGATCAACGGCACCGCCGCGCTGAACCGCACGCGCAGCGAGGCCAATGCCGATGCCAACTCCGGATCGGTGATGAGCAAGCGCCGCAGCTACACCGTTGACGGCAGCCAGACGCTGTTCAACTGGACCCAGATCAACAACCTGCGTTCGCAGCGCGAGCTGAGCAAGGCGGCGGATTTCACCCTCGATTCGGCCAACGACAGCCTGATCGTGCGCACCTCGGCGGCCTACTTCAACGTGCTGGTGGCGATCGAATCGCTGAACGCCGCACAGACCAATGAAGCGGCCGCGAAGAAGCAGTTCGACTTCGCCGACAAGCGCCTGGAAGTGGGCCTGGCGCCGATCACCGACGTGCACGAAGCGCGTGCCCAGTACGACCAGGCACGCGCCAACACCATCGTTGCGCAGAACACCCTGGCCGACAACTACCAGGCCCTGACCGAACTGACCGGCCAGCCAGTGGTCAACCTGAAGGGCCTGCCGGCCGATTTCCGTCCGGAAGTGCCGGCCAACCGCGGCAACATCAGCGAACTGGTGCAGCAGGCGACCAGCCAGAACCCGGCGCTGAAGGCGCAGGAACTGAAGGTCAGCGCGGCTGAAGCCGGCGTGCAGGCGGCACGTGGCGGCCACTACCCGACCCTGTCGCTGGGCGGCAGCTGGGGCAAGAGCGCAACCTGGGGCGACAGCACCGGTGCCGGCTCGCTGTCCCCGGATGCGCGTACCAACAGCATCGGCCTGACCCTGAGCGTGCCGATCTTCTCCGGCGGTGCCACCCAGTCCGGCGTGCGCCAGGCACTGGCCCAGCGTGACATCGCCCAGGACGGCTACGAGCAGCAGAAGCGCGCCCTGGACCGCAACACCCGCAATGCCTACCAGACCCTGGTGCAGGGCATCAGCGAAGTGGAAGCCCGCCGCCTGGCGGTGGTTTCGGCGCAGAGCGCGTATGACGCCTCGCAGGTCGGCCTGGAAGTGGGTACCCGCACCGTGCTGGACGTGATCCAGAACCAGCGCATCTTGTTCTCGGCGCAGCTGGATTACGCCAACGCCCGTTACACCTTCCTGCAGAACCGTCTGCTGCTGAGCCAGTCGCTGGGCGCGCTGGACGTGGCGGAACTGCAGGACATCAACCGCCTGCTGACCCAGGATGCCGGCAACCCGGCAACGACCACGAACTGAGTCGTTGCCCGCCTGGTAGTACGAAGAAGCCACCCGCGAGGGTGGCTTTTTTGTGGGCGCGCCTGATGGATGCCAACCTTGGTTGGCGCTTTGCGCGCGCATCCCTACCCGTGCCAGAGCAGGATCTGCCGGGCCACTGGCACCAGGCACAACATGGCCGCCAACGGTGCCAGCAGGCCGATCAATGCCGCACGCTGACGCGGCAACGGGCGCTGTGGGCGCAGCAGACCCAGGCACAGCACCGCCAGCAGCGGCAGCGCGGCCAGGCCCGGTGGCAGCACCGCGCGCTCAGGCAGCCATGGCACCAGCAGCATCGCCAGCACGGCCATTCCCAGGGCCAGCGTCGCCCGCCCCGGGTCGCGATCATCCTGACTGGCACCCGGCCGCCGCCACAGCGACGGCAACAGTTCCACCGCAAGCACCAGCACCACCACCTGCAACGCCATCAGCCCAGCCCATCCCCCCACCGGCAGCAGCGGCAACATCCACTGAAGCGGAGGCACGCTCTGCACGGCGACCGACAGTGGCCGCGTACTGTCCAACACCGCGAACTGCACCAGCCCGGACTGCAGCGCGGCCAGCCCCATCAGCAACAGCATCGCGGCCAGAACCGCGCCCCCTGCCGCGTGCGCCAGCTGCTGGTGTGGCCGCTCCACCCGCGGGGCAACGCTCAACAGCAGACCTGCACTGGCGAATACGCCCAGCAGCGGGGAGGCGGCGGCAAGCACACCGCCAAACCCGAAGCGATCCGCACCCGTCGACGACGGTATCCACGGCACCCAGTTGCCGTAGTGCACGTATCGCGCGGCGAGCAAGACCAGCAGCAGGCCCACGCCGACCTTGAGCGTCAGCAGCACGCACACCACCAGCACCGCCCGGCGGGGCCTGAGCATGGCCACCACGGCCACCGGCAGCAGCCCCAGCGCCGCCGCCAGCGGTAAAGGCAACCCGCGCTGCGGATGTCCGCCCAGGACATGCAGCGCCGCGTACAGGTGGCGCGCGCCCGACTGCGCGGCACCGGCCAGGGTGGCCAGCAGTTCCAGCAGCAGCAGCCCCAGCAGCACCGCCGCCAGGCGCCTGCCGCATGTTTCCTGCAGGAGGCCCGGCAACCCGGCCGCGCCCGGCGAGCGGCGGATCACTTCGCGCAGGCAGAACAGCAGTGGCACTGTCCCAAAGGCCGCCAGCAGCAGGCTGAGCACGATGGCGGGCCCGGCACGCACGGCCGTGTTCTGGCTGACCAGCGTGATGACGCTGCCACCGATCAGCAGGGTCAGTGCCAGCACCAGCAGATGGTCGGTGCCCAACCGATCAAACGCCGCGCGCCCGCCGTGCGGAACGGTACCGCTGTCATCCTTCATCGCAAGCCTCCTTGATGCCGCCCAAGCGTGGTGGACATCAGGCTGGCAGGCCGGACAGGGAGACGGAATCAGAATCGGCCAGATCCATGCTGCGCTGTGATGACTGACACGCAGCGATGGCCAGGAACGGTCCTGGCACGACAGCACAAGCAGCATCAAGCAGACTTGAAACCGTTGAACGCGACAGCGCCTGCGCGCGTCCCTCGCCTCAGTCGCGTGGCGGCGGCAGGTGCGGCGCGACCAGCGCCAGGGTGCGCTGCAGCGCGCCGCGGCCGTTGCTGACCAGCGTGCAGCCAGCCCGGGCCATGTCTTCGCGGGCCCGCGCATCCTCCAGCAGGTGCTGCAGCAGATCGCCCACCGCCTGCACGTCCTCGCCGATCAGCAGCGCGCCAGCCTCGCGCATGCGCCGCGAAATTTCGGCAAAGTTGTGCAGGTGCGGACCGGTCACTGCGGCCGTGCCCATCGCCGCCGGTTCCAGCAGGTTGTGGCCGCCGATGGCCTGCAGGCTGCCGCCGACGAAGGCGACCTGCGCGCAGCCGTAGAACGGCATCAGTTCGCCCAGCGTATCGATGACGAACACTTCGGTGCCCGCCCCCGGCCACTGCTGTGCACGGCGGGTGGCCACGCTCCAGCCCTGCTCGCGGGCCAGCGCTTCGACCTTCGGGAAGCGTTCGGGATGGCGTGGTGCCCACAGCAGCAGCAGATCCGGATGGCGCCCGCGCAGGCGCCGATGCAGGTCGATCACCGCCTGCTCCTCGCCATCGTGGGTGCTGGCAGCGATCCACACCGGACGCGACGCCGGCACCTGCGCATGGAACTGGGCCACGAACGGCCGCACGTCCGGCGTGGTGATGTCAAACTTCAGGTTGCCCAGCGCCTGCACCTGCTCCGGTGCCGCGCCGAGCTGCACGAAGCGCGCCGCATCGTCTTCCGACTGTGCGGCCACGCAGGTGACGGTGCGCAGCGCGCGGCGGATGAGCGCAGCCAGCACCCGGTATCCGCGCAGCGAACGGGCCGACAGGCGGGCGTTGAGGATGTAGACCGGGATGCGGCGGTCGCGGCAGCCGAACAGCATGTTCGGCCACAGCTCGGTTTCCAGGATCAGCGCCAGGCTGGGCTGGAAATGGCCGAGGAAGCGGTTGACGCTGCCCGGCACGTCATACGGCAGGTAGACGTGGTCCAGCGCATCGCCCCACAGCGCGCGCACCCGCTCCGACCCGGTCGGGGTGATGGTGGTGATGACCCAACGGATGTCCGGGCGCTGCTCGCGCAGGGCATTGACCAGTGGCGCGGCGGCGTTGACCTCGCCCACCGAGACGGCATGCAGCCAGACCCGCGGCTGGCCGGTCGGCTGCGGATAGGACGCATAGCGTTCATCCCAGCGCCGGAAGTACTCACGGACCCGGAAGCCGCGCCACACCAGGTGGTACACGGTGATCGGCAGCAGGATGTAGAGCACGACCGAATACAGGCCGCGCAGGATCCATTCGACAGGGTCTTTACGCATGCGGCAAGGATACGGGAGCCCCCCGGGAAAGACACGCGGCGGGGTTGGTAGAATGGCGGCATGTCCGATGCCTCTACCGCCGTCCGCCCGTCCCTGGCCGATCCCCGCAACTGGCCGATGTTCGCGGCCATGTTCGCCGCCTTCGGCATTGCCCGGCTGCCCTGGATGCTGCAGCGCGCGCTCGGCCGCGGCGTCGGCTGGATCACCTGGCGCCTGCTCGGCAGCCGCCGCCGTGCCGCCGAGGTCAACCTGAAGCTGTGCTTCCCCGAGAAGGACGAGGCCTGGCGCAACCGCCTGGTGCGCGACAGCTTCGACGCCCTCGGCGTGGGCATCTTCGAATGCGCGCGTTCGTGGTGGGGCAGCATCGACAGCATCCGCCCGCAGGTGCAGATCGAGGGCCTGGAGCACCTCAAGCAGATGCAGGCCGAAGGGCGCGGCGTGCTGCTGGTGTCGGGGCACTTCATGACGCTGGAAATGTGCGGCCGCCTGCTGTGCGACCACGTCGACCTGTCGGGCATGTACCGCAGGCACAAGAACCCGGTGTACGAGTGGGCGGTGAAGTTCGGCCGGCTGCGCTATGCCAAGGCGATGTACGCCAACGAGGACATTCGTGCCACCGTGCGCCACCTGAAGAAGGGCGGCTTCCTGTGGTACGCGCCGGACCAGGACATGCGCGGCAAGGACACCGTGTTCGTGCCGTTCTTCGGCCACACCGCCGCCACCATCACCGCCACCCACCAGCTGGCGCGGATGACCGGCTGCGCGGTGATCCCCTACTTCCACCGTCGCGAAGGCGGGAAGTATTTCCTGAAGATCGGCGCGCCGCTGGAGAACTTCCCCAGCGAGGACGTGGCCGCCGATACCACGCGGGTCAACCAGGCCATCGAACAGATGGTGCGCGAAGCCCCGGACCAGTACCTGTGGATCCACCGACGGTTCAAGCGCCAGCCCGGTGGGCGAAGCGATTTCTACAGATAACCCGGCATACCGCATCCACGCATGGCGTGGATCTGCTGTGGGGATGCTGCATCCGCGCAGGGCGTGCGCGAGGTAGTAGATCCACGCCATGCGTGGATGATTTTCGCGCGGTGCCACGGATTACAACGGCCACCGGCACCACGCGTAGGGATACTTCCCCACCACGCACGCCAACCCGGCGCGGACCGGATTGGCCATGATGTACATGGCTTTCTCGTGAAGTGACTCGTCGGTGCGGACCGCATGGTCGTGGTACCCGTGCTGCCATAGCGCGCCGCGTCGGCCCAGCTGCTGGTTCAGCAGGCGGCTGCTGCGGGATTTGAGCAGGGACATGCACTCGGCAAGCGTGCCTTGCTGCAGTTCCATCAACCAATGAAGGTGGTCGGGCATCACCACCCAGGCCAGGCTGTGGCTGATGCCGGCGCGCTCGACGAAGCGCAGGGCGTCGACCAGAACCGCGACGTTGGCGGCATCGGAGAAGAAGGGTTCACGGCCAAGGGTGGTCGTGGTCAATGAGTACACGATGCCGGTGCTGGAGTGGCGACCGTAGCGGAGTCTTGGGCTGGCCATGACGCCAGCGTGCGGCAGGTGCACGAACGCCGGTATTGGGGGTTTGCCCGTCGCGGCGTCGGGAAAGCTCCATCCACGCATGGCGTGGATCTACTGGGGGGCATCGGCATCCACGCATGGCGTGGATCTGCCGCGGACGTTGCAGTAGATCCACGCCATGCGTGGATGCGCGATCACCCCGCGTCCGGCACCGGATCCGGTTCCCGGGCCAGCAGGGTGCCGACAAACAACGCAGCCAACAACACGGTCACCCCGCCCCAGAACGCGGAATAGAACGCCAGGTGGGTGTTGAACGGAAACACGGTGGCAGCCAGCGCCAGCATCGCCGGGCGTGCACGGTCGCGGGCCGCAGGCGGGGCGAAACGCCAGGCGCGCCACGCCTGGGCAACGGCGGCCAGCCACAGGAGCAGACCCAGCACGCCGGTTTCGGCAAGGATCTCCAGCACGATCTGATGTGCGTGCAGCGCCGGTTCGGCGCCCCATACTGCGGGCCCCTCGTCACCGACGCACTGCGGGTAGGCATCGCGGAAGCCGCGCGCGCCCACGCCGTTGAGCGGGTGCTCGGCAATCATGCAACCGGCCGCACTCCAGATGCGCCCGCGTCCGGACAGTGCTTGGTCGACGCCGTCGCTGCCCCCGTCCCAGGCCATCGCGGTGCGCGCCACGCGCTCGCGCAGCTGCGGCACGCTGGCGGTCAGTGCCGCGGCGGCCAGCAGAGCGGCCAGCGCCAGCAGGCCAAGCCGCTTCCAGCCCAGCTGGCGCACACCGCTATAGGCGACGATGACGGCGAACGTGATCCAGGACGCGCGCGAACCGGCCAGCAGCAGCACGATGGCCAGCGCCGCGCCGGCCAGCAGCCAGCCCGGCGTGCCGAAGCGGCGCGCCGCCGGCAGCAGCAGGAACGGCGAAAGACTGGCCAGCACCTGGCCGAACTTCAGGTTGCACGGCCCCAGCGGACCGCTGAGGCGGTCGGCCAGGGCCATTTCCTCGGCCGGGCACAGCGCATGACCGCTGACGGCCAGCTTCAACTGCTGCAGCGACCAGAACCATGGGCTGGTGCCCGCCACCGCCTGTACCAGCGCATCCAGCGTCCACAGCGCGGTGATCAGCGCCAGGCCACCGAAGATCAGGCGGCGCCGCTGCGGGGTGGCCACGGCGATCGCCACCAGCCACATGAAGGGCAGGTAGCGCAGGCCAGCGGCCGCCTTGGTCCACGACGCAGCCGGGTCGATCGCATCGAATGCGGAGAATGCCTGCGGCAGCCAGTACCCGAGGAACAGGATCGAGGTCAGCGCCCACGCGGCGGGCGTCAGCAGGTGCGGGCGGCGCTGCAGGCGGCGCATGACCATGCGCACCGCGGCATACACCGCACCGAGGCCGAGCACGGTCTCGGCGATGCCCGGCAACGGCCACAGGGCCACATAGGCCAGCACCCACCAGGGCGCCCAGCGGCCGGCGCGGTCATCGCCCGGCAGGGCCGTGGCGTCAGCCTGCAAGATCGGCATAGAGACGAAGGGTGTCACGCTGCATGGCCTGCAGGGTAAACGGGATACGGGTCGGCAAGGACGGCGGCTGCGCCAGCAAGGCCAGCGCACGTTCACCCAGCGCCCGCGCATCGCCCAGCGGCACCGCACCGGAGGGCTGCAGCTGCTGCAGCAGTTCGCCCACGCCACCATGGTCCCAGCCCAGCACCGGACGGCCGACCGACAGCGCCTCGACCACCGTACGGCCGAAGGCCTCGGGCTTGTCCGACAGCTGCAGCACCAGATCGCTGGCCGCGTAGGCCTGGGCGATGCGTGCGGTCGGGGGACTGATCTGCACGGCCTCAGCCACGCCCAGCGCGGCCGCCTGGCGGCGCAGCTCGGCCACGTAGCTTTCGCGCCCTGGCTCGTCGGTGCCCAGCATCCACAGCTGCGCCGGCACGCCGGCCGCGCGCACGTCGGCCAGCAGCTGCAGCGCGTGCGCATGGCCCTTCAGGCGGGTGCCCCGCCCCGGCAGCAGCAGCAGCGGGCCGTCGACTGAGGCCAGCCAAGGGTAATCGGCGGCCAGCGCCAGCCGCGGCCGGCGGTCGGCACGGGCCACCCGCGGGAACTGGCTGGCCTCGACACCGCGCGGGATGACCTGCAGGCGCTGTGCCGGCACGGTCGGGTAATGCCGGTGCACGTAGTCGCGCACCGTGTTGGACACGCAGATGACGCGCTCACCGCTGCTCATCACCGCGCTGTAGCGGCTGGGCGAATTCAGGCCATGCACGGTGGTGACCCAGTGCGGTCGCTGCACGGCGGGCATCGCACGGATCGCGTACAGGCCCAGCCACGCCGGCAGGCGCGAGCGCGCATGCACGATGTCCGCGCCGACCTCGGCAAACAACCGCCGCAGGGTGGGCAGGTGACGCAGGGTCAGCAGCGATTTGCGGCCGATATCAAGGGTCAGGTGCTCGGCACCGCTGTCCAGCAGCGGTTGCACCAGGCGGCCACCGGCAGAGACCACCAGCGCGCGATGGCCGGCAGCGACCAGGGCCGCAGAAATTTCCAGGGTCGAGCGCTCGACGCCACCGGAGTGCAGCGCCGGCAGCAACTGCACCACGGTCAGTCGGCGCATCGAGGTGCCTGCTTAGTCGGCCAGCACGAAGGTCGAACCGCAGTACGGGCACTGCGCTTCGCCGTTGGGCTCGTCCTCGATCGGCAGGTACACGCGCGGATGCGAGTTCCACAGCGCCATTTCCGGGGTCGGGCAGCTCAGCGGCAGGTCGCTGCGGTGCACGGTGTAGCGCTTTTCGGCGTTGGCGGGCGCGGTGGCGGTATGGCTCATGGCGGGTGTCGATGAACGGATTGCGAGGCCTGCGATTCTAGCACCTTGGGGCGGCCTGGCCGCCCCCTGCCCGTTCAAGCCCCCGGGCGTACCCGGGGGAACGGCCGCCCTACTGGAAGTCCAGCGACAGCTCCAGGAAGGCCGAACGCCCATAGGCGTTGTAGATGCCCTGGTCGTAATACGGCCAGTTCCCGTTGCTGCGGTCGATGGGCGGCATTTCGTCGGTCAGGTTGTTGACCGTCAGCAGCAGGCTGGCCAGGTCGTTGATGCGGTAGCCGACCGTGGCGTTCCAGGTGGTCCACGGGCCGATGTTGCGCTGCTCGCCCACGCTGTCCCAGCTGGGTGCATTGCGCACGCCGAAGGCGCTGGCACTGAACGGCCCGCGCTTCCAGTTCACGCCCAGGGTGGCGCGGTACTGCAGTTCGTTGGAGTTGGCGCAGCACAGCTGGTCGTAGACCGGATCGCCTTCCTTGTCCTGGGTGGTGTGCTTGAGCGGCCGGTAGTAGCCGGCATTGACCGTGAAATCGCCGGCCGACGCCGTACCCCAGCGGTAGTCCAGCGCCGCCTGCACGCCGGTCTGGCGCTGGCTGGCGATGTTGATCGGGTAGGAGAACACCTTGTCCACGCCGTTGGGGTTGAGCGGGTCGGTGGCCGGCTTGCGCTGTACCTGTCCCAGCACCTGCTGGCAGGTGGGCGAGTTGATGTCGAATGGGGTCTGCCCGTTTTCCGAAACGCCCAGGCGGCAGTTGGCCTCGGTGTCGAGAATGCTGTCGGTGCCGAGGATGCGCACTTCGTTCTCGATGACCACCGAGTTGTAATCCACCGACAACGTCAGGGCATTGTCCAGCGTCGACCACACCACGCCATAGGTGAAGGTGCGCGCAGTGATGTCCTTGAGGTCGCGGTTGCCGGTACTTGAAGACAGCACCTGCAGGCCGGACTGCTCGCACTCATCGAAGTTGTCGGAGGTGTAGCCGGCCTGCCGGCATTGGTAGAGATCGGTGTTGGTGGTGTAGCCGCTGCTTTCGCGCGAGAAGAGGTAGAACATGTCCGGCGAACGGAACGCAGTGGCGTAGCTGCCGCGCAGCAGCAGCGATTCGATCGGCCGGTATTCCAGGCCCAGCTTCCAGGTCGCCTTGCCGTTGCCACCACCGCCCTGCAGCGCGTACTTGTCGTAGCGGCCGGACAGGTTGGCACTGAACGTATCGATGATCGGCACCTGCAGTTCGGCACCCAGCGCGTACAGGTCGCGCTGGCCCTGCGCCGAGGTGCCGGCGGTCTGCCCGCGGAACAGCACGCCCGCGTTGGGATCGGCGGACTGGTTGAAGAATTTCTCGCGCTGGCCCTGCGCGATCAGCGCGAAACCGACGTCGCCAGCCGGCAACGTGAACAGCGAGCGATCGGTCAGCAGAGCGGTCACCGCCGTGCGCGAGGCACTGGATGCGGCGCGGTTTAGTCCACTGAAGCTGTCGTACTGATCGCGGTTGATCGGCTGGTACAGCCGCGACAGATCCGGCGCGTAGATCTCATAGCCGTCCTGCATGCCCAGCATCGGCCCGAGGTAGTAGTCGTCAACGCCGTTCCTGGCCAGGAAGTCGGTCGATTTACGGGTGACATCGGTGCTGGAGCGGTTGACGTAGACGTCGTAGTCGAAGCTGCCGAGCACGCCGCGCACACCGGCGGTGACGTTCAGCGAGCGCGTATAGACGCGCTGGTCCTTGGCATCCAGGCCAACTTCCTCCGGCGCATAGATGCGCTGCCACTGTTCGTACTGGCCGCTGGTCTGGTTGTAGAAGGTCTTGTTCCAGAACGGGCTGCCGCCGCTGTAGGTGGGCCGGCTGAAGCCGAACAGGATGTCCGAGTACAGCTCGGTATCCTCGCTAAGGTGGTAGCGCAGGAACGTGGTGGCGTTGACGTCCTGGCTGGCGTTGTACAGCGATGCGGTACCGACGTTGTCGGGGCTGCCGCAGTAGTAACCACCGCCGGAGATGTCGCGGTGCGCATACACGGTGCTGCCGCCGAACAGGTTGGACAGCGGCGCGCAGGTGGCCTCGCCCGGGTCGATGTAGGCGTTGGGCCCCTGGCGCATGCGCAGGAAGGTGCGCGAGGGATCCTGCGGTCCGGTCGGGTTGTCGTTGACGCTGTCGATGCGGCTGCGGTCGAACGCGTAGATCGCTTTCTGGTTGGTGTATTCCAGCCCGTAGCTGATATCCAGGTTGCCGAAGGTGTGGCCGCTGCTGGCGCTGAAGCGCTGGCTGGAACCACCGCCCTGGCTGTAGCCGCCCACGCGGTAGCGCAGATGGGTGCCTTCCACGCGGTCCTTCAGCACGATGTTGACCACGCCGGCCACGGCCGAGGAGCCATACACCGAGGATTGGCCGCCGGTCAGCACATCGATGCGCTCGACCATGCCCAACGGGATGTTGGCGATATCGGCAATGCTGGTGTTGCCGTTGTAGGCCAGCGGGTAGCTGTTGATCGGCCGCCCGTTGATGAGGGTGAGGGTGTAGCTGGGGTCCAGGCCGAACAGGCTGATGGTCTTGGCGCCGGGGGTGTAGAAGCCGGTGCCCTGCGAATCCTGCACGGAGCCGTTCGACACCGGCAGCGAACGCAGCGCGTCGAACACGGTGGTGAAACCCTGTGCCTGGATCTGCTCGGCAGTGATGGTGGTGACCGGCGAGGGGCCCTCCACCTGCGCGCGCGGAATGAGCGAGCCGGTGACCGTGACCGCATCCAGGTCGCGGGTGCGCGGCGGATCGGTGCCCTCCTCCGCTGGGGTGGACTGGGCCTGGGCGGCAAGCGGCGACAACAGCAACGACGACATCAACAACGACAACAACCGGGGTTTCATCAAGCTCTCTCCAGAGGCGGATGACGGTCCAGCCGGTGGGGGGCGGACGGGAAGGTCGTGGATGGACGGCAGTGGCGGGCAACGGCGGGCGGCGGGGGCCGGCCCGGATCAGGACATGCGGGGCATTCCGGTACAGGGGGTGAGCTGGCCACTTTTAAATCGATCCAAGGCAACCTGTCAATAATTTGAAATGAAACGGTTTTGCCGGATTTGGATCGAACTAATTGCACTTGTCAGGCGGCAATGGGCTGAGGCAGGATCGGACGATTCCTACCCCGACCCGATCGCATGGCCCGACCCCCACCGGACCGGCATCGCCCCCTCTCCCCTGCCCTCCGGGCGGCGGGCGCGATGCTGGCCGTGGTGCGTGCCGATGCGGGTTCTGCCTGCCGCCTGCCCTACCGGGAGACCCTGCATGACCCTGTCCGATCCGCGCCGCGCCCTGCTTCCGCTTGCCCTCGCCCTGGCCTGCGCCACCCCCGCCCTGCCTGCACTGGCGCAGGGCCTGCAGACCTCGTTCGAGGCGGGCGAACCGGCACCGGCCAAGGCCGGCGGCGCCCTGCAGGTGCAGATCGGCAACGGCCCGGCCGAGCCCTATGCGGCCAAGCGCAACGTCGGCTACAGCGGCCTGCGCGCCCTGCACTACCAGGCCGGCGGTGGCAGCGCGCGGCGCGAACTGTTCAGCACCGACGTGGCCATCGACGCCGATACCACGCTGTCCTGGCTGGTACTGCCTGAGATCGTCGGCAAGGACACGGTGGCCTCCACCTACGTATCGCTGGACCTGCGCCTGGACGACGGCAGCCGCGTGTCGGCCAGCAGCGTGCGCGACCAGCACGGCATCGCCCTCGGCGCACAGGCACAGGGCGATTCGAAGACGCTGTACCCGCAGCAGTGGGCACGCAAGGCCGTGCGCCTGGGCGATGTGCCGGCGCTGCGTGGCCGCCGCGTGGTCGCCATCGAGCTGGAGGCGGCCAGTGCCGAGGGCGCACCGGTCTCCGGCTGGATCGACGACGTGCGCCTGGATGCACAGCCGCGCAAGGTGCCGCAGCGGGTTTCGGACTGGGTGCTGACCACGCGCGGTACCCAGGCCAACGGCACCTTCTCGCGCGGCAACAACTTCCCGGCCACGGCGGTGCCGCATGGCTTCAACTTCTGGACCCCGGTGACCGATGCCGGCGCGCTGAACTGGCTGTATCGCTGGAACGAGCAGAACGATGCGAAGAACCGTCCGCAGCTGCAGGCGCTGGCACTGAGCCACCAGCCCAGCCCGTGGATGGGCGACCGCCAGACCTTCCAGGTGATGCCCTCGGCCAGCCGTGGCGTGCCCGAGGCCGGCCGTGGCAAGCGTGCGCTGTCCTTCGACCGCAGCCACGAAAGCGCGCGCCCGTACCGCTATGACGTGCGCTTCGACAACGGCATCGCCGCGTCCATCGCGCCGACCGACCACGCCGCACTGTTCCACTTCGCCTTCCCCGAGGGCGGTGATGCCAACCTGCTGTTCGACAACGTCGATGCGCGTGGCGGCCTGAGCCTGGATGCGGCCACGCAGACCCTGAGCGGCTATACGGATTCCCGCAGCGGCCTGTCCAACGGCGCCACCCGCATGTACGTGGTCGCCCGCTTCGACAAGCCGTGGCGCAGCAGCGGCCGCATCGACACCGGCCGCCCCACCGGTTACATCAAGTTCGATGCCGGCAGCGACCGCCAGGTGACCATGCGCATCGCCACCTCGCTGATCTCGGTCGAGCAGGCGCGGCACAACCTGGACCTGGAAATCGCCGCCGCCGATACGCTGGACAGCGTGGCCGGCCGCGCGCAGGACGCGTGGGATGAACGCCTGGCCCGCTTCGACATCGGCAATGCCAGCGACGATGCGAAGACCACGCTGTACTCCAGCCTGTACCGCCTGTATCTGTACCCCAATTCCGGCCATGAAAATGCCGGCACGGCGGCCGCGCCCGACTGGCGCTATGCCAGCCAGGCCAGCGCCGATGACCACAACACCGATGGCAGCGCCAGCCGCAGCTTTGCGCCGGTGCGCGATGGCCAGGTGTACGTCAACAACGGCTTCTGGGACACCTTCCGCACCACCTGGCCGGCCTACGCGCTGTTCACCCCGGACGATGCCGGCAAGCTGGTACAGGGCTTCATCGAGCAGTACCGCGCCGGCGGCTGGATCGCCCGCTGGTCCTCGCCGGGCTATGCGGACCTGATGGTCGGCACCAGCTCGGACGTGGCCTTCGCCGATGCGTGGTTGAAGGGCATCGGTGGCTTCGACCCGGCCGAGGCCTACGCCGCCGCGCTGAAGAACGCCACCGTGGTGCCGCCGGACCGTCATGTCGGCCGCAAGGGCATGGACCGTTCGACCTTCCGCGGCTACGCCAGCGCCGATGTGCATGAAGGCATGTCGTGGACGATGGAAGGCGCGTTGAACGACTTCGGCATCGCCAACATGGCGCAGGCCCTGGCCAAGCGCGCAACCCGCGCCGCCGAACGCGAGCGCTACAGCACCGAGGCCGATTACTTCCGCTACCGCGCGGCGGGCTATGCGACCCTGTTCGACCCGGCCGCCGGCTTCTTCCAGGGCCGCAAGGAAGATGGCAGCTGGCGCCTGGATGCCAAGGACTACGACCCGCGCGTGTGGGGCTACGACTACACCGAATCCAACGGCTGGACGTTCGCCTTCACCGCCGCGCACGACGGCGAGGGCCTGGCGGCGCTGTACGGTGGCCGCGACAAGCTGGCCGCCAAACTCGATACGTTCTTCTCGACCCCGGAAACCGCCGACCCGGCGCTGGCCGGTTCCTACGGCGGCACCATCCACGAAATGACCGAGGCGCGCGACGTGCGCATGGGCATGTACGCGCACAGCAACCAGCCGGCGCACCACATCCCGTGGATGTACCTGTACGCCGGGCAGCCGTGGAAGACCCAGCAGCACGTGCGCGAGATCCTGTCGCGCCTGTATGTCGGCAGCGAGATCGGCCAGGGCTACCCGGGTGATGAAGACAACGGCGAGACCTCGGCGTGGTACGTGCTGGCCTCGCTGGGCCTGTACCCGCTGCGCATGGGCGCGCCGGAGTATGTGATCGGTTCGCCCGCCTTCGAGCATGCGCGGGTGGAACTGCAGGGCGGCGCGGTGCTGACCGTCAATGCGGCCAACAACTCGGCGCAGAACGTGTACGTGCAGTCGCTGAAGATCAACGGCAAGCCGTGGACCAGGACCTGGGTGCCGCATGAAGTGATCGCCAAGGGCGCGACGCTGGACTTCGTGATGGGCCCTCAGCCGTCGCGCTGGGGCACCGGTGCCGACGATGTGCCGCGTTCGCTGACCGCGCCGGGCCAGCGCCCGCAGATGCTGCATGACCTGCTCGGCAACGGTGCCCGCGCGGCGCTGGCCGATGGCCGTGCCGTGCCTGCGCTGCTGGACGACGATGCGACCACGGCCGTGCCGCTGGGCGCGGGCGCCACCATCGCACTGACCGCGGTGGGCGATGGCGCGCCGACGATGTACACGCTGACCAGCGGTGACGCTGCGATCCGTGGCGGCAGCTGGACACTGGAAGCGCGCAGTTCGGGTGGCAAGTGGGTTGTGCTGGACGAACGCAGTGGCGAAACCTTTGATTCGGCCCGCCAGACCCGCCCGTTCCGCATCGCCACGCCTGGCCAGCATGCCGAGTACCGCCTGCGCCTTGGCGCGCCGGGACGCCTGGCCCTGGCTGAAATCGAACTGCTTGCACCGGCTCCCGTCCAGACCCGTTGAGGATGAAGATGACTGCTTCCCGACTGTTGCTGTCCGCCGCGGCGCTGGTCGCTGCCCTCGCCGCCACGTCCGCGCATGCGGTGGAGGCCACCGAGGTACGCCAGGGCGTGACCCTGCACTACACCGACGCCACCGACGCGCTGGACGCACCGATGCGCGCGCGCATCATCGAGACGTTCTTCTCGGCCTACCTGCGCGAACGGGCTGATTTCCACCCGACGGCACCGACCCAGGTCGGCATCGTGATCGACACCGGGTATGACGGCGTGGCCTATGTGGGCGAAAAGGAAAAAGCGGCCACCATCACCATCAATCCGGGCTGGCTGGCCAAGCACCCGGATGACGTGGATCTGGTGACCCACGAGGCGATGCACATCGTGCAGGGCTACCCCAGCTATGGCGATCAACAGGTGCCGGGTTGGCTGGTGGAAGGCATTGCCGATTACGCGCGCGACCGCTACGGCGTCGACAACGCCGCCGCAGGCTGGACGTTGCCGTCGGTGGTCAAGGCCGGTCATTCCTTCGACAGCGGCTACCGCGTGACCGGCGCCTTCCTGAAGTGGGCCGAGGGTGAACACCCCGGCCTGGTGCTGGCACTGGACAAGGCCCTGCGTGCCGGCCAGTACACTCCGGCGCTGTGGCAGGCCCGCACCGGCAAGGCGTTGCCTGCGCTGTGGAGCGCGTACGCCGCGCCACGCGCGGATGCATCGACAGCGGCACCGGCACGCCGCGGCAAGCGCTGACGGCGATCGGGATCGATACCAACCAGATGAAGTCGACCGGGTAGAGTCGACCGTTGGTCGACTACGCGCGAAGCGCGGGCGTTTCGATGCCGGAAAGAAAGAACAGTCGACTGACAGTCGACTCTACCGGTTTGCGCTGTGCGGAAACAGAAACGCGCCCCGTGGGGCGCGCTTCTGCAGCTGTCGCGGGAACGAAGACTTACGCCTTCTTTTCCGCTTCCAGCTGCTTGCGGATCTGCGCATCCACCGCGGCGATCGCGGTCATGTTCAGGATCCGGCGCGAGGTCGCACTGGTGGTCAGGATGTGCACCGGCTTGTTCACGCCCATCAGGATCGGACCGATCGCCACGCCGTCGGTGAACACGCGCACCAGGTTGTAGGCGATGTTGGCCGCTTCCAGGTTCGGCAGCACGAACAGGTTGGCCCGGCCCTGCAGGGTCGAACCCGGCAGCAGCTTCTGGCGCAGCGCTTCGTCCCACGCGGTGTCGCCCTGCATTTCGCCATCCACGTTCAGACGCGGGTTGCGCTTGAGCAGCAGCTCGCGCACCTGGCGCATCTTCAGCGCATCCTTGGAATCATGGCTGCCGAAGTTGGAGTGCGACAGCAGCGCCACCTTCGGTTCGATGCCGAACAGCTTCATGCGATAGGCGGCCTGCAGGGTCGCCTCGCACAGCTGCTCGGCGGTCGGGTCTTCCTGCACGTGGGTGTCCACGAAGAAGAACACGCCCTGCTGGTTGATCACGCCGGTCATCGCCGAGGTCGAGGTGACCTTCGATTCCAGCGGAAGCACACTGCGCACGTAACCCAGCTTCTTGTGGAAGCGGCCGACGATGCCGGTCAGCATCGCATCGGCTTCACCACGCGCGACCATCACGGCGGCAATCAGGGTCGGGCGCGAACGCATCAGGTTCTTCGCCGCGGCCACGGTCACGCCGCGGCGGCCGGTCAGGCCGTGGTAGTACTGCCAGTACTCGTTGAAGCGCGGGTCGTCATTGATGTTGGTGACTTCAATGTTCTCGCCGATCTTCAGGCGCAGGCCGAGGCGCTCGATGCGCGATTCGATCACTTCCGGGCGGCCGATCAGGATCGGGTGCGCCAGGCCGTCATCGACCACGTTCTGCACGGCCTGCAGTACCACTTCTTCTTCACCTTCGGCGTAGACCACGCGCTGCTTGTCGCTGCGCGCACGGTCGTAGACCGGCTTCATCATCAGGCTGGTGCGGTAGACGAACTGGGCCAGCTTGTCGCGGTAGGCGCCCATGTCGGCGATCGGACGGGCAGCCACGCCCGAATCCATCGCGGCCTGGGCCACGGCGGCCGACAGCTCCACCAGCAGGCGGCGGTCGAACGGACGCGGGATCAGGTATTCACGGCCGAAGCTCGGGGTATCGCCGCCATAGGCCGAGCCCATGTCGGTGGCCGCACGGCGGGCCAGCGCGGCGATGGCGCGCACGCAGGCGATCTTCATTTCCTCGTTGATCGCGGTGGCGCCGACATCCAGCGCGCCGCGGAACAGGTACGGGAAGCACAGCACGTTGTTGACCTGGTTCGGGTAGTCCGAACGGCCGGTGCCGATGATCGCGTCCGGACGGGCGGCGCGCGCCAGTTCCGGCATGATTTCCGGGGTCGGGTTGGCCAGGGCGAAGATCACCGGATCCGGCGCCATGGTCTTGACCATCTCGGCGGTCAGGATGCCCGGGGCCGACAGGCCCAGGAAGATGTCCGCGCCGTCGACGATTTCGGCCAGGGTGCGCTTGTCGGTGTCGCGCGCATAGCGCTGCTTTTCCGGGTCCAGGTCGGTACGGCCGGTGTGGATGACACCCTCGCGGTCGAAGGCCAGGATGTTCTCCGGCTTCAGGCCCAGCTGCACCAGCATGTTCACGCAGGAAATGCCGGCGGCGCCCATGCCCGTGGTCGCCAGCTTCACTTCTTCGATCTTCTTGCCGGTGATGGCCATGGCGTTGAGCACCGCTGCACCGACGATGATCGCCGTGCCGTGCTGGTCGTCATGGAACACCGGGATCTTCATGCGCTCGCGCAGCTTGCGCTCGACCACGAAGCATTCCGGGGCCTTGATGTCTTCCAGGTTGATGCCGCCGAAGGTCGGCTCCAGCGAGGCGATGATGTCGACCAGCTTGTCCGGGTCGGTCTCGTCCACTTCGATGTCGAACACATCGATACCGGCGAACTTCTGGAACAGCACGCCCTTGCCTTCCATCACCGGCTTGCCGGCCAGCGCGCCGATGTTGCCCAGGCCCAGCACTGCGGTGCCGTTGGAGATGACCGCCACCAGGTTGCCGCGCGCGGTCAGCTCGCTGGCCTGCTGCGGGTCCGCCTTGATCGCTTCACAGGCGTACGCAACGCCCGGCGAATACGCCAGCGACAGGTCGCGCTGGGTCAGCATGGGCTTGGTTGCAGAGACCTTGATCTTGCCCGGCGGGGACATCCGGTGGTAATCGAGGGCGGCCTGTTTGAAATCTTCGTTGGACATCGACGTGGATTTAATGAATGGGCAGGGGGGACAGGGGATGATACCCCCGTTGGAGGGTCTGGACCTGTCGCAATCCTGTCGCAACCATGCTGCGACCGCACAATTCCGTGCCGTATGCGACTGGTCCGGGGATCCAGCTTCGGCGTTGGCCAAGACAGCCGGAGGACGCCTTGAAACAGTGCGGGGCCGCGTCACTCACGTGACCGGCCCCGCGGTACCACACACCTGGATCAGCCCTTGGCCGGCAGTGCCTCCGGCACGGCGTCGACCGGTGCCGGCAGCTCGCTTTCGCGGCCATCCAGCGCCAGCTTCAGGCGGTCGCGGTCCAGCGCGCCTTCCCAGCGCGACACCACCACGGTGGCCACCGCATTGCCGATGAAGTTGGTCAGCGAGCGGCATTCGCTCATGAAGCGGTCCACGCCCAGGATCAGCGCCATGCCGGCCACCGGCACTTCCGGCACCACGGCCAGGGTGGCGGCCAGGGTGATGAAGCCGGCACCGGTGACGCCGGCCGCGCCCTTGGAGCTGAGCATGGCGACCAGCAGCAGGGCGATCTGGTGGCCCAGGGTCAGTTCGGTGTTGGTGGCCTGGGCGATGAACAGCGCGGCCAGGGTCATGTAGATGTTGGTGCCGTCCAGGTTGAACGAGTAGCCGGTGGGGACCACCAGGCCGACCACCGACTTGCTGCAGCCGGCGCGTTCCATCTTCTCCATCAGCGACGGCAGCGCCGATTCGGAGGACGAGGTACCCAGCACCAGCAGCAGCTCGGCCTTCAGGTAGCGGGCCAGCTTGAACACCGAGAACCCGCACAGGCGGCAGACCAACCCGAGGATGACGGCCACGAACAGGAAGGCGGTCAGGTAGAACGAACCCACCAGCCAGGCCAGGTTGATCAGCGAGCCCACGCCATACTTGCCGATGGTGAAGGCGATGGCACCGAAGGCACCGATCGGGGCGGCCTTCATCAGGATGTGCACCAGCTTGAACACCGGAGCGACCAGCGCTTCCAGGAAGTTCACGATCGGCTTGCCCTTTTCACCCACCGAGGCCAGCGCGATGCCGAACAGCACGGCCACGAACAGCACCTGCAGGATGTTGCCATCGACGAAGGCACTGATCAGGGTCTTCGGGATGACGTCCATCAGGAAGCCGACCAGGGTCAGGTCGTGCGACTTCTCCACGTAGCTGTGGACCGCGGTCTGGTCCAGCTCGGCCGGATTGATGTTCATGCCCGCGCCGGGCTGCACCACGTGCGCCACGATCATGCCCACGATCAGGGCCAGGGTGGAGAAGAACAGGAAATAGGCCATCGCCTTGGCGAAGACCCGGCCCACCGTGCGCAGGTGGGTCATGCCGGAAATGCCGGTGACGATGGTCAGGAAGATGACCGGCGCGATGATCATCTTCACCAGGTTGATGAAGGCATCGCCCAGCGGCTTCATCTTCTCGCCGATCAGCGGCTCGTAGTGGCCGAGGACGGCGCCCAGGATGATCGCCACGATCACCTGGAAATACAGCTGGCGGTAGAGCGGCAACGGCTTGCTGGGTACCGGTGCGGTGGTCGGGATGTGCATGGCGGACTCCGGAAGGGGCGGTTCTTGCGCATACGGCTCCCGTGTTGGCGGGACCGTCTCCGTGGATCTGGGCACGACCGGCGCGGCAGGCGCGGGCGTGTCCAATGGACGCCTTTGTACGCGCCGGGCACGCCGCCGCAGATAACCTATTGGTACTAGCCCCCCGGTTCAGCTGCCCCGGGTGCCTACACTGGCGCCGCACCGCCGCCCCTCGGGGAGGCCGCTGGCCCGATCTGACGCCTCGGCCGCGCCCCTGCGAAAGTTCCGGCCATCGCGGCCGCTGTTGTCCTGTCCACACGCATTCTGAGAGAGAGAGCCGCACCACCATGCGCCCCATTCCGACCCTGCTGGCCCTGTCGCTGGCCGCCCTGCCCGCCTTCGCCTCTGCCGCCGATTTCGACAACTGGCCCACCAAGTACGCCTTCAGCGATGGCACCGAACTGGCCGCCACCGCCAACATCGCCTACGACTCCAACGACTTTTCCTCGGGCAGCGGCATCGAAGACGATGACGCCGTGCGCCGCAAGGAATTCGGCGCGACCCTGAAGAAGAAGGGCGTGTATGACGCAATGGTGTACTACGACTTCCAGTCCGATACCTGGCTGGACGTGTTCGTGCGCTTCGAGAGCAAGGCCTTCTTCGGCAATGACATCGGCCGCTTCCGCTTCGGCTACATGAAGACCCCGGTCGGCCTGGACGGCAACACCTCCTCGCGCGCCGGCAGCTTCATGGAAGTCGCCCTGCCCGTGCAGGCCTTCTACGCCGCCCGCCGCACCGGCGCCGAATGGGTGCTGGAACGCCCGCAGTACCTGCTCCAGGCCGGCGCCTACGGCGGCAAGGATCTGCAGGGTGACAACCCCGGCACCATGCAGGCCGTGCGTGCGGTCTGGACCCCGGTGAAGGCACCGGGCGACGTGGTCCACCTGGGCCTGGCCTATTCGCAGGAAAACCCGCGTGGCTACCGCGACGGCCGCGACGTGCACCACGACGCCAGCGCCCGCCTGCGTGCGCGCCCGGAAGCCGGCCTGACCGACATCCGCCTGGTCGATTCCGGTGCCCTGGTCACCGCCGACCAGATCCGCCGCACCGGCCTGGAAGGCATCTGGATCCGCGGTCCGTTCTCGCTGCAGGGTGAAGCCCTGCAGGCCACGGTGACCCGCAAGGGCCTGCCCGACTACACCGGCAGCGGCCAGTACGCCATGGCCAGCTGGGTGCTGACCGGCGAATCGCGCCCGTACAGCGCCGGCGCGGTGGCCAACATCAAGCCGGCCCACGACTACGGCGCGGTCGAGCTGCTGGCCCGTTACAGCCGCATCGACCTGGACGATGGCAGCATCCTCGGCGGCCGCCAGCACGACCTGACCGTGGGCGCCAACTGGTACCTGACCAGCCACTTCAAGTTCCAGGCGAACTACGTGAAGGTCGATGCCAGCCGCCGCGGCGTGCACAGCACCCCGGAAATCTTCGAACTGCGCGCGCAGATGCACTTCTGATCCCTTCCACGGAGCAGAAACCGGCGGGCGTGCATGCCACGCCCGCCGGCCCTGCGTAGACTGCCGCCATGTACTGGCTCAGCCGCCACCGGATGCTGTTGCTGACCATCGCGGTGATGGTCGGTGGCACCATGCTGTGCGCGATCGCCGCCGGCCACTTCGCCTGGCGGCGCGCCCTGGCCGCCGAGAGCAACCAGGTGCAGCGGCAGCTGCAGTTGTACGGCCAAGGCCTGCAGCAGCGCATCGACCGCTTCGGCACGCTGCCGCAGGTGATGGCGCTGGACCCGGACCTGCAGCAGGCCCTGCGTGCGCCGCTGACCCCGGCCGAACGGCAGCGCCTGAATCTCAAACTGCAGCGGGCCAACCAGGTCACCCGCACGTCCACCCTGACCCTGGTGGGCCGCGATGGCGTGGCCGTGGCGGCCAGCAACTGGAACGAGGCCGCCAGCAACGTGGGCGAGGATTACGCCTACCGCCCCTATTACCAGCAGGCGATGGCCCATGGCCGCGGCCGTTTCTACGGCATCGGCATGACCACCAACGTGCCTGGCTACTTCATGTCCGAAGCGATCGTCGATGGCGCAGGCCAGCGCATCGGCGTGATCGTCATCAAGATCGAACTGTCGGCGCTGGAACAGGAATGGCTGGGCAGCCCCGATGTGGTGCTGGCCAGCGACAACCACGACGTGGTGTTCCTGGCCAACCGCGATGCCTGGCGCTACCGCCTGCTGCGCCCGCTGGGCGCTGACGAGCGCCGCGAGATGCTTGATGCCCGCCAGTACGCCGACCGTTCGCTGCAGCCGCTGCGCGTGCGCACCGAGGACGTGCTGGCCGATGGCGGGCGCATGGTGCGCCTGCTCGACCCAGCGCTGCCGCAGGCGATGCTGTGGCAGACCCTGCCGCTGCCCGACGAAGACTGGAGCCTGCACCTGCTGCACGATGCCGGCGGCGCATCCAGCGCCGGCCGCGCCGCGGCCATGGCCGGTGCCGCCGTGTGGCTGGCATTGGGCTTCCTGGTGCTGTTCGTGCAGCAGCGCCGGCGCCTGTCGCGGCACCGCCAGCGCAGCCGCAGCGAGCTGGAAACCCTGCTCAAGCAGCACGCGCAGGAACTGCGCACCGCCCAGGACGGCCTGCTGCAGGCCGCCACCGATGCCGACAGCGGGCTCAGCCGCAGCCTCGAGCACCTGCCGCAGGGCGTGGTCATCATCGACCGCGAACTGCGCCTGGTGGCGTGGAATTCGCGCTACATCGAACTGTTCCGCTTCCCGCCGGGGCTGGTTCGAGTAGGCCGGCCGATCGAGGAGCTGTTCCGTTTCAACGCCCGCCGCGGCCTGCTCGGTCCCGGCCCCATTGATGAGGCCATCGAGCGCCGCCTGAACCACCTGCGCAGCGGCCGCCCGCACATGCGCGAAAGCGAGAAGGACGACGGCACGGTGCTGGAGATCCGCGGCAATCCCCTGCCCGATGGCGGCTTCGTCACCAGCTACGCGGACATCACCAGCTACAAGAACGCCGCGCGTGAACTGCGCTCGCTGGCCGATGCGCTGGAACACCGCGTGGCCGAACGCACCCATGACCTGGACGAAGCACGCCGCGAAGCCGTACAGGCCAACCGCTACAAGACCCGCTTCGTCGCCTCGGCGGTGCACGACCTGCTGCAGCCGCTCAACGCCGCCCGCATGTTCGTTTCGGTGCTGCGCGCGCGCTTGAGTGGCGAAGCACGCGAACTGAGCGAGCATGTCGATGCCGCGCTGGCCGCGCAGGACGCCATCCTCAACAGCCTGCTGGACATCTCGCGGCTGGAATCGGGCTCCCTGCAGACCCGCGTGCACGCCTTCGCGCTGTCGCCGCTGCTGGAAACCCTGGCCCGCGAGTTCGGCATCGCCGCGCAGAGCCGTGGCCTGCAGCTGGACTGGGTCGACACCCGCGCGGTGGTGGTCAGCGATGAAGCCCTGCTGCGCCGCATCCTGCAGAACTTCCTGTCCAATGCGCTGCGCTACACCCCGCGCGGGCGCGTGCTGATCGGTTGTCGGCGCGTGGGCGACCAGCTGCGCATCGAAGTGCATGACCAGGGCCCGGGCATTCCGGAAAGCCTGCAGGGCGAGATCTTCGAAGAGTTCCGCCGCCTGAACGATGGCGTCGAACAGGAACGCGGCGCCGGCCTCGGCCTGGCCATCGTCGAACGCATCGGCCGCCTGCTGGGCCACCGCATCAGCCTGCGTTCCACCCTGGGCAAGGGCAGCGTGTTCGCGGTGAGCGTAGCGCTGGGGCATGCCGACGATGTGGCTGCGCCGGCACCGCCGCCGGTGCTGGCCGCCGAGCCGTCCGACGACAGCCCGCTGCGGCAGTGCCGGGTGTGGAGCATCGATGACGACCCGCGCGTATGCGCGGCCACCCGCGCGCTGCTGGAGCGCTGGGGCTGCAACGTCGAGCTGGCCGATGGCCCGCAGGGTGCGCTGGAGATCGCCAGTGCACTGAATGTGCCGCAGTTGCTGCTGCTGGACGTGCGCATGGGGCAATGGCACGGCCCGGATCTGTACGAGGCACTGTGCACGTTGTGGCAGGCGCGGCCACCGGTGATCCTGGTGACCGCCGAGCGCGATGACGCGCTGAAGGCGCATGCCGCCGAACAGGGCTGGGGCTTCCTGCCCAAGCCGGTGCGGCCACCGGCGCTGCGCGCGTTGATGACGCAGATGCTGTTGCGGCACCGGGGGTAGAGGAAGCGCAGGTCGCTAAACGTAGAGCCGAGCCCACGCTCGGCTGCATTGCTTACAATCGCCCCCTAGCCGTGCAAGGATCACTGAGCATGCAGAAGTCCCCGAAGGTGAAAATTCCCGCGGATATCTTTGAAGCAGCTTGGAACGCCAACGCAGACGCCACCGCGGCCTTCCTCGCGGCCGATGCGGACGTACACGCGGTGGATGCCTTTGGGTTCACGGCGCTGGAAAGGGCCGCATCCAGCCAGGACTGTGCTCCGATGGAGGACACCCTGGCCACCCTGCGCCTGCTGATCGATGCCGGCAGCCCGCTGGAGCACATCGGTGCGGGCGGACGCACAGCGCTGTACCTGGCGGCAGAGTTTTCGCCGGAAGGGCCCGAGGCGGTGCAGCTGCTGATCGATGCCGGTGCACAGCCCGATGTGTGCGACGCACATGGCAACCACACCGTGGAGAACGCCTGGTCACCGCAGGTGAAGGCCTTGCTTTCCGCGCTGACCGGCCACGCCCTTCCCCAGGTCATCGTGCGCAAGCCGGACCGGAAGATGTCCGCTGCTGCGTGGAAACTGGCAAGGGCCAGGATCGATGCGGCGTTCGCGGCTCTGGAAGCCTCAGACATCGTGACTGCCCACGCCCAGGGCGATACCCAGGACGACGGCCATGACGACACCCATGAGCACTTCGTTGAACGCGGCGGCATCGCTGCCGGCCTGAAGGGTTTCTGCTTCTATTCCGGCGATGACATGAAGCGCGCCAAGCGCACCAGTGATCTGGCCATTGGCTTCTGGGTCCCGCCCGACAGCGCCGCCATGGAGCAGATCGGCCAGGCCATCGTCGACGCCTTCGCCAGCGTGGGCCTGCCCGCCGAGTGGGATGGCACGGAGCGCGTGCGTCCCTGCATCGATCTGCGTTCCCTCAGCGCCTGACAGGCATCAGCCGAGCGTGGGCTCGGCTCTACACGGATCAGTTGAGCCTGGAATCCTGCAACAGCAGGTCCAGCTCGGGCTGGGCCAGCGCCCAGTCGCGGTCATGTTCCATCTGGAACTCCCATTCCCGCAGCTGTACGGGTGCGGCGAGCAGCTGCTGACCGTCACTCGCCGTTTCGGAATCATGCAATAGAGCCTGCAACAAAAGATGCTCCAAGCATCCAGCAGGAAGCTCCACGCGATCTCATCGGCCATGCGCTCATATACACATAAGCGCGCTGAGGAGCTCCAACCAAGTGCACTCTAGAACCTGACATTGAGCTAACTCTGGCCGTAGCCGCATTGCAGCCCGGCCTGCTGGACGACATCAGAAGCTCTGCCTAGCACACGACACATGCAGCAAAAGCTCGGGACGCAAGCGCTCGACCAGCGCCTTTTAGGAATAGTTTCAAATATAGAACTACCGTGACACACCACACGGTATTGCCCCCTAAGACAGAATCAGACTTCACCTACTGATCGAAACTCATAGAAATCAGATAATTCACACGCAGGCACTCCAATAATCAAAAAGGGGCAATAAAATGGAATATCGGACAGCTAGCGGGCTCGTTGTTGCAGCAGCCCTGTCAATCGCAGCAGGCGATGTTAAGGCAGCAAGCGAAACCGTTTTTAATGGGGTCAGATACAGGTGCACAAACACCTGCGTCGTCAATGTAGACACAGCGGGAAACTGGGCAGTCACCGACTGCTGCGGAGGACGAGTCAACACTGTCATCAACCCGACTCGGCCACCGGACTGCAATCAAAATCCGCATGCATGTGGAATGTAAAAGATCAAAATTCCAAACAAAGGAATAGTCATGACTGTGCCACCACTCTTCTTGCAACCGCAAAATTCCATAAAACTTCTTTTAGCAATTTTACTCTCCGCATCGCTAGCGAGCTGCTCGGATGACCACAAGGCCACTTCAGACTCAAAAGCCTTAGAAAAATCAGCGCATCCTGACGTCGATTCGAGTAATACAAAAGAAGAGATCGCGAGAAAAAACAGCGCTTCGCGCACAGCTAACGAGCTCTCTTCAACACAAGCTCATGGCATCCAAACAAAATCAGCGCAACACCTTCCTAGCGAATCCGGCTTCATATTCAACCAAGGAATCTCCAGCCAGGAAGCTCAGGACCTATTGCAATCAAACCGCAGCATGTCGAGCGCAATATCGAAAATCACCCAGGAAGCTGCGTCCAGCCCAGAAGCACAAGATCTGGCGGAGCACTACCGTGCATCGTTGACGCGTGCAATCGGAAAAGACGGAATTCTTGAACAGCTATCGTGCGGCCTTAGTATCTGTATTGGTATGGCGCGCACGCAAAGCGAAGATCAGCATGAGGCTTGGAACAACCGGCTCGCCGCAGACCGATCCTCCCCAATGTACAGCTACGTCGAGTCACTTGAAAACGTCGGAGGAACATATGAAAACAGATTCATATTTTCCACCGACCCATCGATAAACTCAATAAGCGGAAACTGAACGACTAGTTCAAAAAAACAATACCCAGTAGAGCAGCAGAGAAAGTAGAGGCGGAACATGAACCGAGGCAAATCCATATTTGTCCAGATACCTAGCTACAGAGACCCTCAACTTCTACCCACTCTACTGGACATGATAGAGACAGCATCATTTCCCGGCCTGTTGCACATATCAATATGCTGGCAGCACGGGACTGAGGAAGGCACTCCGGGATTAGCATCCGTTGGCCTTGAATACAGAGAGACTGAAGAGGGCGGAATCTACCCAGTCCATATCTATCATAAAAATGGCGCGACCATTGATGTGATCGACGTTCATTACTCTCACTCAAAGGGGTGTGGCTGGGCTAGACATCTGGCTCAGAGCCGATATCGCGGCGAAACCTACAATCTGCAGATCGATTCACACCACCGATTTTCAGATCAGTGGGATGTAAAGATGGGAGACCTCCTTGAGTTACTTCGACCACGCACCCCGAAGCCACTCATAACCGGACACCCTCCTGATTTCAACCCAGCCACCTACCCTCTCGACCGCCAAGAGTACACCAGCGGAATTGTCTTCGACTGCTTTTCTCCGACCGGCGTTGTCAAGCTTAGATCAATCCGCCTCCCACCCCGACCCGAAGGAAGCGCCGCATTCAGAGCTAAATTCATCGCGGGCGGGTTCATCTTCTCCGATGGTACTTTTGTCAGCGATGTAATGAGCGATCCTGATCAATTTTTCTGCACCGAAGAAATATCGCTGTCACTCAGAGCATTCACACACGGCTATGAGTTCTTCCACCCCTACGAAACCATGCTATGGCATCAGTACCATAACCTTGCTCAGAAAGTGTGGGACGACCATAGCGAAGCCCAGGTTTCCGAAGGAGCACTTGAGAAGTCTGCACGGAGCCGATCACTTGCAGCACTGCAGAAGACTCTAACCTTGCTTGAAATTTCCCTAGACCCAACCCCTAACGACCCAGGAAAATTTGGCTTGGGGTCGATCCGCACCCTACCTGAGTACGAGAGATACGTCGGACTGAGCTTCCGCAATCGCGCGGTGCAACCTGACTCCCTGACTCCACACGAGCCGGACTCATCCCTATCACTACTGGACAGAACCGATTGGGAGCTGCGGTTGATCTATTTCCGGACTGTACGTATCAGCGTCCATCTAGCGAGCGACCATCATCGACATCCGACCTCAGTACTCGTCTCATGCCACGCGGCAGACGGATCCGTACACTCCATGCGTGAGCTGTCAATTCAGGAGTTAAAGACGCTCTCAGCGGATGGACATCTACAATACGACCAAGATCTCAGACTATGGAGGCACCAACTTCCCATCAGCTATGCGATACACGCCCGTAGCAGCGAATCCGCGAGTGATCCGCATCTTTCGATATCAGCGGAAGAGATTGCCGCATGAGCGAAGCGATACTTGTCACTGGTGGCGCAGGATACATAGGGTGCCACGTAGTCCATCAGCTGCTAGACCGAAATTTTACGGTTGTCGTCCTGGATGACTTAAGCACTGGCAAAGCGAAACGAGTTGAGAATGCCCACCTCGTCATCGGCAGCATCTCAGATCACACCCTCGTCAAGAGCATCCTCTCTGAATTTGCCATTGGAACAGTTGTGCACATGGCGGCAAGAACTGACGCCACAGGCTCGAAACTAGATCCTCTTCACTACTATTCGGAAAATACAGCGGGGACTCTCAACCTTCTGTCATGCTGCAAGGATTGCGGGGTATCGAAATTCGTTTTCACGTCAACTGCCGCTGTGTATGGCTCTGCTTGTGACCAGACTCCTGTGGGCGAGCTTCATTCGGAGAGACCCGCAAATCCCTATGGGATGTCAAAGCTCATCGCCGAGCAGATCCTACTGGACATTTCATTTGCAACGGGCCTCAGGTACGTATCGCTAAGGTGCTTTAACGTAGCGGGCGCCACCATGTCGGGGCATTTTTTCAGGCCCGCGAAGGATGCTAAGAATCTAGTCATGGCGGCATGCCGGGTCGCAAATGAAAGGCAAGGTTCAGTCACCATATTCGGCACGGATTTCCGAACACCTGACGGCACAGGAATTCGCGACTACGTTCATGTCGATGACATCGCAGCAGCTCACCTGAGAGCAATCGATCACTTGAACCGTGGAGGCAGTTCATTGATCCTCAACTGCGGCTCCGAAAGAGGCTACTCTGTTCGGGAAGTGCTACATGCAGTCGAGCAAATTTCTGGCGCTAGAGTTCCAGTTCTTGAGGCAGAGCAGCGCAGCGGCGATGTGTCTGTCCTAGTATCAGACTCGTCCAGCGCTCGCAGAGAGCTATCTTGGTCGCCGCGCAACGACGGACTAGATTCCATTGTTCGAAGCGCATTGCGCTCGGAGCAAGCTTAGTTTGACCAATCCACCGTTCAGTCGACAGTCCATTTTCAACGTTCCAACCCAGCGCCCGCGTCGCCTTCCGGTTCCAGCGCCTTCACCAGCACCGCCGCCTGAGTGCGGCTGTGGCACTCCAGCTTCTTCAGGATGGCAGTCACGTGCACCTTCACCGTGTTCTCGGCCAGGCCCAGTTCGTAGGCGATCTGCTTGTTGAGCAGGCCATCGGCAAGGCACAGCAGCACGCGGAACTGCTGGGGGGTGAGCTGGGCCAGGCGCGCGGCCAGCAGCGCATCGGATTCGCTGCGCTCGGGCGCCATTGCCGGGAACCACAGGCTGCCGTCGAGCACCGCCTGCACGGCCTGGCCGATGGTTTCAGCCGGGGCGGACTTGGGGATGAAACCGGCCGCGCCAAACTGCTGGGCACGGCGGATCACCCGCGGGTGGTCGTTGGAGGAAAGGATCACCACCGGGATATCCGGATGCGAGCCACGCACGTGCAGCAGCGCGGAAAAACCGTGCGCACCGGGCATGGTCAGGTCCAGCAGCACCAGGTCCACCTCGGGCTGGGCATCGAGGGCTTCGGCCAGGGCATCGGCACTGGCCACCTCGCGCACCTGCGCCAGCGGCAGGCTCTGCCGCAGCGACTGCACCACCGCCGAACGCAGCAGCGGGTGGTCATCGGCGATCAGGATGGTGTATTCGCTCATGGGGCCATTGTACGTGCAGGCCGGCGGGTCAGCGCCCGGCCGGCTCCACGCTGCTGCGCCAGGCATCGAGGAACTGCCGCCGCTTCAGCGCATCCAGGTACACCAGCAGGCCCGGGCCGAGCTGGATCGGGCGGCGACTGCGGCCCGGCGCATCATCGCTGCGCGCGTTGCCGGTGACGATGGGCATCAGCCGTGCCTCGCGCGAAAGCACCTGCTGGCCACGCGGCGACAGCAGGTAATCGAGGAAGCGCCGCGCTTCTTCCGGGTGCGGGCCGGTACGCGGAATGACCGCCGTGCGCAGCACCACCAGGGTGTAGTCCTCCGGCTCGAGGATGGCCAGTGGCGCACCGCCGTCGATGCGCGCCTGCGCATAGGAACCCAGCACGTTGTAGACCAGCGACAGTTCGCCACTGGCGACCTTGTCCAGCAGCACGCCCGTGCGCTCCTCGCGCACAACCGCGTTGTCACCCAACGCACCCAGCAGCGCACCGGCAATACTGCCGCGCTGCGCGTCCTGGGTGGCCAGCAGGTAACCCACACTGCTGCGCTCGATATCGTAAGTGCCCACCTTGCCGCTCAACGGCGTGCCTTCGGCGCGCAGCAGGTCCAGCAGCTGGCGGCGCGTATGCGGGGCCTTGGCGGCTGGCAGGCGACGGGTGTTGTAGACCATCACCACCGGTTCGTAGCTGATGCCGAACGCCTCGCTGCGCCACTGCGCCCACGCGGGCAGCGCGGCAGTCTGCGCCGAACGATGCGGCAGCGCGTGGCCATCGTTCACCAGCTTGGTCTGCAGGTCCATGCCGCTGGAAATCAGCAGGTCCGGCGAATCCGGCCCGGCACGGTCGTGCAGGTAACGCGCGTACAGGTCCTGGGTGATGATGTCCTCGTACACCACCTCCGTACCGGGATGCAGGCGCTGGTAGTCGGCGATGACCACGGCGAACACCTCGATATCGGTGGTGCCGTGGATGCGCAGCTGCGCGGTGACAGGCCCCTGCGCAGCGAAGCGGCGTACATCTCCCGGCGCAGCCAGCACCGGCAGTGCCAGCAGCAGGGCCAGGGCAGCGGCGAACAGGCGGATCATGACGTGCTCCGGGGCAGACGGATGGTGGCAACCAGGCCACCCTGCGGGCGGTTGCTCAGGTCGATGTGGCCGCCGTGGCTGTCGACCACGCGCTTGACGATGGCCAGGCCCAGGCCCGCACCACCGGCTGGCGCGCTCTCACCACGGGCGAAGCGCTCGAACACGCGGCCTGCATCGGCTGCAGCAATACCGGCGCCGTGGTCGGCGATGGTCAGCACCGCCTGCCCGGCGTCGACGGTAAGGGCGATCTGCAGCGGGCCATCGCCACCGTATTTCAGCGCGTTGTCGACCAGGTTCTTGATCGCTTCGCGCAGCAGCAGCGCGTCGCCATGCACCTGCACCGGCTCGGCAGTCATCGCCAACTGCACGCGCGGCGCGGGCCCGGCCTGCGGCAAGGCTTCATGCAGGGCCTGGTGCACGGTTTCGGCCAGGTCCACCGCCGCGAAGCGCTGCAGGTTGGAGCGGTGGATCACACTGGCATCGCTGAGCAGCTGGTTGAGCAGGCGGCTCATGTGCGTGGCATTGCGCTCGATGGCCTGCAGGCTGCGGCGCATGTCCTGCGGGTCGTCGTCATCCAGCGCCAGCTGCGCCTGTGCGCGCAGTGCGGCCAGCGGCGTGCGCATCTGGTGCGCGGCCTCGGCCATGAACGCACGCAGCGTTTCGTTGCTGCTGGACAGGCGCTCCATGAAGCGGTTCAGCGCCGCCACCATCTGGTCCATCTCGCGCGGCACCCGGGCATCCAGCGGCTTCAGATCTGACGGCTCGCGCCGCGACAGTTCGCGCTCCACCCGTACCAGTGGCCGGAAAGCGCGGTGCACGCCGAAGGCCACCAGCGCGAGCAGCAGCAGCGACAGCACGCCGATGGCCAGCAGCGCGCGGTTGACCATGTCCTGCGCCAACGCCTCGCGTGCACGGCGGGTCTGCCCCACCTGCACCTGTACTTCGCCCTGCGCGGACGCGGCGGCGAAGCTGCGGCTGACCACCACGAAGCGCACGGTCTCGCCACTGTAGGCCGCATCGAACAGCTGCGGCTGCGTGCCCGGCCGACGCGGTGGCGTGGGCAGGTCGCCATAGCCGGTGATGAGGTTGCCGCGGCTGTCGGCCACCCGATAGAACACGCGGTCCTCCGCCGCCATCGCCAGCAGGTCCAGCGCGGCATACGGCAGGTCCACCTGCCATTGGCCATCGACCAGCGCCACAGAATCGGCGATGGACAGGGCCGAGGACACCAGCAGGTGGTCGTAGGAACGGTTGGCGGCGCGCTGGCCGTAATCGCGCGCGGCAAACAGCAGGGCCACCGCGAACACCGCCAGCAGCGTTCCCAGGTACAGCAGCAGGGTACGCCGCAACGAACCTGGCGCAGCACTGGTCGTACGCGCCTCAGCCATCGCCATCGCTGCTGCCGTCGCCGGCTTCTTCCAGCAGGTAGCCCACGCCACGCACGGTGGTGATGCGCAGCGGTGCGCCGGCCAGTTTCTTTCTCAAGCGGCCGACGTACAGCTCGATGGCGTTCGGTCCGGCCTCATCATCGAAGCCGAACAGGCCGTTGCCGATCTCATCCTTGCCGACCACCTGGCCGAGGCGGCCGACCAGGATTTCCAGCAGGCGGTATTCGCGGTTGGGCAGCTCGATCGGCTCGCCATCCACGGTCACGCGGTGTGCGGCATTGTCAAACTGGAAGCCACCCACCTGCACCACTTCGCTGGCCTGGCCGCGCGCACGGCGCAGCAGTACGCGGCAGCGTGCCTCGAATTCGCGGAAGTCGAAGGGCTTGCCCAGATAATCATCGGCGCCGACATCCAGCGCCTGCACCCGATCTTCGATGCCATCGCGCGCGGTCAGCATCAGCACCGGCGTGCTGTCGCCGCGTTCGCGCATGCCGGCCAGCACGCGCAGGCCGTCCAGCTTGGGCAGGCCGATATCCAGCACCACCAGGTCGAAATTCTGGTAGCGCAGCACGCTGGCGGCGGCCAGACCGTCGGCCTGCCAGTCCACCGCGTGCCCACTGCGGCGCATGCGGCGGATGATGGCATCGGCCAGATCCGGATTGTCTTCGACCAGCAGCAGGCGCATCGGCAGGGAGCGGGAAGGCGTGGAAAGGGAAGCGAATGCTACCGCGTGCGGCGTAGTGACGTGTGGCGGGCACTCCGCCGGGCGTGACCCGGCGAGCGCAGCGCCGGCATTTACGCTGCACCGCACAAACCGCTGACAGGACGATGACAGCTACCGCAACCCAGACTGCGGCCGCGCACCATCCGGTGCCCACGATTGCCGCGCGCCCGGCGCGCACCTGGGAGGGTTTGTGGAACTGAAGTTTGCCTGGCAGCGTCCCGCCGCCATGATGGCCCTGGCAGCGCTGGCCGCGCCGGCCTTTGCTGAAGACGACAGGCCGGTCACCGCCACCGTCGGCGGCCGACTGCACCTGGATGTCGCCACGTTCGACAACGACGACCGTGGCACCCCGAACAAGGATGACACCGAGATCCGCCGCGCCTGGCTGGACGTGTCGGGCAGGTTCTTCGTGGTCGACTACAAGACCGAAGCGGACTTTTCCGGCGATCGCGTCGAGGCCAAGGACGTCTACCTCAGCCGCAGCTTCGGCAAGGCCGGCAAGCTGACGGTCGGCCAGTTCAAGCAGTATTTCTCGCTGGATGACCGCACCAGCTCCAA
Source organism: Stenotrophomonas sp. (assembly GCF_035634915.1). Lineage (GTDB taxonomy): Bacteria > Pseudomonadota > Gammaproteobacteria > Xanthomonadales > Xanthomonadaceae > Stenotrophomonas. The sequence goes on from NZ_DASQCB010000023.1 coordinate 248,409, forward strand.
CTACGGCAGCTTCCTGGAGCGCGGCAACGCCGGCACCACGCTGGCGCCGCTGTACCGCCTGGGCGCGTCCTGGCAGGCCAATCCGGGTGATTTCACCTGGGCCGCCAGCCTCTACAGCCTGGAAAGCATCGATGCCTGGCAGGTGAAGGGCCGCGCCGCCGGTGGCCGCGTCACCTGGGCGCCCTCGCCCAGCGACGGCGACGTACTGCACCTGGGCCTGTCGCTGGCCCATGAGGCCTACGACAACCCCGGCAGCAACGGCACCCCGGGCCTGAAGATCCGCCCGCGCCCGGCCGGCCACCTGTCCGACGAGAGCCGCCTGACCCTGGTCGACTTCTCCGCCGGCCGCGATACCGACGTCAACAAGTGGTCGCTGGAATACGCGCAGGTGCGCGGCCCGCTGTCCTGGCAGGGCGAGTTCAGCGGCGCCACCTTCGATGATGGCGCGCAGCGCGGCGACGTGATGGCCGCCTACGGCATGCTCAGCTGGTTCGTCACCGGCGAAAGCAAGGCCTACGACCGCAAGACCGGTCGCTTCGCGCGGGTCAAGAACATCCGCCACAAGGCCGGTGCCTTCGAAGTGGCGCTGCGCTACGACCAGATGTGGGGCGCGCAGCACCTCGATGGCGCGCCGGACCTGCGCCGCGGCAGCACCGCCGCCTGGACGCTGGGCGGCAACTGGTACCTGCGCGACAACCTGCGCTTCATGCTCGATGTCATCGAAAGCCGCAACCGCGACCGTCTGGCCGGGGTGACGCTGGACCGCACGCGCGCGGTCACCGGCCGCCTGCAGTTCGACTTCTGATCGCCCTCCCCTTCCCCACGTCCTGTCTTCATTAGGAGTCCGCAGATGATGCTGAGCATCCTCGGCTTTGGCATGGTCATTACGTTCATGTACTTGATCATGAGCAAACGACTGTCGCCGCTGGTCGCCCTGATCACCATCCCGATCATCTTCGCCCTGCTGGGCGGCTTTGGCGCCAACATCGATGAAATGATGCTGGAAGGCATCAAGAAGATCGCGCCGACCGGCGTGATGCTGATGTTCGCCATCCTCTACTTCGGCGTGATGATCGATGCGGGCCTGTTCGACCCGCTGGTGCGGGTGATCCTGCGCTTCGTCAAGGGCGACCCGATGAAGATCGTGCTCGGCACCGCCGTGCTGGCGATGCTGATCTCGCTCGACGGCGATGGCTCGACCACCTACATGATCACCGTCTCGGCGATGCTGCCGCTGTACCAGCGCCTGGGCATGAACGCGCTGAACATGACCTGCGTGACCATCCTCGCCGGCGGCGTGATGAACCTGACCCCGTGGGGCGGCCCGACCGCACGCGCGGCCACCGCGCTGCACGTGGACCCGGCCGATGTGTTCGTGCCGCTGATCCCGTCGATGGTGATCGCCTGTGCCGGCGTGCTGCTGCTGGCCTGGTACCTGGGCATGAAGGAACGCCGCCGCCTGGGTGTGGTCACCCTGCCGCAGGGTGGCAGCTGGATGGACAACAGCGTGTCCGATGACAACAACGCGCTGCCGTCGGTGGAAGACGCCGAGGACATCAAGCGGCCGAAGCTGCTGTGGGTGAACCTGGTGCTGACCCTGGCCCTGATGGGCGCGCTCATTGCCGGCGTGCTGCCGATGCCGGTGCTGTTCATGGTCGGCTTCGCCATCGCTCTGGTCATCAACTACCCGAACCTGGCCGAACAGCGCCGCCGCGTGGTCAACCACGCCGGCAACGTGCTGTCGGTGGTCGCGTTGATCTTCGCCGCGGGCATCTTCACCGGCATCCTCAACAACACCGGCATGGTCGAGGCGATGTCGCACAGCTTCCTTGCGATCATCCCGGAATCGTGGGGCCCGTACCTGGCCGTCATCACCGCCATCGCGTCGATGCCGTTCACCTTCTTCATGTCCAACGACGCCTTCTACTTCGGCGTGCTGCCGATCCTGTCCGAGGCCGCCGGCAACTACGGCATCACCCCGGTGGAAATGGCCCGCGCGTCGCTGGCAGGGCAGCCGGTGCACCTGCTCAGTCCGCTGGTGCCGTCCACCTATCTGCTGGTGGGCCTGGCCAAGGTCGAATTCGCCGACCACCAGAAGTTCACCCTGAAGTGGGCGATCGCCATCTCGCTGCTGCTGATGGTCGGCGGCCTGCTGTTCGGCCTGTATCCCTTCTTTGCTGCATGACCTGCCTCCCAAGGAGCGTTCTGCCATGACCCTTCGTATTGCGTACGTCACCAGCGGCATGGGCAGTGTCGGCACTGCCATCTGCCAGAGCCTGGCCCGTTCCGGGCACACCGTGGTCGCCGGCTGCGCACCGAACTCGCCGCGCAAGGCCAACTGGCTGCGCGAACAGCGCGAACAGGGCTTCGATTTCATCGCCTCCGAAGGCAACGCCACCGACTGGGCCTCTACCAGTGCGGCCTTCGCCAAGGTGCGGGCCGAGGTGGGCGAGGTGGACGTGCTGGTCAACAACTCCGGTGGCAGCCGCGACCTGCTGTTCCGGCAGATGACCGTGGAGGACTGGAATGCGGTGATCGCTTCCAACCTCAATGCGCTGTTCAACCTGACCAAGCAGGTGGTCGACGGCATGGCCACGCGTGGCTGGGGCCGCATCGTCAACATCGGCTCGGTCAGCGCGCACAAGGGCCAGATCGGCCAGGTGAACTACGCGACGGCGAAGGCGGCGATGCACGGTTTCAGCCGTGCGCTGGCCGCCGAAGTGGCCTCGCGCGGGGTCACCGTGAACACCTTGTCGCCCGGCTACATCGCCAGCCAGGCGATCAGCAGCTTCCCGCCGGACGTGCTGGACCGGCTGGCCGCCTCGGTACCGGTGCGCCGCCTGGGCCGGCCGGAAGAAGTGGCCGGCCTGGTGGCCTGGCTGGCTTCGGATGAAGCCTCGTACGTGACCGGTGCCGATTACCCGGTCAATGGTGGGTTGTACATGGGCTGAGTCCCATTGGGGTCAGAGCCCTTTCGCGGCGCGAAAGGGATCCGACCCGTGGCATCCTCCGCTCGGGGTCAGATCCCTTTCGCCTGCGAAAGGGCTCTGACCCCTGCTTGATGCGTGGATGCTTGATCCTCTACCCGCGGGCGTTCGCGAGCGCCTCGGCAATGTCTTCCGGCAGGCCGGTGATGAAATCCACCTCGTCCGACTCGTCCACGATCTGCCCCGGGCGCGGCTGCCACATCGGGTCAGGAATCGCACGCCGCACTTCCCGACCCGGCCAACACGCCGGGAAACGCGGCCGGTTCCGTGCCATATCGAAACCCAGCCCGTGATCCGCATAGCCGCCATCAGCCAGGCGCTGCTCGATGCGTCTCAGCACGGCTGCCGTGTAGCGGTGCGACTCCGGCACATCCTCGATCGTCGCGAAGGGGACGTACCACGACGCGCCCAGGTTCCAGAAGAGCGCCAATGCGCTGGATGCCGCCAATGCCGGCTGGTCCAGCAACCACTGCAGCGCGTCTGACAGCGCACTGGTGTCAGCGAACAGCGCCAGTTGATGGCATTGCTGCGGCGAGGCCTGGCGCAGGAAGGTCTCCAGTACCGGCCAGCCCGGATCCGCGGCCGTCGCCAGCGGCGACAGCGTCGGCGGCATCACCTCGGCCCAGATGTCGATGTCGCCGGCGACGGCATCGCCGAGCGCCGGCCCACGATCAGGCTGCACCGCCGCGGCCATGTCGTGCAGCTGTGCTGCGAGCGCCAGCGGCAGGCCATCATCGAAGGCCGTGTCGACGGCCTCTGCAAAGGGATCGCAGGCCCGCTCGCCTGCCACCGCAGCCAGCATGGCGTCCGGGAAGGCGCGGCGCACGACCAGGCCGGGATAATCCCCCATCGAAGGGCCCGGCCAATTGCCCGGGTCGAAGGCGAGCGCACGACCGGCATAGAAGCCTTCGATGTAGCGTTGCTCGATGCGGCGGACGATCGCATGGGCGTCGCGCTCATGTGCGGGCACGTCGCCATCAGCGGCGTACTGGCTGAACCAGGCTGCGCCGAGCGACCAGTACATCATCAGCGCCGTCGCACGATCCAGCTCGCTGCGCTCCGCCAGCCAGGCCAGCAGCTCGGGGCGGTCGTCGTAGTTGCGGCGCGCGACGTAGATATGGCGCTGCTCGGGAGATGCCCGCAGCAGGTAGTCCTGCAGCAGCGCGCGGGAGGCGCGGTCGTATTCGTCGGGGGTCAAGGGAGGCTTCCATCGCGGGGGAACCACTGCAGTTTAGTGGTCCCTTGCTGACGGGGTCAGAGCCTTTCGCGAAGCGAAAGGGCTCTGACCCCTGGCTGACCCCTGCCGATCAGAAGTCCGCCGCCACCGTCATGAACACCTGGCGCGGTGCGCTGGCATGGATGGCGTAGCGCGTACCGTTAGGATCGGTCGGTGCGAACGAACTCAACTGGCCCGCATAGCGCTTGTTGGTCAGGTTGGTTGCATTCAACGACACGCGGATGTTGCGCAGGCCCATGCCCGGGCCGAAGTCATAACCGGCACCCGCATCGAAGGTGGTCACGCCCGGCACCGACTGGTCGTTGGTGTAGGTGTAATAGCGCTTGCCGGTGTACTTGGCGCGCAGGCTGGCGAAGAAGCCATCGCGGTTCCAGCTGATTTCACTGGAGGCCATGCGCTGCGGCGTGTCCACGGTGATCTTGCCGGCTACCGGCACGATCTCGCCACCGGAGGTGTAGTTATCCTCGTAGGTGGTCTTGTTCCAGGACAGCGCGTTGTACCACTGCAGCCCGTCGATCGGCTTGAGGATGAAGGTCAGCTCGGCACCGTGGCTCTTCACCGAACCGACGTTGATGAAGCGGGTGACGCACTCCGGGCGCGTGCCGACTTCGATGCTCGAACACGGGTTGAGCGACAGCAGGCGGTTGTCGAACGTCACGTTGTACGCGGCGATGGACGCCTGGTACTTCTCACCGAAGGTGCGGAAGCCGGCTTCCAGGCTCTTCGACTTTTCCGGTTCCAGCCCGGCGCTTGCCGCGAACGATTCCGGCGAGACCTGCAGCGGGCCACCGCTGCCACCACCGACGAAGGCCGCGATGTTCTCGGCATACGAAGCGAACAGCTCGTTGTTGGCATTGAGCTTGAAGCCCACGCCGACCTGCGGCAGTACCGATTCCTTGGCGGTCAGCGTGCCCGAAGCGATGCTGGTTTCCACGCCGCCCTTGGCAGTGGCGCGCATGCGCGTGTTCGGGCTCTTCAGGCCCACGTCCACGGTCAGGCGCTGGTCGAGGAAGCGCATGCGGTCCTGCACGTAGAACTGCTGCGTGCGGATGTCGAAGTCCTGGTTGAACAGCAGGCGGTCCGGGTTCTTCAGGTACAGATCATCCAGGAACGGGCCGCTGATGTAATAGAAATTGCGCGACACGTTGTGGTCGTTCTGTTCGTACCACAGGCCGGCTTCCAGCTCGTGGATGCCCACCTGCCACGACAATGCAGCGGTCAGGCCATCACGATTGATGGTGTAGTTGGTGCTGCGGATGGAGATCGGCAGCATCTGGTCGGTGCCCGGATAGGACGGCTGGCCCGGCGCCCACCAGTGGCCCTGGCCACGGTTGTCGTGGTGGTAGGCCACCAGCTTCAGGCGGCCCTGCTCGCCCAGGCGCAGGTCGGCGTCGACCGAGTACAGGTTGTCATCGCGCAGCGCGCGGCTCTGGTAGTACGCATCGTCGATGCTGTTGACGCCGCCACTGAACTGGCACTTGGCCGGATCGCGCGTGCCCGGCGCGCAGTAGGCGGCGGCGACGGCGCGGTCCCAGTCCGGTGCGTAGATGTTCCAGTCCCACCCCAGGCCGCGGTCCAGCATGTCCTTGGACAGATACGCGTAGTTGGCCTGGCTGGCGCGCGAGGTGGCAACGAAGGCACCGAAGCGATGGTCGCCGACGTTCCAGACGGCCTTGGCGTTGAACTGGCGGGTGGTCTGGTTCTGGTACGGCGCGGCCCACATGTCCTGGTCCTGGTGCACGCCGGAGACATAGGCCGAGAAACCATTGATGTCGCCGGTATCCACGCGCAGGTAGCCGCGGCGCTGGTTGTTGTCACCGACGGTGACGCTGGCACGGCCGCCGAATTCGGTGGACGGGTCCATCGAGAAGTACTGGATGGTGCCACCGAGGTTGCTGGTGGAGGCCACGCCCAGCGAGCCGATGCCCTGCGACAGTTCGGCGCCGGCGAGGTTCTCGGCGATCAGCGCGCGGGCGATGCTCAGGCCGTTGTAGTTGCCGTAGCTGTTGTCGCCCAGCGGAATGCCATCGAGCGTGTAGCCCAGGCGGCTCTTGTCGAAACCGCGCAGGCTGATGGTCTGCGATTCTTCGTTCGCGCCGAAGGCATCGTTGGACTGTACCGACACGCCGGGCAGGCGGTCGAGGATCTTCTGGCCGCTGGTGCCCGGCGGCAATACCTGTTTGTCCACGGCGGTGATGCGCTGCACCTGGCGGGTTTCGCCCTGGCCGATGACGGACACGGTGTCGAGCGTCTGTGCGCTGAGCGCGGCGTCGGCGGTGGCATCGGTGGTTTCAGCGGCATGGGCGCTGGCGGCGGAAAGCGCGATCGCGACGGCGATCGTGAGGTGTCGGGTCTGCATGTGGATCCATTGCATGGGGGGAGTCCGCCGCGACTCGGCACGGCACGGCGCGAGGCCACTATGCGAATGGAAGATGAAATGTTTTTTACGAAGTGGCGCGGGTGTTGCGGGCAGTGACGCGCGTCTCGTTCGTGGGGTTTGTCGGCAGGGCTGCGCCCTGAACCCGCTCGATGCAACGCCAACGTCAACGTCAACTTCAAGAGCGGGCATTCCGTGGGTAGGCGGGGCACTGTGGGTTTGCGGGGACGCCGTAAACCCGTCCATGGGGGCTTGGTCGCCGCATCCATGCGGCTCACACCCCGCAACCCCACAGTGCCCCGCCTTCGACAGTTTCCTGCGAGCTGTTGGAACCTGCTGCGGGTGGTGGTGCCGACCGTTGGTCGGCACGGGGTCGGATCCCGTTGCTTCGCAACGGGCTCTGACCCCGGTTCTGTTTTTGATTTTTGCGATTGTTTTCGGTGGGGTTTCCACCGCGCCCGCAGGAAACTGTCTGGAGGAGGCGGGTCACCCTGGACAGGACCGTTGGCGCCATGGATGGCGCCATCGAGCACCATGGAGGGGATTTTGCGTGTCCTGGCCAGGGTGACCCGCCTCCTCCCCTCCGATATCAGGAAGGCGCGTAAACCACACCAACGCCTTTCACTCCGGCGCCAGCTGGTCCATCCGGATGCGGTTGGCGAACAGCGAGAACGCCAGCATGCCCGCCAGGCCATTGGCGCGGCTGACCCAGTGCGGCAGCCAGCGCGGGGGCTTCAATACGCCGCTCTCGAACAACGGTGCGAAGGCGATCGCATCGGTCAGGCTCATCTTGCCGGCGAACAACCAGCGGCAGACCTGCAGGCGGTCCTCGGCCAGCATGTGGCGGAAGAAGGTGTGCACCGACACCAGCCCGCGCAGGTACACCGTGTCCTTGGTGAAGGCCAGGCCGCCGCTCGGTGGCACGCCGCGGAACACGCGCTGCGCCGAGGCGAAGCTTTCCTCCGGGTTCTGCCCGGCATCGCAGAAGTAACGGTACACCTCGATGAAATCCGCACCCTCGCGTGCCATCGCGATGGCTTCGGTGCGCAGGCTGATGCGCTTCAGCCGCTCGATGTCGATGCTGCCGGTGATCTGCTCGGCAAACGTGGCCAGGCCTTCCTGGGTGGCGGTCACCCGTGGCGAGGACAGCGCCAGGCTGGGCAGCACCGGTTGTTCGCGGCCGTTCAAGGCGGTCAGCGAATGCACCAGCGCTTCGTGGTGGAACAACTGCGCGCGGTCGTAGGCACTGAAACGCGCGCTGGTGCGCAGGCGGATGCGGGTCGGGCCGGCGGCGGCCTTGGACACCAGCTCCGGGTCCAGCTGCACCTGGATGATGCGCGATTCGAAGAAACCGTCCAGATCATTCTGCAGCTGCAGCTGCAGGGCGATGGCCGAGACCGGCACCTGTTCTTCCGGGGCCAGCAGTTCGCTGTCGAGCTCGCTGGCAATCTGGATGAAGTGGCGGGCCGCTTCGCGCGTGCTCGGGCCGTTGCCGGGTAATGGCTGCTCCGGCGCACCGAACAACTGCACGGAACAGCGATCGACAGCCGCGGTGCCCAGGCCTTCCAGCAACTGCGCGGCCAGGTCCCAGCTCTGCGCGGACTGCTGCACGTAATGGCCCAGCGGATGGCTGGGATCGCACTCGGCGGCGATGGCGGCCAGCGCGCGGCGTTCCTCGCTGAAGTCCAGTTTCGGATAATCCACCTTCGGCAGCACCGGCTGCCCGCGGGCCACGCTGTCCAGGAACGGTGCCTGCACCGTTGCCGGCCAACTGGTCAGCCCCAGCAGGCGGATGCCGCCCACGGCCTCGACCAGTCGCGCGTCGAGCGCCGCATGGTGGGCCACGTCATGGTCCAGCGTCGCGGTCGTTTCCATGGGCGGACTATAGCGCCCTGCCCCGCGTTTGGTCGTTTCAAGCGGAACCCGGTAGTTGCCAACCTTGGTTGGCAGCCGCCGCAGGCGGGCATCGGGCACACCCGTGCCAACCAAGGTTGGCACCTACCAGAGCAGAGGCGCGCATCGCGGTGGTTGCCAACCTTGGTTGGCAGCCGCCACAGGCGGGCTTCGGGCACACCCGTGCCAACCAAGGTTGGCACC
>NZ_DASQCB010000024.1:0-179997 GCF_035634915.1 Stenotrophomonas sp.
GATCTTGTCTTCCGGCATGTCCATTTCCTTGGCCAGCTCCTCCGGCGTGGCCTCGCGGCCGTACTGCTGGAGCATCTGGCGGGAAATGCGGTTCAACTTGTTGATCGTCTCGATCATGTGCACCGGAATACGGATGGTGCGTGCCTGGTCGGCAATCGAGCGGGTGATCGCCTGGCGGATCCACCAGGTGGCGTAGGTCGAGAACTTGTAACCGCGGCGGTATTCGAACTTGTCCACGGCCTTCATCAGGCCGATGTTGCCTTCCTGGATCAGGTCGAGGAACTGCAGGCCGCGGTTGGTGTACTTCTTGGCGATGGAGATGACCAGGCGCAGGTTGGCCTCGACCATTTCCTTCTTGGCCTTGCGGGCCTTGGCTTCGCCGTAGGCCATGGCGCGGCTGATTTCCTTCAGCTCGTCCAGGTCCAGCAGGGTCAGCTTTTCGATATCGATGGTGGCCTGCTGCTCGGACACGATCTGGTCCTTCACCTCACGCAGCGCCGAGGACCACTTCTGCTTGCGCTTCAGTGCGTCTTCCACCCATTCCAGGTTGGTCTGGTTGCCTTCCCAGGAACGGATGAAGTCCTTGCGCGGCATCCGGGCGGTGACGGTGGCCAGGTTCAGCACGCGGCGCTCATGCGACTTGATGTCGGCCATGGTGTCGCGCAGCTGCTTGGTCAGCACGTCGGTCAGCGGCAGCGGCAGCTTCAGGGTGACGAACACCGCCGACATCTCCTCGCGGAGCTTGAGCAGATTCTTCTTGTCGCCCTTGGCGGCAGCCTTCTTGAAGGCATTGAAGGCGTCGGCCAGCGCCTGCATGCGCGCGGCGACTTCCTCCGGGTCCGGACCGGTCGGCGCGGCTTCTTCATCGCCGCCGTCGACATCATCGTCCTCGTCCTCGTCGCCATCGGCGTCGGCATCGTCGCTGTCGTCGGACGCGGCAGCCGCCGGCGGGGCCGGCTCTTCCTCGGTCAGGTCGTTGAAGCCGACGATCACTTCAGCAAGGCGCTTCTTGCCTTCCTTGTGCGCTTCGTAGTCGTTCAACAGCGATTCGACCGACACCGGGAACTGGCCCAGCGCGGCCTGCACCTGCGAAAGGCCTTCCTCGATGCGCTTGGCGATGGCGATTTCGCCTTCGCGGGTCAGCAGCTCGACGGTGCCCATTTCGCGCATGTACATGCGCACCGGGTCGGTGGTGCGGCCACCTTCGGTGTCCAGCGCGCTCAGCGCTGCGGCGGCTTCTTCAGCCGCAGTGTCGTCGACCTCACGGTTGCCCGTGTTGCCGTCGTTGAGAAGCAGGGTTTCCACATCCGGCGCAACTTCATGGACGTCAATGCCCATGCCGTTGATCATGCCGATGATGTCTTCGATCTGTTCCGGGTCGACCATGTCGTCCGGCAGATGGTCATTGACTTCGGCGTAGGTCAGGTAGCCCTGTTCCAGGCCCTTGCTGATCAGTTGCTTGATTTCGGATTGGGCAGGACGTTCGTTGGCCATGTAGTGCTCGCGCCACCGGCTAGGGAGAAATAGGGAACGTAGCATTATACCAGCCCGGTGCCCCGCCTGCCGGGCGGTGGTCCCGGCGGCTCAGGGCCTGAGGAGGAAGGTCACGGGACCGTCGTTGACCAGGCTGACGACCATATGGGCACCAAACCGGCCTGTTTCCACCCCCGGAGCGTGATTTTCACGGCAGATCCCGACAAATCGATTGAACCCGCGTTCAGCCTCGTCCGGCGGGGCGGCAGTCGTGAAGCTGGGGCGCATGCCCGAACGGGTGTCCGCGGCCAGGGTGAACTGGCTGACCAGCAGCAGCCCGCCCCCGGTATCACGCAGCGAACGGTTCATTTTTCCGGCCTCATCTGCGAATACACGGTAGCCAAGCAGGCGTTCGGCCATCCGCTTCAGCTGGGCCTCGGTGTCACCCGGCTCCATGCCCACCAGGGCCAGCAGGCCGGGGCCGATCTGCCCGACCGCCTCGCCCTCCACATGCACGGCGGCCTGGGTCACACGCTGGATCAGCACGAGCATCGGGGGCTCCAGATAACGGGGCCGGCCACGATAGCAGCGCCCTTGGCTAAACTGGGGCCAATGAATCCGCAACGCAAAGCCCGGCTGGTCCATCGCGCCACCACCCTGTTCGCCCGCCTGCCCTGGCCGCTGCTGAGGGGCATCGCGCACGCCCTGGCCTGGGCCTGGATCCGCGTGAACGCCCGCGAGAGCCGGGTGACCCGGCGCAACCTGGAACTGGCCTACCCGGAAATCACCGGCGCCGCGCGCGACCGCCTGCACCGCGAGCTGCTGCGCTCGACCGCGCTGCAGGCCATCGAAACCCTGCGCCTGTGGAGCCAGACGCCGGCCGACAACCTGCGACTGCACTTGAAGGAGCAGCACGGCGCGGCCCTGTACGACGCGGCCCTGGCCAGCGGCAAGGGCGTGATCGTGGCCGCCCCGCACTTCGGCAACTGGGAGCTGTTGAACCAGTGGCTGGCCTCGCGCGGGCAGATCGCCATCGTCTACAAGCCGCCGGAGGACGAGGCCGGCGATGCCTTCCTGCAGCTGGTGCGCGGTGGCCAGAACGTGCAGCAGGTGCGCGCCGAAGGCCCGGCCGTGCGCCAGCTGTTCAAGGTGCTCAAGGACGGCGGCGCCACTGGCATCCTGCCCGACCAGCAGCCCAAGGCCGGTGACGGTGTGTTCGTGCCGTTCTTCGGCATGCAGGCGCTGACCATGACCCTGGTCAACCGGCTGGCCGAGCGTACCGGTGCCACCGTGCTGTACGGCTGGTGCGAGCGCATCGGGCCGGACATGGAATTCGCCCTGCATATCGAGCCGACCGACCCGGCCGTGGCCGACCCGGACCCGCAGGTGGCCGCCACCGCGCTCAATGCCGGCATCGAGCGCATCGCCCGTCGCGATCCCACCCAGTACCAGTGGACCTACAAGCGCTACACGCTGCGCCCACCGGGCAGCGGCGAGGCCGACCCCTATGCGACCAAGGAACATCCCCACTAACGGCTGCCTCACTGGCGGCAGCCCCACGGGTACGTTGAATACGACGCTGGCGCCCCCATAGAGACTGCGATGTCCGCCTCCCCCGGTCCTGCCATGCCTGCTTCTTCCCTGTTCGGCGATCCTGCCGCGATCCGCTGCGAACGCGCGGTGGCCGAACTGCGCGCCGGTCGTCCGGTGCTGCTGCACGATGGCCAGGGCCAGCGCCTGGCCGTGATCGCACTGGACAGCGCCACGGCCAGCAGCTTCGCCGCCTTCGCCAGCGCCGCACACCAACGCCACTACCTGTTCCTCACCGCCCCCCGCGCCCGGGTGCTCGGCGTGGAGGCGGCCGAGGGCGCGCGCCTGCCGTTGGCCGGCGTGGCCTTCGATGCGCTGCCCTCGCTGGGCTACCTGCGCGAGCCGGGCCCGATGCCGGACGGCTGGAGCGCCGGTGACGCCTTCGATGCCGGTGCGGTGGAACTGGCCCGGCTGGGCCTGCTGCTGCCGGCGATGGTGGCCGTGCGCCTGGATGCCGATGACCACACCTTCGACGGCGCGGCCGAAGTGGCCCTGTGCGACCTGGCCGAGGGCGCGGCCCACGCCGCCCACGATTACGAACTGGTGGCGCGTTCGCCGGTGCCGCTGCGCGATGTCGGCATGACCACCTTCGCGGTGTTCCGCGGCGGCGTGGCCCAGCGCGACCAGGTGGCCATCATCGTCGGTGAGCCGGACCTGTCGGCCGTGGTGCCGGTGCGCGTGCATTCCTCCTGCCTGACCGGTGACCTGTTCGGTTCGCTCAAGTGCGACTGCGGCGACCAGCTGCGGCGCGGCCTGCGCAAGCTGAAGGAACTGGGTGGCGGCGTGCTGCTGTACCTGGACCAGGAAGGCCGCGGCACCGGCATCGCCGCCAAGATGCGCGCCTATGGCTACCAGCACGACGGCCTGGACACCATCGACGCCGATGCACAGCTGGGCTTCGGTGCCGACGAACGCCGTTACGGCAGCGCGGTGGCGATGCTGCGCGGCTTGGGCATTTCGCGCGTGGCCCTGCTCAGCAACAACCCGACCAAGGCCCAGCGCCTGCGCAACGCCGGCATTGAAGTGCTGGACTGCATTCCGGTCACCGGCGAGATCACCGCCGAGAACGAACAGTACCTGCGCACCAAGGCCGACCGTGCCGGCCACATGCTCGACGTCGACGCGCTGATCCAGGCCGCCCAGTAACGCGGCCGACCTGCTACCGTCTTGCGCGGGGCGGCTGCGGCCGCCACCGCCCTGCCCTGCTGCCCGACGGACGCCCGCGTGACCGAACTGCCAATTGCCGACCCTGCAACGCCCCTGGACCACTGGCAACCCCTGCCGCGCCGTGCGGCGCGGATGGCGGCACTGGAGGGCGCCTTCGGTGGTCTGTTCGTACCCGGCGTCCCGCTGGCCGCCGCCTGGTGGTTCCTTGATCTGCCCGGCGGCCTGTGGGGTGCAGTCGCAGGCCTGCTGGTCGGTCTCGCATCCGGCGCGTGGCTGGGCCATCGCCGCCTGACCCGCACCCGCTGGCGACTCGACGCCCAGGGCCTGGGCCTGCGCCGCGACCTGATGTGGCAGCTGGAAACCCGCATCCCCATTTCCCGCGTGCAACACCTGGACCTGCGCCGGGGGCCGCTGCAGCGCCGTGCCGGCCTGGCCACCCTGATCGTGCACACCGCAGGCACGCGCCTGAGCGCGGTGACGGTCAGCGGCCTCGACCAGGCCGATGCCGAACGCCTGCGTGACACCCTGGCGCACCAGCTCGACCAGGACGCCGACGCCCTGTGAGCCTGCCACCACCCCTGCCGCCGTCGCTGCCAGGCGACGGCCATGAGCATCGCCTGCACCCGTGGTCGTGGCTGTTCGTACTGCTGATGCAGCTGCGCCACTATCTGCTGCCGCTGGTGGCACTGCTGGTGTTTGGCCAGCGCGGCGACCGCGACCCGATGTGGGCGCACTTGATCCCGCTGTCAGCCATTGCCGCGCTGGTGCTGGTGTCGGTACTGCAGTACCTCAGCTATCGCTACCGAATCGGCGGTGATGCGATCACCGTGCGCAGCGGCCTGCTGTCGCGCAATCGCCGCGAGATTCCCTTTGCCCGCATCCACAACGTGGAAGTGCGGCAGAACCCGCTGCACCGCCTGTTCGGGGTGGCCGAGCTGCGCCTGGAATCGGCCGGTGGCGTGCGCCCGGAAGCCGAGATGCGCGTACTGAAACTGGACCAGGCGCTGGCGCTGGAGCGGCTGGTACGCCAGCGCGGACAGGCACCGCAGGCGGCGGCTGGCGATGTACCGCAGGACGCTGCCGGCGACGAAACCGAGCGGGTGCTGCTGCACCTGTCTGCAGGCGATGTGGTCCGCATGGGGCTGCTGACCAACCGCGGCTGGACACTGGTGGTGGCCGCTTTCGGCGTGCTGTCGCAGACCGTGCCCAGGCAGGTGATTGACGATGCCATCGAGCGCGGCGGCCGCCAGGTCTTCGGCTTTGTCAGGGACCTGCACCCCGACATGACCATCGCGATGGTGCTGCTGGCTGCGGGGCTGCTGCTGGGCTGGCTGGCGCTGCGTGTGCTGTCGGTGGTGCTGACCGTGCTGCGTTACCACGGCTTCACCCTGAGCGAGCGCGAACGCCGGCTGACGGTGTCCACCGGGCTGCTCAGCCGCACCCGCAGCAGCGTCGCGCGCCGCCGCATCCAGGCCTGGACCCTGCGCGAGGGCACGCTGCAGCGCTGGTTCGGCCTGCGCCAGCTGCGCATCGACAGCGCGGCGGGTGGCCCCTCCCGTGATGATGATCGTGCCCTGCGCGAACTGGCGCCGCTGGCACCGGCCGCCACCTGCGAAGGGCTGGTCAAGCACCTGCTGCCGCAGCTGCAGTGGCCGCCGGCGCAGTGGCACGCACTGCCGCAGCGCGGCTGGTGGCGGTTGAGCCTGGGCAGCCTGGTGCTGGTGCCGCTGCTGGCGGCCGGCGCGTACTGGCGCTGGGGCCCGTGGGGGCTGCTGGTGCTGGGCTGGCTGCCGGTGGCGCTGCTGGTGGCACACCGGCAGATGGCGCGCATGGGCTGGCACCTGGATGGCCAGTTCGTGGCCGTGCGCGGTGGCTGGTGGAAACGCTGGTGGCGCTGGGCCGAACTGGACAAGGTGCAGGGCCTGCGCCTGCAGCGTTCGCCGCTGGACAAACTACTGGGCACCGCCAGCCTGCAGCTGGATACCGCCGGTGCCCATGGTGATGTGGCGCTGGCCCTGAATTACCTGCCGCAGGCCCAGGCACAGCAGGTGATGGAGCAGCTGGCGGCGGCACTGGCGCGGCGCAAGCTGCGCTGGTGACGCGGGGTCGGATCCCTTTCCACGGGAAAGGGCTCTGACCCCTGCCATGCATCCACGCATGGCGTGGATCTACTGCAATTGGATTGCCGGCCAGCGGCCGGCACTACCCATCACCGCTGCGACGGGCCCCAGTACCCCAGGTCCTTGCGGATCTGCAGGTCGCGCACCCAGCTGCCGAACGGCTTGCGGCGCAGCACGCCCATTTCGCCGGACAGGAAATCCTCGGTCGCGGCAATCACCCGCTCGCTGGAGCGGCCATCGCGGAACGGGTGAATGGTATCGGCATAGCGCACGATCTCCGCCTGCAGCGCAGCCTCCGGGTGCAGCGCGCGCTGCAGCATGGCCGGCAGCTGCGTGGCGTCGTCGAAATCGATCATGTGCGGCTTGGGCACGCGGTTGCGGAAGGTCACCACCGGCTTGTGCTGGACGATGAACTCCGAAACGATCGACGAGGTGTCCGACACCAGCACGTCGGCCGCACGCTGCGCGGCCATCACCTGCTCCGGTTCGATGAAGCGCGCATTGGCACCGGCCAGCGCGCGGTAGCGCTCGAACAGGTCCGGCGGGCACTTCGGGTGCAGGGTCAGCAGCCAGTAACGATCACCGGCGGCAATGTCGGCGGCGATCGGGGCCAACAGGTGCGGGGCCGCGCTCAGGCGCTCGGTGAAGGTCGAGCCGAACAGGATGACCGGACGCCCGCCGGCCGGTGCACGCAGCGCGGCACTCTCGCCGCCATCGTCGCGGAACAGCGGGTCCAGCTTCGGCCAGCCGGTTTCGGCCACCGCGAAGTGACCCTGCTGCCCGGCGATCTGCTGGAACGGTGCGGTGGTGGCCGGCCCCTGCGTGCAGTACAGGTCGAACATCCCGCGCACCCGGAAGTGGCCGCGGGCGCTGTCGCGCTTCTCCACGTTGAAGCCATGGAACAGCTGCACCTTGGCCCCGGACAGGAAGGTCGGCACCCAGTTGGCGGCGCTGAACACCGCGCGCGGGCGCATTGCCAGGGCCTGCTTCAGGCCGATGCTGGGCACCCCCGGCAGGCTGCTGCCGGCCGCGCCACCTTCGAACCAGGCGGCCACGTCCTGCCCGGACGCGTGCAAGGCCTGCGCCAACGGGGCGAGAATAGGCAGCGCATAGCGCTCCGTCGCAAACAACAGGTACCCGGCCATCATGTCCTCCACGACCGCTCCCATCGAACGGCCTCGCATCTCGGCGTGCATTATCGCGTTCAACGAGGCCGGGCGCATCGGCGACTGCCTGGCCTCGCTGGCCTTCTGCGATGAGATCGTGGTGGTGGACTCGCACTCCACCGATGCCACCGTGGCCATCGCCGAGGCCGCCGGGGCCCGCGTGCTGCAGCGCCCGTTCGACGGCTTCCGCAGCCAGAAGGCGTTCTGCGTCGAGCAGGCCAGCCACGACTGGGTGCTGTGCCTGGACGCCGACGAGCGCGTCAGCCCCGAGCTGCGCACGGCCATCGAGCAGGCCCGCGACGGTGGCTTCAGCGGCCATGCCGGCTACCGTTTCGCCCGTCTCTCGGAATATTTCGGGAAGTTCCTGCGCCACGGCAACGCTTATCCGGACCGGGTGATGCGGCTGTTCGACCGGCGCCAGGGCGGCTGGCGCGGCAAGCGTGAGATCCACGAAGCGGCCAGCGTCGATGGCAGCGTCGGCACCCTGCGCGGCGACCTCATCCACTACCCCTACCGCTCCCTGCAGCAGCAGCTGGCCAAGACCGAGAAGTACGCGCGGATGATGGCCGAGCACGAGTTCGCCCGCGGCAAGCGCGCCACCCTGGGCAAGCTGGTGCTGGCGCCGGCCTGGCGGTTCTGGCGTGGCTTCGTGTTCCGCGGCGGGTTCCGCGATGGCTGGCACGGCCTGGTGTATGCCTACGTGCGCGCCAACTACGTGCGGCAGAAGACCATCATGCTGTGGATGCTGGGCAACGGCCAGGCCGTGGCCGACCCGCGCAGCGATTGACCCGGCATCCGTGCCGACCAACGGTCGGCCCCTACCAGTAGATCCACGCCATGCGTGGATGAGCCCAACGGTCGGCCCCCACCGGTAGCGCCGGGCCGTGCCCGGCGGCCACGGGTCAGGCCGCCGCCCGGTGCCGTGCGCCTTCCAGCAGCGACAGCCCGGTAAGCAGGGCGACGATGGTGACGTAGAAACTGGCCGTCATCTGGTGGGCGAACATCGACTGGGTCAGCCCGCACAGCACATAGGCGATGACGATCATCACCCCGGCCGCCGCGGGCCCACGGAAGGTGGCCCGCCCGCTGCGCCGGTGCAGGTAGACGAAGACCCACAGCGGCACGCCATACACCGCGATCAGCATCAACAGGCCGGGCAGGCCCTGGGTGGCGGCCCATTCGGCCACGTCGTTGTGCGCATGGCCCAGATGGCAGCGCTGTTCCGCAGGGTCTTCCCGGCACACCGGCACGCGCTGCATGGCGCTGTCGAAGTGGCCGATTCCGACACCGGTCAACGGATGGTCGAGGAAGGTCTCCCAGGCCACCTGCATGCGCTCCACGCGCGCACCGGCGGAGGAGTCGACATCTCCCTGTTCCAGCTTCTGCACATCACTGTGCAGTTCGGTCAGACGCACCTGGTGGCGCAGTTCCGGGACCGACAGCAGCAGGGTGGCACCGATGGCCAGCATGCCGGCCAGCACCGACAGGCGGGCAACGCCGGTACGCCAGCGCAGGCTGAGCGCCAGCACCACCAGCAACGCCAGCAGGGCGGCGAAGACACCGCGACTGCCGGTCAGCACGATGGTGCCGCAGCCGGCGGCCATGCCCAGGATCACCAGCGACCAGCGCCGTGATGGACGGCAGAACACCAGCAGCACCATCAGCATGACCACGATATCGGCCAGCACGATGGCGTTGGTGCTCAGCTCGGCACGCGGTGCGCCCTGCAGGACCTGCACCAGCGACAGCACGAAGGTGGCCAGCAGCCCGGCCAGCGCGCCGCGCCAGAGCCAGCGCAGGTCCGGCCGCAGCGCACAGACCCAGAGCGCGATCCACGGCATGACCAGGAACCGCGAACGGTTGTCCACGTCACGCAGCCCCTGCTCGAACAGCACGACCGACAGCAGGCCCAGCGCCACCGCCGCCAGCATCAGCCAGGTCAGCGCCCGCACAGGCGTCCCGCCCATGCCGCGTACGCGCCACAGCAGCTCTGGCGCCAGCAGTGTGCTGACCAGCAGGGTCAGTGCATACGGCAGCAGGTTCACCGGTACGGTCAGTACCAGTGCGGGCATGCAGAACAGGCCGATCTGTGCGATCCAGTGCGCCGCGCCATGGCGGCCGCCTGCAGGAACCGGCAGCGGATCGGCGCGGGTGGGGCTCAGGTTGTCCAGTGAAGCTGGCACGTCGGAAAGGGTCGCTGCGGTGATGCGGAAGAAAACGGCAGTCCCTGTCGTGGACCGCCCGCCTGATGTTGTACTGCCTTTGTCCACGCTTGGGCAGTCTGGACAAACCTGCCGGCCGGTTATTGCTCTTCTCCCTGCAACCGCCGTTCACGTTTCAGTTCGGCTTCGCTGGCCACGCAGGGGCCGTGCACCGCCGCGGCCGGTACCAACCACCAACGGCGCCGGTTGGCAACACCGGCCAGCACCGCCCCGCTGCGATCCACGCAGCCCAGCAGCGCGTCTTCATGGGCCAGCAGCCAACGCCGCTGCGGCGACAGCTGTTGCCATCGAACTCCGGCCTGCAACTGTTCGTGCCAGCGCACATTGAAGCCGAAGGTCGCCGCCGGGCGCTCGGCCATCAGCAGGTTCTGCTCCTTCCAGGCGACCAGGCCCAGTTCGGCGTCGGCACCGATGCGCGCATTGACCGAACGCATCAGGCCACGGGCCGAGCTGGAATCGTTCAGCACCGGGTAGCCCACCAGGCTGTACAGCACCCACACCACGGTCAGCATGGACACCAGCGCCAGGTGGCGTCGCGCCGGCCCGAACAGCAGCAGGCCGGCCGCACCAGCCCCGCCCATGGCCAGCGCGGCCCAGGCCATCGCATCCATCGCAGCCGGGGTCAGCCCACGCTCCAGCACCAGTCGTGCCTCGAAACCCGGGGTGCCCAGCAGGGACGATGCACCGGCCACCAGCATGCCCAGCGCCAGCAGCAGGGTGAAGCCACCCAGCACGCGCTGCACGTCGCGCCGGCGCAGCAGGCCCGGCACCAGCGGCGCCAGCGCCAGGCAGAACATCGGCAGCGACGGCAGGATGTAGACATCGCGCTTGCCATGCGGAATGGAGAAGAACAGCACGATCAGCAGCCACCAGGCCAGTGGCAGCAGGTAGCGCGGGTCGCGCCGCCGCAGGCGCCGGCGCCAGGCCGGGATCGCCCACGGCAGGGCCAGGAACGCCGGCACCCACATCGAGGGCATGGTGCCCAGGAAGTACCACCATGGCTGATGGTGGTCCCAGGACTGCGTGTAGCGCCTGGCCGTCTGCCGGAACAGGATGTCGTCCAGGTAGGCCTGGTACTCGCCCGACTTCGTCGCCAGCGCGGTCATCACCATCGGCACCAGCCACAGCGCGATGGCCAGCACGAATGCCAGCGGCGCCAGCCAGAAACGCAGATCGCGCGCATGCAGGCGCACCCGCGGCCAGTGCAGGGCCGAGGCGATCGCCGCTGGCAGAATCATCAGCAGCGCCAGCACCCCCACGCCCTTGGTGATGACGCCGATGCCGGCAAAGAACCAGCCGGCCCACCACCAGCGCCAGGCCGGCCCCAGCAGCAGGTGGCGCAGCAGGCCGTAATTGGCCAGGGTGATGAACAGCACCACCAACGGATCGATCTGCGCCTTCTTGGCCTGGAAGGTGAACTGCAGCGCGAACAGCAGCGCCCAACCGGCGTACAGGCCGACCCGGCGCGTCCACAGCCGGCGGCCCAGATCGACCACGCACCACAGGGTGCCCAGCGCAGCGATCAGCGAGGGCAGCAGGAAGGCCACGCGCCAGTTGCCGATCACGCTGTACAGCGTGGCCTGCCACCACATCAGCATGGGCGGCTTGTCCGAGTACAGCTCCAGCCCGCGATGCGGGAACAGCCACTGGCCACTGTCCACCATCTGCCTGGCGACCAGGGCGAAGCGCGGTTCGTCCGACGGCCAGGGGTCGCGCAGTCCGAGCCCCGCCCCCAGCACCAGCAGGGCCATCACTACGAACAACCACGTCTCGCGTGACGCGCGGGTTTTCAGCATGGGAACTCGAACGGCGACGGGGTCAGGCTGTTTTTAGCAGACGCGCGTAGAAGAAACCGTCAGCATCGTCTTCACCGGGCAGGCGCTGGCGGGCGATGCCCTCGCAGTCCAGACCGAAAGCGTCACCCAGGGGTGCCGCCTGGGCATCCGGGTGCCACTTCAGGAAGGCGCGCACCTGGTCGACGTTCTCGGCGCGCAGGATCGAACAGGTGGCATACAGCAGCACGCCACCGGGGCGCAGCATCGCCCAGCAGGCTTCCAGCAGACGCGCCTGCACGCCCACCAGAGCCTCGATGTCCTCGGCACGGCGGTGGAACATCACGTCCGGCTGGCGGCGGATGACGCCGGTGGCCGAGCACGGTGCATCCAGCAGGATGGCGTCGAACGGCGTGCCGTCCCACCAGGCCGCGGTGTCGCTGGCGTCGGCGACCTGGGTCTGCACGTGCTCACCCACGCCGGTGCGGGCGTAGGTGTCCTTGGCCCGGGCCAAACGCCGCGCATCGATGTCCAGCGCCAGCAGGCGCAGGCTGGGGTCGCGTTCCAGCAGATGCGCCGACTTGCCGCCCGGGGCGGCGCAGGCGTCCAGCACCCGCGCGCCGGCCGGCGGCGCCAGCGCATCGGCCGCGCACTGCGCCGACAGGTCCTGCACCGACAGCGCGCCCTCGGCAAAGCCCGGCAGCTGGTTGACCGGGCTGGCCTCGGCCAGGCGCAGCGCATCGGCACTGAGCGGGCTGGGCTCGGCGGCGATACCGGCCTCGGCCAGCGCGGCCAGCGCCTTGTCACGGCCGCCGTGCTGGCGGTTGGCGCGCAGCCACAACGGTGCCGGCTGCAGGCTGGCGCTGAAGATCGCCTCGGCCTGCTGCGGCCAGTCGTGCTCGACCGCCTCGGCCAGCCAGGCCGGGAACGCGTCGCGCGCGGGTTGTTCAGGGAAGCCCTCGCGCTGCGCACGGCGCAGGATGGCGTTGACCAGGCCGGCCTGGCGTTCACGACCCAGCGCGCGCGCCGCATCGACGGTCGCCGACAGTGCCGCATGGGCGGGCAGTTCCAGCACGTCCAGCTGGGCGAAACCGACCATCAGCAGGGTGCGCAGGTCGGCATCGCGCGCCGACAGCGGCTTCTGCATCCACGCCTGCAGCGCGGCATCGTAGGTGCTGCGGCGGCGCAGCACCGCGAAGCACAGGGCCTCCAGCAGCGCGCGGTCGCGGGTGTCGGACAGCTTGGGCAGGGCCCACGCCAGTTCGGCCTTCAGCGAACGGCCGCGGGTGAACACCTGGGCCAGCACGCGCGCGGCCAGCATGCGGGTGGCCGCGCCCGGCGCCGCCTTGGCAATGGAAAAGTCGTTCTGTTTCGACACCGGCTTACGCTCCCACGCGCAGGTCGCGACGCGCATTGAGGTAGTCGGGGGCGGTGATCGCCTTGCCGCCCTCACGCTGCAGCACGCGCAGGCGCAGGGCGCCCTGCCCGCAGGCGATGTCGATGCCTTCGCGGCCAGCGGCCAGCACGGTGCCCGGGGCCTGGCCGTGGGCCAGGTCCAGCGCGACGGCACCATGGATGCGCACGCGCTCGCCGGCCAGCTGTGCTTCGGCAATGGGCCACGGGTTGAACGCCCGTACCGTGCGGGCCAGCGCCTGTGCATCCAGCGCCCAGTCCAGCTTCGCCTCGGCCTTGTCCAGCTTGTGCGCGTAGGTCACGCCCTGTTCCGGCTGCGGCCGTGCGATCGGCTTGATGCCTGCGCGCAGCAGGCCCAGGCCATCGGACAGCACCTGCGCGCCCAGCGCGGCCAGCGCATCATGCAGGTCGCCACCGGTGGCGGTGGCGGCGATCGGCAGCTCCTGGTGCAACAGCACCGGGCCGGTATCCAGGCCCGCTTCCATCTGCATCAGGCACACGCCGGTGGTGGCATCGCCGGCCTGGATCGCGCGCTGGATCGGCGCGGCACCGCGCCAGCGCGGCAGCAGCGAGGCATGCACGTTCCAGCAGCCATGGGTCGGGATGTTCAGTACCGCCCTGGGCAGGATCAGGCCGTAGGCCACCACCACCATCAGGTCCGGCTGCAGGTCGCGCAGCTGCTGCTGGGCCGCCTCGTCCTTCAGCGTTTCCGGCTGGTAGACGGGAATGCCACGGGCGACCGCCTCGAGCTTGACCGGCGACGGCGCCAGGCCACGGCCACGGCCGGCCGGGCGGTCCGGCTGGGTGTAGACGGCCACGACCTCGTGGTGGCGCGCGGCCGCGCGCAGCGACGACACCGCGAATTCCGGCGTACCGGCAAAGACAATCCTCATGGCTACCCCACTTGCAGGATGGATACGTGCAGAAAGAACAACGGCGCCGTCGGCCGGCGCCGTACAGCCCGCGCGGGACGCGCAGGCAGGGGCCACCGCGAAGGGCGGCCCGCGATGGCGGTCAGGCCACGTGCTTGCGCTGCTTGGCCAGCTTCTTGCGGACCATTTCGCGTTTCAGTGGCGACAGATAGTCGATGAACAGCTTGCCGTCCAGGTGGTCCATCTCGTGCTGCACGCACACGGCCAGCAGGCCATCGGTGCTCAGCTCCTGCGGCTGCCCCTGGCGGTCCAGGAACTTCACGGTGATGGTGTCGGCGCGGGTCACGTCGGCGAAGATGCCCGGAACCGACAGGCAGCCTTCCTGGTACACCTGGCCCCCGTCCCTGGCGACGATTTCCGGGTTGATGAACACCCGCGGCTCGTTCTTCTCTTCGCTCACGTCGATGACCATGAAGCGCTTGTGCACATCCACCTGGCTGGCGGCCAGGCCGATGCCGGGGGCGTCGTACATGGTCTGGAACATGTCGTCGAGCAGGGTCTGGAAGGCCGGGGTGGTCACCTCGGCGGCGTCGATCAACGCAGCCTTGGTACGCAGGCGCGGATCGGGGAACTCAAGAATGGGGAGCAGGGCCATGGCTGTTTCCGGGTTGGAGCCGGGGATACGCCGGCATACGTCGCAGATTCTATCTGTAACGCTTGCCTTGCGCCCCGGTTTCTGGACTATAGTGCGCGAACCTGTTGGGGAATCAGGGCTTCACACCTATGTTGCTTCGTTTTCGTACGGTCGTCGCTGCGGCGATGCTGACCGTGGCTGCCTATGCTACCGCCGTTGAAGTGAATGGCGGGCACCCGGACACCTATGTGGTCCGCAAAGGGGACACGCTGTGGGACATCGCAGGCCGTTTCCTGCAGAAGCCCTGGCTGTGGCCGGAGATCTGGCAGGCCAACCCGCAGATCGCCAACCCCCACCTCATCTACCCGGGTGACGTGCTCAGCCTGGCCTATCTGGACCGCGTGACGGCCCAGCCCGGCCCGCGCACGGAAGCCCCGGTGACCGGTGTGCCGCTTGCCGAGGTCGAACCCTTCCTGAAGCAGCTGAGCGTGGTCGACAGCATCGACCAGCTGCCCTACGTGGTCGGCCTGGAAGACAACCGCCTGCGCGCCACCAGTGGCCAGGCTGCCTATGTCCGCCTGGCCGATGCCCAGGTCGGCCAGCGCTGGGCCGTGGTCCGCCCGACCGTGCGCTACGGCCAGCCCAAGCCCACCGAGGACCTGACCGCCAACGGCGATGTCACCCCGGGCAGCGGCAACCTGTGGAAGGCCTACAACGCGCCCAACCACCGCCGCGGCGTGCTGGGCTATGAACTGGCCCAGGTCGGCCTGGGTACCATCACCAAGGTCGCCGGCGGCAAGAGCGAAGCCTCGACCCTGATGCTGGACGCCAACGTCAATGGCCGTGAAGTGCGTGCCGGTGACCGCCTGGTGCAGGTGGAAGCCCAGCCCTACGACCTGCAGTTCTTCCCGCATGTGCCGGCTGCCAGCCTCGAAGGCCTGGACGTACGCGTGCTGGCCGTGGCCGACATGTTCAATGCCGGTGGCCCGCGCGACGTCATCGCCATCTCGGCCGGCCGCAGCCAGGGCGTGGACAACGGCACGGTGTTCTCGCTGTGGCGCCAGGGCAGCCATGTCGCCCACCGCATGAAGTACCCGAACTCCTCGCGCATGGACGATTCACCGTCCACCGGTGCGGGCCGGGTCAGCCTGCCGGACGAGTACGCGGCCCATGCGATGGTGTTCCGCACCTTCGACAACGTCAGCTACGCGCTGGTGATGCAGGGCGTGAAGCCGGTGAACGTGGGCTACAGCGCCCAGCACCCGGACGCGAAGTAGAGTCGACCGTTGGTCGACTGCTACACGAAGGCGCCCGCGGGCGCCTTCGTTGTTTGTGGCCCGGACCACGCGGAAACCCCGCCTGCGGCGGACTCCCCTGACAGCAGAACGCGACGGCGGCCTAGGGCGCCCTCGTCGTCCGTGGCCGATAGTCGGCTGATGCCCCGATCAGATCACTCTGCCGAAGCCCTCGCCCGCCTGGTCCTGGCCGGCGGGCCGCTGGCGCCCCGCCGCGCCCTGCTGCTGGCCCGCGGCGATGCCTCTGCCGCCCTCGCCCTGGGGGTGGCCGGCTGGCGTGCCCATGGCTGCTCCGCCGAGCAATGCGCAGCCCTGCAGCAGCCCGACCCGGCGGCGCTGGCCACTACCCTGCGCTGGCTGCAGCAGCCTGGCCAGCAGCTGCTGGGCTGCACCGACCCGGCCTTCCCGCCACTGCTGCAGGACATCCCGCAGCCGCCGCTGGCCCTGTTCGTGGCCGGCGATGCCAGCCTGGCCTGGCACCCGGCGGTAGCCGTGGTCGGCAGCCGCTCGCCCACCCCGACCGGGCGAGCGCTGGCGGCGCGCTTCGCCGCGTCCTTCGTCGAGGCCGGCCTGACGGTGACCAGCGGCCTGGCCGCCGGCATCGATGCCGCCGCCCATGCCGCAGCGCTGGACGCGGGCGGCCACACGGTAGCCGTCATCGGCACCGGTCCGGACCAGGCGTACCCGCCCGGCAATACCCGTCTGCAGGCCCGCATCGGCAGCGAGGGCTGCCTGCTCAGCGAGTACCCGCCGGGTACCCCGGCACGCCCAGGGCAGTTCCCCGCGCGCAACCGGCTGGTGGCCGGCCAGGCGCTCGCCACGGTGGTCATCGAGGCGGCCCATCGCTCCGGCGCGCTGATCACCGCGCGCCTGGCAGCCGAGGCTGGCCGCGAGGTCGGTGCGGTACCCGGCTCGGTGCTGAGCCCGCGGGCTGCCGGCTGCCATCGGCTGATCCGCGAGGGCGTGGCCCTGGTCGAACGCCCCGAGGACGTCCTGGAACTGCTGGCCCCTGCCCTGCGCCAGCACCTGCCCGGCTTGCAAAGCCGCCTGGCCACCCCCACTGAACAGGCATCGCCGGCAGTCCTGCCGGACCGGTGGGCGAACGACCCTGACTACCAGAGCTTGTGGCAGGCGCTGGACCACAACCCAAGCGGTATGGATTCATTGATCATGCGTTGTGGATTGACGGCGCCTGAGGTGTCCTCCATGCTGCTGGCCATGGAACTGGCGGGAATCGTGGTGTGCGTACACGGCCGCTACTGTCGAACTCCCTAGTTTCTTCACCTCCACAGCGTCGCGCGACGCAGGCCGAGGGGCAATGAAAGAGAGCATCCTTGACGTACTGTTGTACCTGTTTGAACACTATTTCAGCGAAGATGCGGACCTGATCCGTGACCGCGACTCGCTGCAGAATGGCCTGATCCAGGCCGGTTTCAGCCCCACCGAGATCAACAAGGCGTTCGACTGGCTCGACGCGCTGGCCGCACAACGGCCGAGCGTGGCGCAGGCCCGGGTCGATGGCCCCGTGCGCATCTTCCACGGCCCCGAGCTGGACAAGCTGGACGTGGAATGCCGCGGGTTCCTGCTGTACCTGGAACAGCACGGCATCCTTGATGCCGACCAGCGCGAGCTGGTGCTGGACCGTGCCATGGCCCTGGACCAGGACGAACTGGACCTGGACGACCTGAAGTGGGTCGTGCTGATGGTGCTGTTCAACCAGCCGGGCGCCGAAGCGGCCTACGCCTGGATGGAAACGCAGATGTTCATGGACGAGCCAGAACCCCTGCACTGACCGTACACTTGGGGACCGTGCGCATTCAGGAGCGTCCCCGTGAGTGAGTGGTGCCACGCCCAAGGCAACCGCCAGCAAGGCCCGTTGCCGGCGGAACAGTTGATCGCGCTTTTCCGCAGCAACGAGATCACCCTCGACACCCTGGTCTGGCGTGATGGGCTGCCGCAGTGGCAGCCCCTGCGCAGCGTGGTCGACGAACTGGGCCTGATCGTGCCGGCCGTGGACGCACCCGTCGGCGCACCGCCGCCCGTTGCACCGCAACCGCCGGTGCTGCCGCCTGGAACCCCGTACACCGCCGCCAGCGCCCACCTGCCACCGCCGAAGAAGGGCCTGTCCGGCTGCGCGCTGACCGCCATCATCGGTGGCGTCGCCCTGCTCGTTCTGGTGCCGATCGTGGCCATCCTGGCCGCCATCGCCCTGCCCGCCTACAACGACTACACGATCAAGGCCAAGGTCGCCGGGGCGATCACCGCGCTGCAGCCGGTGAAGGAACAGGTGCAGCGCTTTGCCGATGACCAGGGCCGCTGCCCGGGCGCCAACGACGCCGGCTTCCCCGAAGCGGGCAGCTTTGCCAGCCAGGGCCTGTCGGCGGTGCACATCGGCCGCTTCAACAATGGCCATTGCGGCATCGAGGCCACCCTGGCCGTGCCCGGCAAGGCGATCGACGGCGACCTGCTCTGGCAGGAGTACGACCGCGAAAGCGGCCGCTGGGAATGCACCGGCGAAAGCGATGACAAGTATCTGCCGGTGCAGTGCCGCGGCTGAGCCGAAGGCACCACAGGCCACATGACTTCCAAGGACGACCCAACAGGGGACCGCAATGACTGAGTGGTATTACGCAGAAGGCCAGCAACGCCAGGGACCGTTCCCGGTCACCGAGATCCGCCAGCGCTTCCAGCGCGGGCAGCTGACCCTGGACACGCTGGTGTGGCGCGAGGGCATGGGCCAGTGGGCGGCCCTGCGCCAGGTGGTGGACGAGCTGGGCCTGCAGACCCTGGCCGAGGCCACTGACAGCAGCGCCTCGGGCGGCTTCGACCTGCGCGGTGACTATGCTGCCATCGACAACGGCACCGCGCCGTTGCCCGGTACCGGCGCGCTGAGCAGCTCCCCTTACAGCGCCCCGGGCGCGGCCAGCAGCGACTACTCGCAGGCGGTCCAGGGCGGCGAAGTGGTCTACGCAGGCTTCTGGAAGCGCGTGGCCGCCTATCTCATTGATTACATCGTGCTGGTGATACCCAGCGGCCTGCTGGGCGGCGTCTTCGGCGCGGTGATCGGCCTGGCCGGCAGCGGTGGCACCGGCACCGAGGTGCTCATCCAGGCGGTCAGCGGCCTGGTCGGCCTGCTCATCGGCATGGGCTACTACGGCTGGTTCCACGCCTCGCGCGGTGGTGCCACCCCCGGCAAGATGGCCGTCGGCATCAAGGTCGTGCGCAGCACGGGCGAACGCATCACCCTGGGCCGCAGCATCGGCCGCTACTTCGCCACCCTCCTCAGCAGCATCCTGCTGTGCATCGGTTACCTGATGGCAGCCTTCACCGACCGCAAGCAGGCCCTGCACGACATGATCTGCGACACCGTGGTGGTGGACCGCTGGGCCTTCACCGACCAGCCGCATCTGCAGCGCCGCGAGCTGGGCACGGTCACCATCGTGGTCCTGGTCCTGGGCGGCATCGGCTTCCTCGGCCTGTTGGCTCTGCTGATCGGCCTGATCGCGATGGCCGCCAGCATGGCCGGCTGAGTCCGGCCATGGCGGGCCGCCCAGCCCCCATCCTCACGCCCCGCCCCTTGACAGGGCCCATCCGGGCGTGATTCCTCTAATAAGGAAACCTGAACGCCCGGCACATTACCGGGCGTTCAGTTTATGGATTTGCCCGTGGCCGCTTCACTAATGCGGCCGTTTGCTCCACCCTAGCGGCCCCTTCCCCCGGTCCGCCCACAGACCTTTCCCGACATGCCCAAGCACCTGCTCATCGTCGAATCGCCGGCCAAGGCCAAGACGATCAACAAATACCTCGGCAAGGATTACACCGTCCTGGCCTCGTATGGGCATGTGCGCGACCTGATCCCGAAGGAAGGCGCGGTGGACCCGGACAACGGGTTCGCCATGCATTACGACGTCATCGACAAGAACGAGAAGCACGTCGATGCCATCGCCAAGGCGGCCAAGGGCGCCGACGACATCCTGCTGGCGACCGACCCGGATCGCGAGGGTGAGGCGATCAGCTGGCACATCGCCGAGATCCTGAAGGAACGCGGCCTGGTCAAGGACAAGCCGATGCAGCGCGTGGTCTTCACCGAGATCACCCCGCGCGCCATCAAGGAAGCCATCAACCAGCCACGCGCCATCGCCAGCGACCTGGTGGACGCCCAGCAGGCGCGCCGCGCGCTGGATTACCTGGTCGGTTTCAACCTGTCGCCGGTGCTGTGGCGCAAGGTCCAGCGCGGTCTGTCCGCCGGCCGCGTGCAGAGCCCGGCGCTGCGCATGATCGTCGAGCGCGAGGAGGAGATCGAAGCCTTCATCGCCCGCGAGTACTGGTCCATCGGCGCCGAATGCGCCCATCCCAGCCAGCATTTCAACGCCAAGCTGATCAAGCTGGACGGGCAGAAGTTCGAGCAGTTCACCGTCACCGACGGCGACACCGCCGAAGCCGCCCGCCTGCGCATCCAGCAGGCCGCGCAGGGCTCGCTGCACGTCACCGACGTGGCCAGCAAGGAGCGCAAGCGCCGCCCGGCGCCGCCGTTCACCACCTCCACCCTGCAGCAGGAAGCCTCGCGCAAGCTCGGCTTCACCACCCGCAAGACCATGCAGGTGGCGCAGAAGCTGTATGAAGGCGTGAACATCGGCGACGAAGGCACCGTCGGCCTGATCTCGTACATGCGTACCGACTCGGTGAACCTGTCGCAGGACGCACTGGCCGAGATCCGCGACGTGATCGCCCGCGATTACGGCATCGCCTCGCTGCCGGACCAGCCCAACACCTACCAGACCAAGTCCAAGAACGCCCAGGAAGCCCACGAAGCCGTGCGCCCGACCTCGGCCCTGCGGACCCCGGCCCAGGTATCGCGCTTCCTCACCGACGACGAACGCCGCCTGTACGAGCTGATCTGGAAGCGTGCGGTGGCCTGCCAGATGATCCCGGCCACCCTCAACACCGTCAGCGTCGACCTGTCGGCCGGCAGCGAACACGTGTTCCGCGCCAGCGGCACCACCGTGGTCGTGCCCGGCTTCCTGGCCGTGTACGAGGAAGGCAAGGACAACAAGAGCGCCGAGGACGAGGACGAAGGCCGCAAACTGCCGGCGATGAAGCCGGGCGACCGCATTCCGCTGGAACGCATCCTGGCCGAACAGCATTTCACCCAGCCGCCGCCGCGCTTCACCGAAGCGGCACTGGTGAAGGCGCTGGAAGAGTACGGCATCGGCCGTCCTTCGACCTACGCCTCGATCATCCAGACCCTGCTGTTCCGCAAGTACGTGGAAATGGAAGGCCGCAGCTTCCGCCCGTCCGACGTCGGCCGTGCGGTGTCCAAGTTCCTGTCCAGCCACTTCACCCAGTACGTGGATTACGACTTCACCGCCAAGCTTGAGGACGAGCTGGATGCCGTCTCGCGCGGGGAGGAAGAGTGGATCCCGCTGATGGCCCGCTTCTGGGAGCCGTTCAAGGAACTGGTGGAAGACAAGAAGGAATCGGTCGATCGCGCCGAGGCCAGTGGCGCGCGCGAGCTCGGCACCGACCCAAAGACCGGCAAGCCGGTGAGCGTGCGCCTGGGCCGTTTCGGGCCGTATGCGGCCATCGGCAGCACCGCCGAGGACGCCGAGGAGAAGCCGAAGTTCGCTTCGCTGCGCCCCGGCCAGTCGATGCACACCATTTCCCTGGAAGACGCGCTGGAACTGTTCCTGATGCCGCGTGCGCTGGGCGAGGACAACGGCGAACCGGTCAGCGTGGGCATTGGCCGTTTCGGCCCGTTCGCCAAGCGTGGCAGCACCTATGCCTCGCTGAAGAAGGAAGATGACCCGTACACCATCGACCTGGCCCGCGCCGTGTTCCTGGTTGAAGAGAAGGAAGAGATCGCGCGCAACCGGATCATCAAGGAGTTCGAGGGCAGCGACATCCAGGTGTTGAATGGCCGTTTCGGGCCGTACATCAGCGACGGCAAAATGAACGGCAAGATCCCCAAGGATCGCG
The DNA here is from genome assembly GCF_035634915.1 of Stenotrophomonas sp. GTDB lineage: Bacteria > Pseudomonadota > Gammaproteobacteria > Xanthomonadales > Xanthomonadaceae > Stenotrophomonas. The sequence goes on from NZ_DASQCB010000024.1 coordinate 21,701, forward strand.
AGCCGGCATCGTTGACCCTGGCCGAAGTGCAGCAGCTGATGGAAGAAACCGGCAAGCCGGTGCGCAAGGGCTTTGGCGCCAAGAAGGCTGCGGCGAAGAAGGCCCCGGCCAAGAAGGCGGCGGTGAAGAAGGAAGCCGCGCCGAAGAAGGCGGCTGCAAAGAAGGCACCGGCCAAGAAAGCGGCGGCCAAGAAGGCCCCCGCGAAGAAGGCGGCGAAGAAAGCAGTGAAGAAGGCCGCGGCCAAGAAGTAGATCCACGCCATGCGTGGATGATCTGCCCGGATGTGCGGACCAGCGGTCCGCACCCACCGCCTGTCCCCACAACCGGTACCCACCACCCGTTCTGAACACCCCGGGGGGATAATGAAGCCCCACGTCGGGCTGGCCTTGTCCATGAAAGAACTCACCCTCGATACTGCTGTGACCACGCTGCGCGCGGGGGGCGTGATCGCCTACCCGACCGAGGCGGTCTGGGGCCTGGGCTGCGACCCCGCGCATGAGGCGGCGGTACACATGGTGCTGCGCCTGAAGCAGCGCCCGGTCGAAAAGGGCATGATCCTGGTCGCTGCCGACCTGCCGCAGCTGGAAGGCTGGGTCCGCCTGGACGCCCTGCCCGACGCCCGCCAGCGCGCGGTGCTGGCCAGCTGGCCCGGCGCCAACACGTGGATCCTGCCGGCCGGCCCCCGGGCACGCAGCTGGGTCACCGGCGAACACAGCGGCATCGCCGTGCGCATCAGCGCGCATCCGCTGGTGGAGGCGCTGTGCCGCGCCTGGGGCGGGCCGCTGGTATCCACCAGCGCCAACCTGGCCGGCGAGCCACCGGCGCGCACCCGCGAAGAACTGGACCCGCGCCTGCTGCGCCTGCTCGATGGCATCCTCGACGGCCAGACCGGGGGCCTGGCCCAGCCGACGCCGATCCGCGACGCGCTCAGTGGCAGCATCCTGCGCTCCTGAGGCGCGGTTTGCGCTGCGGCGGCAATACGCGCAGTCTGCAGCCATGAACCTGCTGCGCCCTGCCCTGTGCCTTGCGTTGTCGCTGCCATTGGCGGCGCTCGCCGATGATGACGTGCGGGTCTACCGCTGCGTGGGCAGCAATGGCGCCGTCGCCCTGCAGGACACGCCCTGCCGCAGTGGCCGCCAGGAAGTGCGCGACCTGCAGCGCCCGCGCGACCCGCCGCCGCGTGCGGCAAGCACCGATACCCCGCCGCCGACGCCCGCGGAAACGCCCGACATGGGCGCTCGCGAGGTCCGCCACGTCTACATCCAGCCGCCGCAACCGATGTACGAATGCGTGCGCGATGACGGCAGCCGCTATACCAGCGACAACAACGAGGGCAACCCGCGCTGGGTGCCGGTGTGGACCACGATCTGGTACGGCCCAGGCCTCGCTGGCGGCCCAGGCCCGGGCGGCGGTGCCGTCGGTATCGGGCCACCGCCCGGTGGTGCCGGTATCCCGGTACACCGGCCACCGCCCGGTTATGGGGTGGGCGTACCCGGCGGCAACGTGCTGGTGCGCGATGCCTGCACCCTGTTGCCGCCACAGGAAGTCTGCTCGCGCCTGCGCGACCGCCGCTGGGAACTGGACCGTCGCTACAACAGCGCCCTGCAGAGCGAACGCACGGCGATCAGCAAGGAACAACGCGGCATCGACGCCCGCCTGCCGCAGGACTGCAGCGGCGGTTGAGCGCCAACGCTTTGGTAGATGCCCACCTTGGTGGGCGCTGACAAACAGCGGTGCCCACCAAGGTGGGCATCTACCAGAGAATCGGCCACCACGCGTGCCAGCCACGCAGTGGCCGCTGCTGTAGGCTTCATGCATGAAGAAACTGATCTGGCTCGCCCTGTCCCTGCTGCCCGGTGCGGCCGTGGCCGATGACGCGGTGATCTACCGCTGCACCGGCAGCAGCGAGGTTCCCACCCTGCAGCGCATGCCGTGTTCGGCCGGCATGAAGCAGGAGATCGTGAAGCTGCCGGGCGCCTCGCCGGCCGCGGCCCCAGCGACCGCTCCCGCGCCCGTGCCGGCCGCCGCCGACGCTGCACCCGCTGCTGCGGCCACCACAGCACCTGCATCTCCGCCACGCGCGGGCCAGGAACGCATCATCAGCGAGGCCTACATGGTCGAGCGCGATGGCGGCGATGCCATTCTCGACAGCGCCCTGCTGCCCCGCGACGGTGATGCCAAGGTCGATGGAAACGCGCCGCCCAAGCCACCGCTGCCACCGATCTTCCAGTGCCTGGATTCGCAGGGCGGGCAATACCTGCACGAGTACGAAGCTGCACCGGGCCGCTGCGAGTTGATGACCGTCAGCGGCCTGGGTGGGGTCACCCCGGTCAATGCGGCGAGCTGTGAGGTGGTCACTGACCGTTGCAACGAAGTGACCGAGGCCCAGCGCTGTGGCAGCTGGCAGCAGCGGTTCCGCAATGCACGCGGCAGCGAGCGCTTTGCCTCGGTAGAGAACCGCGACACAGCCCGCGCCGAGCGTGAGCGCCTGCAGGCCGTGTTGGCCGCCAGTGATTGCCGCGTACCGGATTGATTGTCCGCCGGGCATGGCCCGGCGAGAGGGTCAGAACCCGTAACGCAGGAAGCCGCCGTCGACGGCGATGCACTCGCCGGTGACATAGCTCGACGCCGGCAGGCACAGGAAGCCCACCGCAGCGGCCACTTCCTCGGGCTCTCCGATGCGGCGCATCGGCGTGCGCGCGATCACTTCGTCGTAGTAATCCGCATCGGACAACGGCCCGGAGGTGCGCCGGGTACGGATATACCACGGCGCCACCGCGTTCACCCGGATGCCGTCCTCGGCCCACTCCACCGCTAGGTTGCGGGTCATCTGGTGCATCGCCGCCTTGGTCATGCCGTACACCACGCCGCTGCGCACATGGGTCAGGCCGGACACGCTGCCGACGTTGACGATGGCCGACGACGCATGCCGGGCCAGCAGCGGGTGCGCATAGCGCGACAGCTCGAAGGCCGAGAACAGGTTGGTTTCGAAGATCTGCCGCCACTCGTCCTCGGAGTACTCGGTGGCCGCCTTGGTGACATTGCCACCGGCATTGTTGACCAGGATGTGCAGGCCATGGCTGTGGTCCTCCACCCAGTCCAGGATCTGCCGGCGGTCTTCGTCATCGGAGACATCGGCGGCCAGCGCATGCACCTGCATCTGCGGATGCTCGTCCAGCAGTTCGTCGCGTGCGGTTTCCAGTATGTCGATGTCGCGGCCGACGATCATCAGATCGGCACCGAAACCAGCCAGTTCATGTGCGATTGCCAGGCCGATGCCGGCGCTGGCGCCGGTGATCAGGGCCGTCTGCCCGTCCAGACGCCACCGTTGCTGGGTCATGTGTTCTCCGGGGCCACGCCCGCTGCATTTCGATGCGGCAAGGATACGCGTCACAGCAGGCCGCTGCCGACAGTGCGACACTGCCCCATCACCCGCCCAGGAGCACCACCATGCGTCTGCTGATTCCCGCCTGCCTGTCGGTTGCGCTGCTGGCCGGTTGCCAGAAGCCGGCCCCGCCCAACCCCGAGAAGCCGCCGGAGCCGCAGGCGCTGGCCACGGCCATCAACCAGCCGCTGGACCGCGCCAAGGACGTGCAGAAGACCGTGGACGCCGCTGCCGAGCGCGAGCGCAAAGCCGAGGCCGAAGCAACGCAATGACGCCTGGGGTCGGGGTCCTTTGCGATGCAAAGGGATCCGACCCCGCACAAACAAAAACGCCCGGCCAAAGCCGGGCGTTTTCATTACCAGCAAATGCCGGTCAGAAACCGCAGAAGCAGTACGCCAGTGCCTTCACCGGCGCACCGTTGCCCTTCTCGCGCGCGGCGTTCTCGACGAAGCGCAGCTGGGTATCCACTTCCGGCATCGTGCGCGCCAGCATCATCCGCGCCACGCCCGAATCGGCCAGCATCCAGGCACCGGCATGGCTGCCGGCGAAACCACTGATGAACTGCGCGAACGGGGTAGCGGGCTTCTCGATGTAGCGCACGCGGTACTTCTCGTCATTGCCCAGCTTGGCACGGCTGGCGGCGTCGGCCACGGCGTCCTTCATGCCGCCGAACGCGTCGACCAGGCCGCGCTCCTTGGCCTGCGCACCGCTCCAGACGCGGCCACGGGCCACTTCGTCGATGGCCTCGACCGGCTTCTTGCGGGCCTCGGCCACGCGGCCGGTGAAGTCGGCATAGCCCTTGTTGATCACCGACTGGATGACCTGGCCCACGGCCGGATCCATCGGGCGGGTGACGTCGAAGGCACCGGCGAAGCGGGTCGTGCCCACGCCATCGGTATGCACGCCGAACTTGTCCAGCGCGCGGCTGAAGTTGGGGATCATGCCGAAGATGCCGATCGAACCGGTGATGGTCGACGGATCGGCATAGATGCGATCGGCGTTCATGCTGATCCAGTAACCACCGGATGCGGCAAGGTCGCCCATCGACACCACCACCGGCTTCCCGGCGGCCTGCAGGGCCACCACTTCGCGGCGGATCTGCTCGGAGGCGAACACTTCACCGCCCGGCGAATCCACGCGCAGGACCACGGCCTTGACCTGCTCGTCGTCGCGCGCGGCGCGCAGCAGGGCCGAGGTCGACTCGCCACCGATGCGGCCGGCAGGCAGGTCGCCGCCGCTGATCTCGCCGGAGGCCACCACCACGGCTACCTGCGGACGGTTGTCCACCGGGTTGCGGCGCGCGTCGAGCTGGCTCATGTAGGACGCGAAATCGATGCTGCGGAAGCCGCCGTCAGCATCTTCGTCGGCCACGCCGCGCTCGATCATCAGATCCTCGAATTCCTCGCGGGTCTTCAGCGCGGTCACCAGCTTCTGCTGCAGGGCGAACTTGGCCAGGTCACCACCGGCGGCGGCCACGCCTTCGGGCAGAGTGTCGATACCGGCAGCCAGCTGCGCCGGATCCAGGCGGCGCGCCTTGGCGATGTCACCCAGGTAGCGCTGCCACACGTCGTTCATCCAGAACAGGTCGGCTTCCTTGGACGCCGGCGAGGCCGCGTCCAGTACGTACGGTTCGGCGGCGGACTTGTACTCGCCCACCTTGAACAGGTGCACGTCCACTCCCAGCTTGTCCTGCAGGCCGGTGCGGAAGTACTGGCGGTAACGGCCCAGGCCTTCCAGCACCACCGACCCCATCGGGTCCAGGTAGACCTCGTCGGCCTGCGCGGCCAGCAGGTACTGCGACTGGCCCATGCTCTGGCTGAACGCCACGATCTGCTTGCCCGAGGCGCGCAGATCCTGCAGCGCACCGGCCACTTCACGCAGCGAAGCGAAACCGGACGGCTGCAGCTTGTCCAGTTCCAGCACCACGCGTTCGATCTTCTTGTCGGTCTTGGCCGACTCGATCACGCGCAGCAGGTCACGCAGCTGCACTTCCTCGGCACCGTTGTCACCCACGGCCTTGGCCAGCGCGCGGCTGACCGGGTCGGCGCTGTACTGTTCGACCAGCCGGCCTTCCGGCGCGATCACCAGGGTGGTGCGGTCCTGCATCGATTTGCTGGCGCCGGCGCTCATGCCCGCAGCGACGATGAACATCACCACCACGAACAGCAGCAGGCCGAAGAACACCAGGTTGAGGATCAGCCTGCGGGTGAAATTCATCACGTCCCACAGCCCGATGAAGAAACCGGCGATGGGATTGCGATGCGCCGGGGGCAGCGGGGGCACGGGTTGGTTCATGGAGCGCTCCGGATGGCTTCTTGCCGTGGTAACAGCATAGCCGGTGCCGCGTGAGGTGGCATCGGACACAAGTCAGGGGATCGCCCGCCACGGTCTGTGGCGACGGGCGCAACGATCATTCCAGGACCGACTGGCCGATGCGCTGGCTGCTGCGACGCAGGCGCCAGCCCATCAGGATGGCGGCAGCGGTGAGGCCGACGATCAGGCCGATCCACATGCCCTGCGGCCCCATGCCCAGGCCCAGGCCGAGCCCGGCACCGAGCGGCATGCCCAGGCCCCAGTAGGCGAACATGGCGATGAACATCGGCACGCGGGTGTCCTTCAGCCCGCGCAGCGCGCCGGCAGAGAGCACCTGGATGCCATCGGGGAACTGGAAGGTGGCCGCGTACAGCAGCAGGGTCGAGGCCAGCCCGGCCACGGCCAGGTCGTTGGTGTAGACGCCGACGATGGCGTCGTGGCCGAACAGCAGCACCGCCGCGGACAACGTCTGCGTGCCCATGATGATCGCGTAGCCGGCCCACGCCGCGCGGCGCACGCCGAAGCCATCGCCACGGCCGACCGCATGGCCCACGCGCACGGTGGTGGCCTCGGCCACGCCCATCGGGATCATGAAGCACAGCTGCGCCACGTTGATCGCGATCTGGTGCGCGGCCGCTTCGTTGGCACCGAGGCGGCCGATCAGCAGCGCGGTGACGATGAACAGGCCGCCTTCCATCAGCACGGTGATGCCGATCGGCAGGCCGGTGCGCAGCAGGTCCCAGATCGCCGCCGGGCGCGGGCCTTCGAAGTGCGAAAACAGCTGCAGGTGGGCGAAGCGCTTGGTGAACCACAGGTAGGTGGCGAAGGCGATGGCCTGCAGCCACATCATCACCGCCGAGGCGATGCCCAGGCCTTCGGCGCCCATTTCCGGGAAGCCGAGCTTGCCGTTGGCCAGCACGTAGCCCATCGGCGCCAGCACCAGCAGGCCACCGAAGCCGAGCAGCATGGTCGGCAGCGTCCAGTGCATGCCCTCGCTGAGGTAGCGCATGCAGAAGTACAGGGTCAGCGCCGGGCCACCCCAGCGCACCGCGTGCAGGAAGGCCGTGGCCCCCGGCACGATGTCCGGGGCGATGCCGAAGGCCGGCAGCAGCGGCGGCACCACGGTGAGGAAGGTGAACATGATCAGGCCCAGGCCCAGCGCCAGCCACAGCGCCTGGCGGAACAGCGGGCCGATCTCGCGCTCGCGGCCGGCGCCGTGCAGCTGCGACACCGAGGCGGTGAGGGAGATGAGCGTGCCGATCGGAATCAGCATCGGCAGCCACAAGAGGGCCGTACCGATGGTGACCGCAGCCAGGGTGGCCGTGGCGTGGTGGCCGGCAATGACGTTGTCGACGAAAGAGATCAGACCGGTGGATACATGGCCCAGCACCAACGGCAGGGCGAGCAGACCGGTCGCGCCGACTTCCTTGCGGAAGCGCGGCGTGGAGGTTGCAGTAGACATGGAAGTACGGAACGCCAACTACGGTTGCGCGCGAAGGGCACAGGCACCGGGTTGCGGCCGGCTATTTTACGACCAAACGATCCCGCACCGCTCGCGGGTAGAGTCGACCGTTGGTCGACTGCTCTTCACGTGGATCCCGGCAACACGCCCGTGTTGCGCGATGGTCGACCAACGGTCGACGCTACTGGCCGGCCTGGCGCTTGAGCCAGGCATCGCGTCCGGCGGCCGGCACGGCCAGGAAGGCACTGCGCACGGCATCGCGCTCCTGCGGCGGGGTGCGCTGGGCAACCAGTGCCAATTGCGTCAATTGCGCATCACTGAGCTGGCGCAGCACGGCCAGCGCGGCCTCGCGCTGCTCCGGCGGCACCAGGCCGAACAGACCGTGCAGCTTGGGGAACTGCATGCCCAGCTGCGGGCCAAGCCGCCAGCCATCGCGGAACGACTGGTCCTGGGCCTGGAACTGCTCACGCAGGCGTTGCTGCTGCGCGGCCGGCAGCGCAGCGAAGCGGGCGGCGGCCTGGCGGATGCGGTCGCGCTCGCCTTCCGGCAGCGCCTTCCATGCGGCGTAGTCGGCCCGACGCTGGCGCTGCTGCTCCGGGCGGAGCTGGGCAAAGGCGGCCGGCGAGCGGGTATCGGCCACCGGTGCCGGCAGTGCGCCAGGCGCTGGCGGCGGCAGCGGCACTTCCAGCGATGGCGGTGCGGCAGACAGCGACAACGGCAGGGCCAGCACCAGGCCGGCAAACAGGAACTTATTCATCGGCAGCAGCGGTTTCCAGCGCAGCACCGACCGGCTCTGGGCGGGTCGGCTTGGGTTCGGATTCATCCACCGGCAGCGGCCCGCCCGCAGCACTCCACGCGTACAGGTCGGCATCGGCAGCCAGCGGGTAGTCGCTGTCGGCCAGCATGGCGGCATCCTCGGCCGCATGGGCGTCGGCGCCGGCGCTGGGCTGCACGTCCGTGGCCGGCAGCGCTTCGACGGTGACCGGGCCGGTCTCGGCCACCACGCCTTCCGGCAGCGGTGCATTGCTGGCCGGGGCATGGCCCTGCCAGTAGCGCCAGCCCAGTGCGACGGCCAGCAGCACGGCCACCGTCACCAGCAGAATGACCGGGCCACGCCAGCGCGGTGCGCCCTTGCTGGGGCGGCGGCGCTTGGGGACGGTGCGTTCGTCGCGGTCCGGCGCCCGCCAGCTGGCGGTGGGCGCCTGGTTGTTCGCGGCCGGTGCGGACGGCTGCTGCAGCTGCTGCAGGCGCTTGGCCGGCAGATCGCGGATGCGCAGCTGTACCTGCTCGGCCAGGCTGCGCCAGGCGGCCGCGTCGGGCTGGCCGTGGGCGTCGCGCGGGCAGGCGGCGGCCAGCAGCTGCTGGTAGCCGTCCTCATCGATATCCAGCACGCGGGTGGCGATGCCTTCATCCAGGCTGCCCCCCACCCGCAGCAGCAGGGCCAGGCGTGGCAGCGGCGGGATGTCGCCCAAGGCCGCCAGCGACGGCGGCCATTGCCCGGCGGCCGGCTCGCGCAGCGCCTGGCGCTGGCCCAGCAGGGTCCAGAAACGGGTGGGCCACTGCGCCATCGGCAGGTCGCTGGCCACCGCAGAGAACGCGCGCATCACTGCAACCAGGGTCTGCTCGGCGCGGGTGGGATCACCGCATTGCAGCTCGGCAACCACCAGCGCGCGGCGCTCTACGCCACGCAGGAATGCCGACAGTGCGCCGGCCGCGGTCGAGGAAACAGGGGCGGGCACAGCCGTCATCGGTTACTCCAAAGGTCTGCCGGCATGATAGCGGCAGCCCATCGACGGCCGGCAGGCCTTGCGCCCACCGGCACTTCGTGCTGCAGGTTGTGCACAGCATCAAGACGGTGCGGGGCCAAATTGGCCGGAACGAGCGGATTCACCTTGTTTCAGCAATGTTTCACAATCAAGATATTGATTTTGTTGATCTTTTTACTGTGGCTATTTTTTGACCAACCCAAGTGTAAAGCCGTCGCCATCAGCCTCACACGCGCCCGTCGACCGGTAACGCACAACGTTATCCACAGAAGATGTGGATAAGACTGAATCTCTAACAGCCACCGATATTTAGGTGACATTTATGATTGCATGGCCGTCGCTGGCGACGTCATCGCCTCTGCCATCGGCCCCGGCCCCGCCCGTTACACTGCGCCGATGCTTGCCCCCATTCCGACCCTGCAGGTCGCCCTGCCCGTCCCGCTGCCGCGCCTGTTCGACTACCTGCCCCCGGAAGGCCAAGGCCCGGCCGTACCGGTCGGCTGCCGCCTGAAGGTGCCGTTCGGCAACCGTGAGCTGGTGGGTACGGTGGCCGGCCACGGCGAGGTGAATGACGGCCAGGGCCTGCGCCAGGCGTTGGCCTGGTGCGATCCGCAGCCGCTGCTGCAGGGTGAGCTGTGGCAGAGCCTGCAATGGCTGGCCCGCTACACCCATTCCCCGTTGGGCGAGGTGGTGAACACGGCCCTGCCCAGCCCGCTGCGTCACGGCGAGCCCCTGCCAGACACCCATCACTGGGGCTGGCAGCTGACTGCCGCCGGCCAGGCCCAGCGCGAAAAACTGCGTGCCGGCACCCGCCCGCGGCAACTGGCCGAACTGCTGGGCGAGGCCGTGGTCGACGAGGATGTACTGGGTGCGCGCATGGAGGACTGGCGCACCGCCGCACGCAGCCTGGCCAAGCGCGAACTGGCCGAGCGCGTGGCCCTCAGCGTAGCGCCGCAGCATGCACAGCCCCTGCCCGGCCCCACCCTCAACCCGGAACAGGCCGATGCCGTGGCCGCGATCACCGCTGCCGACGGCTTCCACGCCTTCCTGCTGGACGGGGTGACCGGCAGCGGCAAGACCGAGGTCTACCTGCAGGCCATCATCCACTGCCTGGCGCAGGGGAAGCAGGCGCTGGTGCTGGTACCGGAGATCGGCCTGACCCCGCAGACCCTGGCGCGCTTCCGCGGCCGCCTCGGCATCGCGGTACATGCGCTGCATTCGGGGCTGAACGACAACGAGCGTGCGCGCGTCTGGGCCGCCGCCTCGCGCGGCGAAGCGCGGGTCATCGTTGGCACCCGGTCGGCGGTGTTCACCCCGCTGCCGCAGGCCGGCCTGCTGATCGTCGACGAGGAACACGACGGCAGCTACAAGCAGCAGGACGGCATTCGTTACCACGCCCGCGATTTCGCCCTGGTGCGGGCCAAGGCGCTGGGCATCCCGGTGCTGCTCGGCAGCGCCACGCCTTCGCTGGAAACCCTGCACAACGCTTACGCAGGCCGCTATACCCATCTGCGCCTGAAGCAGCGCGCCGGTGATGCACGGCCGCCACGCGTGCGCATCCTGGATGTCCGCAAGCGCCCGCTGCACGATGGTCTCTCCGCCGATGTGCTGGCCGGCATCGGCGAACACCTGCAGCGTGGCCAGCAGGTGCTGGTGTTCAAGAACCGCCGTGGCTACGCACCGGTGCTGCTGTGCCACGACTGCGGCTGGACCGCGCCGTGCCAGCGCTGCGATGCGCCGATGACCGTGCATGGCGGCGGCCGTCGCCTGCAGTGCCACCACTGCGGTGCGCGGCAGCCGGCGCCCCTGGCCTGCCCGGCCTGCGGCAGCCTCGCGTTGCAGCCGCAGGGCATCGGCACCGAGCGCCTGGAAGAGCACCTGGTCAGCGCCTTCGCCGATTACCCGGTAGTGCGCATCGACCGCGGCACCACCTCGCGCCGCGATGCCCTGGAGCAGCAGTTGGCGAAGCTGGGCGACCAGCCCGGCATCCTGGTCGGCACGCAGATCCTGGCCAAGGGCCACGACCTGCCCAAGCTGACCCTGGTGGTGGTGGTGGGCATCGACGAAGGCCTGTTCTCGGCCGATTTCCGCGCCAGCGAGAAGCTGGCCCAGCAGCTGATCCAGGTGGCCGGCCGTGCCGGTCGCGCGCGCGATCCCGGCGAGGTCTGGCTGCAGACCCACCACCCGGGGCACCCGTTGCTGGAAACCCTGGTGAGCGGTGGCTACCACCCGTTCGCGCAGGCCGAATTGAACCAGCGCCAGGCCGCAGGCTTCCCGCCCTTCGCGCACCTGGCGCTGATGCGTGCCGAAGCGCAGCAGCTTGAACATGCCAACGCCTTCCTGCTGGCGGCGCGGCAGCTGCTGGGCGAACAGAACGTGGTGGAAGCCTATGGGCCGATGCCGGCACCGATGCCACGCCGCGCCGGTTACCAGCGCACGCAGCTGCTGCTGTCTGCGCTGCAGCGGCCACCGCTGCACGGCGTACTGGCCCAGCTGGTGCCGCAGCTGTACGCGCTGCCGGAGGCCCGCAAGGTGCGCTGGTCGCTGGATGTGGATCCGACGGATCTGTATTGAGGGTGCTGCCCGACGCTACCGTTGGTGCGCCTGCGCTTACGTCAGCGGCGACATCACGCCGCGCTGGTAGGCCGGGCGCTCGCGCAGGCGGGCGTACCAGTCGGCCAGGTTCGGCAGGTCCGGGCGCTGGATCGGCAGTTCGAACCAGGCATAGACCAGCGAACCCAGCGGAATGTCGCCCATCGCGAACGTCTCGCCCGACAGCCACGGCTGCCTGCCCAGCGTCTCATCGGCCATCTTCAGGTAATCACCGGCGCGCACGATGGCGGCGTTGATGCGTGCTTCGTCGCGGTCGGCCGGCGCGGTGCGCATGATGCCCCAGATCAGTTCGGAGTACAGCGCGGCCATCCGCGAGGTGCTCCAGTCCATCCACTTCTCGGCCTGCGCGCGTTCCATCGCGTCTTCGGCGTACAGCGTGCCCAGCGAATAGCGCGCGCTCAGGTAGCGCACGATGGTGTTCGATTCCCACAGCGGCAGGCCGTGGTCTTCGATCACCGGCACCAGGCTGTTGGGGTTCATCGCCACGTATTCGGCAGACTGCGTGCCGCCATGGCTGCCGCCCACTTCGATGGATTCGTACGGCAGCCCGATTTCCTCGGCGCACCACAGCACCTTGCGGACGTTGCTGGAATTACGGCGGCCCCAGATCTTCAACATTGCGGATTTCCCTGCCTGCAGCGATGCGCCACGGTGGCGCGGAAACGCTACGATACGCCCATCCACAGGGAGAGACGACGTGACCGCATGGGATGCTTTGAACTACGTTCTGCCGGCAGCAGGGCTGGTGATGCTGGTGCTGGGCTACCGCCGTTCCAACCGCAATCTTCTGCTGTGTGCGGGGCTGTTGCTGCTGGCCTTCAACGGCATCGAGGATTTCGCCGGCGGGTTCGCCGACGGCTATGCGCGTTCCGATGCACGGGTGATCTGAGTCGCGGCGTCGATGTGCCGGCCAGCGGCCGACACTACCGGTTCTTTTTCGGCAGCGCGCGCACGTAGGACGATTTGCCGTCCTTCTTCAGCTCGAACAGGCCGATGGCCGCCAGCAGGTCGCTGAGCTTGCCGTAGCCGTAGTTGCGCGGGTCGAACGAGGCCTGGTTGCCGATCTGGCTGCCGACCGGGCCCAGGTGTGACCAGCCATCCTCGCCCTCGGCCGCCGATACCGCACGCCGCAGCATCTTCACCAGGCGCGTGTCGTTGCGTAGTTCCGCGCTGTTCTTGCGTGGGCGCACCTCGTCGCTGGCCACCTGCCCGTTCTGCGTCTGTCCGCTCTCGGCCTCGGCATCGGGCACGCTGGCGTGGGTCTGGCCCAGCGCCTCCAGGTAGGTGAATTTGGAACACGCGTTGACGAATGGCTCGGGCGTTTTCTTTTCGCCAAAGCCATAGACCTTCACGCCATCGGTCAGCAGGCGCATCACCATCGGGGTGAAATCGGCGTCGCTGGAGACGATGGCGAAGCCATCCAGGTTGCGCGCGTACAGCAGGTCCATGGCATCGATGACCATGGCCATGTCCGAGGCGTTCTTGCCCTTGCTGTAGGCGAACTGCTGGATCGGGCGGATGGCGTATTCGTGCAGCACCGCTTCCCAGCCCTTCAGGCGCGGGCTCTTCCAGTTGCCGTAGGCGCGGCGCACGTTGGCCACGCCATAACGGGCGACCTCGGCCAGCACTTCATCGATCTTCGAGGCCGGCGCATTGTCGGCGTCGATCAGCAGGGCGATGCGCTTTTCTGGTTCGCTCATGGTTTCCTCGGTGGGCTGCAGGCTGAGCGGAGTATCACCCATGGCCACTGGCCGCCATGTGACGTGCGATGATGCAGGGCGACATCCATCCCCCTCTGGAGTACGTCGATGAGCCGCCAACCAGTCCCCCACCTGGTCATCATCGGCGGCGGTTTTGCGGGCCTCTGGGCCACCCGGGCCCTGGCCCGCGAGAAGATCAGGATCACCCTGCTCGACCGCCGCAACCACCACCTGTTCCAACCCCTGCTGTACCAGGTCGCCACCGCCGGCCTGTCCGCCCCCGATATCGCCGCGCCGCTGCGCCACATCCTCGGCCACCAGCGCAACGTGGAGGTGCGCCTGGGCGAGGTCGTCGCCATCGACAAGGCCACCCGCCAGGTGCGGCTGGCCGACGGCAGCTCCGTGGGCTACGACAGCCTGCTGCTGGCCACCGGCGCCACCCACGCCTACTTCGGCAACGACCAGTGGGCCGGCGATGCGCCGGGCCTGAAGACCCTGGACGATGCCATCGCCCTGCGCCGCAAGCTGCTGCTGGCGTTCGAGCGCGCCGAGGCTGAACCGGATCCGGCGAAGAAGGCCGCATGGCTCAGCTTCGCGGTGGTCGGCGGTGGCCCTACCGGCGTCGAACTGGCCGGCACCCTGGCCGAGATCGCCCGCCACACCCTGCGCAACGAGTTCCGCCACATCGACCCGGCCAGCGCCAAGGTGCGCCTGGTCGAGGCCGGCCCGCGCGTCCTGTCCTCCTTCCCGGAAGTGCTTTCGCTGAAGGCACGCCGGCAGCTGGAGAAGCTGGGCGTGGAAGTGCTGACCGGCACCCCGGTGAGCGACATCGACAGCCTCGGCTTCAAGCTGGGCGAACAGTTCGTGCCCGCACGCACCGTGGTCTGGGCCGCCGGCGTGGCCGCTTCGCCGCTGGCGCGCACGCTGGACGTACCGCTGGACCGCGCCGGCCGTGTGCAGGTGCAGCCGGACCTGACCCTGCCTGGCCACCCGGAACTGTTCGTGGCCGGCGACCTGGCCGCGCTGAACCAGGCCAACGGCAAGCCGGTGCCCGGCGTTGCACCGGCTGCCAAGCAGATGGGCAAGTACGTGGCCGACGTCATCCGCGCACGCCTGCATGGCAAGCCGGCACCGGGGCCGTTCAAATACGCCGACTACGGCAACCTGGCCACCATCGGCCGCATGGCCGCCATCGTGCACCTGGGCAGGCTGCAGCTGTCGGGTGTGCTGGCCTGGTGGTTCTGGCTGGCCGCGCACGTGTTCTTCCTGATCGGCTTCCGCAACCGCGTGGTGGTGCTGCTGAACTGGGCGGTGGCGTACTGGAGCTACCAGCGCAGCGCGCGCATCATTTTTGGTGATGACCAGGAAGATCGCCGGCCGAGGTAATGGCTCCTCGAAAACATGCACAGTAGATCCACGCCATGCGTGGATGAATGTCTGCGCGGGGCGCATGGAGAGCATCCACGCGTGGCGTGGTCTACTGGTTCACCGGGCCGCCACGGCCCGGCGGGCGCGGCCACACGTGGCAGAAGTCTTCCTTCCTCGCGGTGTCGGCAATCTGCGCGGCATTCCAATGCCGGGTGATCCAGATCGTCAGCGCCGTGCTGCTCAACTGCCAGCGCAGCATGCCGTGCCGCGGCTGCCGCATCAGGTGGCGGCGGGCAACCCAGTAGGCCTCCTGCTCGACCACGGGCACGTTCGCTTTCCCCGCATCCTCGTCGAAGAGCTGCGCAACGACGCTCCAGGGGTTCATCGGCGGGTACGCCACGCGCGGTTCACTGCTGCATGCCGCTACGCCACTGGGCGCACGGTCTGCCGGCTGCGGCCAGCCATCCACCCAGGCCAGCCCGAGCAGGTAGAGCAGGCCGGGCAGCAGCGCGATGCCGGCCACCAGCACGATGATTGATATCCACGCTTTGCCGGCAGCCCGCATCGCGCTCACTTCGCCTTCGGCTTCGGATACCACAGCGCATTGACGATGACCCAGCGCTGGTCGAAACGGCCCATGTGGAAGTAGTCGACAAACCACGGCGTTTCCAGCCGCACCGAGGCGGCATTGCCGATCACGTCCAGCACCGTGCAGCGGCGGTCCCATTGCGCCTTCGGCGTCTTCAACGCCCCCTGCCTGGTCAGTGCCACCAGTTCTTCCTTCGACATGCGGCGCAGGCCCAGCCGCTCGTCGGGCGTGTCGCCCAGCACTGCACGCTTGGCCAGGTCCGGGTGCAGGGACCGCGCGACGCGCTGCGGGTCGGCCTCCAGCTGGCCATCGACGTAGTCATGGCAGGTGGCCTCGATGGCCGCAAGGGTGGCCGGGTCGGCGACCGGGCTCGTCGCACCGGCAACAGCGAACAGCAGGGCAAGCGTGGACATCCGGGTCTCCAGCTCTGGGGCGCGCGGCGATCATGGCATGGCCGCAGGGCGTCATCCACGCATGGCGTGGATCTACAGGACGGCCTCGACCGGGGCCTGCAGCCAGGCCAGCTTGCGTTCGCGCGGCTGCTGCTTGAGCTGCCATTCGGCGCGGGAGGCGGCCGAGCGGTCCGGGTACTCGCGCACGGCCAGGATGCGCAGCGGCGGCCGGGCCCGGGTGTAGCGGGCGCCCTTGCCCGCCTGGTGGGCGGCGAAACGGGCCGCCACGTCGGTGCTGATGCCGGCGTAATAGCTGCCGTCCCGGCATTCGAGCAGGTACAGGAACCACGGGGCGGACGGACGGACCATGGGGGGATTATGGCGTGCTGCACTGCAGCGGATATACTGGCGCCCGAATGCAGGAGAGAGGCGCCGCGCTGGCGCCCGCCGAAGGCGCAGGCTCCCATGATCGCTCAGGCCGGTGGGCTGGAATCCCACCAACCATGCATTCGACTCGCCGAGCTGGAGAGAGGTCACCGGGCACGCCCGGCACGATCCGCCGAAGGGGCACGCGGTTCATCCCGCTGAACTCTCAGGCAAAAGGACAGCGGGAGCGGCACCGGTCATCGTCATCCCGTCATTGCACGCGCAGTGGCGGTATACGCGCATGGCCGGCCCCACCGCGCCCGGAGCCTGTCCCATGCTGCTGTCCATCATCTATCTCGTTGCCATTTCCGCCGAAGCCATGACCGGCGCGCTGTCCGCCGGCCGCCGCCGCATGGACCTGTTCGGCGTGGTCATGATCGCCTGCGTCACCGCCCTCGGCGGCGGTTCGCTGCGCGACATCCTGCTCGGCCACTACCCGCTGGGCTGGGTGAAGCACCCTGAGTACCTGGGCTTCACCGTGTGCGCGGCGCTCATCGCCACCTGGGTGGCGCGCTGGATGCATCATTTCCGCCGCACCTTCCTGGTACTCGATGGCCTGGGCCTGATCGCCTTCACCCTGATCGGCTGCTCGATCGCGCGCGAGGCCGGCCATGCCATGCCCATCGTGCTGATCGCCGGCATGCTGACCGGTGCCTTCGGCGGCGTGCTGCGCGACATCCTCTGCAACGAGGTGCCGCTGATCTTCCAGAAGGAGCTGTACGCGATCATCTCGCTGCTGACCGGCGCGGTGTATCTGTTGCTGCTGCGCTGGGGCGTGGCCGATGCCACGGCGATCCTGTGCTGCCTGGGCGGCGGCTTCGCGCTGCGCCTGCTGGCGATCCATTACCGCTGGGAAATGCCCAAGTTCGTGTACCACGACGAAGTGCATTGATCGCGTCCGCCGGGCATGGCCCGGCGCTACCGATGGTCGGGCATGACCTTGGTCATGCGGCATTCGCCGGGCTGATTGGCTACCATTGACGCCCCGTCGCCCGCGCGACGGCATCCAGCCACGCCGCGCTCGCGGCCCCGCCAGACAACTCCCCTCCCCCGTTGCCCGCTGCGCATGATGCGCGACCGGGCGTACATGTCCCTGCGCGTGCGCAGGGCGCAGGATGCCCCATGTCCGCTGTTGAGCCGTCCCGTAGCACCCCGCCCCGTTCCCGCCGCGGGTGGGCGATTCCTGCCGTCGTCATCGTCGCCGGCCTGGTGGCCTGGTGGGCGTGGCCGCGCGCCGAGGCAACCGCGGACGCCGGCCCGGGCAAGACCGTGCCGGTGCGCGTGGCCCGCGCCAGTGCCGAACCGCTGCAGCTGCGCCTGAAGGCCGTCGGCACGGTGACCCCGCTGCACAGCGTGGTGGTGCGCAGCCGCGTCGATGGCGAGCTGCTGCGCCTGCACTTCCAGGAAGGCCAGCAGGTGAAGGCCGGCGACCTGCTCGCGCAGATCGACCCGCGCCCATATGAAGTGAAGCTGGCGCAGGCGCAGGGCACCCAGCAGCAGAACCTGGCCGAACTCGAGAACGCCGAGCGCCAGCTGCAGCGCTACCGCGAACTGCAGAAGCAGAACTACGTGTCCGGGCAGGAACTGAGCGACCAGCAGAGCAAGGTGCGGCAGCTGCAGGGCCGCCGCATCAGCGACCAGGCCTCGGTGGACGAAGCGCGCCTGCAGCTGCAGTACACCCGCATCACCGCGCCGGTCAGCGGCCGCGTCGGCCTGCGCCGCCTCGATGTCGGCAACCTGGTGCACGCCAGCGATACCGAAGGCCTGGTAACGCTGGCGCAGACCGCGCCGATCAGCGTGCTGTTCACCGTGCCCGAACCGGAACTGCCGGCCCTGCTGGATGCCGTGCAGGCCCAGGCCGGCCTGCCCGTGGAAGCCTGGGACCGTGGCGAAAGCAAGGCGCTGGCGCAGGGCACGCTGTCCAGCGTCGACAACCGCATCGACACCGCCACCGGCACGCTGAAACTGCGCGCGCAGTTCGACAATGCGGGCCTGGCGCTGTTCCCCAACCAGTTCGTCAACGTGCGCCTGCAGCTGGGCGAACACCCGGCGCTGCTGATTCCCGATGCCGCCGTGCAGTTCGGCAGCCAGGGCAACTACGTGCACATCGTCGACAAGGACAACAAGGCGCAGCGCCGCAGCGTGGTGCTGGGCCCGGCCGATGAGGGCCGCGTGGCCGTGCGCTCCGGGCTGCAGGCCGGCGACCAGGTGGTGATCGAAGGCATCGACGGCCTGGAAGATGGCACCGCGGTGGAGATCGTGGCCGAACAGCCCGCTGCTGCAGCGAAGGCGGCCAAGGCCGGCGCATGAACCTGTCGCGCCCGTTCATCCTGCGCCCGGTCGCAACGACCCTGCTGATGGTGGCGCTGCTGCTGTCGGGCGTGCTGGCTTACCGCCTGCTGCCGGTGGCGGCGCTGCCGCAGGTCGATTACCCGATCATCCAGATCACCACGCTGTACCCCGGCGCCAGCCCCGAGCTGACCACGCGCACCATCACCGCGCCACTGGAACGCCAGCTCGGACAGATTCCCGGCCTGAAGCAGCTGTCGTCCACCAGTTCCGGCGGTGCCTCGGTCATCACCCTGCAGTTCGGCCTGGACGTGTCGCTGGGCGTGGCCGAACAGGACGTGCAGGCGGCGATCAACGCCGCCGGCAGCTTCCTGCCCGGCGATCTGCCGGTGCCGCCGGTGTACCGCAAGGTCAACCCGGCTGATACGCCCATTCTCACCCTGGCGGTGACCTCGCAGGCGCTGGCGCTGCCGCAGGTACACGACCTGGTGGACACGCGCATCGCGCAGCGCCTGGCACAGCTGCCGGGCGTGGGTCTGGTCAGTCTGGCCGGTGGCCAGCGCCCCGCCGTGCGCATCCAGGTGAATCCCGCTGCGCTGGCCGCCAACGGCCTGGGCATGGACCACATCCGCACCGCGATCGCTGCGGCCAACGTCAACCTGCCCAAGGGCAGTTTCGACGGCCCGATCCGCGCGGTGATGCTCGATGCCAACGATCAGATGCGCAGCGTCGATGAGTACCGCGCCCTGGTGCTGGCCTGGCGCGAAGGCGCGCCGCTGCGCCTGGGCGACGTGGCCACCATCACCGATGGCGCCGAGAACCGCCAGCTGGCCGCCTGGAGCGGCACCACGCCTGCGGTGCTGGTGAACATCCAGCGCCAGCCCGGTGCGAACGTGATTGCGGTGGTCGAGCAGGTTCGCACGCTGCTGCCGCAGCTGCAGGCCACGCTGCCGGCCGGCGTGCAGATGACCGTGCTGAGCGACCGCACCGAATCGATCCGCGCCTCCGTGCGCGGCGTGCAGAAGGAACTGGTGCTGGCCATCGGCCTGGTGGTGCTGGTCACCTGGGTATTCCTGCGCAACCTCCCGGCCACGCTCATTCCCAGCGTGGCGGTGCCGCTGTCGCTGATCGGCACGTTCGCAGTGATGCTGCTGGCCGGCTATTCGCTCAACAACCTCACGCTGATGGCGCTGACCATCGCCACCGGCTTCGTGGTGGACGATGCCATCGTGATGCTGGAGAACATCGCCCGCCATCTGGAAGAAGGCGAGAGCCCGCGCGAGGCGGCGCTGAAGGGCGCGGCCGAGATCGGCTTCACCCTGGTCTCGCTCACTGTTTCGCTGATCGCGGTGCTGATCCCGCTGCTGTTCATGGCCGACCTGGTGGGCGCGCTGTTCCATGAGTTCGCGGTGACGCTGGCGGTGGCGATCGGTATTTCACTGCTGGTGTCGCTCACGCTGACGCCGATGCTGTGTGCGCGCTTCCTGAAGCCGCATGCGAAGACCGCGCACGCACCCGATGCCTTCGACCGCATCATCGCCGTCTACGACCGCCAGCTGCAGTGGGTGCTGCAGCGCCAGCCGCTGATGCTGCTGGCCACCGTCGCCACGCTGGCGCTGACCGTGGCGCTGTACTTCGCCGTGCCCAAGGGCTTCTTCCCGGTGCAGGATGCCGGCCTGGTGCAGGGCATCAGCGAGGCCCCGCAGGCGATCTCGTTCCAGGCCATGCGCGAGCGCCAGCAGGCGCTGGCGGCGGCCATCGAAGCCGACGAGGCGGTGGCCAGCGTGTCGTCCTACATCGGCGTGGACGGCAACAACGCCACGCTCAACACCGGCCGCCTGCTGATCGAGCTGAAGCCGCATGGCGACCGCGACGGCGCCGCCGTCGTGATGGAACGGCTGCAGCAGCGCGTATCGAAGATTCCCGGCATCACCCTGTACCTGCAGCCGGTGCAGGAGCTGGGCATCGAGGACCGCATCAGCCGCAACCAGTACCAGTTCACCCTGACCACGCCGGAACAGCAGACGCTGGAAACGTGGACGCCGAAGCTGCTGCAGGCGCTGCGCCAGCAGCCGGCGCTGCGCGATGTGGCCAGCGACCTGCAGATGCAGGGCCGGCAGGCGCGGGTGAACATCGACCGCGATGCCGCCGCACGCCTGAATGTCAGCGTGGAAGCCGTGGCCGATGCGCTGTACGACGCCTACGGGCAGCGGCAGATCTCCACCATCTTCACCCAGGCCAGCCAATACCGCGTGGTGCTGGAAGCCGATCCGTCGCGCCAGCTTGGGCCCGATGCCATCAGCGGCCTGCGCGTGCGCAACAGCGATGGTCAGACCGTGCCGCTGGGTGCGGTGGCGCGGGTGGAACTGGGGCCGGCAGCCCTGCTGCGCAACCATGTCGGCCAGTTCCCGGCCGCCACGCTGTCGTTCAACCTTGCACCGGGGGCCTCGCTGGGCGAAGCCACCGCCGCCGTGGAAGCGGCGCGCACGCAGATCGCCCTGCCCGAAAGCATCGAACTGCGCCTGCAGGGTGCGGCAGCGGCGTTCAGCAGTTCGCTGTCGTCCACGCTGTGGCTGATCCTGGCCGCCGTGGTGGTGATGTACATCGTGCTGGGCGTGCTCTACGAGAGCTTCGTGCACCCGATCACCATCCTCTCCACCCTCCCCTCGGCCACGGTGGGTGCGCTGGCCGCGCTGTGGGTCAGCGGGCGCAGCCTGGACCTGATCGCGGTGATCGGCATCGTGCTGCTGATCGGCTTGGTCAAGAAGAACGCGATCATGATGATCGACTTCGCGCTGGACGCGCAGCGCACGCGAGGCATGACCCCGCGCGAGGCGATCCACCAGGCGGCGCTGCTGCGCTTCCGTCCGATCCTGATGACCACGCTGGCCGCGCTGTTCGGCGCGGTGCCGCTGATGCTGGCCAGTGGTTCGGGCGCGGAACTGCGGCAGCCGCTGGGCTGGGTGATGGTCGGTGGCCTGCTGGTCAGCCAGGTGCTGACCCTGTTCACCACGCCGGTGATCTACCTGGCCTTCGACCGCCTGCAGCGCCGGCGCTCGGCCACCCTCGCCACGCCTGAAGAGGCGCGCGCATGAGCCCCATCGCACGCCTGGCCCAGGCCTGCGTGCAGCGACCGGTAGCGACCATCCTGCTGGCGGTGGCGCTGGTGCTGGCCGGCCTGCTGGCGCTGCGCCTGCTGCCGGTGGCACCGCTGCCGCAGGTGGATTACCCGGCCATCGAAGTGAGCGCCAGCCTGCCCGGTGCCTCGCCTGAGTCGATGGCCGCCACCGTGGCCACACCGCTGGAACGCGCCCTCGGCAGCCTGCCCGGCATCTCGCGCATCGATTCGGCCAGCACCCAGGGCCAGACCTCGGTGGAGCTGAAGTTCGTGCTCGGCCGCGATATCGACGAGGCCGCGCGCGAGGTACAGGCGGCGATCAATCTCGCACGTGGGCAGCTGCCCAGCGGCATGCCGGGCATGCCGCAGTACCGCAAGGTGAACCCCTCGCAGGCGCCGATCCTGGCGCTGGCGCTGACCTCGGACACGCTGCCACCGGGCCAGCTGTACGACCTGGCCTCCACCGTGCTGGCACAGAAGCTGTCGCAGGTGCCGGGCGTGGGCGAAGTGCAGGTGGGCGGCAGTGCGCTGCCGGCCGTACGCGTATCGCTGGACCCGAACGCGCTGAACCACGCCGGCCTGGCACTGGAAGATGTGGCCCAGGTGATCAGCCGCGCCAACGCGGTGCGCCCGCTGGGTGCGGTGGGCGACGACCGCCAGCAGTGGCAGCTGGAAGCGCCGCTGCAGCTGCGCCAGGCCGCGCAGTACCGGGCGCTGGCGCTGAAAGTGAGCGACGACCGCACGCTGCGCCTGGGCGATGTGGCGGTGGTGGCCGATGGCGTGGAAGACCGCTACGCCAGCGGCTTCCACAACGAGCGCCCGGCGGTGCTGCTGATCGTCAGCCGCCAGCCCGGCGCGAACATCATCGCCACCGTCGATGCCATCCAGGCGCAGCTGCCGCAGCTGCACGCGCTGCTGCCGTCCAACGTCGACATGCGCCTGGTGATGGACCGCTCGCCGGTCATCCGCGCGACCCTGCACGAAGCCGAACTGACCCTGGTGCTGGCCATCGCCCTGGTGGTGCTGGTGGTGCTCGGCTTCCTCGGCCACTGGCGCGCGGCGCTGGTGCCCAGCGTGGCCATCCCGGTGGTGCTGTTCGGCACGCTGGCGCTGGTGGCGTTGATGGGCTTCTCGCTCAACACGCTTTCGCTGATGGCGCTGATCGTGGCCGCGGTGCTGGTGGTGGACGATGCCATCGTGGTGCTGGAAAACATCGCCCGCCATCGCGAACTCGGTGCCGACCGCTGGCAGGCCGCGGTGCGCGGCGCGGCCGAAGTGGGCGCCACCCTGCTGTCGATGAACGTGGCGCTGGCGGTGGTATTCGTCTCCATCCTGTTCCTGGATGACTTCGTCGAGCGCCTTTTCCGCGAATTCTCGCTGACCCTGGTGGCGGCGATGAGCGTGTCGGTGGTCGTTGCACTGAGCCTGGTGCCGATGCTGTGCGCGCGCCTGTTCGTCGATGACGCGCAGCACGCCTCGCGCTGGCAGCGCGGCAGCAACGCGCTGTTCGAGCGCGTGCGCGCGGCCTACCTGCGCACGCTGCGGGCCAGCCTGCACCGACTGCGCTGGCCGCTGCTGGCCTTCGTGGCGGTCATCGCGCTCAACGCCTGGCTGTTCCAGCAGGTGCCCAAGGGCGTGGTGCCCAAGCAGGACACCGCACAGCTGCGCGGCTTCGCCCGTGGCGACGATGGCCTCTCGTTCCAGGCCATGCAGCCGAAGATCGATGCCTACCGCAAGCTGCTGCTGTCCGACCCGGCCATCGAGGACATCATCGGCTATATCGGCGGCAGCAACGGGGTCAACAACGCCTTCATCATGATCAAGATGAAGCCGCTGGCCGAGCGCAAGGTGTCCAGCCAGGAGGTGATCGATCGCCTGCGCGCGCGCCTGCCCACGCTGCCCGGCGGCAACCTGTACCTGTGGGTCGACCAGGACATCCGCCTGGAAGGCGGCGGCAGCAGCGGCCAGTACGAGTTCCAGCTGCTGTCGGCGGACATGGCGCCGCTGCGCGAGTGGGCCCCGAAAGTCGGCGCAGCGCTGCGCGCCCTGCCCGAGCTGGTGGACGTGGAAGCACAGGGCGAGGCCGGCATGCGCCAGGTGGTGCTGGACATCGACCGCGAGGCCGCCGCGCGCCATGGCGTGGACCTGAAGACCGTGGCCAACATGCTCAACAATTCCTACAGCCAGCGCCAGGTTGCCACCCTGTACGACAGCCTCAACCAGTACCGCGTGGTGATGGAGCTGGACCCGAAGCACACCCAGGACCCGGGCACGCTGGCGCGCCTGCAGGTGATCGATGGAAATGGCCAGCGCATTCCGCTGTCGACCATCGCCAGCTGGCGCTATGGCATGGCACCGGACCGCATCTACCACAGCGAACAGTTCGCCTCGATCTGGATCGAATTCGCACTGGCACCTGGCGTGGGCCTGGAACAGGCCACGCAGGCGATCAACGCCGCGATGGCCAAGCTGATGCTGCCGCGCACGGTGCAGGCCAAGCTGTCCGGTGAAGCCGGCGGCCTGGACAGCCTGCGTTCGCGCCAGCTGTGGCTGGTGCTGGGCGCGACGCTGGCGGTCTACCTGGTGCTGGGCATCCTGTACGAAAGCTTCCTGCAGCCGCTGGTGATCCTGTCCACCCTGCCCTCGGCCGGCATCGGCGCGCTGCTGGCGCTGTGGGTGTTCGGCAACGAACTGAACCTGATCGCGTTGCTGGGGTTGTTCCTGCTGGTGGGCGTGGTGATGAAGAACACCATCCTGCTGGTGGATTTCGCCCTTGCCGGCGAGCGGCGAGGCTTGAGCGCGCAGGAGGCAGTGATGGACGCGGCGCGGCTTCGCCTGCGGCCGATCCTGATGACGTCGCTGGCGGCGCTGCTGGGCACGCTGCCGCTGATGCTGGCCAACGGCGAAGGCTGGGAGCTGCGGCAGCCGCTGGGCATCGCGATTGTGGGCGGGTTGCTGGTCAGCCAGTGGCTGACGCTGTACACGACGCCGGCGATGTACCTGGCGTTGGCGAGGGTGCGCGCGAAGCGGTGAATGCGGGCGGGGCAATCATCCACGCATGGCGTGGATCTACGGTTCACTCCACCCCGGCGATGTACCTGGCGCTGTCGCGCTTACGCAGCGCCAGGCGCATCGCCGGTGCGGACGGGTCGGTCTCCAACTCCGACCGACCCTGATCGCGGCCGCACCCCCGCAGGCGCTGGCCGCCATCCACACACGTGCCGCACTCAGGCGGCTTCAGACACCTTTACTTCACGGCGGGCGCGCACCGCAGCGGCCAGGCGCTGCAGCACCTGCACGGTGGTGTCCCAATCAATGCAGCCATCGGTGATGCTCTGGCCGTAGACCAGCGGCTGGCCTTCCACCAGTTCCTGGCGGCCGCCGACCAGATGGCTTTCCACCATCACGCCGACGATGCGCTGTTCGCCGTCTTCCAGCTGGGTGGCGATGTCCTCGATCACCTTCGGCTGGTTTTCCGGGTTCTTCAGGCTGTTGGCGTGGCTGGCATCGATCATCAGGCGCGTCGGCAGCTTGGCCTTGGCCAGCGCCTGGCAGGCGTCGGCGACGCTGGCCGCATCGTAGTTCGGCTGCTTGCCGCCGCGCAGGATCACATGGCAATCCGGGTTGCCGGTGGTGGACACGATGGCCGTGCCGCCCTGCTTGGTCACCGACAGGAAGTGGTGCGGGTTGGACGCTGCACCCACTGCATCGGCGGCGATCTTGACGTTGCCATCGGTGCCGTTCTTGAAGCCGACCGGGCACGACAGGCCCGAGGCCAGTTCGCGGTGCACCTGGCTTTCGGTGGTACGCGCGCCAATCGCGCCCCAGGCAACCAGATCAGCGATGTACTGCGGCGAGATCACATCGAGGAACTCGACGCCGGCCGGCAGGCCCAGCTTGTTGATGTCACGCAGCAGGCCGCGGGCAATGCGCAGGCCCTTGTCGATCTTGAAGCTGCCGTCCAGGTCCGGATCGTTGATCAGGCCCTTCCAGCCCACCGTGGTGCGCGGCTTTTCGAAGTACACGCGCATGACGATTTCCAGTTCGCCGGCCAGCGCATCGCGCAGGGGCTTCAGGCGCTGGGCGTATTCGATGGCGGCGTGCGGGTCGTGGATCGAGCACGGGCCCACCACCACGGCCAGGCGGTCGTCACGGCCGTGCAGGATCTCGTGCAGGGCCGCGCGCGAGGCGCTGACGGTGTCAGAGGCTTCATCGTCGCAGGGCAGCATCGCCAGCAGCTGGGCGGGCGGTGTCAGCGGTTCGATGGTGCGGATACGAAGGTCGTCGGTGTGCGGGGGCATTGCGGGGGTTCTCCGGAACGTTGGGGGTCCCCAGCGTGGCGACATGAAAAAAGCCGCCAGGTTCGCTGGCGGCTTTCGGGAATGCGTCTGAAGGTTTCTTCAGGGTGAGCGCAGTCCTTCCTCCGCCGTGGGCTTCGGAAAGTAATACCAATAAAAGTTGGCGTGGACGGCGTTCATGGGGTGTATTGATAGCACAGCTTCTGCGCAGTGCAAAATGTTTCATCGGCAACTGCGGGAGCTGTTCAGGCAGGCGCGCCTCAGCGTTTGCCGTGCACTTCCACATCCAGCAGCAGGCCTTCGTGGATGTCCACCCAGCGCTCCACCACGCGGTCCAGTTCCTTCTGCGCCTCGTCCAGCTGCTCGGGGTTGAGCAGGGATCGGGCGGTGTAGAGATCGGAGACGAGCTGCCGCAGGGTGGATTCCAGGATGGCGACCGACGGCCCTTCCAACCCGGGCAGCTGCAACGCCGGGCTGTCGCCAAGGCTTCCGTACAGCGTGACCTGGAGCTTGCTCTGCATGATCGACTTCCCTGCGGGTGGACATGGGCAGTCGTCATGTTTACCCGGAATCGGTGACAGACGCATGTGCCGGCGTGAAACGGCCCGGCGCGGGTACTTCCAGCAGCCGTACGAAAAGAGCGTCAACGTTGAGTGGCAGCCGGTGCAAGTATTCGGGACTTCCACCTGCAGGTAATTCAATCAGGGCAATGTAGTTGCGTTGTCGCGATTGAACCGCGTCATCGCATGGCAGGTGACGCGCCCGTGAGTTGTCGGAGGCGAAGTTCAACGGCGGCAAACAGTTGGCAGAACACGGGCTTCGCAGGCGTTGGGCGTATGCAATAATTCGCGGCGCTTTTTGAATGTCGCAGTCGCCCTTCGTGTTCTGCGCGAGCATGTGCACTAGATGGATTGCCACCGAAAAAGGGTGGCCGGGTCTGGAAGCCCGTGCAACAGAAGGAACGATTGCCAGCCGGCGCCGGGTGTTGCGGCGCCGGCTGGCATATCGTCCGCGGTCCATGGCGGGCGGTGCGTGGGGACCCTAGGGTCCACCGGTTTACTTCTGTTTCCCGGCTTCCAGACACGTACCGTCCGCCACCTATTCCGGTGGCGCTGCCGTCTTCTCTGTACGGAGCACACGCCATGAACGCAAGACACGTCCCCTTCCCGGGCCGCAACCACGGCGAGCCGGCCAACGCCGACGACGCCGCGCCCGATCCCTATAGCTTCATCGCCACTCTGCAGCGCATCGGTGCCGGGTGTGGCAGTGATGACCGCCCATGGCCCGAACCCAATCTGCCTATCGGCCGCCGCATCCAGCTGGCCGATGGCGATTGTGCGCTGGCCGGGCTGCGCATCCTGCACGAAATGCTGCTGGCCGCAGAGCGCAGCCGCCAGCATGGCGGGCACGAACATGACGTTGGTCCACGCGTGATGGAGGGGCTGATGATGGCCTGTCTGGAACTGGGTACGCATGCGGCAGAGCGGGTGAGGCCGCGGTAGCCAGGCATTGGCGGAAGACTGGGGAGCCGCCGGGCATGGCCCGGCGCTGCCTTGTTGCGTGGGAGGCTTCATCCACGCATGGCGTGGATCTACCTGGGCGTGCTGAGCGAGCGTTGGGCGCGCTTGC
Source organism: Stenotrophomonas sp. (assembly GCF_035634915.1). Taxonomy (GTDB): domain Bacteria; phylum Pseudomonadota; class Gammaproteobacteria; order Xanthomonadales; family Xanthomonadaceae; genus Stenotrophomonas. The sequence goes on from NZ_DASQCB010000024.1 coordinate 49,049, forward strand.
GGATGTACGCGTTTGCTGCGCTGCTGTGTTCGTGTTGCCAGCGCGCGCAGAGATCGCGCACCCACTCGGGTTGTGTCTTGCTGGCATCGTTGAGCCAGTTGCCCACAGAGTCCTGCACGTAACGTTCGGGGTCGTTGGCCAGGGCGTCCAGCAGCGGAAGTGCGTGCTGCGGTTGTTGTTTGAAGAGCGCGATGTGGGTGGCCCACACACCGCGCGGGCGCAGTGCTTCGCAGGCGAAGCGACGAAGGTAGGGCGAGGCTGCGTCTATCCAAGGCAGCAGCAGCGTCAGCGCCTGCAGCGGCGCGGCTACGAGGTCGGCGCGTACCGCCAGCCATGCCCATTCGCGCACGCCGAAGTGCGCGTCATCGGCCAGTGGCTGCATCGCCTGCAGCTTCTCGGTAAGGCCCAACGTGGCATCACTACCGATGAGGTAACAGGCCCAACCGCGCACGGTGTCTGAGGGATGCGGCTGCCAGTGGATGACATCGCCCTGCCCCGCTTCGCGCAGCAGTGTTGCCGCCAGGGCCATGCGCTGGGTGATGCCCTTGCTGGCGGCATCGCGCATGCGCTGCACGGCGGCCTCTGGCAGCGTCGCAACCGTCTGCAGCAAGGTTGCGAAGTCCACCGCAAGGCACTCGGCCAGATGCGTGCTGGCGACCAGGCCGGTGTCGAGTTCGTGCTTCCGCGCCGCGCTGATGGCCTGACTCACGGCGTCGCGTCTTGGCCGCTGTCGGTGTGCTGCCAGACCTTGGTCAGCAGCTTCGAGAGCTGCGCCTGCTCACTGGCATCCAGGCCATTGAACAGTCCACCGATCCACTGCGTGTGCTGGTTGAACAGTTCCTCGGCCAAGCGCTTGCCGCGTGCGGTCAGCACGATCTGCAGGCGGCGGCCGTCTTCGGCATCGTGCCTGCGCTGCAGCAGATCCTCACGCTGCAGCCCGTCCAGCAGACCACTGATGGTGGCGCGGGTGACGCCTGCGCGTTCGGCCAGCTCGTGCGGGGGCAGTGTGCCGCCGGCGCCATGCAGCAGGAACAGCACGATGAAGCGGCCTTCGCTGAGACCATGCGGTGCGAGACGTGAGGCGCAGTCGCGGTCGATGGCGGTGGAGAGGGAAAGCAGCTGGAAGCACAGGCGCAGCTGCGCCAGGTTGGCGTGGCCGCGACGGGCGGCTTCGTCGATGAGGGCGGTGTGTTTTGCTTCCAGCATTGCGGCCACCGATGTGATTAGGCGGCTAATCATAAATTGGAGGGAGGCGGATTCCAAGCCGGTAGTGCTTCATCCACGCATGGCGTGGATCTACTGGGCGCCGGATCCGGGCGGCGCGGGATTTACGCGACCTTGGCGGGCGGCGCAGTATAAGAACCAGACACTCGTCTTTCTGGACCGTCGCATGACCCCTTCGCAAGCTGAAGCCATTGCCACCGCCGTGATGCAGCCCGACGACCGGCGTGCCGAGATTGCCGCACGCCAGCAGGAGGAGATGCAGCAGTTGCAGCGGCAGCGCAAAGCCGTGGCCATCGGGATGGTTGGGATGGCGGCGGGGGCGTTGATTGCCTACCAGTCGGGTCTGCCTTGGGTGAAGGGGCTGCTGTATGGCGGTGTGCCGACGTTTTTCATCGCCAAGGTCTGGTTGGATCGGCGCGCGTTGCGCGGTTGAGGCCGCGCGCGGTTCATCCACGCATGGCGTGGATCTACTGTGGGATGCGTCGCGCGGTTTCGTCCACGTATCGCGCGATCCGCACCCACAAAAAAACCCCGCCTTTCGGCGGGGTTCTTCATTGCATCGGTAGCGCGGGGACTTAGAAGTCCATGCCGCCCATGCCACCCATGCCGCCCATGCCACCGGCGCCACCCATGGCCGGCTCGTCCTTCTTCGGAGCTTCGGCAACCATGGCTTCGGTGGTGATCATCAGGCCAGCAATCGAGGCAGCGTTCTGCAGCGCCGAACGGGTCACCTTGGTCGGGTCCAGGATGCCGAACTGCAGCATGTCGCCGAACTCGCCGGTAGCGGCGTTGTAGCCGAAGCTGCCGGTGCCTTCCTTGACCTTGTTGATGATGACCGACGGTTCTTCACCGGCGTTGGCCACGATTTCGCGCAGCGGGGCTTCCATCGCACGCAGGGCGATCTGGATGCCGTGGTTCTGGTCTTCGTTGGCGCCCTTCAGGCCAGCCAGCGAGGTGACCGCACGGACCAGGGCAACGCCGCCGCCCGGGACCACGCCTTCTTCAACGGCTGCACGGGTAGCGTGCAGGGCGTCGTCGACGCGATCCTTCTTTTCCTTCATTTCGATTTCGGTCGAAGCGCCGACCTTGATCACGGCAACGCCGCCGGCCAGCTTGGCCACGCGTTCCTGCAGCTTCTCGCGGTCGTAATCGGAGGAGGTGTCCTGGATCTGGGTCTTGATCTGGCCGACGCGTGCGTCGACGGCAGCCTTGTCACCCACGCCATCGATGATGGTGGTGTTTTCCTTGGAAACCTGCACCTTCTTGGCGCGGCCGAGGTCCTTGATGGTGGCCTTTTCCAGCGACAGGCCCACTTCTTCGGAGATCACGGTGCCGCCGGTCAGCACGGCCATGTCTTCCAGCATCGCCTTGCGACGGTCGCCGAAGCCCGGAGCCTTGACGGCCACGACCTTGACGATGCCACGGATGGTGTTGACGACCAGGGTAGCCAACGCTTCGCCTTCGACTTCTTCGGCGACGATCAGCAGCGGCTTGCCGGCCTTGGCGACGCCTTCCAGCACCGGCAGCAGGTCACGGACGTTGGAGATCTTCTTGTCGTGCAGCAGGATGAACGGGTCATCCAGGTCAGCGGTCTGCGACTGCTGGTTGTTGATGAAGTACGGGGACAGGTAGCCGCGGTCGAACTGCATGCCCTTGACCACGTCCAGCTCGTTGTCCAGGCCCGAGCCTTCTTCAACGGTGATCACGCCTTCCTTGCCGACTTCCTTCATCGCGTCAGCGATGATCTGGCCGATCGACTCGTCCGAGTTGGCCGAGATGGTACCGACCTGGGCAATCGCCTTGTCGTCGGCGGTCGGCTTGGAGATGTTCTTCAGTTCGGCAACGGCGGCCACGACGGCCTTGTCGATACCGCGCTTCAGGTCCATCGGGTTCATGCCGGCGGCCACAGCCTTGGCGCCTTCGCGGATCAGGGCCTGGGCCAGCACGGTGGCGGTGGTGGTGCCGTCGCCCGCGTCGTCGTTGGTGCGGGAAGCGACTTCCTTCACCATCTGCGCGCCCATGTTCTCGAACTTGTCAGCCAGTTCGATTTCCTTGGCGACGGACACGCCGTCCTTGGTGATGGTCGGAGCGCCGAAGCTCTTTTCCAGCACGACGTTGCGGCCCTTCGGGCCCAGGGTGGCCTTGACGGCATTGGCGAGAACGTTGACGCCGCGCACCATGCGCGAACGGGCGTCTTCACCGAAACGAATATCCTTGGCAGCCATTGCGATTACCTCGATGTTTGCGCCGGGCCGGGCCCGGCGACGAATAGGGATGTCTTACAGGAAAGCAGGTCGCGCCGAGGCTCAGCCGATGATGGCGAGCACGTCGTCTTCGCGCAGGACCTTGTACTCGACGCCTTCGCTCTTGTACGAGCTGCCGGCGTACTGGCCGTAGATGACCTTGTCGCCAACCTTCAGCGACGGAGCGCGCACGGTGCCGTTGTCCAGGGCCTTGCCCGGGCCGACGGCCACGACTTCACCCTTGGTGGACTTTTCCTTGGCCGAATCCGGAATGACGATGCCACCGGCGGAGATTTCGTCGGCTTCGATCGGCTTGACCACAACGCGGTCGTGCAGCGGCTTGATGCTCATGAGAGACCTCTTAAGTTATTGATTGGTCTGAAAAAGTCTGGCGATGTTAGCACTCACCCAAGGCGACTGCCAGCATTGCGCGTGAAAAAGCCCGACAGGTCGGGAGCAGGACAGAGATGGAGCTGCCCCGAGGCCTTTCAAGCCCTGCCCCGGAAAATTTTTCGTCGACGCGCTGCGGCAGCGAAATGACGGTTGGACGGGCACGTTCCCGCATTTTTGGTGACGCACGTCGCAGTGTCAGATATCTGGCGTTCAGTTACGACAAAGTGTCATCCGTTCGGCTTTAGGCTCGCCCGGCATTCCCAATCACAAGGAGTAGTCGATGCGATTGCTGTCCCCGCTCGCCGCCGCCTGCCTGCTGGCGCTGGTCGCCGCGCCGGCCCAGGCCGAGGTCTTCATCAACGAACTGCACTACGACGACAGCACCCCGGCCGGTGATGTCGGCGAAGCCATTGAAGTGGTCGCCACCGCCGGCGAGGACCTGTCCGGCTACCGCCTGTACCTGTACAACGGCGCCAACGCCTCGGCCGCCGTGGTCTACGACAACAAGCCGGTGCCGGCCGGCAGCGCCGCCGGCTGCGGCAGCGCCACGATTGCCGTGGTCACCTACCCGACCAACGGCCTCCAGAACGGCCCCAACGACGGCATCGCCCTGGTCGACGCCAGCGGCAAGGTGGTCCAGTTCCTCAGCTACGAGGGTGCCATCACCGCCTCCGGTGGCCCCGCCGCCGGCATGACCAGCCAGAACATTCCGGTTGCCGAAACCAACAGCACCGCCCCGGGCACCTCGCTGCAGCTGACCGGCAGCGGCAGCCAGTACGCCCACTTCACCTGGGCCGAGTCGGCCGGCGAGACCTTCGGCCGCTGCAACAACAACCAGACCTTCAGTGGCGGTGGCGGCACCCCGGGCGGCCCGAACACCCCGCCGTCGGTGACCACCACCACCCCGGCGCAGGGCAGCAGCACCTTCCCGGCCGCAGCCGATCTGGAAGTGGTGTTCAGCGAGACGGTGACCCTGGCCAGCGGCGCCTTCGCCCTGAGCTGCGGCAGCTCCGGCAGCGTGCCGCTGACGTTCCCGGGCAGCGGCAGGACCGTGAAGCTGTCGACCAACACCGCCCTGGTGGCCGGTGAGGCGTGCCGCTTCGACATCCGCGCCGCGCGCATCACCGACAACCAGGGCGCGCACCCGGCCGCCGACAGCCGCATCGCTTTCACCGTGGCCAGCACCACCGGCAACCCGGACCCGGGCAATCCGGACCCCGGCACTCCCGGCGCACCGGAGGGTTACTACTCCAGGGTGAACACCTCCAGCCCGAGCCAGCTGCGCTGCTCGCTGCACGAGACCATCAAGGGCCACACCGCCTACCCGTACAGCGGTTCGGGCACCAGCACCTGGACCATCCTGGAAATTGCCGACGAAGACCCGAACAACAGCGGCAAGATCCTCGACGCCTACCGCAACCACAGCTACACCAAGGTGAGCGGCCGGGCGGGCACGGGCAGCGGCCTGACCTACAACCGCGAGCACACCTGGCCGAACTCGCTGGGCTTTGCCAGCACCACCGGCGACAAGGGCTTGCCGTACGCCCCGTACACCGACACCCACATGCTGTACCTGACCGACGCGCAGTGGAACGCCGACCGCGGCAACAAGCCCTTCGGCAAGTGCGATGCCAACTGCGGCGAGCGCGCCACCGAGGCCAACAACGGCCAGGGCGGCGGCAGCGGCGGCTACCCGGGCAATTCCAACTGGGTGCGCACCCCCGACGGCAACACGGGCACCTTCGAGGTGTGGGGCAAGCGCAAGGGCGACATGGCACGTGCGGTGATGTACATGGCCATCCGCTATGAGGGCGGCAAGGATGCGGCCACCGGCCAGTCCGAACCGGACCTGGAACTGACCGACGACCGCAGCAAGATCGTCAAGACCAGCAGCTCGCCGGCCTACATGGGCCTGTTGTCGACGCTGATCGACTGGCACCTGTCCGACCCGCCGGATGATGCCGAGCGTGCCCGTAATGACGTGATCTACTCGTTCCAGGGCAACCGCAACCCGTTCATCGACCACCCGGAGTGGGCGACCCCGGGCCTGTTCACCTCGGCAAAACCGGCCACCTGCCAGCTGGCCAACTGACCGCGCAACGCAGCGGTCCATGCCGCCGCCGGGCCCTGACCCGGCGGCGGCCCTATACTCGGCGGTCATGTCGACCGTCGATCCCGTCCTGCTGCTGTTGACCACCTGCCCGGACCGGGCCAGTGCCGAGCGCATCGCGCACGCGCTGGTCAGCGAGCGCCTGGCTGCGTGCGTCACCCGCCTGGAGGGGGCACAGTCGACCTACCGCTGGCAGGGCGACGTCATCACCGACGCCGAACTGCAGTTGCTGGTGAAGACCACGGCGAGCCGCGTCGATGACGCCATCGCCCGCATCGTCGAACTGCATCCGTATGAACTCCCGGAGTGCATCGCGGTCGAAACCCGGGCCGGCCTGCCGGCGTATCTGGACTGGATCCGGGCGCAGACCCGGGAGGACACCGATTGATGAAGTTGTTTGCTCGTGGCGCCGCGCTGTGCGCCCTGCTGTGGCTGGCCCTGCCGGCCTTCGCACTGGATGAGAAGGACCTGCTGCCGGTCGACCAGGCGTTCGCCCTGACCGCCAGTGCGCCCGAACGAGGCCAGATCCAACTGCAGTTCAAGATCGCCCCCGGCTACTACCTCTATCGCCACCGCACCAGCGTCAAGGCCGACCCGGCCTTCAACGCCGGTGCGCTGCAGATGCCGGCCGGCAACAAGCACCACGACGATTTCTTCGGCGAGGTGGAAACCTACCGCGAGCGCCTGCAGGCCACCCTGCCCGGCGCCCCCACCGATGCGGCCGGCACCATCAGCCTGGAAGTGCGCTACCAGGGCTGCGCCGACGCGGGCGTGTGCTACCCGCCGCAGAAGCGCGTGGTGCAGGTGACCCTGCCCGGTGGCGGTGGCCAGGCCGCCGTGCCCACCGCGCGCGCCACCGGCGTCACCCCCTTCAACAACCCGCTGGCCGGTACCGGTGGCGGCCTGCGCCTGCCGGGCGCGGGCAATACCCAGGCACTGCCGCTGCCGTCGGAACAGGCCTTCGGTTTCGACGCCATCGCCAGCGACGGCAATACCCTGCTGCTGCGCTTCAGCCCTGCACCGGGTTACTACCTCTACCGCGACCGCACCTCGCTGAAGCTGGAAGGCAGCACCGGCGTGCTGGCCGACAAGCCACGCTGGCCGGCCGCACAGTCGCACCGTGATGAGCACTTCGGTGATGTCTCGGTGTACTTCAACCAGGTGGAAGTGCCGCTGCCGCTGCGCCGTACCCGCACCGACGCCGTGGACAGCACGCTGGTGGTGACCTTCCAGGGCTGCCAGACCGATGGCATCTGCTACCCGCCGATGACCCGCCGGGTGAAGCTGTCGATCCCGGCCGGCACGTTGACCGCCGCCGGCACTGCCGCTGCGGCGGCGGCACCCACCGCGACCGCTGACCGCCTGCCTGCGGAGGCCGACGGCACGCCGCGGCGCCTGCTGCCGACCGTGCCGAACAGTCCCACCGACGCCGACAGCGTCAGCACGGCCGGTACCCATGCCTTCGCCGCCGATGCGCAGCAGGACAACGGCAAGCGCACCAAGCCGCCGGGCAGCGTGCCCAGGACCGACAGCTCGCTGCTGTGGGTGCTGCTGCTGGCGCTGGGCGGTGGCCTGGTGCTGAACCTGATGCCCTGCGTGCTGCCGATCCTGTCGCTGAAGGTGCTGAGCCTGGCGCAGAGTGGTGAAAGCGCCGAGCGCGCCCGCAGCCATGCCATGTGGTACACGCTGGGCGTGCTGGTGGCCTTCGCGGTGATCGGCGCGCTGATGGTGGGCCTGCGCATGCTCGGCAATGCCGTAGGTATCGGCTTCCAGCTGCAGCACCCGGGCGTGGTGGCCGCGCTGGCCTACATCATGTTCGCCGTTGGCCTGAGCCTGTCCGGTGTGTTCACCATGGGCGGTGGCATCGGCAACTTCGGCCAGTCGCTGGCACGCCGCAGCGGCCCGGCCGGTGATTTCTTCACCGGCGTACTGGCGTGCGTGGTCGGCAGCGCCTGCGTCGGTCCGTTCTTCGGCCCAGCCGTGGCCTATGCCTTCGTGGCCCCGCCGATCGCGGCAATGCTGGTGTTCCTGTTCCTCGGCCTGGGCCTGGCGCTGCCGTTCCTGCTGATCGGCTTCGTGCCGGCGCTGGCCCGTCGCCTGCCCAAGCCGGGCCCGTGGATGGAAACGCTGAAGCACGTGCTGGCCTTCCCGATGTACGCCGCCGCCCTGTGGCTGCTGTGGGTGCTGGGCAAGCAGCGCGGCGTGGACGGCATGGCGTTGGCCCTGGGCGGCCTGCTGTTGCTGACGGCTGGCCTGTGGCTGTTCGAGACCAGCCGCTGGCGCAGCCGGCGTGGCGCCAGCCTGCTCGGCCTGCTGCTGGCCCTGGCCGCACTGGGCCCGGTGTGGGGCGTGACCCAGCTGGCCGCGCCGACGCGTGCGGCCCAGGCATCCAGCGACAACGTGGTGGACTATTCGCCGCAGATGCTGGACCGCCTGCGCGCGGACAACCGCGTGGTGTTCGTCAACATGACCGCCGACTGGTGCGTGAGCTGCAAGGCCAACGAACGCGCGGTGCTGTCGCGTCCGGAGTTCAAGGAACTGCTCAAGCGCACCAACGCGGTGTACATGCGCGGTGACTACACCAATGTGGACCCGCAGATCACCGCGTTCCTGGACGAGCACAAGGCCGTGGGCGTGCCGCTGTATGTGGTGTACGGCCCGGGCGCACCGCCGACCGTGCTGCCGACCCTGCTGAGCCAGGCCCTGGTGGAAGAAGCGCTGCTGCGCACCGCCCGATGAGGTGGCAACGGCCGGCACTGCTGTGGACAGCGGTGCTGGCCGCCGGCCTGGGCCTGTGGGCCGGGCACCGGTTGACGCCGACGCCTGCGCCACCGGCTTCAACACCTGCTGATGTGAAGCCTCCGATTCCTGTCCTGCGCCCCGGTGATGTCCTGCCGGCGCTGGTGCTGCCTGGCGTGGACGGACAACCGCTGGATATCCGCCAGCGTTTCAGCGGCCGGCCGCTGCTGGTGAACGTGTGGGCCAGCTGGTGCGGGCCCTGCATCGAGGAAATGCCCGAGCTGGCCCGCTTCGCCGAAGCGCAGGGCGAGCACGGTGTGCAGGTGCTGGGCTTGGCGCTGGATACGCCGGAGGGCGTGGCTGATTTCCTGCAGCGGGTGCCGGTGGGTTACCCGATCGTGCTGGACACCCCGGGCCCACGCGATGCCAGCGTACAGCTGGGCAATGCGCAGGGGCTGCTGCCGTACAGTGTGCTGTTCGATGCGCAGGGGCGGATGGTGAAGGCGAAGCTGGGACCGTTCGCGCACGGCGAGATTGCAGGCTGGGTGGAGTAGGTTTTTTTGCAGGGCTTGCAGCCCTGCACCTGCTCAACGTCAACGTCAACGTCAAAAGCGGGCATTCCGTGGAATGGCGGGGCACTGTGGGTGTGGGTAACGGCGACTGCTGGAACGCTCGGCTTTTGGTAGGTGTCGACCTTGGTCGACACGCTGCTCCTGTCAGATATCGAATGAATTCATCCGTGTCGACCAAGGTCGACACCCACCAGAGCAGAAGGTCGACACCCACGAGAGCAGAATGCCGTTCCGACAGATCGCGGAAAACTGTCGAAGGCGGGGTGGGTCCGGTGGCAGGGGCGTGAGCGCCATGGGCCCGAGGCATGCCTCGGGCGGGTTGGGCAGGACGCCCAACCCCGGCCTTGCCGTGTGCGCAGGACAGCGCACACGAGCAAGGCGCGACCGAGCCTCCATGGACGGATTCACGGCGTCCCCTGCCACCGGACCCACCCCGCCATCCCACGGAAAGCCAGCTTTTGAAGTTGACGTTGCTGTGGCTTGAAGCGGGTGCAGGGCTGCAAGCCCTGCAATAAAACCCTCCTTGACCACAGCCCGTCCGCCCCCGGAGAATTACGGGATTAATTCTCATTTGCTGTTGCGCAGGATGCGGGCGGCAGCCTCGACGGCCTCTCTCCCCGATGTTCAAGAACGTCCTGTTCCAACTGCACTGGCTGCTGGGCATCACGGCCGGCACCATCCTGGCCATCATGGGCCTCAGCGGCGCCACGCTGTCCTTCGAGGATGAGCTGCTGCGTGCCGCCAACCCCGGCTTCGCCGCCATCGCCGAACATCATGCCGAGGGCCAGCAGCCGCTGGCGCTGAGCGAACTGGTGCCACTGCTGCAGGCCGGCAGCGAGCGGCCGCTGCAACGCCTGCGCGTGGACGCTACCGGCCAGCGCCCCTCGGTGGCGCGCTTTGCTGGCGGCAAGGACCACTGGGTCTACTTCAACCCCTACAACGGCGAACGCTTCAGCCACCTGCGTGGCCAGGCGTTCTTCGATTTCGTCGAAGACCTGCACCGGCACCTTGCGGCAGGTGAACGCGGCAAGGTCGTGGTCGGCAGCTGTGCCATCGCTCTGCTGTTCTTCGCCCTGTCCGGCCTGTATCTGCGCTGGCCGCGCCGCTGGTGGCACTGGCGCAGCTGGCTGGTAGTGGAATGGAAGCGCAGCGGCCGCGGCTTCCTGTGGAGCCTGCACTCGGTGATCGGCACCTGGGTACTGCTGATCTACCTGATGAGTGCGCTGACCGGCCTGTGGTGGTCGTTCGACTGGTACCGCAGTGCCGCCAGCAGTGTGCTCGGCGTGCCTGCGCCGGCCAAGCACAAGGTGGATGCCGAGGCCGTGCTTGATCTGCAGCGCGTGGAAGAGACGTTGTACGCGCAGCCTGGCGTGCGCAGCGGCTACATCGACCTGCGCCTGCCGGAAAAGCCGGGCCAGGTACTGAATGTGCGGGTGATGGCCGGCGACCCTGCCCTGCGCGGCGGCGGCCACGACCGCGCGCAGGACCTGCTGCAGCTGGACCCGGCCAGCGGCGCGCTGCTCGATGCGCGACCCTATGAAAGCCAGGGCACCGGCGCCAAGCTGGCCACCAGCATGTTCGCGCTGCACTCGGGCAGCTATTTCGGCCTGCCGGGCCGCGTGGTGGTGATGCTCAGCAGCCTGGCGATGTGCCTGTTCTTCATCACCGGCTGGATGCTGTACCTGGACCGCCGGCGCAGCCAGCGCGCGGCACGTGCGCTGCGGCAGACCCTGCCTGCGGCGCAGGACGGCGGCGGCGAAGGCACGCCGTGGCGGGTGATCCATGCCAGCCAGAGCGGCCTGGCTGAACAGCTGGCCTGGCGCGCGGCGGCGCAGCTGCAGGCCGCCGGGCACCCGGTACAGGTGCTGCCGCTGGCGCGGGTGACCGCCGCGCTGCTGCAGGACAGCCCGCAGGTCCTGTTCGTGCTCAGCACGTTCGGCGATGGCGAACCACCGGACAACGCGCGCCGTGCTTCGCGCCAGCTGCTGGCCCAGCGCGTGGATCTTTCGGGCCTGCGCCATGGCGTGCTGGCGCTGGGAGATCGGCAGTACCCGCATTACTGCGCGTTTGGCGCCGCGGTCGACGCGTGGCTGGCCGGCAACGGTGCGCAGCCGCTGTTCCCGCGCATCGACGTGGACGCCGCCTCGGTGGGGGCATTGCGCCAGTGGCAGCGCGAGCTGAGCGCATTGACTGGCATCGACACCGATGACAGCGTGCTGCCGCCGGCCACGCAGATGCATGACTGGCAGCTGCTGGCACGCAGTGAATTGAACCCGGGCAGCCTGGGCGGCGCGATCTGGAAGATCCGGCTGGCGCCACCGGCCGGCACGACCTGGCAGGCCGGCGACATCCTGCACATCGCACCGCGCAACAGCGTGCAGCACGCCACGGCGGTGCTGCAGGCGCATGGGCTGGACCCGCTGCAGCCGCTGCTGCTCGACGGCACCACACGCACGCTGCTGGAACTGGCAGGCGAACGCGCGCTGCCCGACGAAGGGGCCGCGCTGCCGGTACAGGACGCCGCGCTGTGGCTGGCCGGCCTGCCGGCGCTGCCGGGGCGCGAATATTCCATCGCCTCGTGCGCCGCCGATGGTGCGGTGGAACTGGTGGTGCGCCTGGTGCACGACGCTGCGGGCCGCGCGGGCCTGGGCTCGGGCTGGCTGTCGCTGCATGCGCCGCTGGGCACCCGCATTGCCGCGCGCGTGCACCGCAACCCGGGCTTCCATCGCCAGGACGGCGCGCCGATGGTGCTGGTCGGCAACGGCACCGGCATCGCCGGCCTGCGCAGCCTGCTGCGCGAAGCCGCGCAGCACGACCAGCATGGCCATTGGCTGCTGTTCGGCGAACGCCAGCGCGCGCACGACCAGTTGTTCGCCGAGGAGATCGCGCAGTGGCAGGCCGGGGGCCATCTGGCCCGCGTGGACCTGGCCTTCTCGCGTGATGCCGACGGCGGCGGCTACGTGCAGCACCGTCTGCAGGCCGCTGCGGCGGAACTGCAGGCGTGGCTGCAGCGCGGCGCGGTCATCCACGTGTGTGGTTCGCTGCAGGGCATGGCCGAGGGGGTTGACCAGGTGCTGCGTGCGACGCTGGGCGATGACGAGGTGGAAGCGCTGCTGGAGAACGGGCGCTACCGCCGCGACGTGTATTGAGTGCTTTCGCCGGGCATGGCCCGGCGAAGGCGATCAGACCCTCACGCCGCCACGCGCGACTGTCGCTGCGGCTGCAGGCGGAACGCCGATACGGCTTCGGCCAGTGCCTGCACCTGCGCCTGCATCTGCGCAGTCGATGCCCCGGCCTCTTCCACCAGGCTGGCATTGCGCTGGGTGCTCGATTCCATCTGCACGATGGTCTGGTTCACCTGGGCAATGCCCGCGTGCTGGTCCTGCGATGCGCTGCGGATGGCGGTAAGCAGTTCGGCCAGCTGCTGCACGCTGCCGACGATCTCGCCCATGGTGGTGCCCGCCTGTTCGGCCTGCACATTGCCCTGGCCGACGCGGGTGACCGAATCTTCGATCAGCCCCTTGATCTGCTTGGCCGCCTCGGCGCTGCGCTGGGCCAGCAGGCGCACTTCAGAGGCCACCACGGCGAAGCTGCGTCCCTGCTCGCCGGCACGCGCGGCCTCCACGGCGGCGTTCAGCGCGAGGATGTTGGTCTGGAAGGCGATGCCGTCGATCAGCTGGGTGATGTCGCCGATGCGCCGCGAGGCCTCGCTGATGCCGTGCATGGTCGCCACGACCTGGCCCACGGCCTGGCCGCCGCGTGCGGCCACTGCAGCCGCACCCTGCACCAGCGCATCAGCGCGGCCGGCGGCATCGGCGTTGCGGCCGACGGTATCGGTCAGTTCGTGCATCGACGCGGCGGTCTCTTCCAGGTTGGCCGCCTGCTGCTCGGTGCGCTGCGAGAGGTCATGGTGGCCGGCAACGATCTCGCCCACACCCACATCCAGTCGCGAGGTGGCCTGCTGGATACGGGTGACGATGCGGCCGAGCTGGCCGACAGTTGCGTTGGCATCGTCACGCATGCGCGCGAAAACACCCTGCAGATCGCCCTCCATGCGTACGCTCAGGTCGCCGCGGGCCAGTGCCGCCAGCAGCGTCTGCAGATCGCCCAGATTGGTTTCGAAGGTTGCCAGCAGATGGTTGATGCTGGTGGACAGGGTACGCACGAAGCCCTGCTTGCCCTCCAGCGCGATGCGCCCCTGCAGTTCACCGTGCGCGGCCGCGTCAACCAGCGCAGCCACTTCGGTTTCCAGCAGGGTTTCCAGCGCGCGGCTGCGCCATTCCACCGCCACGCCAAGGAAGTGGTCCTCATCGATGATCGCGTTGGCGATCAACTGGTAACGCACGCCCAGGTGATTGATCTCGTGCTCCTCGCGGCGGCGCACGCCGGCCAGGCGGGTCATTGCCGGGTGCAGGCGCACGGCTTCGCTGCCAACCAGCGTGTCTGCCTGCATGCCCAGCAGCTGCAGCAGGGCGGGATTGGCATAAGCCACCCCGCCTTCCGCGTCGATCACCATCAGGCCGGTCTGTGCACTGTCCAGTGCCTGGCGCACACGGGTGTTGCCGCGGGCTATCGTGCGCTCGTCCTCGATGCGTGCGCGCAGGCGCTGCTGCATGTCGATCAGGCGCTGCGCCAGCTGGCCGATCTCATCGTTGGCGTTGTGCACGCGCAGCGTGGTGTCCAGGCGATCGTCAGCGATGTCACTGGCGAAGCGCAGGGTGTCCTGGATCGGCCGGCGTACTGCACGCAGCACCAGCACCAGACTGGTGATCAGCACGCCCGCCACCAGGGCCAGCGTTGCGGCGAACAGCACGCTCATGGTGCGTGTACCTGCCTGCTGGCGTGCCTGTGCCTGGGCCAGCGCCTGTACCTGGGCCTTCTGGAAGGCGGCCAGTGCAGGCGCCACGCCGGCGGCCGTTTCCAGCAGCGACTGGGCTTCCACATCCAGGCCGACGCGGGCGGCGGTGTAGCCCAACAGCGCGGCCTGGTAGGCATCCATGTCGGTGCGAAGGCTTTCCTGCGCCCCGGTCGGCAAGCCTGCCAGCGCCAGGTCGAAGGGCAGTTTCTCTTCACTGGCACGGTCGGCATGGGTGGAATCGCCGTCGAGCAGCAGCAACGCTTCCTGCCGGCGCATCTTCTGCACGTGCAGGTCCAGCGCCGGACGCTGAAGTGCGGTCACGTTCGCCTGCAGCGTATCGGCGGCCTGCTGCAGCTGCGCGGCCAGGCCCGCGTCGCCGCGGCCCATCTCATCCACGCGCTCGAACAGCGCGGCGATGCCCTGCGAGAAGCCGTCGACCGCTTCGGCCAGCGACTGCAGCGCCTTGCGCCGGCCGGCATCCATCGGCATCGCGCGCAACGCCTGCAGATCCTGCTTCAGCTCCTGCTGGGTGGCCAGCAGCTGGCTGCGGTCGGCATCATCGAAACTGCGCGCATACTGTGTCTGCAGGCGTCGTGCCTCCGCCACGCGGGTGGCCAGCGCCGCGGCCAGATCGCTGCCGTGCTGGTAGCTTGCCTGGCTGCGGGCGGCCTGTGCGCTGCTGTGGCCGGTCCAGGCGTAGACGCCGGCAATGGCGACCAGGCCCAGGCCGCAGACCCACAGGGTGGCCTTCAGCTTGTCGGCCACGCTGAGCCGGTGCGGCTGCAGCCAGCGCAACAGGCCGGGAAACGCCGAGCGCAGCCCATCGAAGTGGGTGCGCAGGGACCGGAGGCGGACAACCACGGTCGACATGACAGACTCCAGGCAAAAGGACGCACCTGTATCGGCCTGGCTCAGCGGGACTTTAGAGCTATTTTCGAGAACTGCCACTGGCGGCGCACTTGCGGTCTTTGTACCGGCCGCAGGCGACGGGGCGATGACACCGGCGCCCTGCTCTTGACCTCAACCCCGGTTGCGGTTGCACAGTAGGTGCCCCTGACCCGCCTGGTGCCGTCATGACCACGCTCGATATCCGCCGTTACCTGCAGCGCCTGCAGCTGCTGGACGCGCCGCCGGCCACCCTGGCCGGGTTGACCCTGCTGCAGCAGCGCCACAACGCCCATGTGCCGTTCGAGACCCTCACCTGCCTGCTGCGCGATGCGGTGCCGATCGACCTGGACAGCGTGCAGCGCAAGCTGCTGGACGCACAGCGCGGGGGCTACTGCTTCGAGCTGAACGGCGCCTTCCTTGCGCTGCTGCAGGCGCTGGGCTTCGATGCCCTTGCACTGAGTGCGCGTGTGCTGCTGTCGGCCGGCGAGGGCGAACTGACGCCGCGTACCCACCTGTTGATCCGGGTGCGCCTGAACGGCGAGGACTGGCTGGTGGATACCGGCTTCGGCAGCCTGACCCCGACCGTGCCGCTGCGCCTGCAGGAAACAGCCGCGCAGGACACGCCGCATGAACGCTACCGGCTGCAGCGCCTGGATGACGGCGACTACCTGCTGGCGGCCAGCAGCGGTGACGACTGGCGGTCGCTGTACCGGTTCGACCTGACGTCGCCGGCGGCGGCCGACAACGAGGTGGGCAACTGGTATGTGTGCACGCACCCGCACTCGAGTTTCCCCGGGGAACTGCGTGCTTCGCTGACGTGGCCGGAGGGGCGGCGCACGATGGGCAGCGGCAACTACACCGAGTACCCCCCGGGCCAGGCGCCGCAGAAGCGTGCGCTGCGCGATGTGGCGGATGTGCGGCAGGTGCTGCAGGAGGGCTTTGGCGTGCGGCTGCCGGACGATGCGCGGCTGGACCCGGCCATTGCCGGGTGGCTGCAGCGGTGGCAGGCGACGGCCGGGTAGCGTTCCAGACAAGCCGAGCGTGGGCTCAGCTCTACCGATGGGCGTCAAGCCACTATAGGTGCCTGCATGGCGATGCGGTTGCCTTCACTGTCGGCGATCTCCGCCACGCGCCAAGCCCCTGCCTCGGCGGGGCCGAATCGCAGCGCGGCACCCGCGTGCAACGCACGGGCAAGGCTGGCATCGAGATCCTGCACACCGACATAGATGCGCGCGCCCCGCTCGGACGGCAGATAATCCGCGCCGTGGACCAGCGCCATGCTGGCACCGCCTGCATCGTCGTCGAACGGCAGGTACGCCATCGTGCAGTCGTGCACCTCCACCGGGGCATCGATTTCCACCTGCAGCCACTGCTGGTAGAACGCGATGGCGCGGGCCAGGTCGACCACCGGAATCTCGACGTGCATGATGGGGTTCATCGCCGCACCATACCGCTTCAGATGATGCGCAGGGTAATCGCCTTCAGCACCGCGCGGGTGCGGTCGCGGGTACCCAGCTTGTCGAGGATGGTGGACACGTAGTTCTTCACCGTGCCTTCGGCCAGGAACAGGCTGCGCGCGATTTCCTTGTTGCTGTAGCCACCGGCCAGCAGGCGCAGGATGGCCACTTCGCGTTCGCCGAACGTGTCGCTGGGCGGCGCCTCATCGTGGAAGCGGTAGCGCGAGCGCACCGGCTCGGTACTCACCGGCAGCAGCAGGGTTTCGCCAGCGGCGACGCGCTCGATGGCTTCGCGCAGGTCGGCCGGCGCTGCATCCTTCAGCAGGAAACCCTGTGCACCCGCTTCGCTGGCGCGCAGCAGCAGGTCGCTTTCATCGAAGGTGGTCAGCAGCAGGCAGGGCGTGGCGTCGCCGCGCGCTCGCAGCTGGCGCAGTGCCTCGATGCCATCCAGGCCGGGCATGCGGATATCACTGAGCACCACGTCCACCGGCTGCGTGGCCAGCGCATCCAGCAGTGCCTGGCCATCCTCGGCTTCCAGCACCACCTGCACCCCCAGGCCCTGCAGCAGCGCGCGCAGGCCGGCGCGGACCAGCGCCTGGTCATCGGCCAGGGCGACACGGATCGGTGCGCCGCTCATGCCGGCAACCGCGCGATCAGGTGCATGCCACCCTGCTCGGTACGGGCCAGCTCGAGCTGCCCCTGCACATCGGCCAGGCGCTCGCGCATGCCGGAAATGCCGTTGCCCTCACGGATGCGCTCGGCGCGCTGTCCGTCATCGCGGATATCGATACGCAACCGGGAGTCCTCTTCCGTCATCGTCAGCCACACAGTATCGGCTTCGCCATGCCGCGCGGCATTGGTCAGCGCTTCCTGCACCAGGCGCAGCACCGTCTCGGCCGTGCGCGGATCGGTGACCCGCACGCCCTCGGCAATCTGCAACTGCAGGCGCGGGCGCGGGAACGGCGCGGCCAGCGCATGCAGGGCGGTGTCCAGGTCCAGGCCACGATCATCGCGCATGGATTGCACGACCTGGCGGATGTCGGCCAGCAGTTCGCCGGACAGCTGTTCGGCAGTCTGCAGGCCCTCGCGCCCGGCCAGCACCGGATCGGCGGCCAATGCGCGCAGATTGAGGCGCATGGCGGTGAGCTTGTGCCCGGCCACGTCATGCAGTTCGCGCGCCAGGCGCAGGCGCTCGGCATCGCGGGCACTGTCGGCCAGCAGGGCGCGGGTGGCCAGCAGATCGGCGTTGACCCGGGCCAGATCGTCGCGGGCCAGTGCGGTGCTGCGCGCGTAGTGCGCGGTGAGCGCGGCGAACGCCTGGAAGCCGCCGTACAGCATCGCCACCAGCAGCGGCTGGTTGAACCCGCTGTGGCGCAGCACGGCGTACTCGGCCAGATTGGCCAGCAGGGCGATACACAGCACGAAGCGCGGTGGCCAGTGTTCGGCCAGCTGTGCGACCAGCACCACCAGCAGTACCGGTGCGGTACCGATGCGTGGCTGCAGGGCGATCAGGACCACTGCCAGCACTGTCTGCGCGATGGCAGCGACAGCACGGACCCGCATCGGCAAGGCCGCCCAGCCGTGCACCACGAACAGCAGCAGGAACACACCGAGCAGCAGCAGGCTCAGGCCCGCATCGGCGCGGCCGGCAAAGGACAGGCCGACCACCAGCACGGTCACCATGCCGGCGAGGCTGAGGGGGCGCATCAGATGGCGGAGCAGGCTGGGCATGGCCGCATGCTGACCGGCGCGGCCCCTGCCGGCAATGGGTCCGCTGCAGAAAGTGACTTCTGGCACGTCGGATCGGTGACCACTGGCCCTGAACCCGGGGAGGCCCCCGGCGCAGACTGGCCCCACACACACCGCACCGGAACCGACGCCATGATCCGCACCGCCCTGACCTGCTCCCTGCTCGCCGGCCTGCTGCTGGCCGGTACCGCCCACGCGGCCGACCTGACCGTCAACGTGCACGACATCCGCGCCCAGACCGGCACCCTGCGCGCCGCCCTGGTGTCCTCCGACGAGGCCTGGAACGGCAAAGCCGCACCGGTGCAGGCGCAGCAGGCACACCCGCAGGGCGACACTCTGCACTTCACCTTCAAGGATCTGCCGGCCGGCAATTACGCCGTGCTGCTGACCCACGATGAGAACGACAACGGCAAGCTCGACACCAATCTGGTCGGCATGCCGGTGGAAGGCTACGGTTTCAGCAACAATCCGCAGGTGATGCGCAAGCCCACCTTCGAAGAGGCGCGCTTCGCGGTGCCCGCCGCCGGTACCGCCATCGACATCACCCTGCGCTGATTTTCCCACCTGCACCGAGGCCCGCCATGGATCGTCGCCGCTTCCTCCGCACCCTGATCAGCAGCACTGCCGGCTTGGCGCTGGGTGCCACCGCCCTGCGCAGCGCACCGGCCTTCGCCAACGACCCGGCGCAGTTCGCCCAAGGGCTGCAGGAACATCCGTGGCTGCTGGGCTGGCGTGGAGTGAGCAGCGAAACGCTGGGCCCAGCCACCGTGCAGTTGCAGGGCCGGCTGCCGGCCGGGCTGGCCGGTACTCTGTACCGCAATGGCCCGGCCTGGAGCGAGCGCGGCAACCTGCGCTACGACCACTGGTTCGACGGCGACGGCATGGTCCACCGCTGGCACTTCAACGGCGACGGCAGCCTGACCCATCGCGCACGCATGGTTGCCACGCCCAAGTTCACCCGCGAGCAGAAGGCCGGACGCTTCCTCTACCCTGCAGCCGGCACCAGCGTTCCCAACGCACAGGCGGTGCGCAACAACGATGACGCCAACGTGGCCAACACCTCGGTGATGGCGCTCAACGGCCGCGTGTTTGCCCTGTGCGAGTCCGGCTCGGCATTCGAGGTGCACCCCGACTCGCTGGACACGGTCGGCCCGGTCACCTGGCGCCCGGATCTGGCGGCACTGCCGTTCTCGGCGCACCCGCTGGTGGACCGCGATGGCAGCCTGTGGAACTTCGGCTCGATCAGCCTGATGGGAGGCGCTGGCCTGCTGGTCTGGCACATCGGCAAGGACGGCCAGCTGCGCAGCGCCGATGTGATTGCCACGCCCGGCCGCGGCTACCTGCACGCGTTCACCATGACCGACCAGCATCTGGTGTTCGTACTGGCACCCTTCGACTTCAATGAAAGCGGCGGCAGCTTCTTCGAACGCATGCAGTTTGCCCCGCAGCGCGCGGCCAACATCGCGGTAGTGTCCAAGGATGCACCGGACAAGGCGCAATGGTTCGAAGCCCCGTTCGCGGCGATCTACCATTTCGGCGATGCACACCGCAGCAGGGACGGCATCGTGGTGCGCGCCGTGCGCCGAGACAACATGGATGAGGCGCGTTCGCCGATGAAGGAAGCCATGGCTGGTGACGGTGCGCATGCCACCAACGGCCACAGCAGCCTGGTGGAACTGCACCTGGACCTGCGCCGTGGCCAGGCGCGCTGGCAGGACACCGGCATCAACACGGTGGAATTCCCGCTGTTCGACCCGCGCACGCCCGACAGCCGAGGCGCGCGCCTGTACGCACCCACCGTCGATGGCACCAGCAACACGCCGTACTTCAATGCGGTGGCCGCCTTTGACGTCGACCGTGGCCGCCGCCAGGTGTGGCGCTATGGCAGCGACATCATGGCCGAGGAACATGTGTTCGTACCCCGCCCCGGCAGCCGCAACCCGGACGACGGCTGGCTGGTGGGTACCCTGCTGGACCCGGTGAACCAACGCAGCGGCATTGCTGTGCTGGACGCGCGCCACCTGCAGGATGGGCCGGTGGCCCAGGCGTGGCTGCCCTATGCGATACCGCTGGGCTTCCACGGCACCTTCGTGCAGGCGTGAGCGCACGCGGAACGCACGCTGCTGCTGGCATGCTGGTCTCCCCGCGTTCTTCCGGAGCACTGCATGCCCTTGTCCGACCATCGCCAGGCGCTGGCACCGTACGGCCATCTGCGGGTCGCCATCAATCTGGGCAACCCGGTGCTGGCCCAGGGGGATGCACGTTCACCGCGCGGGCCATCGCTGGAACTGGCCACGGCGCTGGCGCAGCGGCTGGGTGTGCAGGCGCGCTTCACCTGCCACGATGCGGCGGCTTCGGTCGTGGCTGCGGCTGCTGACGATGGCTGGGATCTGGCGTTCCTGGCGGTGGATCCGGCGCGTGCGGCCTGCATCGCCTTCAGTGCGCCGTATGTCGAGATCGAGGGCACCTATCTGGTGCGCGCAGCCAGCCCGGCGCGCAGCGTGGCCGATCTGGACCGCGAGGGCGTGCGCATCGCGGTGGGCCGTGGCGCGGCCTACGACCTGTACCTGAGCCGCGAGCTGAAGCACGCACGGATTGAACGCGCCGCAACGTCGGCGGCGGCGATCGAGCTGTTCGACCAGCAGCAGCTGGATGCGGCGGCCGGTGTACGCCAGCCACTGCAGGCCTGGGCACAGGCACACCCGGGCCATCGGGTGCTGGCCGACCGCTTCACCGCGATCCAGCAGGCCGTGGCCGCCCCGGCCGCGCGCCCGGCGGATGCACTGCAGGCGCTGTTTGCCGAGGTGGAGGCGATCAAGCGGGGGCCGTTGCTGGGTGAAGCATTTGCGCGGGCCGGCCAGGCGGTAACGCTGTTGTAGCGTCGAGCTTGCTCGACGGAAGTAGAGCCGACGTGCGGCGGCGTCCACCTTTGTAGAGCCGAGCCCATGCTCGGCTGCCGTGTGCAGGGTTGCTGCGAACAGCAGCCGAGCGTGGGCTCGGCTCTACAGCCGCAGCAGCGCCAGGCAGGCAGTCACCGTCAGCAGCGACAACAGCGTGGTACCCAGCACCGTGGCCGCCGTAGTCGATGCCTCACGGTGGTGGAACTCGGCCAGCATGAACGGCCCGGTGCCGGTAGGCAGCACCGCCATCAGCACCGCTACATGCACCAGGGCCGTCGGCAATGCGAACACCTGCGTGGCCAGCAGCCACACCAGCAAGGGATGCAGCAGCAGCTTGAGGCCGCCCAGCAGCAGCGCGCTGCGGCCACTGCCCGGCACCGGGTTGCGGCGCTCGCCCAGGAACAGGCCCAATGCGATCAGCGCGCACGGCGCCGCGGCACCGCCCAGCAGCTTCAGGAAGGTCTCCACCGGTGCCGGCATCGACAGGCCCAGCGCCATCGGCAGCACACCGGCCAGCGGGGCCAGCAGCAGCGTGTTGCGCAGCAGTGATCGCGCCACCTTGGCCAGCAGATGGTGCAGGCGCTGTTCGCGCTGCAGGCCGATCTCGATCAGCACGATGGCGGCGGCGAACAACACGCACACCGTCAGCAGCGTGGCCACCAGCGTCGGCGCGAGCGCCCACGGGCCGAGCGCGGCCACTGCCAGCGGAAAGCCGACGAAGCCGGTGTTGGCGTAGGCGGCGTTGAGCCCGTCGATGCTGGCATCGGCCAGCGCGTGGCCACTGCGTCGGCGCCACCAGACCGTGGCGGCAAACAGCAGCGCCGTCCCGCCACCGAAGCTGGCGATGAACCCCGGTTGCCACAGCTGCTGCCAATGCGCATTGGCCACCACGTCGAACAGCAGCGCGGGCAGCGCCAGCTGCACCACGAACCGGTTCAGCTCGCTGGTCGAATGCGGCCCCAGTGCACCACTGCGGCGCGCCAGCCAACCGGCGAAGATCAGCGCGAACACGGGAAGGACGATGGCCAGGACAGACAGCATGGGCGGCAGGGCGTGAGGGGATGCCGCGCAGGCTACGCGCCCCCATCGATACCTTCCAATGCTTTTGGCGGGCGTCAGCGATACCATTCGCGCATGATCGACATCCGCCCGCTGCGCTACTTCCTGGCCGTCGCTGAGACCCTGCACTTCGGCCGCGCTGCCGAACGGCTCAATGTCACCCAACCGCCGTTGAGCCGGCAGATCGCCGCGCTGGAGGAGACCCTGGGCGTGGTGCTGCTGGAGCGCGACTCGCGCCAGGTTCGCCTGACCGCCGCCGGCCAGCGCTTCCAGGAGGACGCGCAGGCGGTGATGAATGCGCTGCAGCAGGCCTGCCATGCCGCCCGCCAGGTCGGTGCCGGTGAGCTGGGCGAACTGCAGGTGGGCTTCATGATGCACGCCGCACACAGCTCGGTGCCGCCACTTGCGCGCCGCTTCATTGCCACCCTTCCACAGGTGCAGTTGCGCCTGCGCGAGGCACTGCCGATGGCACTGCTGGACGGGGTGCGCTCGGGCGCGCTGGATGCGGGTATCGGTTTCGCACCGGCTTCGCTGCGCGGGCTGGAACTGCTGCCGCTGCAGGAAGAGCCCTTGTGCGTGGTGGTACCGGCGGACCATCGGCTGGCCCGGCGCCGTAGCGTCGATATCACAGCGTTGGCCGGCGAGGCGCTGATCACCGCGCCTGCCGATGTCGTGCCGACCCTGCGTGAGGCCATCGAGGCGAGCTTCCACGCTGCGGGTCTGCAGGCCGATGTGCGGCTGGAAGTGCAGCTTCAGCAGAGCATCGTCAGCCTGGTGGGTGAAGGGCTGGGTGTTGCGCTGGTACCGGCCTCGCTGCAGCGCATGGGCATGCCCGGCGTGTCCTTCGTGCGCCTGAAGGACGCGCCGCGCGTGCAGCAGGTGGTGTTCTGGAAGGCGGACAACCGCAATCCGGTGCTGCCGCGGTTCCTGGCCTGCGTGGTGGATCGGTAGAGTCGAGCTTGCTCGACTGCTTCTGGCGCTTCGGTCGAGCAAGCTCGACTCTACAAAGGGCGAAGAGCAGCCGAGCGTGGGCTCGGCTCTACAGGGGGCGGTCAACGCTGCAGGGCGTCCTGCACGGCCTTGGCCACGTCGGTGTTGTCGATGTAGCTGCCGTCGTTCCAGCGCACATGCTGGCGGTAGCCAGGGTCGACACCACGCACGCGCTGGCCCAGCAGTTCGGCGCCGTTGCCCTTGGCCCACAGCGGCACCAGGCCGTTGGAGTGGTTGCCAGTGGGGCGGAAGCTCATGCCCGGCATCTGCCCGCGGCCGTGGTTGCGCACCGGCTCGAAGGCCACCTGCTGCGCGTCCGGGCCCATCGGCATGCTGTTGTCGTGGTCGGTGGTGACGATCAGCAGGTTGCGTTCCCAGCCGCCGTTCTGCTCGATCCACGCCACTACCGCCGACACTGCATCGTTGAACTCGGCCGTTTCCTCGATCAGGCGGCCATACTGCGGCTGGTCGGTGCAGGCGCCGTAATGCCATTCGGTGCCGCAGGCGCTGGTATGCGCGGCCCAATCGGTGGCGCCGCCTTCAACCATCAGGAACAGGCCCTGGGGCGAACGCTGCTGCAGGAAACGCAGCGCGCCACGGGTCATCGTGGCCAGGTCCGGCACGCTGTCGATCTTCTTCACCCCCGACGGAGTGGCGGCATCGCGCCCGACCACCGGCAACTGGCGCGCCTGCTGCAGGGTGTTGGCCACGCGCGGCACGCCGATCAGCGGGCGGTCTGCCGGCAGGTGCCCATCGGCCAGGGCCACGAAGTCTTCGCGGCTGCGGATCAGGCGCCACGCACCGGACGGGTTGCCGGCAATCGGCGTGCCCGCTTCCAGCTGCTGCCAATCCTGCTGCGACACCCATTCCCACGGGTTCTGGCAGCCTTCGGCGGCGACCTTGTCCATGCCTTCGACGCAGGGTTTGCCGTCCACGCTGTAGCCCGGCCCACCGGTGCCCATCACCAGGTCCATGTGGCCCTGGGCCAGCATCTGGTGGGCGATCTGGTGGTAGCTGTTGCGCGATTCACTCTGCGCCGCGAACGCCGCCGGCGTGGCATGTGCGAATGGCACCGAGGTGACCACGCCGGTGGCCATGCCCAGCGCCTTCGCGCGCAGCGTGTTGAACTCCACCGGCTGGCCATCGTTGTTGTAGTTGATGGCGTTGTTGTAGGTCTTCACCCCCGACGAGAGCGCGGTACCGGCAGCGGCACTGTCGGTCGCGACTGCGGCCAGGTACTGGTAGGCCACGAACGGCAGATCGGGCGCAGGTACTTCAGTGGTGTCCCAGGCCTTGGCCGCGTCGTAGCCGATGCGCTGCGAATCATCGCGGGTGGGCTGGCCACTGGCGTTGAGCGGGAACGTGGTGACGGCCAGGCGCTGCGGGAACGCCGCATACGGTGCGCCCTCGCGGCTGCCGTACTGCCAGTATGCCGCCGCGTCCCAGGTGCCCCAACCGGCACCGTCGTTGATCATCACGATGATGTTGTGCGGACGCGCTTCAGTCGTAGCGGTGGCCGCCTGCGCATCGGGGCGCGTAGAAGACTGGCAGGCAGTGAGCGCGGCAAGCGCAGCCAGGATCGACGGGCACAGCCAGCGTCGCGCGAGGGGTCGGGTCATGGGAGTTCCTGCAGTGCGGGAGGCGGCGGCACCGCCAACAGCGGCCCGTTATAGCAGGGCAATGTTGCAGTTCGTGCGGCCCGCGAAGGCCCCATCCACGCGTGGCGTGGATCTACTGGGCGCGAGTGGCGGTGTGGATGATCAGCTGCTGCAGTTCCGCTTCGGCGACTGGCTGCAGCAGTGCGCCGGCAGCCACGGCTTCGGACAACGCTTCGGCGGCCCCCAGGATTGCCCAGCGCCCAGCCACGGATACATCGCCGCCCGTGGCGAACGGGCCCAGCCACTGCGCGCACTGCTCTACGAACGCCTGCTGGTAGCGGTGGCGCACGTCGCGCAGCTCGGGCGAGCCGGCCAACGCCGCAAGAATCGCCTGGATGTCGCTGCCCTGCGAGAGCACGCAATCGATGTAGCCCGATGCGATGGCCTGCGCACGCTCGTGCAGGCGCGCAGGTGCCGCGCCGATGCGCGCATCGAACACGGCGGTCTGGCGCTGGTCGTAGTCCGCATACAACGCGGCCAGCAGGCCATTGCGAGTGATGAAGTGATCGTAGGCCACCGGCTTGGTCACGCCGGCTGCCTCGGCCAGGCGCCCCAGGCTGAGCGCATCGGTGCCCTCTTCGCCCACCAGGGTCCAGGCCACCTGCAGCAGCTGGCGGCCGCGCTGTTCGCGTGACATCCGGCGACGGGTCGGCGTGGCGGCGGTGGACATGCAGCGGCTCTACATCATCAGGCAGGTGTGCCTATGGTACGGCCGATGTCGGTGGCGGTCTGCAGATGCGCCGCGGCCTGGCCGCTGTCGGCGTCCAGCAGCAGCGTGGACGAGTGCACGGTGGCACCGCAGTAGTCGAAGATGCCCCTGTCGATCTGTGTCTTCATTGCCGCACCGTAACCGCGGCGTTCGATCATCTCCGCGCCCGCGCCGCCGATGCCAACCAGGTGCACCTGCAGCCGCTGCAGCTTCTTTTCCACCTTGCCATCGGCACCGTCGGCGTAGGCCCAGCCCTGGGTGAACACCCGGTCGATCCAGCCCTTCAGCAGCGCGGGGAACGACCACCAGTACAGCGGATAGACCAGCACCAGCGTGTCGGCAGCATCCAGCCGCGCCTGCTCTGCGGCCACGTCGGCCGGCGCTGCCGCAGCCTGCTTGAACAGGCCGATGTCAGCGGCATTGAAGCGGGGATCGAAGCCTTCGGCGGCAAGGTCGGCCACGGTGACGCAGTTGCGCCCATCGGCATCGGTGATGGACTGGGCGATGCGCGCAGCGACGGCTTGGGTGAGCGAGGCGGGATCGGGATGGGCGACGACGATCAGACTGTGCATGGGGAGACTCGCGGCCTGGCTAGTTACCAATGGTAACTAATGGGCGATTTTCCACCAGCTTGCTGCGCAGGACGCTGATTTCAGCCGGGGCGGTGCCGGGCTAGCCAACTGGCACGTCATGTATCGCTCCACTTCAAATGCGAATGATTCGTGATACGATTGTTAAGGAATTCTGAAAACCCCACACACGGACGTCCCAGCCATCGCCAGTGGACCCTCAACAGGAGTACTGCGCGATGTCGCATGCCGTTTTGAAATCCCGTCGTTCCGTTGCCGCCCTGACCGCGGCGATTGGTCTTGCGCTGGCCAGCACCGCCCACGCTGATGCCGCCGCCGACGCTTCGTCGGCCAAGCAGATGGACACCGTGGTGGTCACCGCCACCGGCGCCCAGCAGTGGATCAAGGATGCGCCGGCCAGCATCAGCGTCATCACCCGCGAGGAGATCGAGCGCAAGCCGGTCACCAGCATCGGCCAGCTGCTGAGCACCGTACCGGGCGTGACCGGCGGCTATGCACTGTCCGGTGCGCAGTCGAAGATCCGCCTGCGCGGCCTGCCCGAGCAGTACACGCTGATCCTCATCGATGGCCGCCGCCAAGGCAATTCCTCCGGCGTGAACTACCGCGACGACCTCGGTCCGCAGGATCTGAACTGGCTGTCGCCGGACATGATCGAGCGCATCGAAGTGGTGCGCGGTCCGATGTCCTCGCTGTACGGCTCGGATGCGATGGGCGGTGTGATCAACATCATCACCCGCAGGATCAGCGACCACTGGGGCGGCTCGGTCACCCTCAACCACAGCATGCCCGACTCGGACACGCGCGGTGATACCACGCAGATGGGCGCGCTGTTCAGTGGCCCGCTGACCGACAACCTGGGTGTGCGCATCGGTGCGAACGTGACCGACCACAAATCCGATACCGGTGCGCGGCAGACGCCCGGCAACAAAGCGCAGAACGCCAACCTGCAGTTCCACTGGCGCATCAACGACGACCACGCGCTGACCGTGGAAGGTTCGCGCGGCGAGCAGCGCAACACCGGTGCCGGTGATGTGTATGCCTGGGGCCTGTCCAAGCTGGTGCAGACCGGCTACGTCGTCAGCCACGACGGCCGCTATGGCGACACCACCACGTCCAAGTCGACCCTGGTGCAGAACGACTACAAGGACAAGGGCAGCGTGCTGGGCACGCATGCCAAGGAGACGGTGTTCGACACTGCCTTTACCCACGGCTTCCACTGGGGCTTCGAGCAGAGCCTGAACGTCGGGGCGCAGTGGAAGCGCGAGGAGCTTCAGAACGCGGACACGATCGGCACCGTGCCGGTGACCTGGACCGGCAGCGGCCGCATCAGTCCGGTCAGCGAAGCTGATTCGTGGGCGCTGTTCGCCGAGGACCACATCACCCTGCACGAGCGTTTCGTGCTGACCGTGGGCCTGCGCTGGGACAACACCGACAACTACGATGACAACATCAGCCCGCGCATCTACGGCGTCTGGCACCCGGGCGACGACTGGACCATCCGGGGTGGCGTGTCGCAGGGCTTCAAGGCACCGAACCTGAAGCAGGGCACGGCCGGTGCGGCCACCCAGTCCGGCGGCAACGGCTGCACTTCGCTGGTGGCCGAAGGCTGGACCAACCGCTCGGTCAGCGCAGACGGCACCACCGGCTGCTACATGGCAGGCAACCCCGACCTGGAGCCGGAAACCAGCACCAACTACGAGCTGGGCGTGGGCTTTGACCGCAACGGCTGGTCGGCCTCGGCCACCTACTTCCTCACCGATTTCGACGACAAGATCCAGCAGGTCCCGCTGCGCGAGCTGCCGGGCCAGACCACCAGTTTCGTCAACGGCTTCTGGTGGACCGTGGCGCAGAACGTGCAGAAGGCACGCACGCGTGGCATCGAGGCCAGCGTGACCGTGCCACTGCACGAACGCATCAGCTGGACCACCAACGCCACGCGCATGCTGGAATCGAAGAACCGCACCACCGGCGCCAGCCTGCTGGTGGTACCGAAGATCACCGGCAATACCTCGTTGAACTGGGACGTGACCGATGCGTGGTCGTTGAACCTGAGCGCACAGCACATCGGCAGGCAGCTGGTGTCCTCCACCAGCGCGACGTTTGCCAAGGCCTACACGACGGTGGACCTGGTGACCGGCTATGACGTGAACGAGAACCTGACCCTGCGCGCGGGCGTGCAGAACCTGGGAGACGTGTCCACGATCGAGGAAGGCAACAACTACGACGGTGGCGCGCGCACGTTCTTCGTCGGCCTGACCGCGCGGTTCTGAGGATGCCTTGGGGTCAGAGCCCTTCGCAGAAGGGCTCTGACCCCGGCTGCAGATGCATCCACGCATGGCGTGGATCTACTGCAACGGTACGACCATCGTTTCCTGCAGGTGCTGGTGGTTCCACGTGCTGGCACCACGTGCGTGGCCCTCCAGCCGCAGCGCCTCCATCTCCCTTACCAGCGCGCCATAGGCGGTTACATTGTCCATGGCGTCAACGGAACAGGTCGTTCAAGACCGCGCCTGCGGCGGCCTGCTGCAGGCCGTCGAAACGGCCCTCGCGCAGGATCGGGTCCGTGGCCCGCATCAGCCCTCCCCATGCCGCACGCGCCAAGGCCCCGCCCAGGCTGACCCGGCGCACGCCCAGCGCGGCGATGTCCTGCAAGGTGAGCGGCGTGGGCCCACCGACCAGCAGGTTCACCGGCTTCGGTCCTGCCGCCGCAACGACCGCCATGATCTGCTCGCGCGTGGTGATGCCCGGTGCGTACAGCACGTCGGCGCCGGCTGCGGCATAGGCGCGCAGCCGCTGCAGGGTGTCTTCCAGATCAGGCACGCCGACGAAGAAGTTCTCCGCACGCCCCACCAGCAGGACGTCGGCACCGGCACGGTCGATGGCCGCACGTGCAGCCGCCAGGCGCTGCACGGCTTCCTCCAGCGGCCGCAGCGGCGCCCCCGCCACGCCGCTGGCATCTTCAATGGACAGCGCGGCGATGCCGGCATCCAGGGCGGCGGTGACCGCTGCGCCGACCTCATCCGGCGTCGCACCGAATCCATCGCCGAAGTCCGCGTTCAACGGCAGCGACGTCGCGCCTGCCATCAGGCGCAGGTGTTCCAGCGTGGCTTCCAGCGAAACGGCACCATCGGGCCTGCCCTCGCTCCACGCGCAGCCGGCACTGGTGGTGGCCAGCGCCTGGAAGCCCTGCCGCTGCAGGTAGCGCGCACTGCCCACGTCCCACGGGTTGGGCAGCACGAAGCAGCCCTGCGCATGCAGTTGCCGGAAGGCAGCACGTCGGCGGGCGGTCCCGGTGTCAACAGCGCTCATGGTGAAGGTCCGGTGCATGGCCCGGCCACCCTAGCCCGGTCGCGGGCACGACTCAACGGGGCAGACCCGGGACCAGGCCGGTGTGCTCGCGCAGGGTCCGCTCGATCACCGTGCGGGTGATCCGATCAGACAGGAAGACGCGATGGTCGACACCTGCGTGGTCATGCAGGCTCAGTGCGCCTTCGCCCTCGACAGAGACGAATGCGTAGCCGGCAATGGCCTGCCAGGGCAGCAGCAACGTGCTTTCGCCCTTGATGATGACGATGCCATTCGGCCCATGGGTGACGGTGCGCGGGCTGAGCCAGTAAAAGAAGTAGGTCAGCAGTGCCATCGCGAGGCCGCTGCCGACGCAGATGGCCAG
The DNA here is from genome assembly GCF_035634915.1 of Stenotrophomonas sp. Taxonomy (GTDB): domain Bacteria; phylum Pseudomonadota; class Gammaproteobacteria; order Xanthomonadales; family Xanthomonadaceae; genus Stenotrophomonas. Next base: position 78,858 of record NZ_DASQCB010000024.1, read on the forward strand.
CGACAGGGCGATGTCACCGGCACTGCGCTCCTGCGTGAATGCCGTCACTGCAACGAGGACAGCGAACATGCCGCTCAACACCAGCGCGGTTTTCAGTACCTGCCACTGGAAAGGATTGAATCGCGGCTGGTGCCGCAGGCCCAGCAGCCAGGGTTCACGCCACTTCATCGGTTTGCAACGTCCGCTGTGCAGTCACACGTTGTAGCGCATCGAGGTGACGCCCGGAAGAGGCGTGGCATCAGGTGATGCCGGCTGCTTATTGGACGCCGCAGCCACCCTCGCCGAGCGTAGGGGTTCTGCCCTCAGGACGCTGGTCATGCCACCGCACACCCCTGCCCCGCCGTTCGACGCCGAAGACTCCCTTTGGGCCGACCTGCTCTCCCCCGTCCGTCGGCGCCTGATTGCCTCGGCCGGGGCAGCGGTGGGTGGGCTGGCTGTCACCAGCACGGCCAGCGCCGCGCCCAACACCACCGAGCCGGGCCAGCCGGGCTTCCGGCCGATCGTGCCGCCCCCCGCGCAGGGCCGCAGCCCCTGGGGCCAGAACACCGCCGCCGAGGCGACACCACGCCCGCCCAGCGTGCGCCCGGGCGAATCGCCACTGCCCAGCCGGCCGCGCGCCTATACCGATATCAAGAGCTACCACGCGCACATCTACTTCGATGAGGACAGCTACCAGAAAGCCGCGCTGCTGCGGCGCTGGGCGGCCGAGCGCTTTCCGGTGGAGCTGGGCAACTGGAACCTGGAGCCGCGTGGGCCGCATGTCACGCCGTCGTTCTACTTCGGTTTCACCAACGATCTGCTGCCGGTACTGGTGCCGTGGCTGCAGCTCAACAGCCTGGGCCTGACCATCCTCATCCACCCCAATACCGGCGATGGCCGCGCCGACCATCTGTACTACGCGTTGTGGGTGAACCGCGCGCAGCCGGTGAATGCCTACAACTGGCCCGCGCCGAAACCCGGTGAGACCGAGCCACTGGAAGAGGTGTTCCCGAACGTGGTGCCGACGGTGCCGCTGGAGACCTGAGTGCCGGGTGGGTTCACCCACGCATGGGAGCTGGCCATCCACGCATGGCGTGGATCTACCGGGCGCGGCGGCGGCCATCCACGCGTAGACCGGATCTACGCCATCTTCGGCCTTCGTGCGGGCATCCCCGCCGTCGCGGCGTTCAGCGGGCCTTGATCCGTCGCCACCCGTACAGCCGCAAGCGCTCCCACGATTTTCAAACGATCGCTTTAAACACCTGCAATTTCGCCGAACTGGACAGCATCCACAGGTTCCGCCAGACTGCCGCCCTTTCCCGTTGATCGGATTCCATGGCGAAGCTGCTGGTCCTGCATGGCCCCAACCTCAACCTGCTCGGCACCCGCGAGCCGGAGGTCTATGGGCACACCACGCTGGCCGACATCGACCAGGCGCTGGCCGCCCAGGCCGCTGCGGCCGGGCATGCGCTGGAAAGCCTGCAGTCCAACGCCGAACACGTACTGGTGGACCGCGTGCAGGCCGCACGCACCGACGGTACCACGTTCATCCTGATCAACCCGGCCGCCTTCACCCACACCTCGGTCGCCCTGCGCGATGCGCTGGCGGCGGTGGCCGTGCCGTTCATCGAGATCCACCTGTCCAACCCGCACACCCGCGAACCCTTCCGCCAGCACAGCTATTTCAGTGACAAGGCGGTGGGCGTGGTGTGTGGCTTCGGCGCCGACAGCTACCGCTACGCGATGGACGCGGCGCTGCTGCGGGTGTCGCCCACCTGATTGTCGACCCGGGCGCCAGCCGGCGCTCTACCTCACCTAGATAGAAACCAAAGAGGCCCTCATGGATCTGCGCAAAATCAAGAAGCTGATCGACCTGCTGGAAGAGTCGAACCTGGCTGAAATCGAAATCAAGGAAGGCGAAGAGTCCGTGCGCCTGTCGCGCGCCCCGGTGGCCGGCTATGCCGCCCCGGTCGCTGCCCCGGTGTACGCCGCGCCGGCCGCCCCGGCTGCGCAGGCCATGCCGATGCAGTCGCCCACTGAAGCCTCCACCGGTGGCACCGCCAAGCCGGGCCCGGCCCTGCCGGAAGGCCACGTGCTGCGCTCGCCGATGGTCGGCACCTTCTACGCGTCGGCCGCTCCGGACAAGCCGGCCTTCGTCACCGTTGGCCAGCAGGTCAAGGAAGGCGAGACCCTGGCCATCATCGAAGCGATGAAGATGTTCAACCCGATCGAAGCCGACAAGTCCGGCACCATCGTCGCCATCCTGGGCGAGAACGGCCAGCCGGTGGAATTCGACCAGCCGCTGTTCGTGATCGGCTGAGGGGCACGCCATGCTCGACAAAGTCGTCATTGCCAACCGAGGGGAGATCGCGCTGCGCATCCTGCGCGCGTGCCACACCCTGGGCATCCGCACGGTGGCCGTGCACTCCACGGTCGACCGCAACCTAAAGCACGTGGCCATGGCCGACGAGTCGGTCTGCATCGGCCCGGCACCGTCGCCGCAGAGCTACCTCAACATCCCGGCGCTGATCGCCGCGGCGGAAGTCACCGATGCCCAGGCCATCCATCCGGGCTACGGCTTCCTGTCGGAGAATGCCGACTTCGCCGAGCGCGTGGAGGAGTCCGGCTTCATCTTCATCGGCCCCAAGGCCGACACCATCCGCATGATGGGCGACAAGGTCGAAGCCATCCGCGCGATGAAGTCCGCGGGCGTGCCGTGCGTGCCCGGTTCGGGCGGCCCGCTGGGTGATGACATCGTCGCCAACACCAAGATCGCCCGTGAGATCGGCTACCCGGTCATCATCAAGGCGGCCGGTGGCGGTGGTGGCCGCGGCATGCGCGTGGTGCATGCCGAAGCCTCGCTGAAGACCTCGATCGAAACCACCAAGAGCGAGGCCAAGGCCGCGTTCGGCAATGGCGAGGTCTACATGGAAAAGTTCCTGGAGAACCCGCGCCACGTGGAGATCCAGGTGCTGGCCGACGGCCAGGGCAACGCCATCCACCTGGGTGAGCGCGACTGCTCGATGCAGCGCCGCCACCAGAAGGTGGTGGAAGAAGCACCGGCACCGGGCATCAGCGCCGAACAGCGCGAGCAGATCGGCAAGGTCTGCACCGAGGCCTGCGTGCGCATCGGCTACCGCGGCGCCGGTACCTTCGAGTTCCTGTACGAAGACGGCCGCTTCTACTTCATCGAAATGAACACCCGCATCCAGGTGGAACATCCGGTCACCGAAATGGTCACCGGCATCGACCTGGTGGCCGAGCAGCTGAAGATCGCCGCCGGCCAGAAGCTGTCGATCAAGCAGAGCGACGTGGTGCTCAGCGGCCACGCCATCGAGTGCCGCATCAACGCCGAAGACGCTGAAACCTTCGTGCCGAGCCCGGGTACCATCACCGGCTTCCATCCACCGGGCGGCCCCGGCGTGCGCGTGGACACCCACATCTACAGTGGTTACCGCGTGCCGTCGAACTACGACTCGATGATCGGCAAGCTGATCGTGCACGGCCCGGACCGCGAGACCGCCATCGCCCGCATGCGCGTGGCGCTGAGCGAGATGGTGGTCGATGGCATCAAGACCAACGTGGCCCTGCAGCAGCGCATCATGCGCGACAAGGGCTTCCAGGCCGGTGGGCAGAACATCCACTACCTGGAAAAGCGCCTGGCCGAACGCAAGAACAAGCCGATCGCACTGACCTGATCAGCGCCAGCGGCTGGACACGGAAAGGGCGGGGATTTCCCCGCCCTTTCCTGTTGCAAAAAAGGGGACGGAGGGGATCAAGTCGTTTGTGCCACAAACGACTTGATCCCCTCCGTCCCCTTTTTTGCGTCAGCGCTTGTCGGCGACTTCGGCCGGAATCTGGGTGTCGGCCAGCGGGCGCACACCGTTGGGCGAGGTCGGGTCGACGATCACCATGGTTTCGGTCGAACCATCGGGCCAGACCACCTGGAAGGTGCTGCCGGCCGGCAGCGAGGCAAACGGTGCACCACTCTGCGCGCGATACACCGCGGCCACTTGGCTGGCACCGGCGCGACGCACGTCTTCCTGCGCCTTCACCGAGGTCAGTTCAACCTTGGAAAGGTGCCGGTAGCGATCCTCATAGGTGTCGATCATCAACAGGCCGACCGCACCGGCCGAGTACGCGACAAACAACGCCACCCAGAACCAGAACTTGGCCCCGTGCAGGAATCGACGGTAATTCATTGCCCGTTCCTCTTTCCAATCAATTGCTTGATCCATTCGTTCATCTTCCCCGCACCTTGCCGCGATACCGCAGCGTCATACACGAAATCCTGGAAATCCTGCGTTCCATCCTGCGAACAGATGCCTCCGTTCGCGCAATAGCTGTTCATCAGCACGCTGTCGGCCCCGCACGGCAGGCCAAGCTGGCAGGCCGCAACACGCCAGGCCATCTCACTGAGCTGTTCACCGGCCACCATGTTGGCCAGCGCCTTGTCACCGGCGGCACGTACGCCCATGCCCGGCGCCAGGGCCATGTAGGCCTCCGGGTCACGCGAGGCACGCACGCGTTCCACCAGGTCGCGGCGGTACTGGTCATTGCTGTGCAGCGGCTCACCTTCGGCGAACAGCGCTGCTTCGGCAGCCAGGTTGCCCTGCAGGGCGGCACGACGGCGTTCGTTGAACACCAGCGACGGCCCCAGGTTGTCACCCGGCACGAAACCACCGCAGCGCTGCGCCACGCGTTCGCGCGCCTGCACCATCGCCGGTGCCGCGCTCAGGCCCAGTCCGGCCAGCACGTTGTTGTCCAGCCGGTAGCCACCGGGATCGATCGCGTACTGCGCGCAGTAGTCGTAGACCCGGCTGAGCATCCAGCGTGCTTCATGGTTGCCCTGCTCGGCCTGCGCCTTCAGCCGCTGCGCATATGCGAACAGGTCGGTCTCGCCTTCGATGTCGGCACGCAGGTCCAGTGGCAGGCCCGACGGCAGCCCGTCGCCGCGCTCGAAACCGGCCAGGCGACGGGCCAGCGCTTCGGGCATTACCGGTTGCAGCGCGTCCTCGACGCCGGCGGTGGACACCGCCATCGGCGCGCCCACGTCCACCTGCGCCGCGTGGCCATGGCCGCTGGCCCGATAACCGGCCACGCCCAGCACGGCCACGGCCGGCAGCACGAGCAACCAGGTTTTCAGGGTCGGGGCGAGGGCCATCGGCGGTCGATTACGGCACGTCGGGCAGGAAGGCGCCAAGTCTAGCAAGGCCTGTGAGGCGTGTCTGAATCGATCTCGTTCAGCCCCTCCGAGCATCTCAAGGGATACGGAGACGCCCGGATGGTCTAGCATGGCCCCCTTTCCCGCGATTGCCCCCACCGCCATGCCGTTCCTGGAACTGACCCTGCGTTGCACCGAAGCCACCCAGCCCCGCTATGAGAACGCGCTGGAGGATGTGGGCGCGCTGGCGGTCACCCTGCTCGATGCCGAGGCCGACACCAGCAACGAACAGGCCATTCTGGAACCGGGCGTGGGCGAAACCCCGCTGTGGGACACGCTGGTGCTGAGCGCACTGTTCCCGGCCGACAGCAACGCGCTGCTGCTGCTGGCCGCGCTGGAGGCGTTCGACCCGGAACTGGACTGGACCGGCGGCAGCTTCCGCGCGGTCGAGGATGAGGACTGGGAACGGGCCTGGCTGGACCAGTTCCAGCCGATGGATTTCGGCAGCCGCACCTGGATCGTGCCGTGGAACCATGAACTGCCCGAGGCCGCGCAGGCCGCCGATGCCGCCGTAGTCCGCCTGGACCCGGGCCTGGCGTTCGGCTCGGGCACCCATCCGACCACGGCCCTGTGCCTGCGCTGGCTGGACCAGTTGGCCGTGGATGGCCTGCTGCAGGGCCAGCGCGTACTCGACTTCGGCTGTGGCTCAGGCATCCTGGCGCTGGCCGCATTGAAGCTGGGCGCCGGCGAAGCCATCGGCGTGGACAACGATCCGCAGGCGCTGATCGCCACCGCCGACAATGCCGAGCGCAATGGCGAGCAGGCGCGCATGCACGTCTACCTGCCGCAGGACGAACCAGTGGCCACCTACCCGATCGTGGTCGCCAACATCCTCGCCTCGGCGCTGGATGCACTGGCCGAACTGCTGGCCGCGCGCGTCGCGGCCGGTGGCCGCATCGCCCTTTCGGGCATCCTGCATGGCCAGGAAGGCGAACTGCTGCAGCGCTATGCCGCGTGGTTCGATGAGCTGCAGGCCACCCAGGATGGCGACTGGATGCGCATCACCGGCGTACGTCGCGCCTGATCGTGGTTGAATGACTGCTGGATCCGAACCTGCACCCTGAGCATGTCCGAGCCGAACCCGCCGCGTCGTCCGCTTGCCACCTTCCTGCGTCCCGCGCCGGGAGCCGATACGGCGCCCGGGGCCGGACCCGTGCAGGACCACGCTGAGGACCCGGCCACTGCCAGCAGCGACGAGGCGGCCACGCTTGATCCGCCGGCCGAACCGGCAGTGGAGATCGCGCACGTGTTCGAAACGCGGCCGCTCGATGTCGATGAGCCGGCCGTCGAAACCTCGGCCGGCCCCGACGCGCCCCAGCCGGCCGCGCCGGGCAGCGATGCGCCCAGCTTCCTCGGTGTGCGCCCTCGCGCCCTGCCCGCACCACGCTGGCATTGGGCACTGGTCGCTGCGCTGGCACTGCTGCTGGTACTGCAGAGCGTGCTGGCTGACAGAACGCGATTGGCGGCCGACGCCGGCCACCGCCCGTGGCTCGGCGCGCTGTGCGGCGTCCTCCATTGCAGCCTGCCGGCATGGCGCGAACCCACTGCTTTGACCATGACCAGTCGCGAGATCCGCCCGTTGCCTGGGCAGGCTGGCGTACTGCAGGTACAGGCCAGCATCCGCAACGATGCGCGCTGGGCGCAGGCATGGCCGGACCTGCGGCTGTCACTGGCCGATGCCGATGGCCGGGTGATCGGCACCGGTGTGTTCCCGCCCGCGCAGTACCTGGGTGAGAACCCGGGCGCGGCCCTGCTGGAACCGGGGCAGAGCGCGCGCATCGCCTTCCGCGTGCAGGAGCCGGCAGCATCCACGGTCGCATTCACCTTCGAATTCCTTTGAAGGGGTCGATGGCGTCCAGCCGTGGCAGGTCGGGCACGCTCGCGCTAGACTGACCGCCACCACCTCGTCCGGCCGCGCGCCCCGCGCGCACGGGCCACCGAATCGGGAACCCCCTTGAACGCTGTCCTTTCTCGTCCTGACAATAGTCGTGGCGCTGCCCGGCCACCGCTGCGTGAGCACGTCGCCCAGTCCGTGCGCCGTTACCTGCGTGACCTCGATGGCTGCGATGCGGACGATGTGTACGAGATCGTGCTGCGCGAGATGGAGATTCCGCTGTTCGTGGAAGTGCTCAACCATTGCGAAGGCAACCAGAGCCGCGCCGCGGCGATGCTGGGCATCCACCGCGCCACCCTGCGCAAGAAACTGAAGGAATACGGCATCAGCGCGTAAGCGCGCCGCCGTGTAGAGTCGAGCATGGCTCGACTCTCCAGTAGATCCACGCCATGCGTGGATGAGGGCCGCGCAGAATCAACCGCCCCCGCCTGCCTTCCAGTAGTACCGCACCACGTGGAAGAACACCGGCGCGGCAAAGCACACCGAATCCAGCCGATCGAGCATGCCGCCATGGCCTTCGATCATGTGCCCCCAGTCCTTGATGCCGCGGTCGCGCTTGATCGCCGACATCACCAGGCCGCCCCAGAACCCCATCAGGTTGATCAGCAGCGACAAGCCGAACGCCTGCAGCGGCGTGAATGGAGTAATCCACCACAGCGCCGCACCCAGCGCGCTGGCGCTGAGCACGCCGCCGACGAAGCCTTCCACTGTCTTCGACGGCGACAGCTTCGGCGCGATCAGGCGCTTGCCCAGCAGCTTGCCCCAGATGTACTGCAGCACGTCCGAAGACTGCACCACGATCACCAGGAAGGCGAACAGCAGCACGTTGCGCGCCGGGTCGTGGCCGGGCACGCGCAGGTTCAGCAGCAGTGGCACGTGCGAAATGCAGAACACGCAGATCATCAGCCCCCACTGCACCTTGGCCGTGCGTTCCAGGTAATGCGTGGTGTCGCCGCCGATGGTCGACAGGATCGGCAGGAACAGGAACGCATAGACCGGAATCAGCAGCGTGTACATGCCGTACCAGTCGATCCACACCAGGTAGTACTGCCATGGCAGCACGATGTAGAACGCGGCCAGCAGCGCGTAGTAATCGCCCGAGCGCGTCGGCGCCAGGGTGATGAACTCGCGCAGCGCGAACAGCGAGATGATCGCGAACAGCACGATCACCCCGGTGCGGCCGAACAGCAGCGCACCGCCGACGACAATGGCCATCACCCACCACGCGCGGATGCGCGAGACCAGGTTGGCGATGACCGCGCTGGGGTTGTCGCGCTGGCGCCAGCGCAGCGTCTCCGATACCAGCGTGGCCAGCACCAGCACCGCGCCGACACCGGCAAACAGCAGGCCGGTCTGCTGGCCCACGCTCTGCGTGGCCAGGTCGCCGGATACATCAAGAAGGAAGCTCATGCGCGGCCTCCGTTCGGTGCCAGGTCCAGCAGTGCCTGGCGGCTGCGCGCGAGGAACGCGGCCTTGTCCTCATCGGCCTGCAGGCGCAGCGGGGTGCCGAAGGTGGCCGTGCACAACAGCGGCAGCGGCAGGAAACGCCCCTTCGGCATCACCCGCTTCAGGTTGTCGATCCACACCGGTACGAACTCCAGTTCCGGGCGCTGCCGCGCCAGATGGTAGATGCCACTCTTGAACGGCAGCAGCGGATCCTCACCGATGTTGCGCGTGCCTTCCGGGAACAGGATCAACGAGCATCCTTCATCCACCGCATCGCGCAGCCCCTGCAGCGGATCCTGCTGGCGCCGCGCGGCGTCGCGCTCGACCAGCACGCCGTTGAACACCGCGTCGATCAGGTAACGGCGCAGCGCATCGCCCTGCCAGTATTCGGCGGCCGCCACGGGCCGCACCTGGCGACGCAGCGCCGGCGGCATCGACGACCAGATCAGCACGAAGTCACCATGGCTGGCATGGTTACCGTAGTACACGCGGTGCTCGCTGGACGGCGCACAGCCGATCCACAGCGCGCGCGCACCGGTCACCACATGGATCGCGCCACTGCAGGCGCGGGCGATCAGCTCAGCAAACATCGATACCTCCGCTCAGGTCTGCGGCCACAGCACGGCCAGCAGCAGCACCGAAAACTGCAGCAGCGTGGCCACGTACTGGCGCACCAGCAGGCGGCGCATGCCGATCCAGCGCGCGTCCCAGCCGCGCACCGGCGCCTGCGCATCGCGGCGGCGCAGACCGGCGGTGTGCAGGGCCGCGTCGACCCGCTCGGACGCAGCCTCGCCCTGCAGCTGCTCCTTCAGCAGCAGCTGCAGCAGGCTGGCATCCAGCTGCACGCGCACGGCGTAGTACAACTGCACCACGCCCACCGCCACGCTCAGCAACAGCAGGCCGGCAGCGAACATCGCCAATCCGGGTTCAATCCCCAGCAACAGCAGCGCCACCAGCAGCAGGCCCAGTGACAGCGCGGCAGGCAACCTGCCCTGGCGCAGCAGCAGGTGCATCATCGGCAGATCGGCAGCGGAACTCATGCGTTGCTCTCCCGTGTGGCGGCGGCCGCGATGGCCTGTAGATGAACGTCATGCAGGACGATGGACGGCCGTGCGGCACGCACTTGGGCCACAGCCTCGGCGGCACTGCAGACCCGCCCAGTACGCAGCAGCCAGGTGGCCACGCTGGCTGCACTGCGCGAATAGCCCAATGCGCAGCACACCAGCAGCGGCCCCTGCGCGCGCAGGGCTTCGATGGCATCGGCGGCCTCGGCCAGCTGCACCGGCGCAGGCACCACCAGGTCCAGCATCGGCACGCTGGCATAGGCCGCGCCCGGCGCGTGGCAGGACAGCTCGGCGCAGGCATCGACCACGCCGCGCAACGGCGACGGCAGCGCGGCGCAGGGAATGCGGCCCAGCCACACGCCACCGGCCACTTCCACCGGCTGCGGCGCAGCGCGCGTCCACAGCCGCGAATTGATCCAGGCCGCAGCCAGGTACGGTGCCAGCAGCCAGCGCGCGGCCATGGTCAGTCGCCCATCAGCGCGCTTCTGGAACACCGCCATGCCCAGCCCGGCATAGGCCAGCGCCACCAGCAGCAGCGACACCACCGGCCACAGCAGCCACAGCGCCGCGCCCCCCAGCATCACCACCGGCACCAGCAGCATCGCCGCGCCCAGCAGATAGATCGAGGCCAGGCGCCAACGCTTCGGATCACCCGCCATGCGCCAGGCCCGCAGCGGCGGCGCGCCCTGCTCCGGCCACAGCCACACGCACAGCCAGCCGCCCAGCAGCCCGGTGGGCACATCGATGAAGTGGTGCTGGAAGGTGGTCAGCACCGAAACGCCGATCAGCAGCGCCCAGCCATGCAGCAGCCAGCGCCACGCACCCTGCAGGTACTGCGCGTACTTCACCCACAGCACGATCAGCAGCACGATGTGCAGCGACGGCGCCTGGTTGAACGGCTTGTCGAAACCCAGCAGCACATCGAACAGCCAGCCGAACACCCCGCCGATTTCCGGCCGTGCAAAGCTGAAGCGCAGCGGCCACAGCAGGAAGCAGGCCACCGCGATCAGCTGCGCACTGAACAGCCGCAGCGCGTGCCGGTCCAGCTCCATTCGCTGCCGGCACAGGAAGAAGGAGATCGCATAGAACAGGTCGATCGACCAGTACGGCACGATCGTCCACGGCACGAACGGGATGTGCGTTTCCCAGGCAAACGCCATCACCGGCAGCGTGGCGTGGCGGCCGGCCATCCAGTTGGCAAAACCATAGCTGGCAAAGAAGAACGGCCCCAGCAGCACCAACCACAACAGCGCGCGCCGCCAAGGGCGCCCTTCCGCAGCCAGCGGGGTGGCAGCCAACGTCGCCATCACGCGGTCCGGCGCGCCAGCGATACGGTGAAGATGCCGAACGCGTCGATGCGCTGCGCCACCTTCTCGAACCCGGCCAGGCGCACCAGCTCATCCATTTCCTGCTGGGTACGACGACGCATCACCCACGCCGCACCACCGCGGTGGCTGGTCAGCGCGCGGGCGATGAATTCCAGCTGCGGGTGCCAGGGCTGGCCGGTATAGGCCAGGTAGCCGCCCACCGGCACGGTCGCGGCGATGCCCTGCAGCGAACGCAGCACCGCATCGTTGTCGGGGAACAGTTCGTACAGGCCCGAGACCACCGCCAGTGTCGGCGCCGGGTCGACCTGCGCCAGCTGCACCGGGTCGAACGCATCGCCCTGCTCGAAGCGGGCGATGTCGGACGCGCCGAGACGCTCGATCAACGCCTGTCCCTGGGTCACGTTCAGATCGCTGAAATCACGCAGCACGATGCGCTCGGCGCGCTGTTCGCCCTGGCCCAGCGCTTCCAGCACATAGCGGCCGTGGCCGGCGGCCACGTCCAGCACGCGCACCGGCGTGCCCTGCCCGCGCAGGCGCTGGGCGGCGTCGCGCAGCAGTTCCTGCAGGTGCTGGCCACGGATGCGGATGCCGCGCCAGCCGATCGCATCGAGATAGTTGCGGTCGACCATGCGGCCCAGCGGGCCCTTGCCACGCGCTTCGTCGCGGTAGATGTAGTCCAGCGTGCTGCCCGAATCGAAGCCGGTCCGCAGGCCCAGCGCGATGCCTTCGGAAAGCGTGCCGCCGACGCGCAGTCCGCCACGCACCACGCGCCAGCGCAGGTCGGCCAGGCTGTTGCGCTGCGGCGGCCAGGCCAGGATCTCGGACTCTTCGAAGGTCGGCCCATGGCGGTGCGCATCGCGGCGCGACAGTTCGCGCAGCGGCTCGGCGAAGCGCGCCTGGATGAAGCTGCGGATGCGTGCCAGGGCCGGCGCGCGGTCACGTTCGCCGAGGGTGTCGTGGAAGAAGCCCGGCAGGTGCACGCGTTCCTTGATCGGGCTGGACAGGCGCTCGTAGAAGCGGTCCTGCGGGCCACGGTGCACCACGAAATCCGAACCGGACACCAGCAGCTGCACCGGCACGCTGATCGCCTGCGCATCGGCGACGATGCGGTCGGCGGCCGCGTACAGGCCCAGCAGCACGCGCACCGAGATCGGCCGGGTGATCAGCGGATCGGTGCGGTAGCTTTCCACCCGTGCCGGATCGTGGGTCAGCCACTGCGGCTTGACGTAGCTGTTGACGAAGAAGTTGCCGCGCAGCTTCTGCATCAGGGTCAGGCCAGCGCGCGCGAATGGTACGTACAGCTTCACCTTGAACGCCGGCGAAGCCATGACCAGCGCGCGCAGGCGCGGCGCGTAGTCGTGCACCCAGGTGGCGGCCACCACGGCGCCCACGCTCTGCGCGATCACCACGATGTCCTCCACCGCGATGCCGTGCTCGGCGCCGATGTGGGCGATGAAGCTGTCCAGGTCGCGCACCAGTGCCGGGAAGCCCGGCGCATCGCCGCGTGCGCCCGGCGACCGGCCGTTGCCGCGCGCATCCCAGGCGAAGAACGCGGTATCGGGCAGGTCCAGCTCATCGACCAGGTGGGTGACCCGGCCGGAATGCTCGTGGCCGCGATGCAGCAGCACGATGGCCCTGGCCGGCGTGGTGGTCGCGGTGGTGCTCGCCCAGTACCGGTAGAACAGCGGTACCTGGTCGAAGCTGTGGAATTCCCGTTCCTGCGCCTGACGCATGCAATCTCCTGATTGTCTTTCCGTGCTGTCTTGTTGTGCCTACTGCGGTGGAACCGCCGCTTCCTGCAGCCCGCGACGGACGCGGTTGATCATCGTCAGCACGCACAGTGCGGCCATGGCCGCAGCCACGCCAGTGACCGTCATCGCGCCAACCCACCCGAACGCCAGCAGCAGGCCCAGCGTACCGACCACGAAGGCGCGGTCGCTCTTGCCCATTGGGCCGTCATAGCGGCGGCGGGCACCGACCATCAGCCCGAGGACGCCAGCGTACTCGCTCAGCGCCGCGGTCCAGGCCAGCAGCCACAGCGCCTCGGGCCGCACGCCCGGCACGCTGAGCAGGGCCAGGTACAGCGCGGCGTCGGCGATCACATCGCACAACTCGTTCAGGTAGGCGCCCAGCCGCGACTGCTGGCCGAACTCACGGGCCAGCATGCCGTCCACGGCATTGAGGGCCATGCGCAGCAGCATCCACAACGGCAGCAGCAGGTACAGCAGTGGCTGCGCCGGGCCGCAGCACCACACGGCGGCAGCCACCAGCAGCGAGACCACGGCGGCGGCCACGGTCACCGCGTTGGCGGTGACGCCGAGGCGGTAAAGCCCGCGTACGGCTGGACGCAGGAGGTCCTGGAAACGTCCCTTCAATGCATAGATCGACACGATCCGAACCCGCTGATCCCTGGCAGTTCCGGCATAGCCTACCCCATGGCGTGTTCAGCCCGGCATGCCGATGCAGGCCGCTTTCCCCTGCCGGGGCCAGCAAAGCGCGCCGGCAGCGCCCGCCACCGCCCCCCACGAACTACAATATCGGCCCCGCTCCGCTGCCGATTGCCCTGTCCCCATGACTGCTGATCTGTTGCCCGTCCGTCGGGCCCTCCTTTCCGTTTCCGACAAGACCGGCCTGGTCGAGCTGGCCACCGCGCTGGCCGCCCGCGGCGTCGAACTGCTGTCCACCGGCGGCACCGCCAAGGCGATCCGCGATGCGGGCCTGGCCGTGAAGGACGTGGCCGACGTCACCGGCTTCCCGGAAATGATGGACGGCCGGGTCAAGACCCTGCACCCGATGGTGCACGGCGGCCTGCTCGGCCGTTCGGGCCTGGATGACGCGGTGATGGCCGAGCACGGCATCGGCGCCATCGATCTGCTGGTGCTGAACCTGTACCCGTTCGAATCGGTCACCGCCAAGGCCGACTGCACCCTGGCCGACGCGGTGGAGAACATCGACATCGGCGGCCCGGCCATGCTGCGCTCGGCGGCCAAGAACTTCGCCCGCGTGGCGGTGGCCACCGACCCGTCGCAGTACGCCGAACTGCTGGCCTCGCTGGACGCCAATGATGGCCAGCTGAGCGCGGGCACCCGCTTCGCCTTCTCGGTGGCCGCGTTCAACCGCGTCGCCCAGTACGATGCGGCCATCAGCAACTACCTCTCGGCGGTCACCGCCACCGACGCCGCCGTGCCGGCCCGCGCCGAGTACCCGGCGCAGATGAATTCCACCTTCGTGAAGGTGATGGACCTGCGCTACGGCGAGAACCCGCACCAGAGCGGCGCGTTCTACCGCGACCTCTACCCGGTGCCGGGCACCCTGGCCACGTTCCAGCAGCTGCAGGGCAAGGAACTGAGCTACAACAACCTGGCCGATGCCGATGCGGCATGGGAATGCGTGCGCCAGTTCGATGCGCCGGCCTGCGTCATCGTCAAGCACGCCAACCCGTGCGGCGTGGCCGTCGGTGCCGGCAACGGCGATGCCTACGAACTGGCCTACGCCACCGACCCGACCAGCGCCTTCGGCGGCATCATCGCCTTCAACAAGCCGCTGGATGCGGCCACTGCGAAGGTCATCCTCGACCGCCAGTTCGTTGAAGTGCTGATCGCCCCGGACTACGAGCCGGCCGCGCTGGAATACGCGCAGAAGAAGGCCAACGTGCGCGTGCTGCGCATCCCGCACGGTGATGGCCTGAACAACTTCGACAGCAAGCGCGTGGGCTCGGGCCTGCTGCTGCAGTCCTCGGACAACCGCGGCATGACCCGCGATGAACTGAAGGTGGTCAGCGCGGTGGCACCGACCGACAAGCAGTTCACCGACCTGCTGTTCGCATGGAAGGTGGCCAAGTTCGTGAAGTCCAACGCGATTGTGTACGCCAAGGACAACCGCACGATCGGTGTTGGCGCCGGCCAGATGAGCCGCGTCTACTCGGCACGCATCGCCGGCATCAAGGCCGCCGACGCGAACCTGGTGGTCGAGGGTTCGGTGATGGCCTCCGATGCGTTCTTCCCGTTCCGCGATGGCATCGACGCCGCAGCGGCCGCCGGCATCAAGGCCGTCATCCAGCCGGGCGGTTCGATGCGCGATGCGGAAGTCATCGCCGCCGCCGACGAGCATGGCCTGGCCATGGTGTTCACCGGCGTGCGCCACTTCCGCCACTGATTCTGGAGCGACACGGATGTCCGCAGTTTCGATCAAGCCTCTGCTTCTGCCCGCCCTGATGGGCGCGGCCCTGCTGGCCGGCTGCAAGCCGGCCGCCGAGCCGGCACCCGCCTCTGCCCCGCAGGCAGAGGCGCCGGCCGCGGCCAGCACCGCGGCGGCCGGGCATGTCAGCCGCACCGCGCGCCTGCAGGCGTTCCTGACCGCGCGGTACGGCAAGGACGCGCAGCTGTCGGGTGACTGGCGCGGCCAGTGGACCCAGGACGGCCAAACGCGTCCGGTCAGCTGGCAGGTCTGCGCCGAGCAGCCGGTGGTGAGTGGCGACAGCTGGCAGCAGCTGCTGGCGGTGTGCGGCGCGCTGGTCGAGGCCGGACACCCCGAGCCGGGCACCATCGACTTCTACGTGCTGCGCCCGACGACCAGCGGCTTCGATGTGGCCGCAGAGCTGACCGGTGGCACCTACGGCAGCAGCGGCCAGCCCGGCACGGTGCAGATCGTGCGTGCCGGCAGCGATTTCTACGGCTTCCGCATGGAGGATGGCTGGTTTGGGCAGGGCTATTCGCTGATCTCGCAATCGCTGGTCCTGCCCGGCCCCAAGGGCCTGGTCGACACCGGCAGCATGCGCAGCCACATCGACAACGGCGCCGCCTACGACTGCGACGACGCCGATGCAGCCGAAGACTGCCGCAGCAAGATCTTCAACATCGATTTCATCCAGCGCTTCGACGACAGCGACCGCACCGCACGCGTGTGGCCGCTGCAGGTGGAGGAGACCGGCAGCACCTGCGGCGGCACCCCCGTGCGCCAGCAGCACCGCTTCACCCTGGACCCGAAGTCCTGGACCTATTCCTTCCCCGACGCGCTGCAGCGCGAGGGCTGCGAGTGAACCACGCGCGCCGCCGGGGACATCGCCCTTCCCTTCCCACGCAATCTGGAATCTCGTGATGAACGTACTTGTCATCGGCTCTGGCGGCCGCGAACACGCCCTGGCATGGAAGCTGGCCCAGTCCTCCCGTGTCACCGAAGTGATCGTGGCGCCCGGCAATGCCGGCACCGCCAACGAAGACAAGTGCCGCAACGTGGCGGTGAAGGTGACCGACATCGACGGCCTGCTGGCGCTGGCCCAGTCCGAAGGCGTGGCGTTGACCGTGGTCGGCCCGGAAGTGCCGCTGGTGGCCGGCGTGGTCGACCGCTTCCGCGCCGCCGGCCTGCGCATCTTCGGGCCGACGGCCGCTGCCGCGCAGCTGGAAGGCAGCAAGGCCTACGCCAAGGATTTCCTGGCCCGCCACAACATCCCCACCGCGTTCTACGCCGTGCATACCGAGGTGGACGCGGCGCTCGCCTACCTCCGCGACAAATCCAATGAAAGCGGGGGCGCCCCGATCGTGGTCAAGGCCGATGGCCTGGCTGCCGGCAAGGGCGTGATCGTGGCGATGACCCTGGCCGAAGCCGAGGATGCGGTGCGTGACATGCTCTCGGGCAACGCCTTCGGCGATGCCGGCGCGCGCGTGGTCATCGAGGAGTTCCTTGATGGCGAGGAAGCCAGCTTCATTTCCATGGTCGACGGCGTGCACGCGCTGCCGATGGCTACCTCGCAGGACCACAAGCGCGTCGGCGACGGCGACACCGGCCCCAACACCGGTGGCATGGGCGCCTATTCGCCCGCGCCGGTGGTGACCCCGGAAGTGCACGCGCGGGTGATGCGCGAGGTGGTGAACCCGACCGTGCAGGGCATGATCGCCGACGGCATCCCGTTCACCGGCTTCCTCTATGCCGGCCTGATGATCGATGCCAGCGGCGCGCCGAAGGTGATCGAGTTCAACGTACGCTTCGGCGACCCGGAAACCCAGCCGGTGATGCTGCGCCTGCAGTCGGACCTGGTGGACCTGGTGGAAGCGGCCATCGATGGCCGCCTGGACCAGGTGGACGCGCAGTGGGATCCGCGCCCGTCGCTGGGCGTGGTGCTGGCCGCCAAGCCCTATCCGGAGGCGCCGATCACCGGTGAGGTGATTTCGGGTCTGGACGAGGTGCCTGCCAATGCCAAGGTGTTCCATGCCGGCACCACGCTGGATGCGCAGGGCCAGGTGCTCAGTGCCGGCGGCCGCGTGCTGTGCGTGGCCGCGCTGGGCGACAGCGTGCGCGACGCGCAGGCCAATGCCTATGCAGGCGTCGCCAAGGTGACCTGGGCCAATGAGTTCCATCGCACCGACATCGGCTGGCGCGCGATCGCACGCGAGAGCTGAGTAGATCCACGCCATGCGTGGATCAAGCGCACCGACGAAGGAGGCCCGGCAACGCCGGGCCTCTGCTTTAGAGGACTGCTTCGAGTCCCTTGCGATCAATCAGGTTCAGCAGTTTCAGTGAGGGCCCGCTGGGCTTCTTCTCGCCTTGCTCCCAGCTGCGTACGGTGGAAACGCTGGTATTGAGAACGCCTGCAAAGACCGGCTGACTGAGCTTCAGCGAGGTACGCAGCGCTCGGATCTGGGCACTGCTGTACTCGGGTACGGTTTCAAGGCAGAGGGCCTCATAGGTACTCATCCTGCGCTTGTCGATGACGCCATGCGCGTGCAGGCTCACAGCAGCATCGTGCACCGCCTCAAGAAGCGCACTTTTCGCGCGCCTTCGCTCAAGGGCCTTCGCCATGGCAGATCTCCTGTAAATCCCCGTACTCCACGGCACGCTTCAACTGTGCCGCGCTCATTTTCAGAAATTCCGATGCGTACAACTGCAGCGCATCCCGTTCCACATTGGTGACCGCGGCACGTGCGTTCTTCTCGTATCCAAAAAGAAAGAACCAATGCCCGCCTCGCTGCGTTGCGACAATGGTTCGAGCGCTTCCGCGCTTTCCCCTCCCCGGCAACGCGACGCGTTTTTTGAAGAGGCCTCCGCCAAGATCTGCATCCACCAGACCCGCTTCCATTTCCATTATCGCCCGGCACAACGCTGCGTCGGACAGCATGGTCCTGCGTGTGCTGCGATTGAAAGCTCGAGTACGGAATACGCGCGACATGATCATACCGTGCCACCGAGTGGTACGGCGTGAACATCAGCATTCAGCGCATGACGCGGTCGGCACAGTCCCCGTCCCGCCGTCAGAGCAAATCCACGCCATGCGTGGATGCGCGCGCCCCACAAACAAGAAAGGCCCGGCATTGCCGGGCCCTTCGTCATTGCAACGCCACTCCGCTTACGCGGTGAACAGTGCCTTCATCTTCTTCAGCGCGTTCGCTTCGACCTGGCGGATGCGCTCGGCAGATACGCCGTACTCATCGGCCAGCTCCTGCAGCGTCACCTTGCTGTCAGCATCCAGCCAGCGGCGGCGGATGATGTCGCGCGAGCGGGCATCCAGCTCGGCCAGGCCTTCGCGCAGCAGCTGCATCTGGTTGTCTTCGCTGTCCTCGCGCTCGTAGGCCATCGACGGGTCTTCGTCGTTGGACACCAGGAACGCAGCCGGCGACGGCGGCGCGTGATCGTTGTCCTCGTCGGTCGGTGCATCGAAACCGATATCGCGGCCGGACAGGCGCGATTCCATTTCCATGACTTCGCGCTCGGACACGTTCAGGTCCTTGGCGACGGCGCTGACTTCGGCCGCGTTCATCCAGCCCAGGCGCGTCTTCGACTTGCGCAGGTTGAAGAACAGCTTGCGCTGCGCCTTGGTCGTGGCGACCTTGACGATGCGCCAGTTCTTGAGGATGAACTCGTGCATTTCGGCACGGATCCAATGCACGGCGAAGGACACCAGGCGCACGCCCATGTCGGGGTCGAAGCGCTTGACCGCCTTCATCAGGCCGATGTTGCCTTCCTGGATCAGGTCGCCCAGCGCAAGGCCGTAGCCGTTGTAACCGCGGGCCACGTGCACCACGAAGCGCAGGTGCGAATGCACCAGCTCACGTGCGGCGTCCAGATCGTCACCGTCGCGGAAACGACGGGCCAGGTCCTGTTCGTCATCGACCGACAGCACCGGGATCTGGTGCACGGCACCGATGTAGGCGTCCAGCGAACCGAGCGCACTGGGAATCGGGAGATTGTTTGCCACAAGGGCAGTAGAGGTGTTCTGGCTCATAGGGCTCATCTTAGCAGTCCGGCTTTTGGACTGCTAAAGCGGGAGGAAGTTCCAGTGTTCCGTGAACGAAACAATGGGCGATTCAACATCCCTACCCTATCGCGTATTGATGACAATGGCGAGCAGGCTCGACCATGGTCGAATACGTTAAAAATCAACAACTTGAAACGAATCAGGTGCATGAATGGTCGTTTTGGGCCGCAAAATCCCATCGGCCCACCCCATTCAGCCCGGGGATGTTGCCGGTCGTTCAGCCCACCGAGGCAGACGGCCATATCCGCTCCCCCGGTAGTGCCACGCCATGCGTGGCAGGCGATGCTAGTAATACCCGGCCATGTTCAGGAAGAAGCCCTTCTGGTCGTACTTCAGTTCGGTCATGTCATCACTGAATTCGGTGAAGTTATAGCCGACGCCGACCTTGAAGTTCTCCCCCACCCGCCGGTCCACGCCCAGCAGCCAGCCCTTGCGGACGCCGCCATCACGCACCTTCAGCCAGCGGTGCTCGGCCAGCCCTTCCCACTGCGCGAACAGGCGGTAGCGCAGCTGCAGGGCGGCAAAGTCGGCGCGGCTGTCCAGCCAGGCGCCCTCGCCACGGCCAGTGCGGTAGTCACCCCAGCGTGAGGCCAGCTTGGCCGCCAGCTCCCAACGCTCGCCGATCTGGCGGATGCCTTCCAGCGACAGCACCTGCGAGCGCTGGTCGTACAGGTTGCCGCCTTCCTGGCCCAGCGAAGCCACGTCATAGAGGTAGGTGAACTTGCCGAAGCCGGCCCAGCGCGTGTTGTCGTGCGGGCGCCAGGCGAAGCCGACGTTGGTTTCCACCAGCTTGGCATCGGCCACGGGGTTGATCCGGTCCTGGGTGTCAGCGTAGTTGGCGCGCAGGGCGAAGCGCCAGTCTTCGTTGAGCTTGTACAGCAGGCGGTTGGTGGTCACCCATTGTTCGCGCTGCTCGGCACCGCTGTCGCGGCGGTATTCCAGCTTGCTGCTCCACTGCGCCACCGCATCGGTGCGGCCGCCGCTGACGCTGTACGCACGGCGGTTGATGCGACCCACGGTGGATTCCAGCTCGCCGTCCATCAGGGTGAAGCCGAGGTTCCAGCCCTGTGCCGGGTAGAAGTCCATGCCGAGGGTGTGCACCAGGCCCGCGCTGTCCTGGCGGCGGTCCTTCAGGTACTGGCTCTCGTTGTAGACGTTCACCTGGTTGCTCAGGCGCCAGCGCTGTCCGACCGTCCAGCCGCTCTGCAGGCCGCTGTCGAACAACGGGTCGGTGCCGGTGCGGTCGGTGCTGTAGCTGTAGCTGCCGTAGAGGCTGTGGTCGGGCGCCATGCGGTACTCGGCATCGACCTTGCCGCCGTGGCCGCGGCTGCCGCCACTCAGCTCGGCACCCACGCTGCTGCGGTCGCCGAACAGGTAGCGTGCGCCCAGGGTCAGCAGGTCGTTCTTCTCGTACGCACCGCCGTCATCGTCCAGGGTCACCTGGCCGGTGCCATACAGTTCCCACGACGAACCGAAACGCTGGCGGTAACCGATCGCCGCCAGCAGCGCGGAGACGTCCTGCAGTTCCTGCTCCTCGCGCACCCGGCGCAGTTCGCCGGTCAGCTGGCCATCGTTGCCCAGCCGCCATTCGGCGGTCAGCTGGCTCTGCTCCAGCGCCAGCTCGCCCTGCTCGGTGCGGGTGTGGCGGCCGTACAGGCTGAAATCATCGGTGAGGTAACCGAGGAATTCGGCGCCGTATTCCTGGATCGGCAGGCCGGTGTCCTGCCGGGCCACCGAGAACCCTGCATCGACGTCGCGCCACCACGCGCCCAGGCTCCAGTCCTGGGTGGTCCACCCCAGTTCACGCAGGTTGGCCCGCGCCTCCACCGCCGAAGCCTTGCCCGAACGCCGGCCTTCGTACGGATTGCGGCGGATGAAACTGAGGCCGCCGTTGTCCGAATAGAACACCGGCGCTGCAGTGGCATCGGTGCGGGTCTGCTCCATCTTCAGGTAGGTGCCGCGGCCGGCCTGCAGGGTCAGGTCGGCCCCCTTCAGGCTGTAGTTCTCGCCGCTGCGGTTCTCTTCCACCCAGGTGCCACCCACCGCCACGTGGTCGCCGATCCACTGGCGGCCGCGCGCACCGTAGGTCACATCGTCGCTGCTGAAGCCCAGCGGCACGTATTCGTAGTCCACCAGCAGCAACTGGTCATAGCCATCCAGCGGCATGTCGCGGGTGATGCTGCGCACGTTCTCGCGCGTCAGCTGCGCCAGCGGACGGGTCAGGATCAGCCGGCCCTGCAGGTCGTCGATCTCGTAGTCCACGCCTTCCTGCAGGGTGGCGCGGGTTTCGGTGCGGCCGGTGGTACGGTCGCGCACCTCCAGCACCACCTGTTCCGAGCCCGGCAGCAGGTCGGTATGGCGCAGGTAGTACAGGCTGCCGCCCGTGCCGAGGAATTCGCTGTGGCCCGGTGCCGACTGCGCTTCGGAACCGAACACCTTCAGCTGCGAACGCGCTTCACCCAACGGCGTGGCCGACAGCGAGCGCCAGTTCAACGCGCCGCCGTACAGGGAACGCACGTACTGGCCGTACTCGGTGCCGGTGATGCCGGTGGCGAAGTTGCCCCACAGGGCCTGGCTCTGGTCCCAGTCCACGCGCAGATACAGGCGGCCCTGCGTGTCCACGTCGCGGTAGGTGGTGGAATCGTCGCCGTACACCGGGTAGTACAGGTCCGGATCGAGGCGGCGGAACACGTCCTGCGCATCGGCGCGGCTGAAATCGCGGAACAGGTACTTCAGCTCGCGGTCCTGCGTGTCGGCCTGCGCCGTCACCAGGTATTTGCCGCGCATCTTGCCCTTCAGGTAGAACGCCAGGCGGCCTTCACTGAGGAAGCCATCGGTGTCGCGGTCATCGGCGGCCAGCGGCTGCACGTTGCCGCTGGCGCTGTTCTTGGACAGCGTGACATCGGCGATGGCGACCAGGAACAGGTAGCGGCCGGTCACGTCCACATCCAGCTGGCGCTGCGCGGACGGCGCGTCGCGCGATTCCACCCGCACGTCGTAGCGGTGCTGGCCGACCGGCTCAAGGAACTCGGCGGCGAACTTCTGTTCCAGGTCGACCGGGAAATCCTGGCCGTTGATGCGCACCCGGCTGTTCGGTTCCAGGTTGCGGCCGTACAGGCGCACGCGCGAGCCGTGGATGGGAATGTTCTGCAGGCGCAGCATGCTCTGCCCATAGATGCTGTTGCTGACCTGCAGGTCCTGCGCGCTGGCCCCATCCAGCGCCTGGCCCAGGGTCTTCTGCACGTTGTCACGGGTCACCTGCAGGCCACGGTCGAAGTCGGCCGGGGTGACCAGCTGGATGCGCTGGATCTGCGTTTCATCGAACGCACCGCCGGCGCCGTACGCGCGCGCCACGTAGATCAGCTCATCACCGGTGCGCAGCTTGAACTGCTCCGGCACGCTGCCATCCCATTCGGCATCGCCCACGTAGTCGGACGGCAGCTCGATGCGCGCCAGCGGCGTCACCAGGTCGGTATCCGTGCCGCGGTACAGGGTGACTTCCAGCTTGTCGATGAAAGAGGCGTAGTTGTTGTAGCTGTGGAAGCGCAGCGGGCGGATCACCCGGCCGTTCTCGAACGGCACGGTGGCCGCCGCCTGCACGCTCAGGCTGGGCGGCACCATGCTCGGGTCTTCGGTGGCCCAGACCACGCCGCCGTTGGGCAGCTCGGCCATGAACTGGCCGCCGCGCGCGGACACGTCGGGGGTGACCGCAGGTGCCAGCGGCGCGCTGCCGGTGGCCGATGGATCACTGTGGCCAGGCAGGGGCAGCAGCGGCGCGTCGGCGTCATCACCGATCCGCAGCAGCTCACCGTCATTGCTGCGGCAGGTATCACCCTCGCAGCGCACATCGCTGGCCGGTACCGGCACGCTCTGCTGGGCAAGCACCGGGGGAGTGGCCAGCAGCAGGGCGAACACGCCGCAGGACATCGCATGGGGAAGCAGGGCGCGCACGATCAGGGCAGGACTCCGGTGGTTGGTCTTCATCTCAGCGCCCCTCCCCGCTGCGGGAACCGGCCGGCGGCGGCACCCCGCCGGGCGGCTCGATCGCCAGCTGCTGCAGCACGCGGCCATCGCCACCGTGCACTTCGATGCGTGTGGCGGCCGCAACCTCGGCCGGCAGGCGGCTGGCCAGTGCATCGCGCACCGTCCGCGCACGCTGCCCGGCGAGGGCTTCCTCACCCGCCGCAGCGACCAGCAGCACGCGGCCCCCGCCGCGCGCCACCAGCGCCTGGGCGGCCTTGTCCAGCACGCCCGCGCGGTCGGCTGCCAGCGTGGCGCTGCCGCTGGCGAACAGTGCCTGGCCGAGTTCCACCCGCGCCGGATGCGGCACGACGGCGGCGGGTGCGCTTTCGCTGCTCAGCGAACCATCGGGCATGCGCACGCCGAAGTCGAAGCGCACCGGCAGGCCGGGGGTGATGCGCCGTACCAGCGGGTTGGGCGTGGTGAAGCGCGCACCGGCCGGCAGCGTCGACGGATCGACCTTGAGGATGAAGTTGCGTCCGCGCGCTTCACCGCCCGGAATGCCGACCAGGTGGTAGCGGCCGTAGGCATCGGTTTCCATCACCAGACCTTCCACCGCTGCCACGCGCACGCCGGGGATGCCGCGCTCGCCATCATCCTGGATGCCGTTGCCGTTGCGGTCGTCGAACACGCTGCCGACGATCAGGCTTTCATCCAGCAGCGGATCGACGCTGACATCGACGTCGGCCGTGGCCACGTTGCCGATGCTGCGGTTCTGCCCGTCGATGGCGGTGATGCGGTTGGTGTGCACGCCCGTGCCGGTACCCGCGCCGACGCGCAGGTAATAGACCACCGTGGCGCGCTCGCCCACCGGCACGTCGATGCCGTCGATGCGCAGCGGCTGCACGCCGCTGGTGCGCGCATCGTTGTCGGCATCCTGCACCGCAAAACCACCGCTGACGAAGGTGAAGCCCGGCGGCAGCGTATCCAGCAGCGTGGCGCCGTTGGCATCGACCTCGCCCACGTTGTCGACGGTGACGGTGTAACGCACCAGGTCGCCGATCTGCGCCGTACGCTTGGCGGCCACCTTGGTCAGGCGCAGCACGGCCTGCTGGCCGGCCACGGTCACCGCCACGTTGGCTTCGGCACACAGCGGGGTCGGCACGCTCAGGTCGCAGACCCGATAGCGGAAGCTGTCAGTGCCGCTGAAGTCCGCAGCCGGCGTGTAGGTGCACACTCCGTTGGCACACTGCACGGTGCCGTGTGCCGGGGCAGCAGCCACCTGCAGCGAGGCCGGGTCCAGCGGCGCGGTGCGGGTGCTGTCATTGGCCAGCACATCGATGACCAGCGGGCCGCTGGTTTCGGCAGTCACCGCATCATCGGCCAGGGTCAGCACATTGGGCTCGACGGTGATGGTGACCGCCGCACTGGCGCACAGCGACGGATCGGCGACATCGCAGACCTGGTAGTCGAAGCCCTGCACGCCGGCGAAGTTGGCCAGTACGGCGAAGCGGATGCGCTTGCTCGGCAGCACCGCGGCCTCGCCATACGGCGGCGGCGTGGTGATGGTGACGGTGACGGTGGACGGATCCACCGGCGTGCCATCCTGACGGTCGTTGCCGAGCACGTCGATCTCCACCACGCCGTTCTGCGGCATGTCGATCCGGTCATCCTCAGCCACCACGCCCGGCTCGGCGGCGATCACCGTCACGGTGACCGTGCCGACGTCGCAGACCGTGGGCTGGCTGACCAGGCACAGGGTGTAGGTGGTGCTGTAGCTGCCCGGCGCCAGGCCTGCGGCCACGTCCACCCAGCCATCTGCACTGAAGGTCAGTGCGTTGGTGGCCACCGGCACGAAGTTGACCTGGGCCGGATCCAGCGCGGCACTGTTGAAGGTGTCGTTGGCGAACACGTTCAGCAGGCGGCTGCGCCCTTCCGGCCCGACCGGGCCACCCGTGTCGTCCACCGCCAGCAGCGCGCCCACCGGGCCCTGCACCAGCACCGTGGCAATGGCGGTGGTGCAGTTGGTCGGCACGCCGTTCTCGCACAGCTGGTAGGCCAGCTGAACCTGCCCGGCCTGCACGCCCGGGGCCACCATGATCTGGCCCTGGTTGTTCATGGTGTAACCCGGGGTGCTGCCGGTCAGGCTGGCCACCACGCTGCCGACCGGCGGCGGCGAGACGTTGTTGAAACTGTCGTTGTCCAGCACCGAGCGGGCGATGGTGCCGCCCACCGAGGGATCCACCGGGGTGTTGCTGAAGTCATCGTTCACCGCCAGCACCACGTTGGCCGCGCCGCCCACGTTGAAGGTGACGGTGGCGGTGCTGCACAGGCTGGCATTCGGCGCCGGCAGGCAGACCTGGTAGGTGAAGCTGACCGGCCCGCTGGTACCCACCGGCGGCGTGTAGGTAAAGCTGCCATCGGCGTTGAACACCAGGCCCGTCGGTGTGGCGCCCTGCACGCTCCACACCGAACCGGCCGGCATGTTGTCGTTGCCGGCAACGGTACTCGCCAGAGTCTGCCCGGCCTGCACGCTGAAGGCATCCGGCTGCGGCGCGGGGCTGACCACCACGGTCACGCTGGCGGTGGCGCAGTTGCCGGGTGCAGCCACTTCGCAGACCTGGTAGGTGACCGTGGTCGGCCCGGAGGTGACGCCGGTACCGATGCTGATCGTGCCATCCGGGTTGATGCCGAAACCGGCCGGGGCGCCCACCAGCGTCAGCGTGACGGTACCGGCCGCCGGCGGCGACACGCCGTTGAGCGAATCGTTGGCCAGCACGCTGGGCGTGGTGCCGCCCGGGGCGATGCCGCTGAAGCTGTCATCACCGGCCACCAGGGTGCCGGTGTTGACGTTGAGGGTGACCGACGCGGTGCCGCACTGCGCGGCATTGGGCGCCGGCAGACACACCTGGTAGGTGAAGGTGACCGCGCCGAGGGTGCCGGCCGGCGGCGTGTAGGTGAAGCTGCCATCGGCGTTGAACACCAGGCCCGGCGGCGTTGCGCCCTGCACGCTCCAGGTCGAACCGCCCGGCATGTTGTCATTGCCGGCCACCGTGTTGGACAGCACCTGGCCTGCGCGCACGCTGAAGGCATCCGGCTGCGGCGCCGGGCTGACCACCACGCTCACTGTCGCGTTGGCGCAGTTGCTGGGCGCGGCCACTTCGCACACCTGGTAGGTGATGCTGGTCGGGCCGGACGGCACGCCGCTGCCGATGCTGATCGTGCCATCGGGGTTGATGCTGATCCCGGCCGGTGCGCCGACCAGGCCCACGGTCACGGTGTTCGCCGGCGGCGGAGTGACGCCGTTGAGCGAATCATTGGCCAGCACGCTGGGCGTGCTGCCGCCCGGGGCGATGCCGGTGAAGCTGTCATCGGCGGCCACCAGCGTGCCGGTGTTGACGTTGAGGGTGACCGTGGCGGTGGCGCACACCGCCGCATCCGGTGCCGGCAGGCAGGCCTGGTAGATGAAGGTGACCGCACCGGTGGTACCGACCGGCGGTGCGTAGGTGAAGCTGCCATCGGTGTTGAACACCAGGCCCGGCGGCGTCGTGCCCTGCACGCTGAAGCTGGAGCCGGTCGGCAGGTTGTCGTTGCCTGCCACGGTGTTGGACAGCGTCTGCCCGGCCTGCACGCTGAAGGCATCGGCCTGAGGCACCGGGTTGACCACCAGACTCACGGCAGCGGTAGCGCAGTTGCTGGGCGCGGCGGCTTCGCAGACGCGATAGGTCAGCGTGGTGGCACCCGAGGTGACGCCGCCGCCGATGCTGATCGTGCCGTCAGCATTGATCGCGAAACCGGCCGGTGCGCCGACCAGGCCAAGGGTCACGGTGCCAGCGGCCGGTGGCGACACGCCATTGAGCGAGTCGTTGCTGAGCACACTGGGCGTGATGCCGCCCGGCGCAATGGCGCTGAAGCTGTCGTTGGCCGCCAGCAGCGTGCCGGTGCCGATGGTGACGCTGACCGTGGCGCTGTTGCACAGCGACGCATTCGGCGCGGGCAGGCAGGCCTGGTAGGTGAAATCGACCACACCGGTGGTACCGGCCGGCGGCGTGTAGGTGAAGCTGCCATCGGTGTTGAACACCAAGCCCGGCGGGGTCGCGCCCTGCACGCTGAAGCTGGCGCCGGCAGGCAGGTTGTCGTTGCCCGCCACCGTGTTGGACAGCACCTGACCGGCCTGCACGCTGAAGGTGTCGGCCTGCGGTGCCGGGCTGACCACCACGCTCACCGTGGCCGTAGCGCAGTTGCCCGGCACGGCCACTTCGCAGACCTGGTAGGTCAGCGTGGTGGTGCCGGAGGTGACGCCCGTGCCGACGCTGATCGTGCCATCGGCGGCGATGGTGAACCCGGCCGGCGCGCCGACCAGGCTGACGGTGACGCTGCCAGCAGCCGGCGGCGACACGCCGTTGAGCGAATCATTGGTCAGCACGCTGGGCGTGGCCGTGCCCGGTGCGATGCCGATGAAGCTGTCGTTGCCGGCCACCAGGGTGCCGCTGTTGACGTTCAAGGTGACCGTGGCGGTGCCACACAGCGCCGCGTTCGGTGCCGGCAGGCAGGTCTGGTAGGTGAAGGTCACCGGGCCGGAAGTACCCGCCGGCGGCGTGTAGCTGAAGCTGCCATCGCTGTTGAACAGCAGGCCCGCCGGCGTCGTTCCCTGCACGCTCCAGGTCGAACCGGCCGGCATGTTGTCGTTGCCGGCCACGGTGTTGTTCACCGACTGCCCCGCCTGCACGCTGAAGGCATCGGCCTGCGGCGCCGGGCTGACCACCACGTTGACGCTGGCGGTGCCGCAGTTGCTGGAGGCCGCCACTTCGCAGATCTGGTAGGTCAGCGTGGTGCTGCCCGACACCACGCCGCTGCCGACGCTGATCGTGCCATCCGGGTTGATGGCGAAGCCGGTGGGCGCACCCACCAGGCTCAGCGACACCGAGGCGGCCGGCGGCGGCGTCACACCGTTGAGCGAATCGTTGCCCAGCACGCTGGGCGTGGCCGTGCCCGGGGCAATGCTGCTGAAGCTGTCATCGCCGGCCACCAGGGTGCCGGTGTTGACGTTGAGGGTGACCGTGGCGATGCCGCAGACGCTGCCGTTCGGCGCCGGCAGGCAGGCCTGGTAGGTGAAGCTGACCGCACCGAGGGTGCCCACCGGCGGCGTGTATGTGAAGCTGCCATCGGCGTTGAACACCAGGCCGACGGGCGCGGTGCCCTGCACGCTCCAGTTCGAACCGGCCGGCATGCTGTCGTTGCCGGCCACGCTGTTGACCAGCTGCTGTCCGGCCTGCACCGAGAACGCATCGGCCTGCGGCGTCGGGCTGACCACGATGATCACACTGGCCGTGTCGCAGTTGTTGGCCGCCGCCGCTTCGCACAGCTGGTAGGTCAGCGTGGTGGAGCCGGCCAGCACGCCGCTGCCGACGGTGATCGTGCCATCCGGGTTCAGGGTGAAGCCAGCCGGCGCGCCGACCAGCGACAGGCGCACATCGGCCGCCGGGGCCGGGCTGGCGCCATTGAGGCGGTCATTGGCCAGCACGCTGGCCACCGACGTGCCACCGGCAACCACGCCGGTGATGACGTCATCGCCAGCCACCAGATCGCCGTTGTTGATGTTGAGGGTGAACGTGGTGGTGCCGCACAGCGCCGCGTCCGGTGCCGGCAGGCAGGCCTGGTAGGTCACCGTGATCGGCCCGGCCGTGCCGGCGGGCGGCGCATAGGTGAAGCTGCCATCCGGGTTGAAGGCCAGGCCGGCCGGCACCGTGCCCTGCAGGCTCCAGGTCGAACCCGCCGGCATGTGGTCGTTGCCAGCGACGCTGCCGGCCATCGT
Source organism: Stenotrophomonas sp. (assembly GCF_035634915.1). Lineage (GTDB taxonomy): Bacteria > Pseudomonadota > Gammaproteobacteria > Xanthomonadales > Xanthomonadaceae > Stenotrophomonas. Next base: position 107,816 of record NZ_DASQCB010000024.1, read on the forward strand.
CTGCCCGGCCTGCACGGCGAAGGCATCCGGCTGCGGTGCCGGGCTGACCACCACCCGCACGCTGGCGGTGTCGCAGTTGGCCGGCGAGGCCGCCTCGCAGATCCAGTAGGTCAGCGTGGTCGCACCCGACTGCACACCGGTGCCCACGGTAATCAGGCCATCGGCGCTGATCGAGAAGCCGGCCGGTGCGCCGACCAGAGCCAGCGTCACCGTACCGGCTGCCGGCGGCGACACGCCGTTGAGCGAATCGTTGGCCAGCACGCTGGTACCCACGGTCGTGCCCGGCGCGATGTCGCTGAAGCTGTCGTCGCCCGCCACCAGGGTGCCGTTGTTGATGGTGATGGTGGCCGTGGTGGTGCCGCACACCGTCGCATACGGCGCAGGCAGGCACACCTGGTAATCGAAGGTGACCACGCCCAACCGGCCCGGTGGCGGCGTGTAGGTGAACGCGCCGGTGGCGGTCAGCAGCAGGCCATCGGGCGCGGTGCCCTGCACGCTGTACTGCGCACCGGGCGGCACGTTGTCATTGCCGGCCACGCTGGCCGACAGCGTCTGCCCGACCTGCACGGCGAAGGCATCCGGCTGCGGCGACGGACTGACCACCACGACGACCGTGGCGGTATCGCAGTTGCTGGCCGCAGCCGCTTCGCAGATCTGGTAGGTCAGGGTGACCGGACCGGAGACCGCGGTGGACGGCACGCTGATCGTGCCCTGCGCGGTGATCGCGTAACCGGCCGGCGCGCCGACCAGGCTCAGCACCACCGACGAACCGGCCGGTGGCGAGTTGCCATTGAGCGAATCATTGGCCAGCACGCTGGCGCTGGAGGTGGTGCCGGCGACGACACCGGTCAGGGTGTCATCGGTGGCAACCAGCGCGCCATTGTTGATGTTGAGGGTGAGCGTGGCGGTGCCACACAGGTTGGCATTGGGTGCCGGCAGGCAGACCTGGTAGGCCACCACTACCGGACCACTGGTCCCGGCCGGCGGCGCATAGGTGTAGCTGCCATCGGTGTTGAAGCCGAAACCGGCCGGCGGCGTGCCCGGCAGGCTCCAGCTGGAGCCGGCCGGCATGTTGTCGTTGCCGGCCACGCTGGCGCTGAGGCTCTGCCCCACCTGCACGGCAGCGGCATCGTCCTGCGGTGCCGGGTTGACCACCACGGTGACGTTGGCAGTGGCGCAGTTGCCCGGTGCCACTGCTTCGCAGATCTGGTAGGCCAGCGTGGTCGGGCCGGACATCGCGCCGCTGCCGGCGGTGATGGTGCCGTTCGGGTTGAGGGTGAACGCTGCCGGTGCACCGACCAGGCTCAGCACCACGTCGCCCGGTGCCGGTGGGCTGACACCGTTGAGCGCATCGTTGGCCAGCACGCTCGCCGCGGAAGTGCCGCCCGGTGCGACACCGGCCAGCGTGTCATCGCCGGCCAGCAGGGTGCCGGTGGCGATGTTGAGGGTCGCCTGCGCGGTCGCGCACAGCGCGGCATTCGGCGCCGCCAGGCAGGCCAGGTAGGTGAAGGTGACCGCACCGGTGGTGCCGGTGGGCGGGGTGTAGCTGAAGCTGCCGTCCATGTTGAACTGCAGCCCGGCCGGCGCCGTGCCCTGCAGGGTCCAGCTGGAACCCACCGGCATGTTGTCGTTGCTGGCGACGCTGGCCGACAACACCCGCCCGGCCTGCGCGTTGAAGGTATCGTCCTGCGGTGCGGGGCTGACCACCAGCGCGATGCTCGCGGTGTCGCAGTTGCCGGACGCGGCAGCTTCGCAGGCCTGGTAGGTCAGGGTCAGCGGGCCGGACACGATGCCGGTGGGCACGCTGAGGATGCCATTGGCATCCAGCACGAAGCCGGCCGGTGCGCCGACCAGGGTGACCAGCACCGCTCCGGCAGCCGGCGGCGAGACGCCGTTGAGCGAATCGTTGCCCAGCACGCTGCTGCCGGAGGTGCCACCCGGTGCGACGGTGAAGCTGTCATCGACCGCCACCAGCGTGCCGTCGTTGATGTTGATCGTCACCGTGGCGTCTTCGCACAGCGCCGCATCCGGCGCTGGCAGGCAGGCCCGGTAGGTGAAGGTGACTGGACTGGGGGTGTTGGCCGGCGCGGTGTAGGTGAAGCTGCCATCGGCACTGAAGGTCAGCCCGGCAGGTCCGGCCACGGGCAGCGAGAACAGCGAGCCGGCCGGCATGTTGTCGTTGGCGGCCACGTTGCCGTTGCTGATCGTGCCTGCGGCAAGCACCGAGTACGCGTCGGGCTGCGGCGACGGGGTGATGACCAGCGCCACCGTGGCGGTATCGCAGTTGCTGGGCACGGCGGTTTCGCAGATCTGGTAGGTCAGCGTGGTCGCACCGGAGAGCACACCGGTTGGCACCACCAGGGTGCCATCGGCATTGATGGCGAAGCCGGCCGGTGCCCCCACCAGGCTGAGCTGCACGCTGGCCGCCGCCGGCGGCGTGGTGCCGTTGAGGCTGTCGTTGGCCAGCACGCTGGGCGTGGTGCTGCCGGCTGCGATGCCGGTGTAGCTGTCGTTGGCGGCTGCCAGCGTGCCGGTGTTGACGTTGATGGTGGCCGTGGCAGTACCGCACACCGCAGTGTTGGGTGCCGGCAGGCAGGCCTGGTAGGTGAAGGTGACCGCACCGGTGGTACCCACCGGCGGCGTGTAGCTGAAGCTGCCATCGGCGTTGAACGCCAGCCCGGCCGGCGGGGTGCCCTGCACCACCCAGGTGGAGCCGGCCGGCAGGTTGTCGTTGCTCGCCACGCTGGCGCCGGTCAGGCTGGCGCCGGCCTGCACGGCAAACGCATCGGCCTGCGGCGACGGGGTCACCACGAAGGTGATGGCTGCCGTGGCGCAGTTGGTGGGCGAAGCGGTCTCGCACAGCTGGTAGGTCAGCGCGGTCGCACCTGCTGCCGCACCGGCAGGAATCTGCACGCTGCCATCGCTGTTGATGACGAAGCCGGCTGGCGGCGCGACCAGCAGCAGCTGCACGGCCGCGGACGGCGGCGGCGTGGCACCGTTGAGAACGTCGTTGGCCAGCACGCTGGGCGTGACCGAGCCTGCCGTCAGCGGCGCAGCGAAGGCATCGTCGTTGGCAACGATGGCACTGACGGCAATGGTGAGGGTCGCCGTGGCGGTGCCACACACCGCCGCATCCGGCGCGGGCAGGCAGGCCTGGTAGCTGAACGTGACCGGGCCCAGGGTGCCGGCCGGCGGCGTGTAGGTGAAGCTGCCGTTGGCGTTGAACACGAGGCCCTGCGGCGGCGACGGCACGCTCCAGCTGGAGCCTGCAGGCATCGCATCGTTGCCGGCCACGTTGCCGGTGTTGGCCTGCCCGGCCTGCACACCGATGCTGTCGTCCAGCGGCGTCGGCCGCACCACCAGGGCGATGCTGGCGGTCGCGCAGTTGTTGGCCGCCGCCGTTTCGCACACCTGGTAGGTCAGCGTGGTGGCGCCACTGGCCGCATCGGCCGGCACCGACAGCGTACCGGTGGGATTGATGCTGAAGCCGGCCGGTGCACCCACCAGCGTCAGTGCCACAGTGGCCGCTGCCGGCGGGCTGACGCCATTGAGCGTGTCATTGGCCAGAACGCTGGCGGTGACAGCGCCCGGGGCAACGGCGCCGAGGTTGTCGTTGTTGGCCAGCAACGCGCCGTTGTTGATGTTCAACGTCACCGTCGCGGTCGCACATACCGCCGCGTTCGGTGCGGGCAGGCAGGCCTGGTAGACGAAGCTGGTCGGGCTGGTGGTGCCGGCCGGCGGCGCGTACGTGACGCCGCCATCGGCAGTGAACGTGACACCGGCCGGCGGCGTGCCCTGCACGCTGAAGGTCGAACCCACCGGCATGTTGTCGTTGCCGGCCACGTTGGCGGTGACCGACAGGCCCGCCTGCACCGCAAACGCATCGTCGGCCGGCGCCGGTGCGACCACCAGGGCCACGTTGGCGGTGGCGCAGTTGGTCGTAGCGGCGGCTTCACAGACCTGGTAGGTCAGCGAGACCGCCCCTGCGGCGGTGCCGGTGGCCACGGTGATCGTGCCATCGGCGGCAATCGAGAAACCGGACGGCGCGCCGACCAGGCTGAGCACCACATCGGTCGCGGCCGGCGTCGCACCATTGAGCGTGTCGTTGCCCAGCACGCTGGGCGTAGCGCTGCCACCGGCGACCGGCGCGGCGATGCTGTCATCCACCGCCACGAGCGTGCCGCTGTTGACGTTGACGGTGGCCGTGGCGTTGGCGCAGATGCCGGTGTCGGGCGCCGCCAGGCACACCTGGTAGCTGAAGCTGACAGAGCCACTGAAGCCGGCCGCCGGGGTATAGACGAAACTGCCGTCCGGGTTGAACGCCAGCCCCGTCGGCGCGGTGCCAACCACGGTGAACAGCGCGCCGCTGCCGACGTTGTCGTTGGTTGCCACCGAACCGTTCAAGGCCACGCCGGCCGGCGTGGACAGGGCATCGTCGATGGCCGACGGTGCCACCACCAGCCGCAGCGTGGCGTTGGCGCAGTTGCCCGGCGCCGCCGCCTCGCACAGCTGGTAGGTCAGCGTGCGGCCACCGGCCGGGACACCCGCGGCAACGGTGATGGTGCCATCGGGATTGAGGCGGATGCCCGCCGGTGCGCCGGTCAGGCTCAACACAACATCAGCGGCGGCCGGCGGGGTGCTGCCGTTCAGCGCATCGTTGAGCAGCACCGAGGGCGTGCTGCCACCGGTGACCGGATTGACCGGCGCCGTGCTGAAGTCATCGTCATTGGCGGCCAGGCTGCCGACGGTGATGTTGATGCTGGCGCTGGCGGTCGCACACAGCGCGCTGTTCGGCGCAGGCAGGCAGACCTGGTAGTCGAACGTGACCGGGCTTGCCGCGCCCACCGGCGGCACGTAGGTGAAGCTGCCACCGCCGCCGAAGCTGAGCCCGGCCGGAGCGGTGCCGACCACCGTGAACACGGCACCGGCCGGCACGTTGTCGTTGTCACCGACACTGCCGTTCAACGGCTGCCCGGCGGCCGTCGAGTAACTGTCGTTCTGCGCCGACGGCGTCACCACCAGGCGGATGCTGGCACTGGCACAGTTGCTGGGCGCAGCGGTTTCGCAGATCTGGTAGTTCAGCGCCGTGGCACCGGCAGCGGCGCTGGCCGGCACCTGCAGCAGGCCCGCAGCGGTGAGTGCGTAGCCCGACGGCGCGCCCACCAGGGTCAGGGCAACGCTGCCGGCCGGCGGCGGTACGCTGCCGTTGAGGCTGTCATTGGCCAGCACGCTGGTGCCGCTGGTCGCGCCCGGCGCCAACGGCGTGCCACTGAAGTCGTCGTCCACCGCCACCAGGGTGCCGGCGTTGACGTTGATGGTCGCCCCGGCCGTGCTGCACAGCGCGCTGTCCGGTTCCGGCAGGCAGGCCTGGTAACTGAAGCTGACCGGCCCGGTGAAACCGGCCGGCGGGGTGTACTGGAAGGTGCCGTCGCGGCCCAGCAGCAGGCCGGCCGGCGTGGTGCCGGACACGGTGAACACCGCGCCCACCGGCGCGTTGTCATTGCTGGCCACGCTGCCCGACAGCAGCTGCCCGGCCGGCGTGGAGAACACATCGGCCACCGCAGTGGGCGACACCACCAGGCGGATCTGCGCCGAATCGCAGTTGCCCGGCAGCGCGGTCTCGCACAACTGGTAGGTCAACGTCAGCGCACCGGATGGCACGCCTGCATCGATGTTCAACACGCCGTTGGCATCCAGGCTGAAGCCCGACGGCGCACCGACCAGGCCCAGCAGCACATCGGCCGATGCCGGCGGCTGGGTGCCATTGAGGCTGTCATTGAGCAGCACCGACACGGTGCTGCCACCACCGGCACCGATCGGCGTGGCACGGAAGTCATCGTCAGCGGCGACCAGGGTGCCGGCGTTGACGTTGAGGGTGACCGTCGCGCCCGCGCAGACCGTGCCATTCGGCGCCGGCAGGCAGGCCTGGTAGGCGAAGGTGACGATGCCCTGGGTGCCGGCCGGCGGCGTGTAGGTGAACGCACCGTTGGCGGCCAGCACCAGGCCGGCCGGTGCGGTGCCGGTGACGCTGAAGGTGGCACCGGCGGGGACGTTGTCATTGCTGGCGACATTGCCGCTGACCGGCACGCCGACGGCAGTGCTCACGTTGTCGTTCACCGCGACCGGCGCCAGCAGCAGCTGCACCGCACCGTCATCGCAGTTGGTCGGCAGCGCGGCCTCGCACATGCGGTAGCTGAAGTTCACTGCGCCTGCGGCGGCACCAGCCGGCACCGAGATCGTACCGTTGGGGTTGAGCACATAGCCGCCCGGCGCACCCAGCAGGCTCAGGATCACTTCGGCCGGGGCCGGCGGAATCGCGCCATTGATTGTGTCGTTGGCCAGCACACTGACGGTGGTGCCACCGGTGGCCGGATTCAGCAGGCTCGCGCGGAAATCATCGTCATTGGCCACCAGCGTGCCGGCGTTGACGTTGAGGGTCGCCGTGGCCGTGCTGCAGACGGTGCTGTACGGGGCAGCCAGGCAGGCCTGGTAGGTGAACGTCGTGGTACCGGTGTACTGCGCCGGGGGCGTGTAGGTGAAGCTGCCATCGGCGTTGAACACCAGGCCCGACGGCGCGGTGCCGGTGACCGCATAGGTGCTGCCGGCGGCCACACGATCATTCACCCCGACATTGCCACTGACCGCGCGGCCGACCTGGGTAGTGAAGCTGTCGGCCACCGCCTGCGGCGCGATCACCAAGGCGATGGTGGCCGTAGCGCAGTTGCTGGTGCCGGCCTGGCACAGCTGGTAGGTCAGGCTGAGCGGGCCGGCCGATGATCCCGCAGGCACCTGCAGTTCACCGGTAGGCGCCAGGGTGAAGCCGGCCGGCGGGGTATTGATCAGCGACAGGGTGGCCTGCGCGGCAGTGATCGCCACACCGTTGAGGGTGTCGTTGGCCAGCACGCTGGCGGTGGTGCCACCGGTGCCGGGCACAGGCGCGGCGGTGAAGTCGTCATTGCCGGCCACCACCGCGGCGACGGCCACATTGACGGTCACCGTGGCTGCATCGCAGATGCCGCCATTGGGCGCTGGCAGGCAGACCTGGTAACGGAAGCTGTCCGCGCCGGCGTACGTGCCCTGCGCGGTATAGCTGAAGCTGCCATCGGCATTGACGCTGACCGTACCGTGGGCGGCACCGGACAGCAGGCTGAACTGCGAACCCGCCGGCACGTTGTCATTGCCGGCCACCGCGCTGGTCAATGCCACACCGGCCGTTGCGGTGAAGCTGTCATCCACCGCATCAGGGGCGATGACCAGCTGCACGTTGGCGGTCGCGCAGTTGGTACCACCCGGAAGTTCGCAGATCTGGTAGGTGAAGGTGTATGCACCCGATGCCGCGCCGGCCGCCACCTGCAGCTGGCCGGCGGCGTTGGCGGTGATGCTGGCCGGGGCACCGGTGAGCACCAGGCTCACCGCCGCCGGCGTCACCGCCGTGCCGTTGAGCGTGTCATTGCCGAGCAGGCTGGTGGCGGTGGTCGTGCCCGGCTGCAGCGGCGTGGCGAACAGATCATCGGCGGCGGCCAGCTGGTTGGCGGCCACGCTCACGGTCACCGTCGCGGTATCGCAGACGCTGCCATTCGGTGCCGGCAGGCACAGCTGGTAAGTGAAGGTGTCCGGGCCGGTATTGGCGTTGGCCGGGGTATAGGTGAAGGTACCATCGGCGTTGACCACGGCCGTGCCGCGGGTGGCCTGGGTGCCCAGGCTGAAGATCGAGCCGCTGGCGAAATTGTCATTGCCCGCCAGGGTGCCGGTGACCGGTCGGCCACCGCCCGGGGTGCTCACCGCATCGTTCACCGCATCGGGGCTGATCACCAGGTTGGCGGTGGCCGTGGCGCAGTTGGTTGGCGTGGCGTTGTCGCAGAACCGGTAGGTGAGCGCCAGCGGCCCTGCCGTGGCGGTGGCCGGCACGACGATGGTGCCGTTGGGGTTGATCGAGAAGCCGCTGGGCGCGCCGACCAGGCTGAGCGTCACCCCGGCCTGCGGCACCGCATTGCCGTCGAAGGTGTCGTTGTCCAGCACGCTGGGCGTGGTACCGCCCGCGCCCGGCGGCAGCGGCGTGGCAAAGGTATCGTCGTTGGCGACCAGCACGTTGGCGTTGACCAGCACCGCGGCGGTCGCGGTGGTGCAGACACTGCCATTGGGCGCTGGCAGGCACACCTGGTAGGGAATCGATACCGGCTGGGTAATGCCGCCGGCGGGCGCGTAGGTCAGCGTGCCGGTGCTGCTGATGGTGGCACCCGCAACCGGTGCACCCGACGCGCTGTAGGTGGCGCCGGCAGGTGCGTTGTCGTTGGCCGCCAGATTGCCGGTGACCGTCGTGGCGCCTGCCTGCGCGTTGATGCTGTCGTTCACCGCGGTGGGCGCGATGACCAGGCTCGCCGTGGCGGTGGCGCAGTTGGTCGGCGAGGCGTTCTCGCAGATCTGGTAGCCGATCGACGTCGCACCCGCCGCAGCACCGGCCGGCACCGCGATGACGCCGGCACTGTTGATGGTGAAGCCTGCCGGCGCGTTCTGCAGCGAGATGATCAGGTTGGCCCCAACCACCGGCTGGCCGTTCAGGGTGTCGTTGCCCAGCACCGTCGGCGTGCTGCCACCGCTGGTGGAGGAAATGGGCGTGGCGAAGCTGTCGTTGACCGCGACCAGCGCGTTGGCCTGCACCGGCACGGCCGGCGTGGTGGCGCTGTTATCACCCGGTGTCGGGTCGGTCGTGCCCGAAGGCAGCACCAGCGAAACCGTGTTGGCCGGCACCGTGGCCGGGGTCGCTGCTGCCGGTGCCGTGCCATTCACCAGCAGCACCACGCTGTCACCCACGCCCACGTTGACCAGCACGTTCACCGCGTTGCCGCTGCCACTGGGCTGCGCGCACGACGATGCCGCCGTGGTCGGCTGGCAGGTCCAGGTCACGCCGGTCAGCAGCGAGGACACCGTATCGACCACGGCAACACCACTGGCCGCGGACGGGCCGGCGTTGTTCACCTGGATGCGGTATTGCACCGGGCCACCCGCTGCCACCGGCGTGGCACTGGTCAGGCTCTTGCTTACGCTCAGCTGTGCCTGCAGGGCCAGCGCGTTGGTGTCGGTAGCGCTGTTGTTGCCCGGCGTGGGGTCGGCCACGTCGGTCGGTGCGGTCACCGTGGCGGTGTTGTTCAGCGGGTTCGGGTAGCTCTGTGCAAGCAGCGGCGGCGGCAGCAGCAACGCCAGCACGGCCACGGCATGCGCGATGCCTGCCGATGCCCTGCCTGCCCTGCCCTGCCTGCCTGTTGCTGCCATGCGCCCGTCCTCGAATGCACGCCGTCGCCTGCTGCAGGCATCCGGCATCGGTGGTCCCGTCCTTCACCCGCGCACAGGGCATTCCCCGTGCGCACTGCACTGCACCGCGCGCTAGTACGCGCCCGGGTTGCTGCTGAAGCTCACTGGCACGCTGATCGTTGCCTGGCCACCGTTGACCAGGTTCACGCCCACGTTCACCGCGTTGCCGCCCACCGCGCCGCCACTGGCCGCCGCGCAGGTACTGCCGCTGGTCGCACTGCACGTCCAAGCGCCGCGCAGCGTGGTGCCGTTGGGCAGGGTGTCGGTGACCGTCGCATTGGTCACTGCATCGGGCCCGTTGTTGACGACCTGCAGCGTGTACGTCGCGGTGCCACCCGGCGTGTAGGTGCCGCTGCCATCGCTCTTGGTGATCGACAGATCGGCCTGCCGCGTACGGTTGGTGATGCGGCAGACCAGGGTGGTGGCGGTAGCCGTCATGGCCGGCGCCTGCAGGGTGAAACTGCTGCCACTGCCGGAGGACACCACCGTGCTGTTCTGGTCGGTGCACTGCCAGGTGCTGGCATAGCGGGTCAGCGTGGTGCCCGCTGCGGCGGCTTCGGCCAGCGCGTAGCTGCCGCCGGGCACAGTGATGATGGCGGCCGTGGCGCCGTTGTTGCCGACGTTGCTGGCCGAGCCGACCGTGCTGCCGTTGTAGGTGATGGACAGGTTGAAGCGGCCGGTGTCACTGGTCGGCTGCAGGTCCTTCACCAGCTGCAGGGTGGCGGCGCAGGCCTGGGTCACGCCTTCGACGGTGAACACCGCCTGGCCCACGCGGATGCCGAGCAGGCCGAGCAGGTTGTCGACCACCCCGCCCAGCACGGCAGTCAGCACCGGTGTCACCAGCGCGTTGACCAGGGTGCGTACCGGCGTCAGCAGGGTGTTGACGATGCCGTTGACCAGGTCGGCCACCGGCAGCGGCAGCGGCAGCGACCCCAGCAGGGTCACCTGTGGATTGCCGGCGGTGAGCTGGATGCTGAGTGAATTGACCAGGGTGGAAACGAGCGTGGCCGCGCTTACCGTGCCGGCGGTGAGCGTGCGCGTCTGTGGATACGGCCCGGTGAAGCTGGCGCTCTGCAGGCCCGGGGTCGCGGTGGCATAGCCGCGGATACCCACCGCGATGGGAATGGTGATGTCGGCCACCGGGACCACTGCGCCGAGCACGGTCACGCCTACCCGCACCTTCACGCTGAGGTTGGTCAGCGTGGCGGCGGTGAGCGCGGTGTCGGTCAGCACGGTGCTGCGGTTGAAGAAGGTGGCGTCGCTGATCTGGCCGACATACAGGTTCACCAGGCCCGGCCGCGCCTGCAGCGTCACCGCGTTGCCGACCAGGTTCACCGCCGAGATCGAACCTTCGGCGCGCGCGACATCGGCGTAGACCTGCAGGTGCAGTACATCGGCGCTGACGCTGGTGTTGGACAGCGATACGCCGAGCAGATTCAGGCCGTTCAGTGCGGCGGTGAGGGTGCCGGTATTCAGGCCCTGGACCAGATCCATGTCCAGCTTGATGCGGATGGCCGCACTGTGGAACGCCGCACCCACAGTGCCGCAGTTGTAGCTGGGCGGCTCGATCACCTGGGCCCACAGGCGCACGTTGGCCACGCCGTTGAGGCCCAGGGCAGCGGTGTTCACCGCAATCGGCGTCGGTGTGGTCAGTACGTTGCGGAAGTTGTAGAGCTGCACGCCACCGGTAATCAGGTCCAGTACGTTCAGGCGCACCGTGGTGAGCGAACCGGTGGGCAGCGAGACCTGCAGGATATCGGCCAGGCGGATGCTGCCGGACGTGCCCGCCACACCCAGCGGCAGTGCGTTGAGCACATTGGCGGCGGCGGTCTGGCCGTCGGCCTGCAGCACCTGCACCATGGCTGCACGCAGCTGGCCCAGGGTGATGTTGGTGTTGAGCACCTGGCTGGGGTCGCTGACGGTGACGCCGCCGTTGAGCTGGGTCAGCAGTGCGTTGAGATTGACGTTGGCGCCGGCCAGGCTGTTCCAGTCGGCCACGCTCAGGTTGAGACTGGTGCCGGGCAGCAGCGCACCGAACAGCAGGTTGAGGATCGGGCTCTGGGTCGAATCGACCGAGACCAGCCGCGGCCCGGCACTGACACAGGCCCCGGCGGTGCAGGCGGACTGGGCCGACGCGCGACCCAGGCAGGAGAGCATTACCAGAACGACAAGCAGCACCATTGCCGGCCAGCGCAATGACGATGCTTTCACGCTCTTCACATTAACCATGCATCCGTCTCCGCCGAATTGGGGCAGAGGCTTACCGTAGCGACGTCAATCCGCACGTCGCCCTGGCGAAATCGCTCTGCCGGTGTCGCTGCCCGTCCAGGACTGCGTTCATTGCCGGTTCGGTGTGATTAATGCGAGGCAACGAAATGCCGTCAAACAAGACGGCGTGAAATCAGGGGGAAGAGGCGCTTACTGGCACGCAATGACGGCGCGCAGGCCTCGGAAGGTGCAGAAAGGGACAGCAGTTCTGTACACGCAGAAAAAGTATTGCTGCCAGGGAAGCAGCGCTTACCGAACATGGAGAGGGGGTGAAAAATGCAGGCTATGTGCGACAGAATCCGTCGGGCCCGATTAACGGCTGGCCTATCCCAGATGCAGTTGTCGTTGCACTGCGGCGTCCGGCGTAGCGCCGTCGCTCAATGGGAACGTGACGGAGGTACCGTTCCCAGTGTGCAGCATCTCTCAAAAATTGCCATCGTGACCGAGGTTCATTTTGAGTGGCTGGCCACCGGGCGCGGCCCCGGGCGCCCCGAGGAGGGCGAACTGGCCGCTCCGGAATCTGTCGTGATCGACGCGGCACGCAACACCCAGGAAAGCGCGATCCTGGTGCTGCTGCGGCGGCTGCCGCCGCGCAAGCGGCAGGTCGCCCACGCCATCATCGAAATGCTGACCGAGTAGGGTCGGGCCCGCGCGCTGTCAGAGTGCGGCGCGCGGCGGCAGTGACCAGTCGATCGGTGCCTGGCCCTGGCGCTGCAGGTACTCGTTGGCCATCGAAAAATGCCGGCAGCCGAGGAAGCCGCGGTGCGCCGACAGCGGCGAGGGGTGCGGCGACTTCAGCACGCGGTGGCGACGGGTGTCGATCACCTTGCCCTTCTTCTGCGCGTACGCGCCCCAGAGCATGAACACCAGTCCGTCGCGCTCGCGGTTGAGCACATCCACCACATGGTCGGTGAAGCCTTCCCAGCCACGCCCCTGGTGGGCACCGGCCTGGCCCTCCTCCACCGTCAGCACCGCGTTGAGCAGCAGCACGCCGCGCTGTGCCCAGGGCACCAGGCAGCCGTGGTCGGGGCGGGCGATACCCAGGTCGCCTTCGATTTCCTTGTAGATGTTCAGCAGCGACGGCGGCACCGGTACGCCCGGCGCCACCGAGAAGCTCAGGCCATGGGCCTGGCCGCGGCCGTGGTACGGGTCCTGGCCGAGGATCACCACCTTCACCTGCTCGAACGGCGTGGCGTCGAAGGCGGCGAAGATCTGCGGGCCCGGTGGGAACACCGCCGCACCGGCCGCCTTGCGCTGGCGCAGGAAGGCGGACAGCTCGCGCATCTGCGGCTGCAACAGGTAATCACCGACGTGCTGCTTCCAGCTCGGTTCCAGCTGGATCGTCGGGGTGTCCACTACGTCATCGGTCATCGCGCCACTTCTATCGCAACAGGGGTCCATCATTCAAACGGGCCAGCCGCAGCTGGAACAGCACCTTGGTCACCAGCAGGCGCTCCTCGATCGGCTTGAGCACCAGATCGTTGGCACCGGCCTGCAGCAGCCCGGTCTGGTTGTGCGGGTTGCCGTCGCCGGTCATCACCAGCACCGGCAGGCGGCGCTTGCCGTAGCCGAAATCCACGCGCACGCGCTGCACCACATCGCGGCCGCTCAGTTCCCCCTTCAGGGTGACATCGGTCAGCACCAGGTCGATGCGGTGGCGGCTGCGGCCCAGCGATTCGGCGGTGAGCAGGGTGAAGGCTTCCTCGGCACTGACCACATGCAGCACGTTCAACTGCTGCCGCTCGAGCATGCGCTTGGTCGCCTCGGCCACCACACGGCTGTCCTCGACGTAGAGGATGGTGGCGCCGGGAATGGTCTGCGGCTGCACGTAGCCGCGGATGAAGGTCGCCAGCGCCTCGTGGCCGAGTGCCTTGTCGAAATAGTCGGTGACGAACTCGGTGAAGCGGCGTTGTTCCAGGTGCTGCTGCGCATCGCCGGAGACCACGATCACCGGCACGTAGGCCTGGCCGGCGGCTTCACGCACGCGCTTGGCCAACGCCAGGCCATCGCCGTCGCGCAGGGTCAGCGAGGTCGTGACCAGGTCCACCGGGCCCTGTGCCAGCACCTTCTGCGCTTCTTCGATGCTGTCGCAGCCGATCACCTCCACGCCCGGCAGGTCGCGCTGCAGGACGTCAGCGATCAGCTTGCGGACCAGCTTGGAACCATCGACCACCATCACCCGCGTCGCGGGCCCTTCAAGGTGCTTCAACGCTTGCGGCTGCATGCTGGTCTCAGGTGTCGGTGGGGCGGGTCTGGCGGAGGAAATGACCGGTCACCAGCCAGGCACCCAGCCAGCCCAGCAGCAGGGTGCCGAGCAGCACCAGGCTGCCGTGCAGCAGGTCCAGGCCGTGCAGGACGAACGGGCTGCCATAGCTGCGCGACAGCTCGGCCAGCGGCGCACGCAGGGCGGCACCGGCCACACCGATCAGGGCCAGCGCGACCGCGCCGGCGCCCAGGCCATACCAGGCGCCCAGGTACAGGAACGGGCGGCGGATGAAACCATCGCTGGCGCCCAGCAGCTGCAGCACACCGATTTCCTCGCGGCGGGCCTGGATGTCCAGGCGTACGGTGTTGCCCACCACCAGCGCGGCACCGGCGCCGAGCAGCGCGGACAGCACCTGCACCAGGCGCGCACCAAAGGCCAGCCAGGCATCCAGACGCTGCCGCCACAGGGCGTCGTGCTGCACCAGGTCGGCCCCCGGCAGGCTTTCCAGCGCGCGCGCCAGCCTCGCGTCATCCTGGCCCTGGCCCGGGGTGACCACCAGCAGCGACGGCAGCGGGTTGTCGTTGAGTGCATCGATGGCCTCGCCGAGGCCGGCATCGCGCAGTTCCTGCAGGCCCTGTTCGGGCGTACGCACGGCCACGTTGGCCACGTCCTGGCGGTCGCGCAGCTCGCCGGCCAGGCGCAGCGCCCCCGGTCCATCCACGTCGGCCTTCAGGAACACATTGATGTCGCGCGACTGCTGCACGCTGCCGGCGAACTGCTTGAGGTTGTCCAAGGCGATGGACAGGCCCAGCGGCAGGGCCAGCGCCAGCGCCATGACCATTACCGTCAGCAGCGTCGCCCACGGCTTGCGGCAGGCGCGGCCCAGGCTGAACACCACGCTGTGGGCGTGGTGGTGGAACCACACGCCCAGGCGCGAGGGTGCGGCGGCTTCGCTGTTTTCGTTCTTGCCCATGGGTTACTCCGCCAGGTCCTGCGGCGAGATGTCGTCCGCCAGCCGGCCATGGTCGAGGATCAGCACACGCTTGCGCATGCGCCGCAGCAGCGGCAGGTCGTGGCTGACCACCAGTACGCTGGTACCGCGCGACGGCAGTTCGGCGAACAGGGCCATGATTTCCGCCGCCAGCGTCGGGTCGAGGTTGCCGGTCGGCTCGTCGGCCACCAGCAGCTTGGGTTCGCCGACGATCGCGCGGGCGATGCCCACGCGTTGCTGTTCACCGGCTGACAGCTGCGAGGGCAGCGCCTTTTCGCGGTGCCCCAGGCCCATGCGTTCCAGCACCGAACGCACGCGCTTGCCGATGTCGCCGCGGCGGGTGCCGCGCAGGATCAGCGGCAGCGCTACGTTCTCGGCGATGGAGCGGTCCATCAGCAGGCGATGGTCCTGGTAGACCGCCCCCACCGCGCGCCGGTGGCGCGGGATGTCATCGCCGCGCACCTTCAGCAGGTTGCGCTCGTCGAACACCACGGCGCCGCGGCTGGGCCGCTCGTCCAGGTGGATCAACTTGAGCAGGGTGCTCTTGCCCGCCCCGGAATGGCCGGTGACGAACAGCATTTCGCCGGGGGCCACTTCGAAGCTGACATCGGTCAGGGCTTCGTGGCCACCGGCGTACTGTTTGCTGACATTGTCGAAGCGCAGGACACTCATGCCCCGATTATGCAGGAGCGGCGCGACATCGTGGAGATGGTGGGGCGATGGGTGGTAGCCGCAGGAGCAGCCGAGCGTAGGCTCGGCTCTACAGGGCGGCATGGGGGCTGTAGAGCCGAGCCCATGCTCGGCTCAGTGCGGACCCAGGTCCGCACCCACCATCGGCGGCTCAGTTGCCCGACAGCATCCGGCGGATCTTGCGGCCGATGCGGGTCAGGAACGAGTCACCGGTGTCGGCCGCGGTACGCACCGGCTTGGCCACCACCTGCACCGGGGTGACCGGGCCGTTGCTGTTGCCCTGCACGCCCTCGGCACCTTCGACCGGACGGCCGTGGCGACGACGACGACGCTTGCGCGGCTTGTGCTCGCCGTCCACCGCACCTTCCGGTGCGCCTTCGGCACGCGGCGGGCGCGGCGGACGCGGGGCCTGGGCGGCGGCGCCTTCGGCACCGGCGACCGGCGCGGCAGCGCCCTGCTCGCCTTCCACGCGCGGCTTGCGCGGGCCACGCGCGCGGCGTTCGCCGCTGCGCTCACCATCGCGACCACCACGGCCACCACCGCCGCTGCCGGAACGGCCGCCACTGCGGCCACCGCCTCGACGCTCTTCCTCGGCAGCGCGGGCTTCGCGCGCTTCGCGGAAGATCTGGCCCACGCTTTCGTTGTCGTCGCCTTCCTCGCCTGCGGCCGGGGCCGGGCGTTCCGGGCGCGGCAGCGGGGTCATCAGTTCCTTGGTGACCGGCTCGGACGGAATCTTCTGCTCGATGTACGCCTCGATGTCCGGCAGGCCCATCGCGTAGCGCTCGCAGGCGAAGCTGATCGCATCACCCTCTTCGCCCAGGCGCGCGGTACGGCCGATGCGGTGCACGTAGTCTTCGGCGTCGAACGGCAGGTCGTAGTTGTAGACGTACTTGATGCCGTCGATATGCAGGCCGCGGGCGGCCACGTCGGTGGCCACCAGGATTTCCAGCTGGCCCTTCTGGAAGCGGTTGAGCAGGCTCTCGCGCTTCTTCTGCGGCACGTCACCGGACAGCACGCCGACGCGGTAGCCGGCCTTTTCCAGCGAACGGGCCACGCGCTCGACGAACACCTTGGTGTTGACGAAGACCATGGTGCGCGCGCCTTCGCTGCGCGACAGCAGGCCCAGCAGCAGCGGGATCTTCTCGTCATCGGCCGGGAAGTAGATGCGCTGGCGCACGCGCGCGGCGGTGATGGTCTCGGCTTCGACCACCAGCTTCTGCGGCTCGTTCATGTGCTCGTAGGCCAGCTCCAGCACGCGGTGGCTGAGGGTGGCGCTGAACAGCAGGGTCTGGCGGGTGGTGCGCTCCGGCATGCGGCGCAGCAGGAAGCGGATGTCCTTGATGAAGCCCAGGTCGAACATGCGGTCGGCTTCGTCCAGCACGCAGATCTCGCAGGCATGCAGCGACACCACCTTGTGCTGCTTGACGTAGTCGATCAGGCGGCCCGGGGTGGCGATGATGACGTCCACGCCCTGCTGCAGCAGCTCGCGCTGCTTGTCGTAGTCCACGCCGCCGTAGACCAGGGCGAAACGCAGGCCCAGGTCAGAACCGAACTTCACCGCATCCTTGTGGATCTGGATGGCCAGTTCGCGGGTCGGGGCCAGGATCAGCGCGCGCGGGTCTTCCGGCTTGCGGTCGGCCAGGGCCGGACGGGTCAGCAGGCGGTTCACGACAGCAACCAGGAAGGCCAGGGTCTTGCCGGTGCCGGTCTGGGCCTGGCCGGCGACATCACCACCGGGCAGCGCGACCGGCAGGGTCAGCGCCTGGATCGGGGTGCAGCGGGTGAATCCGGCTCCTTCAAGGCCAGCCTGCAGGGCCGGATGCAGCTCAAAGGAGGAAAAGGTCAAATCGGTCAGCGGTTTGTCGCTCATGAGTCCGTCTTGGTATGGCCGCCGGCCCTCGGGGCGGCTGGCACTTCATCGTCTGGGGGGCACCGTCGCAAACTGCGGCCCCTGCGGCGGGTTGGGGGGCGGGGACCAGCCGGTCCGCACGCCGCACAATGACCCAGTTTAACGCACTCGGGCCGGCAAACCGGAACCACCCGTCTCACTGCTTCTGGAGACGCCTCGCAGGGACGGCATCTTCACCCAGCCACACGCCACTTGAACGGCACCGACGCGGCCACTGGCCCCGTCCCGATGCCATCCCCATCTGCTGGGAGACAGTGAAATCCGACACATACCGGGGTCCACCACGATCACGATACGCTGGGTTCCAGCCAGCAACTGTCCCCGCCCCGCGATAGGGGTACACTGCCGGCCGTGAGCGTCCAGGCATCCCGCCGAACGCACCGCGGCAGACCGCCGCGAGGCAACGACGAGGGTCGCGCCACCGGGCATGGCCCAGTTCACCCACCTCCGGCCTGGCCGGGTGCAATCCAAGACGAGAAACCAAGATGAGCGACAAGGTTGTACACGTCGGCGATGCCGACTTTGATAGCGCCGTACTGAATTCCAAGGAACCGGTGCTGGTCGATTTCTGGGCCGAATGGTGTGGCCCCTGCAAGATGATCGCCCCGGCGCTGGACGAACTGGCTGACGCCTACCAGGGCCGCGCCAAGATCGCCAAGGTCAACGTCGACAACAATCGTGCGCTGGCCGCCAAGTACCACGTGCGTTCGATCCCGTACCTGGTCGTCTTCAAGGACGGCGAGAAGGTCGGCGAGCAGATCGGTGCGGTGGGCAAGGCCCAGCTGGCCGGCCTGCTGGACAAGGCCCTGGCCTGATCCTGCTGTTCCACGGCAGCCGCTGACCGCGGCTGCCGCGGGGCGCCCCGCGCCCGCATGAATGCAGTTCCCCGCAGCCCTTGCATGGCGCTGCAGGCCGATGATAGTGTCGGCATATCCGGCCGCGTTCGCGTGCCGCACCCTCTGGACGCAGTTTCTTCCAGACCCATTCCCAACGTTCGCCGCCCCAGCCGGGCGCTCGCACCTTCAAGCGAGGAATAACGCTCTTGTCCGATAACACTCCTGAAACCGGCAGCGCCGATGCGCCCGCCGAAAAGCGCGTGCGCAAGCCCCGCGTGAGCAAGGCCGCCGCACCGGCTGCCGCCGAAACCAGTGCTGCCCCCGCGCAGCCGACCCTGCCGCTGGCAGCCGCGCCCGACGCGTCGGCACCGGCCGCAGCCGCCGCCCCCGTAGCCACCCCCGCGCCGAGCGCGCCTGCTGCTGAAGCCCCCGCCGCCGGCGGTGGTGATGGCGGCGAAGGCCGCGAATCCGGCCAGCCGCGCCAGCAGCACCATCAGGGCGGTGGCCAGAACCAGGGCCAGAACAACAACCCCTACAACCAGGGTGGCCAGAACGGCCAGCAGGGCCAGGGCAACCGCCGCGACCGCTTCCGCAACCGCCGCGACCGTGACCGCAACCGCGGTGGCCGCGATGACGGCATGCCGCAGGACGGCGGCGAGCAGCAGCCCTTCGTGCCGCGCCCGCACGCCAACGTGCCGGAAGGCTTCCCGGTCTATTCGCTGAGCGACCTCAAGCGCATGCCGGCGCAGAAGCTGCTGGAAATCGCCGAGCAGCTGCAGATTTCCGAAGGCGTCGCCCGCGCCCGCAAGCAGGACGTGATCTTCGCCCTGCTGAAGGTGCTGACCCGCCACGGTGACGGCGTCGCCGCCGACGGCGTGCTGGAAATCCTTCCCGACGGTTTCGGTTTCCTGCGCGCGGCCGAGGCCAGCTATCTGGCCGGCCCGGACGACACCTACATCTCGCCCAGCCAGATCCGCCGCTTCAACCTGCGCACCGGCGACCACATTTCCGGCCGCATCCGCTTCCCGAAGGACGGCGAGCGCTACTTCGCACTGAACATCGTCGACACCATCAACGGTGAGCCGATCGAAGCGTCGAAGAACAAGGTGCTGTTCGAGAACCTGACCCCGCTGTTCCCGCGTCGCCGCTTCACTCTGGAGCGCGGCAACGGTTCGTCGGAAGACATCACCGGCCGCATCCTCGACCTGATGGCACCGCAGGGCAAGGGCCAGCGCTCGCTCATCGTTTCCCAGCCGAAGGCCGGTAAAACGATGATGATGCAGCAGGTGGCCACGGCCATCACCACCAACCACCCGGACGTGCACCTGATCGTGCTGCTGATCGACGAGCGCCCGGAAGAAGTGACCGAAATGCAGCGCACGGTGCGCGGCGAGGTCATCAGCTCGACCTTCGACGAACCGGCCGCGCGCCACGTGCAGGTGGCCGAAATGGTCATCGAGCGCGCCAAGCGCCTGGTCGAGCACAAGAAGGACGTGGTGATCCTGCTCGACTCGATCACCCGCCTGGCCCGCGCCTACAACAACGTGGTGCCCAGCTCGGGCAAGGTGCTGACCGGTGGCGTGGACGCCAACGCCCTGCACCGCCCGAAGCGCTTCTTTGGTGCCGCGCGCAACGTGGAAGAAGGCGGCAGCCTGACCATCATCGCCACCGCGCTGGTCGACACCGGCTCGAAGATGGACGAGGTGATCTACGAAGAGTTCAAGGGCACCGGCAACAGCGAAGTGCACCTGAGCCGTCGCATTGCTGAAAAGCGCGTGTTCCCGGCCATCGACATCAACCGTTCGGGCACCCGCCGCGAAGACCTGCTGATCGAACCGGAACTGCTGCAGAAGATCTGGATTCTGCGCAAGCTGCTGCATCCGATGGATGAAATGGCCGCGATGGAATTCCTGCTGGACAAGATGAAGAACACCAAGTCCAACGACGAGTTCTTCGGTTCCATGAAGCGATAAGAAGAAAGCCCCGCATTGCGGGGCTTTTTTTTGTTTTCGGGAAGGCCCATCCACGCATGGCGTGGATCTACCGATAGCGCCGGGCCGTGCCCGGCGGGGGCACTATGCACAGACCTCGCGCGGGTCCAGGCCGAGGTCACGGCAGATGCGGTCGTGGGCCAGGCCGGCACATCGCAGGCTGCCGCCCAGCATTTCGCTGAGCTTGCTGTCGCCGCGATAGGCAAGGTGGCACCACGGTTCGACCGGCACCTTGCCGCCCTGCGCCTTCATCACCAGCCGCGCCTCTTCCCAGGCACCGGCGAAGTACAGCGCCAGCGCGAAGTCGGCGCGATAGCGGCGCTCGCGCGTGGACGTGCAGGCCGACAGCGCGCGCTGCAGACCAGCAGGCTCCACGTCCAGCCAGTCCAGCAGGGCCTTGCGCACCAGATCCGCAAGGCCCGGCACGTTGGCTGCACGCACCGCGCCGACAATGTCCAGCGGCGCGTCGCACTCATCCATCCATGGGTAGGTCCATTCCACGACGTGCGCCGCGATCGCCGCATGTGCGTCGCGGCCACGCGGGGCGTGTTCGCTGATCCAATGCAGGTACGCCCACATTTGCTCGTCGCTGCCGCTCCACTTCTCCATGCTGGCCTTGGCCATGATGTAGACCGAAGGTGCATGGAAGGGCGCCAGCGCCATCACCTGGGCGAACCGCTCGCCACGTGCATCACGTTCGATGCCGCACACCACATCACAGTGCAGCAGGCCATAGAACGCCAGCGGCGGTGCCTCCGCGCGTCCGGCTAGTTCCTTGAACAACCGCTGTGCAGCCTGGAACTTCAGCGGGAAAGCACGTTTGCGATCCTCGGGAATCTCGTGGTAATAGGTCTCGCCACGCAGGCGCCAGCCCTCGCCCAGCTCGGCAAAGGCCAGCAGCAGTGCGGCGTGGGGGGAATCGGGTTCGTGTGCGCGCCACTGCGCGGCCAGCGCAGGTGCCTGCACCTGTTGGCCGAGGTAGTAATAGAAATTCACCTCGCTGCCTTCGTGAAGCCCGGCCATCATGGCCGCAGCCTGCGCATAGGCACCCTTCTGCAGGTAATCCAGCAGGGCCCGCGCTTCGGTGACAGACGTGATGTCGATGGTGGAAGCGTAAGGCTGCAGCCTCACGCTCTGGAACAAACGTCGCATGATCGTCCTTGTGTGTGGATCCACGCCATGCGCGGATCGCTTCCTGGTGCGCCAGTGTAACGGCGCACCAGGATCAACGGACAGAACAGCATCCCGTTTTGCCGCCCGCACCGGCGTGCGCCGGCGCGGGCGCACGGCTCACGGGCAGGCCACCGCACCCTCGGCGTTGGCCGTGTTGGCGGTCAGCTTGACCTGGGTGAAGGCCGCCGCGAACGGCGTGTCCGCAGTCACCACGAACGGGGCTTCCACCGCGCCCAGGGCAACACCCTGTTTGGCGAAGCACGCCAGCGGCACGGTCACCGTCTGCTTCTGCCCGGGCGAGAGCTTGGCCAGCAGCGGGGCGATGTCCACCCCACCCTCGCAGCCACTGCCGCACTGCATGGTCACCTTCACCGGCGAAGCAGGTCGCTGCGCCAGCTGCACATCGAACTGCAGCGCACCGCTGCTGCGCGCCAGGGCGCCCAGGTTGCGGCGCGAGGTGCTGCGTGCGATCAGCTGCGCGGGGGCCAGCCAGGTCACTTCCTTGGCGTCCTGCTGGGTGTTCACCTGCACGGTGCGCACCTGCACCACCGGCTTGGCGGTGGGCCAGCGCAGGGTGGCGTTGAGGTCGCTGCCCAGCGGCTGGGTCGCACCGGCAGCCGCCACGTGCAGCGCGAACGGCGGCGTGTCGGCACGGTTGAAGATCGGCAGCACGGTCACTTCGCCGCAGCTGTCCGGGTCGGCCTCGGCCAGCCTGGCGACCTTGCCACCCTTGGCGTAGCTGAGGCCATAGCCGAGCGCGAACAGCGACGGCTTCTTCGCGTCGGGCTGGTCGATCGGGGCCGGGCACGGCACGCCCGGCCACGGGAAGCTGAGGCGGCCACGGAAGTCGTGCGCGGGTTGGCCGCCCTTGCCGGCCACCAGCACATCGGTCACGCCCTTGCCTTCGGTACCCGGCAGCCAGGCCGCAACGAAGGCGCTGGACAGATTCAACAGGTCGTTGGTGTACATCGGACGGCCGGACAGATAGACCGTCACCACCGGCTTGCCGGTCGCAGCGGCGGCCTTCAGTGCGGCCAGGTCCTGCGGGTAGGCACGGCTGTGGCTCACGGTGTCCGAGGCGAGGATGTCACCGTTGGTTTCCGCATACGGCGTTTCGCCAATCACCGCCAGCACCACGTCAAACGCCTTCGGATCGATGCCCTGGCCATCGGCGCTGTAGCTGACCTTGTCCGCGCCCAGTTCAGCGCGCAACGCGCCCAGCACCGAATCGGCGTTGGGGAAATCGGCATTCCTGTTTTCGGTGCCCTGCCAGGTCAGCGACCAGCCACCGGACTGGTCACCGATGTTGTCGGCGCCCTTGCCCACCACCAGCACACGCGCATCGCGGCGCAGCGGCAGTGCATGGTCTTCGTTCTTCAGCAGAACCAGCGATTCACGCACTGCACGGCGCGCCAGATCACGGTGCTGCACGGCGCTGGCGTCGCCGGCATAGCGGCTGTCCGACGGCTTGTGCTCGAACAGCCCGGCGCGCAGCTTCACCCGCAGGATGCGCGTCACCGCATCATCGATGCGCGCCATCGGGATCTCGCCCTTCTGCACCTGCGCGGTGGTGTTGTCGATGAAGGCCTTCCAGTCGTCGGGCACCATCACCATGTCGATGCCGGCGTTGATCGCCTGTGCGCAGCTGTCGTTGCGGCAACCGGGCACCTGGGCGATGCCATTCCAGTCGGAGACGACGAAACCGTCAAAGCCCATTTTGTCCTTCAGTGCGTCGGTCAGCAGTGCCTTGCTGCCGTGCATCTTGCCGTAGTCGACGCCGGCGGCACGATCGTTCCAGCTGTTGAACGAGGCCATCACCGTCTGCGCGCCTTCAGCCAGTGCGCCGTAGTAGCCCTGCGCATGCACGTTGATCATCGTCGCCCTGTCGACCAGCGCCTCGCCCTGGTCGCGGCCGCTGTCGGTGGCGCCATCGCCCAGGTAGTGCTTGGCGGTGGTGACCACGTTGCCATCATCCTTGAACGCGCCCTGCGCGCCCTTGACGTAGGCATGGGCGAAGCGGCGGATCACCGCCGGGTCGGACGAATAGCTTTCGTAGGTGCGGCCCCAGCGCGGGTCGTGGGCCACGGCCAGGGTGGGCGCGAACACCCAGCCGATGCCGGTGGCGCGCACCGAACGCGCGGTCGCCTCGCCAATGCGTTCGATCAGCTCCGGATCACCGGCCGCGCCCAGGCCGATGTTGTGCGGGAACAGGGTGGCACCCAGAACGTTGTTGTGGCCGTGCACGGCATCGGTGCCCCAGATCACCGGTACCGGCGTCTTCGCATCGGTGGCCAGCGAAGCGTCGTGGTAGGCATCAGCCAGCTTCAGCCAGTCCTGCACGCCGGCGTGCTTGTCCATGCCCGGCCACGAGCCGCCGCCGTTCAGCACCGAACCGATGTAGTAGCGGCGGACCTGCTCCGGCGTGATCGTCTTGATCTCGGCCTGGGTCATCTGCCCGATCTTCTGCGCCAGCGTCATCTGCGAAAGGATCTGCTGCACGCGGCTTTCGATTCCCGCATCGGTGGTGATCGCGCTGTGCACGCGCGGCCAGTCCTGCAGGCGTTCACCGCTGGCCGGTGCGGCGCCGACGGGCGCGGCAAGGGCGGCCAGCAGGCAGCTGGCAAGAACGGTCTGGGTGGGGCGATTCACTGGGCTCTACCTCCGTGGATGAAGTTCCTGGCGCGCGCGGCTGCGCCGGCGCGTGGGCATGGGCGCTTGCGCACCGCTCCTGACAGCGCTGTCATATAAGCCCGCCCACGCACTGTCAATCGTTGTTCGCGTTCAAGGGGGTGCGTGTCACGCAACAGCAGGCTCCGGCGCACCCATTGCGCGTTGTCGGCACGCGCGGGTGCTGCATCGCGACACGAAATCGGGACGTGCCAGCCCCCCTCATGTCGTGGCAACATCCGCCTGCTTCGGCAACATCGACCGGGCCACCAGGCACTACCATCGCCGCGAGCCCGCCGCCTTCCAGGAGGATCCATCGCACCATGCGCAGTCGAATCGAGGATGTCGCCGCCGTTGCCGGAGTGTCGATCAAGACCGTGTCGCGCGTGCTCAACCACGAGCCCAACGTGCGCGAGCAGACCCGCGAACGCGTGCTGGCGGCAGTGGCACGGCTGGGCTACAAGCCCAATCCATCGGCACGCAGCCTGGCCGGCCAACGTTCGTATGCGCTGGCACTGGCCTACAACAATCCCTCGCGCAATTACCTGATGGAAATCCAGAGCGGCATGCTGGAAGCCTGTCATGCGCAGCACTACAACCTGATCCTCGGCCCGGTCGGCACCGGCCGCCGCACCCTGCCCGACCTGGCAGCGCTGTTCGAGAATTCGCGCCCGGACGGCGTCGTGCTGATCCCACCCCTGACCGATGACGAGGTGGTGCTGTCCTACCTGGAAGAGCACGGGATTCCCTTCGCGTGCATCGCCCCGCGGCATCCTCAAGGCCGCATCGGCGTACGCATGGATGAGACCACCGCCGTGGTCGAACTGATCGGCCACCTGGTCGCGCAGGGCCATCGCCGCATCGGCCATATCAAGGGCCCGCGCGCACACGGTGCCTGCCAGTGGCGCCACGCCGGCTACCGGCAGGCGCTGCGCGAGGCCGGCATCGCCTATGACGCGGAGCTGGTGGTCAACGGCCAGTTCTCGTTTGAGTCGGGCGTGGCCGCGGCCACGCTGCTGCTCGACCTGGACGATCCGCCGACGGCGATCTTCGCCGCCAACGACGACATGGCCGCCGCGGTGTACCGCGTGGCCGGCGAGCGCGGCCTGCGCGTACCGCGCGATCTGTCGGTGTGCGGCTTCGACGACACGCCGATCGCGGGCCACATCTACCCGGCGCTGACCACCGTGCGCCAACCGACGGCGCACATGGGGCGGCTGGCCACCGAGCAGCTGATCGAGCACATCCGCACTGAGACGGCCGGACGCATGATCACCGTCGAGCATGCGGTGCTGGATCGCGAATCCACCGCCGCGCCACGGCGGCGCTGACCCCGGCCGCAGCGGGCGTTCGCCTTCGCTGCGGGTCTCCACGCGTGCGCAGGCACGCGCACGGCCGAGCCGTGCGCCGTGGCGTGCCCGTGCGCAGGCGATGCCGTACACGCGTTGTCCGCGCGCGGTGGCTGCCATGTCCATAACCTGTCCTCCCCGCCATCGATTCAAGCCATCAAGCAGACATGCGCGACATCCGCTTTCCCTTCTGCTTGTCCAGCGCTGTCAGTCCGTCGCGCATGCTGCCTTCCAGCACCGCACGGCGGCATCTGCGCAGTTTCGTTCTGCACCGCACAACACTTTTCCGCATTTCAATTGGCAGCGCTGTCATGGCTGAAAAATCGCTGGAAATGCCGAAAGCAAAGGCAATTCATCAGCGTGACCGTGTTCATGGCAACGTTTACATGACACCTCATGCACGCATCGATCCGGCGCACTTGATGGCAGTTTGTTGACAACGCTGTCAACCGTAGCTCCAATCCGCCCACATGCAGTAGCCCGCGATCACGACGACGCCACAACGACACCACCGAATTCCCTGGGGAGGGAGCTTCCATGAAGACGTACAAGGCAGTACCTCGCAAGACGATGCTCACTTCCGCGCTGCTTGCAGCGCTCGCTGCACCGGCCTGGGCACAGGACGCACCTGCCGGCGAAACACCCGACCCGGCCACGCTCGATACGGTGCAGGTCACCGGTATCCGCGGCAGCCTGGAATCCTCCATGAACCTCAAGCGCGACAGCCAGGGCGTGGTCGATGGCATCGTTGCCGAGGACATCGGCAAATTCCCGGATACCAACCTGGCCGAATCACTGCAGCGCATCAGTGGTGTATCGATCGACCGCACGTCCAGCGGCGAAGGTTCAAAGGTGACCGTGCGTGGCATCGGCCCGGACTACAACCTGGTGCTGTTGAACGGACGGCAGATGCCGGCATCCAACCTGGGCAACGGCGGTGGCGGCCTGTCCGGCTCGCGTTCGTTCGACTTCGCCAACCTGGCGTCCGAGTCGGTTTCGGC
This sequence comes from Stenotrophomonas sp., assembly GCF_035634915.1. Lineage (GTDB taxonomy): Bacteria > Pseudomonadota > Gammaproteobacteria > Xanthomonadales > Xanthomonadaceae > Stenotrophomonas. The sequence goes on from NZ_DASQCB010000024.1 coordinate 134,206, forward strand.
AGTGGAGGTCTACAAGACCAGCCGCGCCGACAACCCGGCCGGTGGCATCGGCGCGACCATCAACATCAAGACCCTGCGCCCGCTGGAATCAGCGCCGGTGATCAGCCTCGGCCTGAAAGCAGTCAACGATTCGTCCAACGACAACCTGCCGCGCACGCTGCAGGGTTCGAACATCACCGGCGAGCTGTCGGGCATCTTCAGCCAGCGCTATGCCGACGACCGCTTTGGCGTGTCGCTCAGTGCCAGCCACCAGGAGCGTGATTCGGGCTTCAACCAGGCCACCGTGGCCGAGGGCTGGGCCACGATGTACGGCGATGACACCACCGACTGGCGCGCCCTGCCGCAGCCCGGCCAGGGATATTCGGACCGCATCACCAACCGCCCGGGCCCGGACGATGTGTACGGCCGCCCGCAGAACACCGCCTACAACGTCAACGGCGTGCAGCGCCAGCGCACCAACGCGCAGGCCACTTTCCAGTGGAAGCCGGCCGACAATGTCACCACCACGCTGGACTACACCTATGTCGAAAACAAGGTGCAGCAGCAGCGCAGCGAGCTGTCGGTGTGGTTCAACTACGGCCCGGGCGACAGCATCTGGACCAACGGCCCGGTGTCGGCGCCGATCATCTACAGCGAGGACATGACCAACTCGGACGTGTCGATGGGGGGCGCGCGTCTGGCCACCAAGACCGACATGCATTCGCTGGGCTTCAACGTGGACTGGGAAGTGAACGACGCGCTGGACCTGTCGTTCGATGCGCACAACTCGCAGTCCGAATCGCAGCCGGACAGCCCCTATGGCTCGGCCGGCGTGCTCGGCGTGGCCGCCTTCGTGCGCGGCACCACCACGGTCGACTACAGCGGCGACCTGCCGATCATCAACATCGCGCTGCCGCCGGGCGGCGTACAGGCCTCCGATGCCCTGGTCACCGGTTCGGTGTTCCAGAACAGCTACAACAAATCCAAGGTGCAGCAGTACCAGGGCCGCGGTACGTTCCGCTTTGCCGACTATTCCGCGCTGGATTTCGGCATCGGCCACACCCAGGTGGAGAACCGCTCGGCGTCGGCCATCATGCAGCGCAACAGCTGGGGTGGCGTCGGTTCGCCGGCCGACTATGCCGATGACATCTGGTACGCCGACAACATGGCCAAGTACTTCAAGGCCTTCTCCGGGCACAGCGATCCGCGCCTGACCGGCCAGTTCCTGGTGTTCGACTTCGACCGCCTGATCGACCGCGCCGCGCAGGTCGGCACCGCCTCCGATCCGGCCTGCCCGACCTGCTATTACGCGCCGACCGAGTACTCCGAAGACATCCGCACCACCGAGAAGACCCGCAGCGCCTACCTGCAGTACCGCACCACCCTCGACTGGTCGATGCCGCTGCACGTGGCTGCCGGCGTGCGCTATGAGCAGACCGAAGTGGAATCCAGCGCGATGGTGCGCGTGCCCACCGGCATCAGCTGGGGCTCGGCCAATGAACTGAACATCGTCTACGCACCGGAAAGCAGCTTCGTCGGCGGTCGCGGCAAGTACGACTACGTGCTGCCCAACGTCGACCTGAAGCTGGACCTGAGCGATACGCTGGCACTGCGCGGCAGCTACAGCCGTACGCTGGGCCGGCCCAGCTGGACGCAGATCCAGAGCGGCCAGTCGCTGGCCGACATCGTGCGCACCCAGGGCGGCAGCGGCAGCCGTGGCAACCCGGGGCTGGAACCGCTGATCTCGGACAACTTCGATCTGTCGCTGGAGTGGTACTACGGCGAAGGCAGCTATGCCTCGGCCGGCTTCTTCCGCAAGAACATCAAGAACTTCATCAGTGACACCGTAGTGCGCGAGAACGCCGGCAACCTGCACACCCCGGTCGGTGGTGCGTACTGGAACGAAGCGCTGGCTTCGTGCGGAGGCACCGACATGCCGTGCATCCGCGATTACATCTTCACCAACCACGCCGGCGACCCGGGCGTGAACTTCACCGGGGTGAACTCGGCCGGCCAGCTGACCGGCACCATCGAAGGCCTGCCCACCGACCCGATTGCCGGTTTCGACGTCACCGTGCCGGCCAACCAGCATTCGGACCACCTCGATGGCTGGGAACTGACCGTACAGCACCTGTTCGGCCAGTCCGGCTTCGGCCTGGCCGCCAACTACACCAAGGTGAAGTCCGGGCTGACCTTCAACAACCTCAGCCTGGGTGACCAGTACCCGATGATCGGCCTGAGCGACTCGGCCAACCTCGTTGCGTTCTACGACAAGAATTCGTGGCAGATCCGTGCGGCCTACAACTGGCGCGACAAGTTCCTCAACGGCATCGGCGGCCAGGGCCCGAACCCGAACTACACTGCCGCCTACGGCCAGCTCGACCTCAACATCAGCTACGCGGTGAGCGAGCAGCTGAGCCTGAGCCTGGAAGCGATCAACCTGACCGACGAGACCATGCGCACCTACTCGCGCCACACCAACATGCTGCGCTATGCCACCCAGACCGGCCCGCGCTACATGTTCGGCGTGCGTTACAAGTTCTGACCGCTGCAGTACCGTGGAGCCGAGCGTGGGCTCGGCTCTACAGGGAGCGGCTCGTGCACCACTCCGCACTGGATGACCGCGCATGCTGCCACTGCCCCGCCCCATCGAAGAGATCCACGGCCTGGACCCGGCGCAGCTGCCCACGCAGCTGCCCACCTGGACCACGCCGAAGGTGATCCGCGGGCTGGTGGCGCACTGGCCGCTGGTGCAGGCTGCGCGCCGCTCCGCCAGCGAGGCCGTGGCCCATCTGGCGACCTTCGACCACGGCCAGATGCCGGTGACGGCGACCACCGCCGCACCCGACACGCACGGCCGGCTGTTCTACAACGCGGACATGAGTGGGTTCAATTTCCGCCGCGAGCAGATCCCGCTGAAGGTGGTGCTGGCCACCTTGTTGAAATACGCCAGCGATCCCGCACCGCCCTCGATCTACGTCGCCTCGACCACGCTGGACAGCTTCCTGCCCGGTTTCAGCCAAGCCAATCCGCTGCACCTCGGCGTGGCCGATCCGCTGGCCAGCATCTGGATCGGCAACCGCTCGCGCATTGCCGCCCACCAGGATGTGCCGGACAACCTGGCCTGCGTAGCCGCCGGCCGCCGACGGGTCACCCTGTTCCCGCCCGCGCAGGTCGGCAACCTGTATGTCGGCCCGCTCGATTTCACCCCGGCCGGGCAGGCGATCAGCCTGGTCGATTTCCATGCCCCGGACCTGCAGCGCTTTCCGCGCTTTGCCCACGCGCTGGAACATGCGCTGGTGGCCGAGCTGGAACCCGGCGATGCGGTGTTCATTCCCTCGCTGTGGTGGCACCACATGGAAGGGCTGGAAGCGTTCAACGTGCTGGTCAACAGCTGGTGGCGACCGGTGCCGGCATGGATGGACTCGCCGATGAACGCGCTGATGCTGGCCATCCTCGCCCTGCGCGACCTGCCGCCGGAACAGCGCGCGCAGTGGCGCGCGATGCTCGACCACTACGTGTTCGACGCCGGTGAACATACGGCGGCGCATGTACCGCACACCGCGCGCGGCGTGCTGGCGCCGCTGGACGCGGCCGGTGCGGAACGGGTGCGCGACACGCTGCGGCGGCGCCTGCAACGCTGACACCGGGAGACCGTACTTAACCCCAGCCCGGGCGAATGTGCCCATAATGGCGGCTTCCCCACCGCTTCTGCCTGGCAGCCCCTCGGCTGCGCCGGGCGCCGCTGCCGCATGCCACCGATCTCCAACCGCCTCAACCTGGGCAAGCTGATCCTTGCGCTGGCCCTGCTCAGTACGCTCATCGCCCTCGGCAATACCCTGCTGGCCAGCTACCGCGTGCAGCGCGACCAGCTGGTGAGCAACACCCTGGAAGCCAACCGCGTCTACACCAGCAAGCTGGCTGAAACGACGCAGACCTTCCTGTTGTCCGCGCAGCAGCAGCTGGCCTATGCAGCCACCCGGCTGGGTGAAACCGGGCTGGAGCCGGCGCAGGCGCAGCGCGAAGCCAGTCGCCTGCAGCTGCAGTCCAGCAGCTTCAACTCCTCGCTGGTGGTGAACGCCAATGGCCTGGTCATCGCCACCTCACCACAGACCCTGCAGCTGCAGGGCGAAGTGCTGAAGAGCGTCGGCAGCAGGATGGCGCTTGCGCGGCGGCAGCCCTTGATCAGCGACCCCTACCAGTCGGCCACCGGCAAGCTGCTGATCTCGCTGTCGCACCCCATCTTCGACCGCCAGGGCACTTATCTCGGTTACGTCAGCGGCACCCTGTACCTGCGCCAGCGCAGCGCGCTGCACACGCTGCTGGGCAAGCACTACTACCGCGATGGCTCGTACCTGTATGTGGTCGACCACAACGGCCGCATCATCTACCACAACAATCCCAAGGAAGTGGGCACCTACGCACTGGAAAACGCAGCGGTGAAGGACGTGATGCGTGGGCGCTCCGGCAGCCAGCAGCTGGTCAACAACCATGGCGTGGCCCAGCTGTCCGGCTACGCACCGGTACCGGCCACCGGCTGGGGCATCATCGCCCAGCGCCCGACCGAGGCGACCCTGCAGCCGCTGTCACGGTTGATGACCTCGGTCATCTGGAATGCAATTCCACTGGGCGTGCTGTCGCTGCTGATCACCTGGTGGTTCGCGCGACGCATCTCGATGCCGCTGTGGCAGCTGGCGCGCAACGTGCAGGAAGGCGAAGACACCGGCAACGCGATCGACCACGTCACCGGCATCCGCGCCTGGTACTTCGAAGTGGCGCAGCTGAAGCAGGCCGTGCTGTTCAGCTTCAACGCACTGCAGGACCGCATCGGCACCCTCAACCGCGCCAGCCGTACCGACCCGATGACCGGGCTGCTGAACCGCCGTGGCCTGCAGCATGCGCTGGAGGTACTGCAGGCGCAGGGCCTGCCGTTCGCGATCGTGGCGCTGGACATCGACCGCTTCAAGTCGATCAACGACGGCCACGGCCATGACGTCGGCGATGCCGCCATCGTCCATATCGCCGAGCAGATGCGCCGTCATTCGCGCGAAACCGACGTGCTGTGCCGCGCCGGTGGCGAGGAGTTCCTCGTGCTGCTGCCCGGCGTGGGCGTGGCCGCCGCCGAACAGACCGCCGAGCGCCTGCGCCAGGCGATTGCCGCCCAGCCTTTCGCACCGGTCGGGACCATCACGGTGTCGCTGGGCGTGGCCCACTTCCCCAGCTTCCATGCCGACCCCGAACAGGCGATGCGCTTGGCCGACAAGGCGCTGTACCTGGCCAAGGAACAGGGCCGCAACCGCGTGGTGGTCTACCCGCACGCGGATTGAACGCCGCCTGCAGGCGCCGGGCAGCACCCGGCGCCCTGGTCGCGGCGGTCAGCCCAGCGGGGTCAGCAGGCGCGGGCCATCGTTGCGGCCGACCATGTAGATGCCGCCCTCGGGCAGCAGATCGGTACCGGTGGCCTTTTCGTCTTCGCCAGTCCTCCAGGGGGCCTGCTGGCGCGGTCCCGGGATATAGGCCGACCAGCGGCCGTAACGCTCTTCCCGCTGGGAGAAGTCATAGCGCACCGGCACCCGCACGGTCCAGAACGCGTCATCCTTGTTCGCGCCGGTGGTGGGCGGATTGAACGTCCAGCTGCGGGCCGTATTCACACTGGCCTTGGCCAGCACATCACGCAGCATCTGCATCTGTCGTTCGGGCGCCACCACCGTCAGGTTGGTCTGCTCGGCGATCACGTCGGCCACCTTGCCATCGCGCCCGACCTTGACCAGCAGCATCACGTCGCCCTGTCCACGGATCGCCGCCGCGCGTTCCGGGTAGGCCGGCGCGCGCATTTTCAAGCTGCTGACGTTGTCGGTGGACGGCTTGTTCTCGTCACTCACCGGGCCGAAGTTCGCATCAGCCACGCGGATCTGCATGGTGGTGCCGGTCAAGCTGTCAGCCAGCAGGCGCAGCCGCACCTCGGTGCGCGCCGACACGGCCTTGCCGTCGACCAGCACCGGTTCGAAGCGCCAGTTCCTGACCGTGCCTTCGACCATCGACGCCACGTCGGCAGCAACCTTGTCGCGGCGGTCCAGCTGGAAGGCTTCGACCTGGCCTTCGCGACCGATATTGATGACGCCATTGAGCGTCATGCTGGCCTCCATCTGCTTGCGCACTTCGCGCACGCTCTGCGCGTCGGCGTTGCCGATGCAGGCGGTACCACCACCAAGGGCCAGGGTCAGGGCCAGGAAAAGGGAAGATCGCATCACACTCACTCCTTGTGTTCGAGGTGCAAAGCCTACCCCAGGTTGCGGTGCGATGCGCTATCGCAGGGCCAATCACGCCAGGCGATGATCAGCGCCGTAGGGCGGCGTATCCGGGTAATCGCCGTTGCCGAAACGGGCCTGCAGCCCCTGCCACCAGGCCGGATCGAACAGGTGGCGGTAGTGCTCGCGCACCACTGCCAGCTCCTGCGCCGGCAGCCCCATGAACGGGCCGAAACGCTCGGGAAAAACGTCACGCGGACCGACATGGAACCACGGTTCATCGGCAAGTGCTTCTTCCGGCGTGCGCGGCTGTGGCCAGGCACGGAACACGCAGTCGCTGACCAGGCACAGCTCGTCGTAGTCGTAGAAGACGGCGCGGCCATGACGGGAGACACCGAAGTTCTTCGGCAGCATGTCGCCCGGGAAGATGTTGTTGCGGGCCATGTCGGTGATGGCCTGCGCATAGTCCAGCACGGCCGCGCGCACACCTGCTGCAGCCTGTTCGCGCAGGTACAGGTTCAATGGCCGGAAGCGACGCTGCACGTAGCACAGCGCGATCTCGATCTCATCGCCGCGCACCTGCACGCTCTGCGCGCACTGCTGCAGCAGCTCCTCCAGCAGGGCCGGGGCGAAGCGCTCGCGCGGGAAGCGCAGATGGCGGTAGGGCTGTGCATCGAGCAGGCGGCCGACACGGTCCAGATTGAACACCAGCGCATACTTCTCCTCCACCTGATGCCGTGACATCGCCTTGGGCCAGGCAAAGCGGTCGCGGATCAGCTTGAACACCAGCGGGTAGCTGGGCAGGGTGAACACCGCCATGACCATGCCTGGCGTGCCTTCGGCATGTACCAGCCGCTCATGCGGGTGTTCGCTGAAATGACGGAAGAAGGTGCGGTAGCGCTCGGTCTTGCCCTGCTTGGCACGGCCGAGCACGGTGTAGATCTCATCGATCGGCTTGCCCGGCAGCAGGCTGCGCAGGAACACCACCGCGTCACCAACGGTGGCCAGGTCGGCCTGGAAGTAGCTGCGTGACACGCCAAACAGATGGGCGACATCGCGGCGACGTGTCAGCACCGCATCGGCGCGCAGGCCGTGCTCGTCGTTGACCAGGGCAATGACACAGGGCGAAAAGCGGTGTTCACCAAACACGCGCCCGACCAGGTAGGCGCGGCGCTCGCGATAGAACACGGTGTCGAGCAGCTCGATGCTGCGCACCGGGGTGTCGCCCCAGTGCGCGAGGTCATCCTGCAGGCGGATGGCGATGGCGGCGGCGCAGCGCAGCTGGTGCGCATACGGCACCTCGAAGCGGTAATCGGCCAGCACCCGCTGCAGTGCCTCCACCGGGCGCGTGGGCGACACCGCGTAGGTATGGCGTGCCACCGGGTGGGTGATCGCATCGGAAGGTTCGATGTCGAACGCAATGAATTCCAGCGCCGGATCCACGCCACGGGTGGCGAACAGGCGCCGCGCCAGGGTGTTGTAGAAGGTCTTGTACAGTTCGGCATCGATCAGCCCCTGCAGCAGCGCACTGTAGTGCGCGTGCACCTGCAGCCACAGCGCGCGCTCGCCGATGGCCTGGCCGGCCATGCGCCGCAGCGCATCCATGCGTTCGGCGATGCACAGGTCGTACAGGGCGATGCGTTCGACCGCATCCTGCCGCGCACCGGCCCAGTCACGCTGCTCGAAGCGCAGCCGCGCCCGCGCGGTGATCGCCGCGAAGCGCGCGTGGTAATCCTCGAAGCCATCACGGATGGCCCCGGCAATTCGCGTGGCCAGATCAGCGGCGATGTCAGGCTGGGACATGCACGGCTCGACAGGGAGACGGGCATTCACCATACGCCGGCGTGGGGTGACTTGTGTAGAGCCGAGCATGGGCTCGGCTCTACAACAACCGGTGGTTCAGATCGCCAGCTCGGCTTCCACGTCCTGCACCTTGCGGCGGGCCAGCGCCAGGTTGCTCTTTGCACGGTCCAGCACGATGTAGAAGAACAGGCCCTTCTTCTTTGCTACCGGGCGCATGATGTGGTATGCCCTGCCAAGCGAGATGAGGATGTCCTCGATGCTGTCGTTGAGATTGAGCGAGGCGGCGGTTTTCATCTTGGCGCGGATCACCTCCGTGTTGCCCGCAGCGGCCACTTCCATGTCCATGCCCGCACCGGCTTCGCCCAGCAGCATGCCGCTCTCATAGTCGACCAGCGCCACGGCCTGTGCGCCGTCGATACCCATCAGTGCATTCAGCGATTCAGTCAGTCCAGCCACGTCGCACCCCTTGTCGATGTTGATTCGAGCCCCACGTTCCCCTGCGGTCGGGCTCATGATCCGCCGAGTTCGGCCAGGATCGCCTGGCCACATTCCCTGCTCTGCCACAGCACCTGGCCGATCACGCTGCGCTGGTCGCAGGCAGCCATCAGCAGCAGCGGCGGACGACCTTCGGCCTGGATGGCCAGCATCAGCACCTTGCCGCCCAGCGCTTCGAGCATCAGCGTCTGCAGGTCGCCCAGCGCCAGTTCGCGCCCCACCGCTGCGGCCAGGGCCAGCATCGCGCTGGTCATCGCCGCCAACCGCTCGCCGCGGCCTTCGGCACCTGCGCTGACCAGGGCGAAGCCATCGACGCTGGCCAGCACCACCGTGCGTACGCCTTCCACCCGCCGCTGCAGATCCTGCAACAAGGGCTGCAGGCGTTCGCGCTGGGCTGCATCGGGCAGTGTCGCCCCCTGTCCATCAGCCATGCAGGGCCACCAGCGCGTGCGCTTCCATTTCGCTCATCAGCACATCCATCAGCAGGAGCCCTTGTTCGCGGTCACGGGCATCGACCGGCAGCAGTGGCAGGGGCTGGTCGTCCAGGCACGCGCGGCTCGCCCAGTCATCCAGCAGCGCATCCGGCACCTGGTCCAGATGGGTCACCGCCACCACCAGTGCCAGCGTGCCGGCGAACGGCCGCAGCGCCTGCAGGTAGGCATCCAATTCAGAGGCGATGCCGGCACGGCGCGCATCCAGCAGCAGCACCGCGCCACGCGCGCCCTGCAGCAGGATCGGCCACAGGAAATCGAAGCGCTGCTGGCCGGGTGTGCCATACAGGCGCAGGCGCTCGCCATTGGGCAGGTCGATGTCGGCGTAATCCAGGGCCACCGTGGTGGAGGCTTTGTCCGCGCCGCTGCGGTCGCTGTTGGCCACGTCGGTATCGATCACCGCACCGGCGGCGATGCTGCGCACCAGGGTCGATTTGCCACTGCCCATGCCGCCAAGCACCACCACCTTGTGCTCACGCATGGCGCTCGCTCCCGCGCAGGCTGCGCCACAGGCGGGCCAGCAGTCCGTGGTCGGGGCTGCCCGCGCGTGCGGCCAGCGGTGCCGGCGCGGTGTTGACCACCTGCGCGTAGCCGCACAGATAGGCCGCGTGGATGAAGTCGCGCACCGCGGCGGGCGGCAGCTCCAGCAGCGTCGCGCACTCTTCCACCGTACAGGCGCGCTTGAGCAGCAGCGAGCACAGCCGGAAACCATCATGGTCGTGGCCGAGCACGCGGAAATCGGGCCAGCGCAGCAGCTTGACCGCAGCACTGCGCAGGCGCTCATCCAACGCCTGCCAGTGGCGGCTGCGCTGCGCCCATTGCCACAGCAGCGGTCGCAACGGCTGGCGCGCGCGGTTGCCGGCCAATGCCTGGTACTGCGTCGCCGTCAGCGCGTCGAGGTACAGGTGCTCAAAGCCCTGCGCCAGCCGTTCCACCAGCGCGCTGGCCGATTCTTCCAGCAGTACCGCCTGGTCCTGCTGCAGATCCAGCAGCAGCAGCGGCTGGTCGCCCTCGCCCAGCAGGGCGTGGCCCTGCCGCAGGGGCAGGCGCTCCCGCAGCAGGCGGGTGATGGCGTGGGCACCGTCGGCCAGGCGGATCGGTGCCGGCCCGGGACTGCTGCCCTGCATGCCACGCAGCGCGCGACCGATCGCACCATCATCCAGTACATCCTGGCAGCCATGGCCTTCACGCAGCTGTCCGCCAGTGTCTTCAATCCAGCAATGCAGGCGCGGCCGCTGCTGGCGCATGCGCAGGGCAGCGTTGCGCAGGGCCGGTGTATCGCGGATCACCAGCAGGTCACAGTCGTCCAGATCCTGGCTGCGGCACACCTGCCCCTCGGGCAGCGCCGAGGCCAGGCGCAGCCGCTGCAGCAGGGCCTGTTCGCCCTGGAGATCGGTCCCCACCACCAGCACGCGTGCCATCGTGTTCCCCGGGCGACCGCCTCCCCGGCGGTCTCGCAGCGCCAAGGCTAGGTCATCGCCACGCGCAAACGTCGTGATCGACTGCTCAGATCCATCGCGACCCGGAACACGCATTGATCGGTTCTGCGACGGCCATCGTGGGCAAGTTTCATGCCGTTTTGACGTCAGCCTGGCGTCCGACGGAATTCACGGTTCTGGACCACAGTAGATCCACGCCATGCGTGGATGGAAGGCCGCAGCAAACCTGGCCCAAAAAGAAACCCGCGCCGGAGCGCGGGTTTCCAGGTCCAACAACCGGGCGGCGAAGATCAGCCGCGCAGCTGCTCCAGCGCGGTGTTCAAGGTCGCGCTCGGGCGCATGGCCTTGCCGGCCTTGGCCACGTCCGGGCGGTAGTAGCCACCGATGTCCACCGCCTTGCCCTGCACTGCGGCCAGCTCGTCGACGATGGTCTGCTCGTTGTCGGTCAGTGCCTTGGCCAGCGGTGCGAAACGTGCCTTCAGGGCGGCGTCTTCGTCCTGTGCGGCCAGGGCCTGGGCCCAGTACAGCGCGATGTAGAAGTGGCTGCCGCGGTTGTCGATGCCACCCAGCTTGCGCGACGGCGACTTGTCATTGTCCAGGAACTGGCCGTTGGCCTCGTCCAGCGCCTTGGCCAGCACGCGGGCCGCAGCATTGTCGTAGCGGTTGCCCAGGTGTTCCAGCGACGCAGCCAGGGCCAGGAATTCACCCAGCGAATCCCAGCGCAGGTAGTCCTCTTCGACGAACTGCTGCACGTGCTTCGGCGCCGAACCACCGGCGCCGGTCTCGAACAGGCCACCACCGGCCATCAGCGGCACGATCGACAGCATCTTCGCGCTGGTGCCCAGTTCCATGATCGGGAACAGGTCGGTCAGGTAGTCGCGCAGCACGTTGCCGGTCACCGAGATGGTGTCCTCGCCCTTGCGGATGCGGTCCAGCGAGAAGGCGGTCGCTTCCACCGGCGGCAGGATGCGGATGTCCAGGCCGTTGGTGTCGTGGTCCTTCAGGTACTGCTCGACCTTGGCGATCACCTGCGCGTCGTGGGCGCGGGCGGCGTCCAGCCAGAACACGGCCGGGGTGCTGCTCAGGCGGGCGCGTTCGACAGCCAGCTTCACCCAGTCCTGGATCGGCGCGTCCTTGGTCTGGCACATGCGCCAGATATCACCGGCTTCCACGGCGTGTTCGAACACCACGGTGCCGGCCTCGTCGGTGACCTTGACCACGCCGTCGGCAGCGATCTGGAAGGTCTTGTCGTGCGAACCGTACTCTTCGGCCTTCTGTGCCATCAGGCCGACGTTCGGCACCGAGCCCATGGTGGCCGGGTTGAAGGCGCCGTTGGCCTTGCAGTCGTCGATGACGGCCTGGTACACGCCGGCGTAGCAGCGGTCGGGGATGACGGCCTTGGTGTCCTGCAGCTTGCCTTCGGCATTCCACATCTTGCCGGAGTCGCGGATCATCGCCGGCATCGAGGCGTCGACAATGACGTCGCTCGGCACATGCAGGTTGGTGATGCCCTTGTCCGAGTTGACCATGGCCACGGCCGGGCGCTGCGCGTACTCGGCAGCCAGGTCGGCTTCGATCGCGGCGCGGGTGGCTTCCGGCAGCGACGGCAGGCGCGCGGCCAGGTCGCCGATGCCGTTGTTGGCATCGAAACCGGCCTGCTTGAGCACGTCGGCGTGCTTGGCCAGCACGTCCTTGTAGAACTCGTTGACGGCCACGCCGAACATGATCGGGTCGGAGACCTTCATCATGGTCGCCTTCAGGTGCAGCGAGAACAGCACGCCCTGCGCCTTGGCATCGGCGATCTGCTCGCCGATGAAGGCAGCCAGTGCCTTGCGGCTCATCACCGCGGCATCGACGATCTCGCCGGCCTTGACCGCGGTCCTTTCCTTCAGCACGACAGCGCTGCCGTCCTTGCCGTGGAAGGTGATCTTCAGCGAACCGGCGTTGGCCAGGGTCGCCGACTTCTCGCTGCCGTAGAAATCACCGGCGGCCATGTGCGCGACGTGCGACTTCGAATCGGCAGCCCAGGCGCCCATGCGGTGCGGGTGCTTGCGCGCGTAGTTCTTCACCGACAGCGGTGCACGGCGGTCGGAGTTGCCTTCGCGCAGCACCGGGTTCACCGCGCTGCCCTTGACCTTGTCATAGCGCGCCTTGTAGTCGCGCTGCTGGTCGTCGGCCGGGGTTTCCGGGTAAGCCGGCAGCGGGTAGCCCTGGTCCTGCAGTTCCTTGATGGCCGCCTTCAGCTGCGGCACCGAGGCAGAGATGTTCGGCAGCTTGATGATGTTGGCGTCCGGGGTGGTCGCCAGCTGGCCCAGCTCGGCCAGGTCGTCGCTGACCTTCTGCGCATCGGACAGCAGTTCCGGGAACTGCGACAGGATGCGGCCGGACAGCGAGATGTCACGGGTTTCCACCACGATGCCGGCGGTGGCGGTGTAGGCGTCAATGATCGGCAGCAGCGACTGGGTAGCCAGGAACGGTGCTTCGTCGGTCAGCGTGTAGAGGATCTTGGACATGGGGGACTTGGACTCTGTAGCAGTTCTCAGGGGAAGGCCGGCGCAGGCGCCGTGCCACGTGCAACCGTGTCACTTCCCCCGCCGCCGTCAGGGTGGGCGCGCGGCGGGGAAACCCCTGCATTGTCGCGTTTTCAGCCGCGCGGGGCAAAGCCATGCCATACGCAGCGGTACTGGAGGGGTACCCTGCGCGGGCCTTGCCGTCCCTGCAGCGGAACGGCACTGATGTTTCCTTAACCTGGCAGGGGCTTATAGTTGGGAGGATTGGACGAACCAGGACTGTCGTCATGTTCAAACCACGGCTGCCATCGGCCACTGCGTTGTTGATGATCACGCTTGCATCAGGAGGATGCGCGATGTCTGAATCCGCTCATGCGGTTCCCGAATCTGCTGCGACGCTGCACGTTGCTCCGCAGACGCCCACACAGAAGGTGTTCGAGTGCGCCAGGCAACGCCTGGCCCAGCTGGGCGAGGATGATGCCCTGTGGGACCACAAGGTCACCCGCGAGGACGTGCCCCACGGAGTGCTTGAAACCGGCGACTTCCCGGAGGACAACATTTCCGGCTTCCGCCTGCACCTGCAGCACGACCCTGCGTCCGGTTCGGTGGCGCTCCGCCTGCGCGGTGCAGGCGCGTACTTTGTCGACCAGGGTGTCGAAGCGGGCCTGAAGACCTTCGAAGAAGGGTTCAGTCGCTGCCTGGCTGCCCCCTGAGAGCAGCGCTGAACACCGGGCAGGCGCGTGAGCGGCCTGCGTGGACCCCATCAAGGAGATGATGCAATGCCAGACGGATATTCCATCGAGGCCCGTTCGTTGCGGGTAGCCGGTATCGCCAGCCACGATTTCTGGGTCCTGCGCGACCCGCAGGGCAAGGCCCTGGCCGAACTGCATGGCCTGGCCACCGACCGTGAAACCCAGCGCGCCATACCGATCGGCACTGACGAAAAGAAGCACTCCCTGCGTGTGTGGCACTTCGCCCACGACAAGGAATTTGCGGCCGAACACGGTGCCAAGCCCACGTCTGAAAGCTACATCAAGGAGGGGCAGCAGCACCACACCGCGATGACCGGCAGCAAGGAGGAGGTGATGGGCCGCTGGAATGCAGCGGTGGCCGCCAAGGAAACGTTGAACGAGAAGGACCTCAACTACCCGAACTATGGTTTCAAGGTGTTTGGGGACACGGTCAACAGCAACTCCACCTACCGTACCCTTGGGGAGATCATGGGGGTGAAGGTGCACGATTTCGGTGGGGTCATCGAGCCAGGCCTGGACAACCGCATGACCACCCCGGAAGAAATCGAAAAGCTGCGGGATCCGAAGTACCCCCCGCTGACGTCGACACAGGGCGATCAGCAGCCGACCCGGGGCAATGCCGATGCCCTGCTTGCGGGTGCACGCGAAGGCGGTGACAGCCTGTCTTCGGCCATGCGTGATCTGCAGGCGTCACCGCAGGGCCAGGAGTTCGCAGCGCGCGCGCAGGAGTCGGCCCAGCAGCAGCACGCTGCCGACGCTGCGCGCCAGGCCTCCGCGCAGGACGCCCCCGCACGCGCCTGAGGAAAAAAAGACGCAGCCTCGCGGCTGCGCCCATCGTGAGTCCCGCCGGGAGAGAGTCGGCGGGACTTACTTGACCTCGAACTCCTGCGGCGTTCCGGCCGCCTTGCCATCAACCATGACTTCCGCGCGGTACTTGCCCGCCGGCCAGCCATTGGCGTTCTTGAACGTGATGTTGGTGGTTTCTGCACCGCTGGTGTTCAGCGTGGCGCTCTGCTCACCGGCGACCTGGCCATCCTGGAACGTCAGCTTCGCGCCCACGTTGACATTGCTGGCGGCGCCATCGGTCTTCACCGAAACGACCACATCATCCTTGGGCGCAAACAGGGCGGCGGTGGCAACGGACTTGTCCGCAGCCGCGCTCTTGCCCACGGTGACCGAAGAGACGTTGACTGCTGCAGCGGCCGCCATCGGCGGCGGTGCGCCGGTCATTGGCGCCGGTGCCGGCTCGGCCGGGGTGGTCGCCGCCGGAGCCGCGTTGTTGTCGGTGGACTCTTCCTTCTTCTTGCAACCGACCAGAGCAACACTGCCCAGAAGGGCAGCGATCAGGGCGGTCTGGAGCGGGCTGGTCTTGATCATTCGGGTGTTCCTCCCAGGGTTTGGCGGACGGCCTGCGTGCGCCGGTCGGCGCGGACCGGCTTACTTCGGCGGCAGCTTCAGGGTCTGACCCGGGAAGATCCTGTCCGGGTCGTCGAGCACATCGCGGTTGGCTTCGAAAATCTTCTTCCAGGCATTGGCATCGCCCAGGTGCTGCTTGGCGATCTTCGACAGCGAATCTCCCTTCTGCACGGTGTAGGTGCCGCCGCTGACAACCTCGGCGGTGCTGTCCACCGATGCGCTCACGCCGGAAAAGTCCGCCTTGGGAACCTGTTGGGCGGTACTGTCGACGCTGGCGCTTACGCCGGAGAAATCGGCCTTCTTCTCGGTACTCATCCACGCACTCCCATCTGCATGACTACGTGCATGACACGGTGCCATGGCGGTTGTTAAATGGGGATGGTGCAGATGTGAAGCCGCCCCGGGGGGCGGCTGAACAATCGGGGTAGCGGACGCCCCCGGCGCCAGCCGTAACCGCCTGCGGCGGTTACTGGCGCAGTTCGCGGAAGGTCGCGGCCGGGCCGGCGATACCGTGGCTGGCGCGCCAGGGGTTGATGTCCAGGCCGCCGCGGCGGGTGTAGCGCGCTTCCACTTCCAGCCACTGCGGCTGGCAGCGCGTGGAGACCTCGCTGAAGATGCGCTCCACGCACTGCTCGTGGAACTCGGCGTGCTCACGGTAGCTGACCAGATAGCGCAGCAGACCGGCGCGGTCGATCTTCGGGCCACGGTAGCGGACGCTGACCGTGGCCCAGTCCGGCTGACCGGTAACCGGGCAGTTGGATTTCAGCAGGGACGAGACCAGGGTCTCCTCCACCACCTGGCCAGCATCGGCAGCGAGGTAATCCGCCTGCGGCGGGCCGTAGCAGTCGATCTCCACGTCCAGGCCGTCGATCGATTCGCCCAGCGGCGATTCGACCAGCGGTGGCAGGCCGAACTGCACCTGCACCGCCGCACCCGCGCAGGCCGACAGATCGGCCACCAGGCGCTCGCGCAATGCTTCGGCGCTGTCGATGCGGGTGCTGTTGAGGGAGTTGAGGTACAGCTTGAACGACTTCGATTCGATCAGGCGTGGGGAAGTGCAGGGCACCTGCACGGTGGCCACGGCCACCTGCGGCTTGCCGCGCGGGTCCAGCCAGCTCAGCTCGAAGGCGTGCCAGCGGTCGTGGCCGACAAACGGCAGCGCGGCGTCATCGAGGCCGATCTCGGCGCGGGCGCCGATGCGGGGGATGGGAAACAGCAGGCCGGGATCGTACTGCGACGGGTAACTGACCTCGCGACCGAGGCTGGAGTCCTGGGGGGTGTTCATGGGCGGCATTGTATCGCGCGCAGAGCGGGCCTTCGGCCGGGCCGGCCAACGGCGGAGCCCCTCCGTGGTGCGTGCTGAAAGCCTGGGGACTGAGGGTTGGCCGGGAGGGTGGATTGGCTGGGGGACGCCGTGAATCCGTCCATGGAGGCTCGGTCGCCGCATCCATGCGGCTCACGCCCCCAGCCAACCCACCCTCCCGGCCACGGACAGTTTCCCGTGCCCCCCGGGAAAGATCAGGAAAATCAAAATCAAAAGCCGATCCTTCAGACGTTCATGACGCCCGCCGTGTCGACCAACGGTCGGCACCCACCAAAGCAGAAGGGCGTTCCGACAGATCGCGGAAGTCTGTCGAAGGCGGGGTGGGTCCGGTTGAGGGGGTGTGAGCGGCATGGATGCCGCGACCAAGCCCCCATGGATGGGTTTACGGCGTCCCCCTCAACCGGACCCACCCCGCCATCCCACGGAAAGCCAGCTTTTGAAGTTGACGTTGCCGTGGCTTGAAGCGGGTGCAGGGCTGCAAGCCCTGCCGAAATACCCTCAGCCAGCACCGTTCAAGTAGTCCAGGCTCACCTGCAGCAACGCCCGGAACCCGACATCCAGCGCTTTCTCATCCAGCAGGAACTTCGGCGAATGATTCGCCGGCGCCTTCGCCGGGTCGATCCCCACGCTGGTCGAACCGACGAAGAAGAACATGCCGGGCACTTCCTTCGCGTACAGCGAGAAATCCTCCGCCCCCATCTGCAGCGGCGGCTCGTACACGTTGTCCTTGCCCACCACCGCCTGCAGGCTCGGCAGCATCTTCGCGGTCAGCGCGGGGTCGTTCACCGTGGCCGGATTGCCTTCCGATTCGTAGATGTCGGTCACCGCCTTGGCACCGTGCGCGGCCGCAGTGTGTTCGGCCACGTTGCGCAGGTCGGCGAAGATCTGCTGGCGCATGCCCTCGTCGAAGGTGCGGATGGTGCCGACCATCTCCACTTCATCGGGAATGATGTTGTAGCGGATGCCACCGTTGATCGCGCCGAAGGTCAGCACCGCCGGCTGCTTGGACAGGTTGCTGCGGCGGCTGACGATGGTCTGCGCGGTGCCGATCAGGTCGGCGGTGGCCACGATCGGGTCCACGCCGTTCCACGGTGCCGAGCCATGGGTCTGACGGCCGATCACCTTGATGCCGAAACGATCCGACGCCGCCATCAGCGGGCCGCCGCGCACCGCGATCTGGCCCGCCTGCACGCTGGAGAACACATGCAGGCCGAACACCGCCTCCGGCTTGAAGTCGGCAAACAGGCCTTCCTTCAGCATCAGCGCGGCACCGCCCTCCTCCGGCGGCGGTGCGCCTTCTTCGGAGGGCTGGAAGATCAGCATCACCTGGCCCGGCAGGTCCTTCTTCATCGCCACCAGCGCCTGCGCCACGCCCAGCAGGGTCGCGGTGTGCGCATCGTGGCCGCAGGCATGCATCACCCCCACGGTCTGGCCGCGGTACTGCGCGGTGGCCTTGGAGGCGAACGGCAGGCCGGTCTGTTCGGTTACTGGCAGCGCATCCATGTCCGCGCGCAGGGCGATCTTCGGGCCAGGCCTGCCGCCTTCGATGATCGCCACCACGCCGTGGTGGGCAATGCCGGTCCTGGGCTTCAGGCCCATCGCGCGCAGGCGCTTGGCGACCTCGGCCGAGGTGCGCTCCTCGCGGTTGGACAGTTCCGGATGCGCGTGGAAGTCACGCCGCCACTCGACCACCTGGGCCTGCAGGCGCGTTGCCGCGGCGGTCACCTCCGGGCGCTCGGCCTGCTGGGCGTGGGCAAGGGCCGGCAGGGCCAGCAGCAGGGCGGACAGCAGCAACGAACGACGCATCGGGGGTCTCCACGGAAGGGGTCTGCACCTGAATGTAGGCCAACACCGCCGCCACGGGAACCTCCTCCGCCGCAGCCGGTCTTAGCGCCCGTCCCATACGTCATGCAGGAAACGTAGCGGGCCACAGGTATGCTTTGCGCATTGCCACCCGGGGTCCGCCCCGTCCAGCCCTCTTGGAGTCCTTGAATGTCACGTGTTTGGAAGATCGTGCTGCTGGTCGTGGCAGTGCTGGTGCTGGCGGTGGTGGGCGTACGCGTCCTCGGTGGCGGCAAGGACAAGGCCGGTGGCCAGGCTGCAGGCGCGCGCCAGGGCGGCGAGGATCCCGATGCCGGCCCGGTGCCGGTCACCGTGGTCGATGCCACCCGCCAGGACGTGCCGGTGTATGCCAGCGCACTGGGCACGGTGACCGCGATGAACACCGTCACCGTCAGCCCGCAGGTCGGCGGCCAGCTGATGAGCATCAATTTCCGCGAGGGCCAGGAAGTGAAGCAGGGTGACCTGCTGGCACAGATCGACCCGCGCAGCGCCCAGGCCAGCTACGACCAAGCCGTGGCCGCCAAGCGCCAGAACGAAGCGCTGCTGGCCACCGCGCGTTCCAACTACCAGCGCTCCAACGCGCCGGAGTACCGCCAGTTCGTCGCCAAGACCGATCTGGATACACAGCGAAATCAAGTGGCACAGTACGAAAGCGCGGTGGCCGCCAACGAAGCCAGCGCGCGTGCCGCGCAGGTGCAGCTGCAGTACACCCGCATCACCGCGCCGATCTCGGGCATCGCCGGCATCCGCGCGGTCGACGCCGGCAACGTGGTCAGCGCCGGTACCGCGCTGGTCACCCTCACCCAGATCCACCCGATCCACGTGCTGTTCAACCTGCCCGAGCGCCAGCTCGGCGACGTGCGCCAGGCGCAGAACGCCGGCAAGGTGCCGGTGGCCGCGCTGGACCGCGCCGACTCGCACGTGCTGTCCGGTGACGGCACGCTGGACGTGGTCGACAACCTGATCAGCGCCGACAGCGGCACCTTCAAGGCCCGCGCGATCTTCGACAACACCGACAACGGCCTGTGGCCGGGCCAGTTCGTCAACGTGCGCATGCAGCTGCGCACCATCGGCGGCGGCGTGGTCATTCCCACCCAGGCGGTGCTGCGTGGCCCGGATGGCGAGTACGTCTATGTCGTGCAGGGCGACAACACGGTGAAGATGCAGACCGTGCGCAGCGGCGTGGAAGTGGGCGACAGCCAGGTGCAGATCGCCGAAGGCCTGAAGGGCGGCGAGCGCGTGGTCAGCGAAGGCCAGTTCCGCCTGAAGCCGGGCAGCAAGGTGACCGCGCTGAAGCCGGGCGAGACCCCGGCCGCGCCGACCGAGGCCGAACTGAAGGCCGCCGAACAGAAGAGTGGCGGCGGTGGCCGTCGTGGTGGCGGCCCGCGCTGAGCGCAGGCCACCCTTTCCTTTCGCGCCGGCCTCGCAGCCGGCGCTGCCATTGAAGCACCAGCAAGGATCCGTCCGTGGGCTTTTCGACGATCTTCATCCGCCGTCCCATCGCTACCTCGCTGTTGATGGCGGGTCTGTTGCTGCTGGGCATCCTCGGTTACCGCAAGCTGCCGGTGTCGGCGCTGCCGGAAATCGATGCGCCCAGCCTGGTGGTCACCACCCAGTACCCGGGTGCCAACGCGACCACCATGGCCTCGCTGGTGACCACGCCGCTGGAGCGCCAGTTCGGGCAGATCTCCGGGCTGGAACTGATGACCTCCGATTCCTCGGCGGGGTTGTCGACGATCATCCTGCAGTTCTCGATGGACCGCGACATCGACATCGCCGCGCAGGACGTGCAGGCGGCGATCCGCCAGGCCACCCTGCCCTCCTCGCTGCCGTACCAGCCGGTCTACAACCGGGTGAACCCGGCCGACGCGGCCATCGTCACCCTGAAGCTGACCTCGGACACGCGCCCCCTGCGTGACGTCAACAACTACGCCGACTCGATCCTCGCCCAGCGCCTGTCGCAGGTGCAGGGCGTGGGCCTGGTGTCGATCGCCGGCAACGTGCGCCCGGCCGTGCGCATCCAGGTCAACCCGGCGCAGCTGTCAAACATGGGCCTGACCATGGAGGAGCTGCGCAGCGCGCTCACCCAGGCCAACGTCAATGCACCGAAGGGTTCGCTGAACGGCAAGACCCAGTCCTACAGCATCGGCACCAACGACCAGCTGGCCAGCGCCGCCGAATACCGCGACACCATCATCAGCTACAAGAACGGCCGCCCGGTGCGGCTGTCCGACGTGGCCGAGGTGGTCGATGGCGTGGAGAACGACCAGCTGGCCGCCTGGGCCAACGGCAAGCCGGCCGTGCTGCTGGAAGTGCGCCGCCAGCCGGGCGCCAACATCGTGCAGACCGTCGAGCGCATCCGCGCGATCCTGCCGCAGCTGCAGGGCGTGCTGCCGGCCGACGTGCACCTGGAAGTCTTCAACGACCGCACCGAGACCATCCGCGCCTCGGTGCATGAAGTGCAGTTCACCCTGATCCTCACCATCGGCCTGGTGGTGGCGGTCATCTTCGTGTTCCTGCGGCGGTTCTGGGCCACCATCATCCCGTCGGTGGCGGTGCCGCTGTCACTGGCCGGCACCTTCGCGGTGATGGCCTTCGCCGGCATGTCGCTGGACAACCTTTCGCTGATGGCGCTGGTGGTGGCCACCGGCTTCGTGGTCGACGATGCGATCGTGATGATCGAGAACATCGTCCGCTACATCGAGCAGGGCAAGAGTGGCAAGGAAGCGGCCGAGATCGGTGCGCGCCAGATCGGCTTCACCGTGCTGTCGCTGACCGTGTCGCTGGTGGCGGTGTTCCTGCCGCTGCTGCTGATGCCCGGCGTCACCGGCCGCCTGTTCCACGAATTCGCCTGGGTGCTGAGCATCGCGGTCGTGCTGTCGATGCTGATCTCGCTGACGCTGACTCCGATGATGTGCGCCTACCTGCTCAAGCCCGACGCCCTGCCCGAGGGCGAGGACGCGCATGAGCGGGCAGCGGCGGCCGGCAAGCAGAACCTGTGGACGCGCACCGTAGGCCTGTACGAGCACAGCCTGGACTGGGTGCTGGGCCACCAGCGCCTGACCCTGGCCGTGGCTGGCGGCGCGCTGGTGCTGACCGTGCTGCTGTACGTGCTGATTCCCAAGGGCCTGCTGCCCGAACAGGACACCGGCCTGATCACCGGCGTGGTCCAGGCCGACCAGAACATCGCCTTCCCGCAGATGGAGCAGCGCACCAGACAGGTGGCCGAAGCCCTGCGCCAGGACCCGGACGTGACCGGCGTGTCGGCCTTCATCGGCGCCGGCAGCATGAACCCCACGCTCAACCAGGG
This sequence comes from Stenotrophomonas sp., assembly GCF_035634915.1. Classification (GTDB taxonomy): domain Bacteria; phylum Pseudomonadota; class Gammaproteobacteria; order Xanthomonadales; family Xanthomonadaceae; genus Stenotrophomonas. The sequence continues at coordinate 155,815 of NZ_DASQCB010000024.1, forward strand.
TCAGCTGTCGATCGTGCTGAAAGAACGCGGCGAGCGTGACGGCCTGGATGAAGTCCTGCCGCGCCTGCAGAAGGCCGTGGCCGGCATTCCCGGCGTGGCGCTGTACCTGAAGCCGGTGCAGGACGTGACCCTGGATACACGCGTGGCCGCCACCGAGTACCAGTATTCGCTGTCCGACGTGGATTCGGCCACCGTGGCCACCCAGGCCACGCGCCTGACCGAGGCGCTGCGCAAGCGCCCGGAACTGGCCGACGTCGACAACAACCTGTCCAACCAAGGCCGCGCCCTGGAACTGAACATCGACCGCGACAAGGCCAGCGTGCTGGGCGTGCCGATGCAGACCATCGATGACACGCTCTACGATGCGTTCGGCCAGCGCCAGATCTCGACCATCTTCACCGAACTCAACCAGTACCGCGTCGTGCTGGAAGTCGCACCGGAGTTCCGCACCAGCACCGCGCTGATGGAACAGCTGGCCGTGGCCTCCAACGGTGCCGGCGCGCTGACCGGCACCAACGCCACCAGCTTCGGCCAGGTCACCTCGTCCAATTCGTCCACCGCCACCGGCATCGGCGCGCAGAACACCGGCATCACCGTCGGTGCGGGCAACATCATCCCGCTGTCGGCACTGGCCGACAGCAAGGTCACCAGCGCGCCGCTGGTGGTCAGCCACCAGCAGCAGCTGCCGGCGGTGACGGTGTCGTTCAACATCGCCCCGGGCTACTCGCTGTCCGATGCGGTCAAGGCCATCGAAGAAACCAAGGACAGCCTGGACATGCCGGCCCACCTGCATGCCGAGTTCATCGGCAAGGCGGCCGAGTTCACCGGCAGCCAGACCGACGTGGTGTGGCTGCTGCTGGCCTCGCTGGTGGTCATCTACATCGTGCTGGGCGTGCTGTACGAAAGCTACATCCACCCGATCACGATCATCTCCACCCTGCCGCCGGCCGGCGTCGGTGCGTTGCTGGCGCTGATGGTCTGCGGCCTGAGCCTGTCGGTGGATGGCATCGTCGGCATCGTGCTGCTCATCGGCATCGTCAAGAAGAACGGCATCATGATGGTGGACTTCGCCATCGAGGCACGCCGTGCCGGTGCCAACGCGCATGAAGCGATCCGCCGCGCCTGCCTGCTGCGCTTCCGCCCGATCATGATGACCACCGCCGCGGCCATGCTCGGCGCGCTGCCGCTGGCGCTGGGCACCGGCATCGGCTCGGAGCTGCGCCGCCCGCTGGGCATCGCCATCGTCGGCGGCCTGCTGCTCTCGCAGCTGGTCACGCTGTACACCACGCCGGTGATCTACCTGTACATGGAGCGCTTCTCGGAGTGGATGGCACGCCGCCGCGAGCAGCGCGCCCTGCGCGACGGCACGCTGCAGGAGCCGCAGGCATGATCCACGCCCCGCTGCTGCGCAGGGCCGCACGATGAACCTGTCCGCCCCCTTCATCCGCCGCCCGATCGGCACCGCGCTGCTGGCCGTCGGCCTGTTCATGGTCGGCGTGATCTGCTATCTGCGGCTGGGTGTTTCGGCACTGCCCAACATCGAGATCCCGGTGATCTTCGTGCATGCCAACCAGGCCGGCGCGGATGCGGCGACCATGGCGTCCACGGTGACCGCACCGCTGGAACGCCACCTCGGCCAGCTGCCGGGCATCGACCGCATGCGCTCGTCCAGCTCGGAGGGCAGCTCGCTGGTGTTCATGATCTTCCAGAGCGACCGCAACATCGATTCGGCCGCGCTGGACGTGCAGACCGCGATCAATTCGGCACAGGCCGACCTGCCCTCGGGGCTGGGTTCGCCGATGTACCAGAAGGCAAACCCGAACGACGACCCGGTCATCGCCATCGCGCTCACTTCACAGACACAGTCGGCCGATGAGCTGTACAACGTCGCCGATTCGCTGCTGGCCCAGCGCATCCGCCAGATCAGCGGCGTGGCCTCGGTGGACATCGCCGGTGCCTCGACGCCGGCCGTGCGCGTGGACGTCAACCTGCGCCTGATGAACGCCCTCGGGCTGACCGCCGATGACCTGCGCAACGCGGTGCGCGCGGCCAACGTGACCTCACCTACCGGCTTCCTCAGCGACGGCAACTCCACCACGGCGATCATCGCCAACGACTCGGTGGCGCGCGCGGCCGATTTCGCCGAGCTGGTGGTCAAGACCCAGGGCGATGGCCGGGTGATCCGCCTGAAGGACATCGCCAACGTCTACGACGGCCAGCAGGATGCCTACCAGGCCGCGTGGTTCAACCACAAACCGGCCGTGGTGATGTACGTGTTCACCCGCGCCGGCGCCAACATCGTCGAAACCGTGGACCGGGTGAAGGCGCAGATTCCCGGCCTGCGCGACTACCTGCAGCCCGGTACCACGATGACGCCGTACTTCGACCGTACGCCGACCATCCGCTCGTCGCTGCATGAAGTGCAGATCACCCTGCTGATCAGCCTGGCGATGGTGGTGCTGACCATGGCGCTGTTCCTGCGCCGGCTGGCGCCCACGCTGATCGCCGCGGTCACCGTGCCGCTGTCGCTGGCCGGTGCCGCGCTGGTGATGTACGCACTGGGCTTCACCCTGAACAACCTGAGCCTGCTGGCGCTGGTGATCGCGATCGGCTTCGTGGTGGACGATGCCATCGTGGTGATCGAGAACATCATGCGCCACCTGGACGAAGGCATGCCGCGCATGCAGGCCGCTTTCACCGGCGCGCGCGAGATCGGCTTCACCATCGTCTCGATCACCGCCTCGCTGGTGGCGGTGTTCATTCCGCTGCTGTTCGCCAGCGGCATGATGGGTGCGTTCTTCCGCGAGTTCACCGTCACCCTGGTGGCGGCCATCGTGGTCTCGATGATCGTCTCGCTGACCCTGACCCCGGCGCTGTGCAGCCGCTTGCTCAGCGCGCATGACCACACCGCGGCACCGTCGCGCTTCGGCCGCTGGCTCGATGCCGGGCATGACCGCATGCTGCGCATCTATACGGTGTTCCTGGACTTCTCGCTGCGCCATGCGCTGCTGCTCTCGCTCACCCCGCTGATCCTGATCGGCGTCACCATCTTCCTGTTCGGTGCGGTGAAGAAGGGCGCGTTCCCGCCGCAGGACACCGGCCTGATCTGGGGCCGCGCCAATTCCAGCGCCACCGTGTCCTTCGAGGACATGGTGGCCCGCCAGCGCCGCATCACCGACATGCTGATGGCCGACCCGGCGGTGAAGACCGTGGGCGTGCGCCTGGGCAGTGGCCGCCAGGGCTCCAGCGCGCAGTTCAACGTCGAGCTGAAATCACGCAAGGATGGCCGCCGCGAGACCACCGCGCATGCGCTGGCGCGCCTGAGTGCCAAGGCCGACCGCTATCCCGACCTGCAGCTGCGCCTGCGCGCGATCCAGGATCTGCCCAGCAACGACGGTGGCGGCAACAGCCAGGGCGCGCAGTACCGCATCTCGTTGCAGGGCAACGACCTGGCCGCGCTGCAGGAATGGCTGCCCAAGCTGCAGGCGGCGCTTAAGAAGAACCCGAAGCTGCGTGACGTCGGCACCGACGTCGACAACGCCGGCCTGCGCCAGAACATCGAGATCGACCGCGCCAAGGCCGCGCGCCTGGGCATCAGCGTGGGTGCCATCGATGGTGCGCTGTACGGTGCCTTCGGCCAGCGCCAGATCTCCACGATCTATTCCGACATCAACCAGTACAGCGTGGTGGTCAATGCGCTGCCGTCGCAGACCGCCACGCCGGCGGCGCTGGACGAGGTCTACGTGAAGGCACGCAGCGGCGAAATGGTGCCGATCACCGCGGTGGCCCGCCAGGCGCCGGGGCTGGCGCCGTCGCAGATCACCCATGAAAACCAGTACACGACGATGGACCTGAGCTACAACCTCGCGCCCGGCGTCAGTGCCGGCGAGGCCAAGGCGATCATCGATTCGACGGTGGCAGGCATGCGCATGCCGGGCGACATCCGCCTGGCCGACGATGCGGGCTTCGGCTTCAATTCCGACCCCAGCGACATGCTGATCCTGGTGATGGCGGCGATCCTGACCGTGTACCTGGTGCTGGGCATGCTGTACGAAAGCCTGATCCACCCGGTGACGATCCTGTCCACCCTGCCGGCGGCCGGCGTGGGCGCGCTGCTGGCGCTGTTCGGCACCAACACCGAACTGTCGGTCATCTCGATGATCGCGCTGGTGCTGCTGATCGGCATCGTCAAGAAGAACGCGATCATGATGATCGACTTCGCCCTGGTGGCGCAGCGCGAGCATGGCCTGGCGCCGCGTGAGGCCGCGCGTGAGGCCAGCATCGTGCGCTTCCGCCCGATCATGATGACCACGATGGTGGCGATCCTGGCGGCGGTGCCGCTGGCGATCGGCCTCGGTGAGGGCTCCGAGCTGCGCCGGCCGCTGGGCATCGCGATGATCGGCGGCCTGCTGTTCTCGCAGAGCCTGACCCTGCTGAGCACCCCGGCGCTGTATGTGATCTTCTCGTGCCTGGCCGAACGCTGGCGGGCCCGTCGCGCACGCAGGCGCGAAGCGAAGCTGCTCAAGCGCGCACAGCGCGCGTGATGGGATCGGCCGGGCATGGCCCGGCGCTACCGGGTGGGTGCGGACCGTTGGTCCGCACGCGATTTGACGCGCCATAACGAAAAGAGAACAATTCCCATCCAGCCATGGTCCTGCGCCGCTTCCCCCAGGGGCGCCCCGCTGCTCGTTCCCGGCCAGCCTGCGTGATCCCAGCCATCGACCCCTTCCCTTCCGCCACCGCGGACGGTCGTGTGCTGTCCGCGAAGGATCCCCCACCGATGCTGCCCACCCGTTCCCCCCGCCTGGCCATGCTGGCCATGGCCCTGTCCGCCGCCTGTGCCGCCCACGCCGAAGCCCCGGCCGATACCCGCAGTGCCACCGACCTGGATGCGGTCAAAGTCACTGCCGAACGTACCCATACCGAAGCCGGCGCCCTCGGTGACCGCGCCCTGCGCGACACCCCCTTCGCCATCACTGCCGTCGGCCGCGAGCAGATCGAGCAGCGCCAGGTCGTTTCGCTGGGCGAAGTCTTCCTGTTCGACCCGTCGGTCACCACCCAGGTCAGCGCCTACGCCAGCGGCTGGAGCTCGCCGATCCGCAACCGCGGCATCGACCTGAACTACGACAGCTACCGCGTCAACGGCCTGCAGGTCTCCTCGTGGGGCACCGAATGGCCGCTGGAAGTGATGGAGCAGGTCGACCTGCTGAAGGGTCCCGGTGGCTTCCTGTACGGCTTCGGCGCACCGGGCGGCATCGTCAACTACATCACCAAGAAGCCGACCGATACGACCACGCTGTCCGCGCAGCTGGGCTGGCGCGAGCAGGGCATCGTCAGCGGCGGCGTCGACGTCGGCGGCCGCTTCGGCAACGAACAGATGTTCGGCTACCGCTTCAATGCGTACCAGGAGAAGGGTGAAACCTTCAACGGCGGCCACGTCGACCGCAAGGTCGGTGCGCTGTCGCTGGATGCGCGCCTGAGCGATGCACTCACCTGGACCTTCGACGGCGTGTTCCAGTCGCGCGACCTCAGCGAGGAATCGCCGCAGTACTACTTCATCGGCCTGACCTCGCTGCCGCGCCCGATCGCCGGTGACGTCGACAACAGCGTGCCGGGCACCTACTACGACACCCGCTCCAGCCTGCTGTCGACCGCGCTGAACTGGCAGATCAACAGTGACTGGAAGGCCAGCCTGAGCTACGGCGTCACCACTTCGTGGAACGACGTCAACAAGATCTTCGCCTACATCGACGATCTGAACGGCGGCTACGACGTCAACGTCTACGAGCTGGGCGGCAAGAGCGAATGGAAGCTGGCCCAGGCACTGGTACAGGGCAGCTTCCAGACCGGTCCGCTGCGGCACCAGCTGGTGGCCGGCATCAGCCACCAGACCGGGCTGGGCTGGGACCGCCCCTACGAGTGGAACACCATCGGCCGCGCCAACCTCTACCAGCGCTCGGCCATCGTCCATGACGCGGTGGGTTCGCGCGTCCTGACCCGCGGCGACGAAACCGTGCAGCAGGCGGTCTTTGCCAGCGACACCATCGATTTCGGCGGTGGCTGGTCGGTGCTGGCCGGCTGGCGCTACAACGACTTCGAGACCAAGGGCAGTTACCACACCTACCCGGTCACCCCGACCTACGCGGTGATGTACAAGCCCAGCGAAGCGGTGACCCTGTATGCCAGCTACATCGAATCGCTGGAAGCCGGTGGTCGCGTCGGCAACACCTACATCAACGCCGGCACCGTGCTCGACCCGACCATCAGCAAGCAGTATGAGATCGGCGCCAAGGTGGAAGCGCCGCGCTGGAACGCGAACGTGGCCGCGTTCCGCCTGGAACGCGGTGCCAACATCGACCTGCTCACCGATGCCGGCAAGTACCTGGTGCAGGATGGCATCACCCTGTACGAAGGCGTGGAAGCCAGCGCCGACCTGCACCTGGGCGATGCGCTCACCGTCGGCGGCGGCGTGACCTGGCTGGACCCGACCTACGACAAGCTGTCCCCGGCCAGCGCGTCACAGGAAGGCAACCGCACCGCCGGCGCGGCGCGCTGGAGCGGCGTGCTGCACGCCAACTACCAGCTGCCGTGGGTGGATGGGCTGGAAGCCTACGCCGCCGTGCGCTATTACGGCGACGTCTGGTACGACACCGACAACACCCTGAAGCTGCCCGACTACACCCTGGTCAATGCCGGCGTCGGCTACCACCTGGTTGCCTCCGGCCACCCGGTCATCCTGCGCGCCAGCCTGGAAAACCTGGGCAACCGCAAGTACTGGTCCAACGCAGGCGTCGGCCTGCCGCGCACCTTCGCGGTCAGCGTGCGCTGGGAGATGTGACCCCGGTAGCGCCACGCATGGCGCGGCGCTACCGGGCTCCGATGTGCGGACCGCTGGTCCGCACATCCAACGCCCCATTTCACGCAAGGCCCGCAATAATGGGGGGCATCCCGCCCCCCGAGCCTGCATGTCCACCCGCGAATCCCGCTTCAGCCGCCTGTGGGCCCACGAAAAGGCCAGCTATGGCCTGCGCGTTTTCATCGCCCTGACCACCGCGCTGGGCGTGTGCTGGCATCTGGATGCGCTGCCGGCCCTGCCCGGCGTGTTCCTCGGCATCATCGCCAGTGCCATCGCCGAGACCGATGACAACTGGTGGGGCCGGACCAAGGCGGTACTGCTGTCGCTGCTGTGCTTCTGCATCGCCGCCGCGTCGGTCATCTGGCTGTTCCCGCTGCCGTGGGTGTTCATCGGCGCACTGGCGCTGTCCACCTTCTGCCTGACCCTGCTGGGTGCGCTGGGCGAGCGCTACGCCTCCATCGCCCAGGCCACGGTGACGCTGGCCATCTACACCATGATCGGCATGGAGCAGCATGGCGGGGCCGGCGACCTCGCACGCGCCCTCGATGCGGTCGCCCACCTGCTGGCCGGTGCGGTCTGGTACGGGCTGCTGTCGATCCTGTGGACGGCCCTGTTCGCCAACCGCCCGGTGCGCGAACGGGTCGCCCGCCTGTACGTGGAACTGGGCCGCTACCTGCAGCTCAAGGCCACCTTGTTCGAACCGGTGCGCGAAACCGACCTGCAGCGCCGCCAGCTCGACCTGGCCGAACAGAACCGGCGCGTGGTCGGCGCGCTGAACGAAGCCAAGGCCGCGATCCTGGCCCGCTTCGGCCGCTCCGGCCGGCCGGGCGTCAATTCCGGCCTGTACCTGCGCCTGTACTACATGGCGCAGGATTTCCACGAGCGCGCCAGTTCCTCGCATTATCCCTACGGTGCGCTGGTCGACGCGTTCTTCCACAGCGACGTGCTGTACCGCTGCCAGCGCCTGCTCGATCTGCAGGGCCAGGCCTGCGCGCGCCTGGGCGAGGCAATCCGCCTGCGCCGCCCGTTCGTGTACGGCGAAAGCAACCAGCAGGCCGGCCGCGATCTGGCCGATGCACTGGCCTACCTGCGTGAACAGCAGCGCCCGCAGTGGCAGCGCCTGCTCGGTTCGCTGGACCTGCTGGTGCACAACCTGCGCAGCATCGAACGCCGCCTGCTCGACGCCGAGCGTTCCGACGCCAGCCTGGACAATGTCGATACACGCCTGCGCGACAGCAATCCGCACACGCTGCGCGAAATGGGCGTGCGCATCCGCCAGCAGCTCACGCCGGGCTCGGTGCTGTTCCGCCACGGCCTGCGCATGGCCGTGGCGCTGATCGCCGGCTTCCTGGCCATCCGCCTGTTCAACGCACAGAACGGCTCGTGGGTGCTGCTGACCATCGTCTTCGTGTGCCGGCCCAACTTCGGCGCCACCCGCCAGCGCCTGGCCCAGCGCATCGTCGGTACGCTGGCCGGCCTGGTGTTCACCTGGGCGCTGCTGCAGCTGTTCCCGCAGCTGCACGTCCAGCTGCTGATCGCCCTGCTGTCGGCGCTGGTGTTCTTCTACAACCGCACCGACCGCTATCTGGTCGCCTCAGCGGCCATCACGGTGATGGCGCTGACCTGCTTCAACCTGATCGGCGATGGCTTCGTACTGATCGTCCCGCGCATGGTCGATACGGTACTGGGCTGCGCGATCGCCGCCGCCGCGGCTTTCCTGATCCTGCCCGACTGGCAGGGCCGGCAGTTGCACCGGGTGCTGGCGCGGGTGCTGGATACCGCCGCGCGCTATCTCGAATCGGTATTGGACCAGTACCGCAGCGGCATGCGCGACGACCTGGCCTACCGCATCGCCCGCCGCGACATGCACAACGCCGACGCGGCGCTGTCCACGGCGCTGTCGAACATGCTGCGCGAGCCCGGCCACGTGCGCCGCAACCTGGATGCAGGCTTCCACTTCCTGGCGTTGTCCAACACCCTGCTCGGCCATCTGTCGGCACTGGGCGCCCACCGCGACCAGGTGGACAGCTATGCCGGCGACCCGCTGGCCCTGGCCGCCGGTGAGCGCGTGCGCAGGGCCCTGCAGCAGCTGGCCTCGGCACTGGGCGCGCGGCAGCCGGTCAGCGAGGACGACAACGATGCCGACCGGGCGGTGGCCGCCGAGCTGGAGCAGATTGAAGATGCGATGCCGCCGAAGCTGCAGCTGATCCGCACGCAGATGGCACTGGTGCTGCGGCTGCTGCCGAAGGTGCGCGCGGCGGCCAATGAGGCGGTGCGCAGCCTGACCTGATCGCGGCGCAGGGGGAGGCGGGTGCCTGTGCCTGTAGAGTCGAGCTTGCTCGACTGTTCTGCCAACAGCAGTCGAGCAAGCTCGACTCTACGACGGACCGCATCGCGGCAACGTGCGGCGCGGGCATCGTGACAGCATCGCGGGATCGCTCGGGCAGAGCGCCAAGGCTTCGCATGGCCACCCCGCACCCGCCGTGCAGGCAGGGATGCTAGGCTGCGCCGGTCAAGGAGGTTCCATGTCCGGTCACAACCAGTTCGCCCTGCTGCGCCAGCGCCGTTTCCTGCCGTTCTTCATAGTGCAGTCGCTGGGCGCCTTCAATGACAACGTGTACCGACAGGCGATCATCGGCCTGTTGTTCTACCTGGGGGTGTCCGAGGCCGAGCGCTCGCTGTACACCAACCTGGCACCGGCCATCTTCATCCTGCCCTACTTCCTGTTCTCCGCGCTGGCCGGGCAGATTGCCGACAAGCTGGAGAAATCGCGACTGATCGTGATCACCACCACCATGGAGATCGTGATCATGTCGCTGGCCGGCATCGGCTTCTTCACCCAGCACATGGGCGTGCTGCTGGTGGCCCTGTTCTGCACCGGCCTGCAGTCGACCCTGTTCGGGCCGGTGAAGTATTCGGTACTGCCCTCGGTGCTGCGCCCCGAGGAGCTGACCGGCGGCAACGGCCTGGTGGAAATGGGCACCTCGCTGTCCATCCTCACCGGCATGATCTTCGGTGGCCTCATCTTCACCCTGGCGGGCAGCCACGGCCCCACCGTGGCCGCCACCGCCGTGGTGCTGCTGGCCGTCTGCGGCAACGTGGCCGCGCGCATGATTCCGCGCGTCGATGCCGGCGCGCCGGACCTGAAGATCAACTGGAACCCGCTGCCCGAATCGCTGGCCGTGCTGCGCATGGCGCGCAAGCAGAAGGCGGTGCGCAACGCCATCCTCGGCGTGTCCTGGTTCTGGTTCGTCGGCACCATCCTCACCTCGCAGCTGCCCAGTTACGCAGTGGTCAACCTCGGCGGCGAACCCACGCTGTACATCTTCGCCCTGGCCCTGTTCTCGGTCGGTACCGGCGTCGGCTCGCTGCTGTGCGAAAAGCTGTCGGGGCGCACCGTGGAAATCGGCCTGGTGCCGCTGGGTGCGTTCGGCATGACCGCCTTCCTGCTCGACCTGTACTTTGCCCGTGCCGGCGTGGCCACCGCGCAGGGGCTGTCGCTGTCGCAGTTCGTGCATGCAGCGGGAAGTGTGCGCATCATCATCGATCTGGTCGGCATCGGCCTGTTCACCGGCTTCTTCGTGGTGCCACTGTTCGCGCTCATCCAGAGCCGCACGCCGAGGGCGGAGATGTCGCGCGTGTTCGCCGCGCTGAACATCCAGAACTCCGGTTTCATCGTGGCGGCGGCGTTGATCGGCCTGGCCGCCAGCAAGCTGGGCGTCACCATTCCGCAGCTGTTCCTGGCCCTGGCCATCGCCAATGCCATCGTGGCGATCTACATCTTCACCATCGTCCCCGAATTCCTGATGCGGTTCCTCAGCTGGGTGATGGTGCGTACGCTGTACCGGCTGCGCCCGCACGGCATCGAGGCCAACGTGCCCGATGAGGGCGCCGCGCTGCTGGTCTGCAACCACGTCAGCTACATGGACGCGCTGATCCTGTCGGCGACGATCCCGCGCCCGGCGCGCTTCGTCATGTACTACAAGATCTTCAACATCCCGGTGATGCGCTGGATCTTCCGCACGGCCAAGGCCATACCCATCGCCGGTGCACGCGAAGACCCGGCGCTGATGCAGCGCGCGTTCGATGAAATCGATGCGGCGTTGGCCGAGGGCGAACTGGTCTGCATCTTCCCCGAAGGCGCACTGACCAGGGACGGCACGATGGCACCGTTCAAATCCGGCGTGGAGAAGATCCTCGAACGCCGGCCGGTGCCGGTGGTGCCGATGGCCCTGCGTGGCATGTGGTCGAGCATGTGGAGCCGGCGCGACACGCGCCTGGGCCGCATGCGCGTGCCGCGGCGATTCCGCGCCACGGTGCAGGTGGTGGCCGCCGCGCCCGTGGACGGCCGCAGCACCGATGCGCCCACGCTGGAAGCGCAGGTCCGCGCCCTGCGCGGCGACCACGCCTGAGGCAGGGCGGTGCTGACACCGCGGTGGCCGGACAGGCTGGCGTACAGCGCCAGCCCAGGCGTGGCGGGCATGTAAACGCATACATACGGCGTCGCTTGCGGTAGATTACCCACCCAAAGGGGGAGGTCCGGCCTGCGCGCTGCGGGTCGACCACCAAGGGAATGGAGTCTTGCTTTGAATCAACCACCATCGCTCAGCCGCCCGGTCTACATCCCCAACCATCTGGTCTGGGCGATTCTGACCACGCTGTTCTGCTGCCTGCCGCTGGGCGTGGTGTCGATCGTGTATGCCTCCCAGGTCGACGGTCTGCGCGCCGCCGATGATCTGCCGGGGGCCTACGCGGCGTCGCGTAAGGCGGGCTGGTGGGCAGTGGCTTCCGCTGTCGCCCTGCCGGTCCTGTTTCTGTTGTGGCTCGGGCTGTTCGGCGGTCTCGCCGTGCTGGGCGCTCTTTCCGAACATTGATTCACCACTACCACCACCCAACGAGGCATTCGCACCATGAACACCACCACCCCGTACATCCCGAACAATCTGGTCTGGGCCATCCTGTCCACCCTGCTGTGCTGCCTGCCGCTCGGCATCGTGTCGATCGTCTACGCCGCACAGGTCAACGGCAAGCTGGCCGCCGGTGACGTCGCCGGTGCCCAGGAATCGGCGGACAAGGCCAAGAAGTGGGCCATGTGGTCGGCCATCGCCTGGCTGATCCTCGTCGTCCTGTATGTGCTGTTCTTCGTTGTCATGGGCGGCATCGGCGCCATGAGCAACAGCGGCTACTGATGCCGTGCACGGGATCCGGCGCAATGCCGGATCCCGACCCCACATGTACGTCGCCCCCGCTCAATCACGCCTGGCCCGCTGGGCGCCGCTGCTGGCCTCGTCCGGGCTGGCTGCCGGTGCTGCGGTGGTGCTGCGCCACGTCAACCCGTACGTCGCCGGCAACCCGCTGCCGAGCTGCCCGCTGTACGCGCTGACCGGCTTGTACTGCCCTGGCTGCGGCAGCACGCGCTGCCTGTACTCCCTGGTCCACTTCGACCTGCCCGGCGCCATGGCAATGAACCCGCTGATGGTCATTGTCCTGCCCCTTCTGTTTCTGATGCTGCTGCACACCGCCGGCGTGCGCCCGAAGGTGCTCGACCCGTTGATGCGGCTGCTGGCCAATCCGAAATTCTGGCTGTGGGTGCTGCCCGGGTATGCGCTGCTGCGCAATCTGCCGTGGGCACCGTTCACCGCGCTGGCACCGGTATAGGTAGCGTCGACTGTCAGTCGACTGACGCTGCGCTCGGCTATGCTGGTGCGATGACTGATCGACGTGATGAATTGACCGCGGCCATGAAGGCGGCTGGCTGCCTTGATCCGCGCAGCTGGGTGAACAGCGAACTGGGCGAGGACCTGCCGCAGTTCGCGCGCTTCCTGATGCTGCGCGATGTGCACGCGCTGGCCGATGATGTGGACGGCGCGTTGTCCGAGGCGCTGTTTGATCGCCCGGAACTGGAACACACGCTGGCGGCGCTGCGCGGTGCGGTGGATCCGCAGGCCCTGCACGTGCTGCTGCGTGCCTACGGCAAGGCGCTGGGCAACAGCTTCGTGATGGCCGTGGACGAAGGTCCGGCGATGCGCGAAGACGGCATGCCCGGCTGGGTGCTGATGGAAACCGGCGCCGACGACGAACCGACCGGCCGCCTGGTGCAGGGCCTGCACGAGGATTACCTGGATTTCGAAGACAGCGGCGCGGCGTAGTGCGGACACGGGGTCGGATCGCACGCACGCCATCCACGCATGGCGTGGATCTACCGCCCCGCTCTGGTAGGTGCCAACCTTGGTTGGCACATCCCGGCGTCGCCGGGACCCGGTTACAGCCCGTCCACGCACGGCGTGGATCGCCTAGGTCACCCAGCCGGCAATCACCAGCAGCGCCAGCACCGCCAACCACAGCAGCAGCATCCGCCACACCAGGCTCATCGCATCGCGCAGGTCCGGCAGCCGCTGCCACACCGGCAACAGGCCCACTTCGGTGTAGTCATGCGCTTCTTCGCGCAGCTCGGCATTCACGCTGGCCCGCGCCACCGCACCGAGGAAGCCGATGTCACCGGCCAGGCGCTCGCCATGGGCCTGCCGCCACGCCTTCCACGCCGTGTCGAAGTTGCCGACCAGCGCCATCGAGAACGCCATCAGCTGAGCCACCGGCCATTCGATCCAGGCCAGCAGGCGCTGTGCCAGCGCCAGCGGCTCCACCGGCACCCGCGCGCGCATCGGGCTTTCGGCCATCAGCGCCAGCAGGCGATAGCCCAGGGCACCGACCGGGCCCAGCAGCAGGAACCAGAACAGCACCGCGAACCAGCGCCGCAGTGCGTTGAGGACGGTCGCCTCGACCAGCGAAGGCACGTCCTCGCGCAGGCTGCCACCGGCCGCCTGCAGGTTACGCGCCGCGGCCTGGCGGCTCGCCGCATCGTCGGCATCAATGATGGCTTCGATATCGCGGTCCAGGTCGCGCGGGCCCCAGCACCAGGCCAGCACCGCCACGCCCAGCAGCAGGCCGGGCAGGCCGAACAGCACCCCGCGCAGCATCCAGGCCAGCAGCGCCATCAGCAGCAGCGGCGGCACGATCGCAAGCGCCACCCCGGCCGCTCCCTGCCATGCCCGTCCGCCATGCGCGTCCAACCAGCCCAGCCAGCGCCGGAAACCGTCGAAACGGCGCAGCGAGGCGGCAGCAGCCGGGGCAACGTGGCCCAGGGCCAGCGCCACCAACACGGCGACCAGGGTGGTGAACATGGCAGGTCTCCCGACGAACAAGCGTTCTGCGCCGCTACCTTACCTGTGGCAGCGGCGCGTTCAGCAGTGAAACCCACTGTAACCCGACGCGTGTTCAGGTGGCGGCAATGCTGCCACCGGCGCGCGCCAGCACAGCAGCGACCCTCAGCCCCGCTGCTGCCGATACCAGTGTTCGATCAGGCCGCGCGAGATTGAAACCGGCGGCGACAGGCGGATGCCTTCGCCATCATCCTCGACGTCACGTGCCAACGCAGCGCCCACCTCGTCGGCTGTGAACCAGCGTGCATCTTCCAGCTCACCATCGACGGTCGGCACGTCGTCGTGCGCCTGCGCACCGAACCCCACCATCAACGCGCCGGGGAACGGCCACGGCTGCGAGCCGAGGTACTGGCAGGCAGTCACCCGCACCTTGCTCTCTTCGTGCACTTCGCGCGCCACGGTCTGCTCGAAGGTTTCACCGGGTTCAACGAAGCCGGCCAGCACCGAGTAGCGGCGCGGGGCCCAGTTCGACTGGCGGCCCAGCAACAGGCGCCCCTGGTTTTCCACCGCCACGATCACCGCCGGATCGACCCGCGGGTAGTGCTCGGTGGAACACTGCGCGCAGCGGCCGACGAAGCCGCCGCGGGCGAACGCCACCGCGCCGCCGCACACCCCGCAGAAGCGGGTGCGCGAATGCCAGTAGGACATGCCGCGGGCGTAGCTGAAGGCGGTGGCGTCGGCCACGCTCCACAGCAGCGCCGCCTGGCGCAGGTCCAGCCGGCGCGGTGCGCTCTGGGTGACGTTGGCGGCTTCGACGGAAAACCAGGCCTGGCCTGCGCGCAGGCCGAGGAAGATGGCCGAACCGGGGCCACCGCCGATGTCGGCGCCGGTCAGCGCGACCGGCTGGTCGTCTTCACCGGTGAAGGCGGTGCCGTCCTGGTCCAGGACAAGAATGCGCGCATCCGGCCACAGGCGTGCCAGGGCATCGGCATCATCGCGCAGGGCATCGGCGCGCTCGAGCGGCTCGGCCACGAAGGCGAAACCGGAAAGCGGCGAAGGAGTATTGGGCATCCGACAAGCCTGCCGCCAATTGCCGCAGGTGGCAAGGTCGGCGCTGTGCGCAATCCGTCGGCGTTGCGCGCAACTGTCGCGCAGGGCATCGGCCCCGCGCCCGGCATTTACATGCTGAAGCTGCTGCCGCAGCCGCAGGTGGTCTTCGCGTTCGGGTTGCGGATCACGAACTGCGCACCGGTCAGGCTCTCGGTGTAGTCCACCTCGGCGCCCATCAGGTACTGCAGGCTCAGCGGATCGACCAGCAGGGTGACCCCGCTGGTCTGCACCGCCAGATCATCCTCGGCGCGGTTCTCGTCGAACTCGAAACCGTACTGGAAGCCCGAACAGCCACCGCCCTCGATGTACACACGCAACGACAGGTCGGGGTTGCCCTCGTCCTGGATCAGTTCCTTCACCTTGGCCGCGGCCGATTCGGTGAAGTTCAGCGGCCGCTCCAGCGACTGGTAGTCGGGAGCGGCGGCCGGCGTGGCGCCGGGCAGGGAAACTAACGTGCTCATGGCCCCAGCATGGGGGCGCCGGGGATGGCTTTCAAGCCATCGCCTCGGCCAGCTTGCGGCGCGCGGCGGTGCCGCCCTTGCCTTCAGCCGCCTCGCCTTCGCCTTCCGGCGCCGGCAGGGCCGCAACCGGGCTGCTGGCGTGGATCAGGCGGCCATTCAGCTGGGCGCCGGCGTTCATTTCCACCACCTGGTAGTGGACATTGCCGTTGACCCGCGCGCTCGGGGTCAGCTCGACCTTTTCGCTGGCATGCACGTCGCCATCCAGGCGGCCGCTGATGACCACCACCTGGGCGCGGATCTCGCCTTCGATGACCCCATGCTCGGCCACCGTCAGGGTTGCGCCGCTGGCACCTTCCTGGGCGATCACCTTGCCATGGATGCGGCCTTCCACGTACAGGCCACCACTGAATTCCACATCACCGCGGATCACCACCTGGTTGCCGATCAGGGCATCCACCACCAACTGGCCATCACGGCTGGATTTGCTGTTTCCGAACATCTGCCTACTCCCCTTTGCTGGCCGGTGCGCCGGCCTGTTTCCAGTCAAATACCTGCGTGGTGCCCCCTGCACCACTCCCCAGTGTCACCCGCACCCGTTGCGGGGTGAAGTCTGCCGGCAGCATCACGCTGCCGGTGAGCTGCTGGAAGTACCGGAACGAGTAATCCTGTCCCGGCACCTTGCTGCGCTGGTGCAGCTCATCCCAGCTGATCGTGGCCAGTTTGCCGTTCTTCACACCCTCGACGGTGAAGCGCATCTGCCCTTGGCTGATGGCCCCGCGGTTGAGGTTCTGGGTCAGCACCACGGCGTACTGCCAGGTGCCGGCCGATTCGGGGCTGAACTCGATCGAATGGGTGTTCAGGCCCTTGCGCTGGCTGGTCGAGCCGACCAGGCGCTCGTAGAAAGCCACATCGGCACGCAGGCCGGCGATCTCTTCGTCGCGCTCGGCCAGCGAGGACTGCACCTCGGTGTTGGCCGCGCGGCTGATGCGGTCGGAGGCTTCCAGCGTGGCCTGCTTCTGGCGCAGTTCGGTCAGCTGTGCCTGCAGGGTGTCGGCGTGCTTCTCGGCCGCCTGGAGGCGCTGGCCCTGGGCGTCGCGCGGCGCGCCCAGCCAGCAGCCGCCCAGCACCGCCAGCACCAGGCTGAGCAGCCAGATGCCGGCGATGACCAGCAGGCGCCGCCGGTCGACCGGGGGCGGGTTCGCGCCCGGCAGGCGGACCTGCACGCGCATCGGTGGGCGGTTGTTCATGGGTAGTCTCCGTGGACTCGCAATGGCGACACCAGCACGGCCCCTGTAGCAAGCGACGGGCTAGTGTATGACAGGAACGGCGGCATTCCCCGATGACGGCCGGTAGCTGGCGGTGGTGTTCAGCCACGTCATCGCCGATAGTGTGGCACCCCGCACAGTTCCGTCGCCGGAGCCCGCCATGACCGAAGCCCACCTGTTCGTGATCGGCATCCTGCTGGCCTGGCTGGCCGGCATCCGCGTGTACCTCACCGTGTTCGGCGTCGGCCTGGCTGGCCTGCTCGGCTGGGTCGACCTGCCGCCGGCCCTGCAGGCCACCGAATCGTGGTGGGTGCTGGGCACCTCGGCGGTGCTGGCCATTGCCGAATTCTTCGCCGACAAGATTCCCGGCGTGGATTCCATCTGGGACCTGCTGCAGACCCTGGCCCGGGTCCCGGCCGGCGCGTTCCTCGCCGCCGCGACGCTGTCGCCCGATGGCCAGCTGGGCACCGGCACCCTGCTGGCCGGCGCCGGCGTCGCCCTGGCCAGCCACGGGCTGAAGGCCGGCACCCGCGCCCTGCTCAACACCTCGCCCGAACCGGCCAGCAACTGGGTCGCCTCAGCCGCCGAGGACACCGTGGTGATCGGTGGCCTGGCCCTGGCGCTGGCCCATCCGTGGATCGCCCTGGTGGTGGTGCTGGCCTGCAGCCTGGCAGGTGCACTGCTGGTGTGGCTGGTCTGGCGCACCCTGTGGAAGGGCGTGCGCTGGCTGGCCCGCGCCGGCGGAGCTGGCACACCCGGCCAACCGCGTACCGGCTGAACGCCGGGCTTGGCGCATAATGGTCGTGAACACCAGGAGCACCGATGGCCGCAAACGAATCCCCCGCGGGCGCCCGCCCGGGTCGCGCCGAAACCCCTCCGGCCGACCACTGGCAGCGCTGGGCCAGCGCGCCGGGCGCCGCTGATCCCGCATCCGTGTCCGAAGTATCGGCCATGGCGTCCAGCAACCTGGCACCGCCGCCTCCGCTGCCGCCTGCAGCCGACGAAGCGGGCAACAGCAACGACGCGCCGGTCGCCGCCGACTCGCCCTACCGCGTGCTGATCGTCGAAGACGACCGCGCCCAGGCCCTGTTCGCGCAGAGCGTGCTGCACGGTGCAGGCATGCAGGCCGTGGTGCTGGCCGACGCCGACGGCGTGCAGCAGGCCATCCGTGAACAGCGCCCCGATCTGATCCTGATGGACCTGCACCTGCCCGGTCTTGACGGCATGCGGCTGACCGCCCTGATCCGCCAGCAGCCCGGCATGCAGCTGCTGCCCATCGTCTTCCTCAGTGGCGACCCGGACCCGGAGCGCCAGTTCGAAGTGCTCGACAGCGGCGCCGACGATTACCTGAGCAAGCCGATCCGCCCGCGCCACCTGATCGCGGCCGTGGCCAACCGCATCCGCCGCGCCCGCGCGCAGGCCGCCACCCTGCCCGGCGCCAATGGTGTGCCGGCCAGCAGCAACCCGGAAACCGGCCTGCCCACCCGCCACCATGTGCTGCAGCAGCTCAACGCGGCGCTGGCACACCGCGACCGTGGCGGCGTGTTCTTCGTGGAGATCTCCAGCGCGCTGGGCCTGCGCGAACGCTATGGCTATGCCGCGTTCGAGCGGCTGATGGTGCAGGCCGGCCAGCGCCTTGCCGAGGCCGGCCATCCGCATCTGCTGGCGCGCCTGAACGACAACAGCTTCCTGCTGCTGGCCCGCGATGCCGACGAGGAGGGCCTGGACGCCATCGCCGCGACCCTGCGCGAACAGCTGTCCGCGCGCGCCTTCATCATCCGCGACGACGAGTCGGTGCACCTGCGCGGCGTGGTCGGCTATGCGCCGCTGTCGCCAGGCTTCGACGATGCCACCAGCGCCCTTGAAGCCATCGAACGCACCACCCTGCAGGCGCGCCTGCTCAGTGCCGGCGTGGCCGGCCACGTGCACCGCCAGGCAGCCACCGGGGAGGAACACCTGGCGCTGCTGGAAGGCCAGCTGGAACTGGCCTACCAGCCAATCGTCGCCGTGGCCGGCGGCGACACCGCGCAGTACCAGCTGCTGCTGCGCCTGCGCCAGGCCGATGGCACCGTGCTCACCGCCGGCCAGGTCATCCCGGCGGCCGAAGCGGCCGGCCGCATCGCCGATCTCGACCAGCAGGTGCTGGAACATGCGATGGGCCTGCTCGACCTCTACCGCCACGCGACCCAGCCGCTGAACCTGTTCGTTTCGCAGTCGCTGCGCACCCTGCAGCGTGATGCGTTCGCCGATTGGCTGCTGGAATCGCTGCAGCAGCGTGACCTGCCCGGCAGCGCGCTGGTGATCGACGTACGCCTGCCTGACGCGCTCATCCACACCGTGCCACTGCAGCAGTTCTGCCAGCGCATGGCGGCGGCCGGCGTGCGCTTCTGCCTCAGCCAGTTCGAACCCGGCAGCGAAGCCGACGCCCTGCTCACCCACCTGCCGCTGTCGTTCGTCCGCATGGCTGCACGCTTCTCCAGCAGCCATTCCAACCCCGGCACGCGCGAGGAACTGCGGCGGGCGATCGAGCGGGCACACGCTGCCGGCCTGCAGATCATCGGCCAGCAGATCGAAGACCCGCAGGCGGCCGCTGCGATGTGGGTCGGCGGCGTCGACTTCATCCAGGGCAACATGGTGCAGTCGGCTGGCAGTGACCTGAACTTCGACTTCCACAACGCGGTGCTCTGAGTGCCGCTGACGGTCGCGCTGCTGGCAGCGGTGGTGCTGGCGGCCGGCGTGGCGCTGGCGCTCGGCCTGCGCCTGCGCCAACGCGGCCAGGCGCTGGCAGCGCTGCAGCGCGAACGCACCGTGCTGGCCAGCGAACGCGACCAGCTGCGCCGCACCACCGAGCGCCAGGGCCAGCTGGAGCAGCAGCTGTTGCAGGCCAAGCAGGCCGCCGAGGCCGCCGCCCTGGCCAAGGGCGAGTTCCTGGCCACCATGAGCCATGAGATCCGCACCCCGCTCAACGGCATCCTGCCGATGCTGGAGCTGATCGCACGCGGGCCACTGGGGGATGACCAGCGGCAGATGCTGGCCACCGCCTCGGCCAGTTCGCAGCAGCTGCTGCGCATCGTCGATGACATCCTCGACTACTCGCGGCTGGAAGCACAGGCGCTGGAGCTGGAGATCACCAGCTTCAACCTGCGCGAACTGCTGGACGGCGTGGTGCAGCTGCTGCAGCGCGCCGCCGAAGCCAAGGGCCTGGTACTGGCCCTGCAGCTGGACCCGGCCGTGCGCCTGCCGGTGCGCGGCGATCCGGTGCGGCTGCGCCAGGTGCTGACCAATCTGCTGGCCAATGCCATCAAGTTCACCGCGCGTGGCCAGGTGCAGCTGCGCGTGCGCCGCCTGGGCGAAGGCCCGGCCCAGCACCAGCTGCGTTTTGAAGTCGTCGACACCGGCATCGGCATCGACCCTGCCCTGCAGTCGCGGCTGTTCCAGTCCTTCAGCCAGGCCGATGCCTCCACCACCCGCCTGTACGGTGGCACCGGCCTGGGCCTGGCCATCTGCAAGCGCATCATCGACCTGATGCAGGGCCGGATCGGCGTGCAGTCCACGCCGGGACAGGGCGCCACGTTCTGGTTCGAGATTGCGCTGCTGAAGATTCCCGGCGACCTGCCGGCACGGGCGCGCGAGCCCTCACCGCTGCTGCTGCACAGCGCCGATGTCGCGCTGCAGGCGCGCGTGGAGCGGGTCGCCGCCCACCACGGGCTGCCGGTGCAGGTGCTCGCAGAACGCGATGCCCTGCTGGAGCGGCTGCGTGCCGCCCCTCGCCCGGGCCAGCCCATGCCCGCCTGGCTGCTGGTGGACGCGCGCCAGCGCCGTAGCGGTGAATCCACGCTGCTGCGGGCGCTGGCCGAGCGCGGCGCGGAGGACACGCTGCAGGTACTGTGGCTGCAGGACGCGCCCGCCCCGGTGCAGGCGCGCCAGCAGCAGCTGCCAGGTGATTTCAGCGACGCCACCCTGCATGCCCTGCTGGCCACGCCGACCGCCAGCGCGCGACCGGCAGCACTGCTGGCAGCGGCCGAAGAGGGCCAGGCTCCTGCAGCACTGCCGCCGTTGGGGCTGCGCGTGCTGCTGGTGGAAGACAACGCGGTCAACCGCATGGTGGCCGAACAACTGCTGCGGGTGTTCCAGTGCGAGGTGCAGCTGGCCGACGACGGCGAGCAGGCCCTGCGCGCACTGCGACAGGGCGGCATCGAGGTGGTGCTGATGGATTGCCAGATGCCGGTGCTCGATGGCTATGCCGCCAGCCGCCAATGGCGCAGCGAAGAGGCCGCGCAGGGGCTCGCGCGGCTGCCGATCATCGCCATGACTGCCAACGCCATGGCCGGTGATCGCGAGCGCTGCCTGCAGGCGGGCATGGATGATTACCTGTCCAAGCCGATCAACCGCGAAACGTTGCATGCGCTGCTGCAGCGTTGGGGCCAGGCCCCCGCTGCTGTTGACTGCCGCGATGCTTCCGAAGCTGTAGAGTCGAGCTTGCTCGACTGCCGTCATGCAGAAAGCAGTCGAGCAAGCTCAACGCTACCTCCCGCGCCCGAAGCGGACACTCCGCCACAGCCAGTGCTTGATCGCAGCGTGCTTGAGGAACTGCAGGGCGTGATCGGCCCGGCCGCACTGCAGATCGTCTCCGTGTTCCTGGAGGATGCTCCAGCACTCGTGCAGGCCCTGCAGCAGGCCGCGCAGGCCAACGACATCGAGCGCCTGCAGGCGCTGTCGCACAGTCTCAAATCATCCAGCGCCAACGTCGGCGCCCTGTCGCTGTCAGCGGTGGCCCGGCGCATCGAGCATGAAGCCCGCGCGGGCAGCCTGCAGCGCCCCGCCGTGGCGGTAGCGCTGCTGGTGGCCGAGTTCGCCCGCGCACGCGTGGCCTTGACCGGCTACCTCACCCAGGAACGGTAACGTCGATCTTGCTCGACTGCCTTCTTCCGTAGAGTCGAGCTTGCTCGACTATCGCCATGCCAATCGCAGTCGAGCAAGCTCGACTCTACCCGCGCAGGCGGATCAGTCTTCCAGCTTGCTCAGCAGGTACTTCGGCTCGCCGATACGCTCGACCAGGTCCAGCTGGGTTTCCAGCCAGTCGATGTGCTCTTCCTCGGCATCCAGGATGCTGGTGAACAACGAGCGGCTCACGTAGTCGCCCACCGAATCGGCATGCGCCACGGCGTTGCGCAGCACCGCCACGGCGTCCTGCTCCAGCGACAGGTCACACTGCAGCATTTCCGGCGGGTTCTCGCCGATGCGCAGCTTGCCCAGCGCCTGGAAGTTCGGCAGGCCTTCAAGGAAGAGGATGCGGTCGGACAGCGCATCGGCGCGCTTCATCGCATGGATCGATTCCTTGTATTCGTACTCGGCCAGTTCCTTGATGCCCCAGTTCTTGAACATCTTGGCGTGCAGGAAGTACTGGTTGATCGCGGTCAGCTCGTTGAAGAGGACCTTGTTGAGGAATTCGATGACCTTGGCGTCGCCTTTCATGGCTGGCTCCCGTGCGTGTTGACGGGCGCACTCTACCGGCTTTGGCCGGCGCGTGAGGGAACGCGAATCGTGTTCATTGGCCTGTATGGCCGATCCTGTTGCGGCCGATGCCGCGCGGACGGGGCCTCAGGCAGCCTGCAGGCCAATCAACGGCAGCGGCAGGTCGTGGGTGGCCATCGCCTTGGCCAGCAGGTCGCCGGCCATGTCCAGGCAGGAACCGCAGGTGGCACCGCAACCGGTACGCATGGTCAGCTCACCCACCGTGGTGACGCCATGGCTGGCGGCCTCGCGGATCTGGTGGTCGGTGACTCCGTTGCAGATGCAGACGTACACGGGCGGGAACCGGGCTGACAGGCCAGAAGCGGCCTGGTGCCCATTTCAATGGAAACGAGAATGGTTGTCAATCAGAGACCTGAACCATTCTCGCTACCGTTCATCCACTCAGCTGGAGGGTGTGTCGCCCTGCACCTTGCGTGGCCAGTAGCCCTTGCTGCGCGGGCGCTTGCGCGGGCGGTCGTGGCCCGCGGTATTGCCCGGCATCCAGGCCTCGGCCGCGGTCTTGGGCATGGCGGTCACGCCCTGCCCGGCCACGCCGCGCGCCAACGGCGCCAGGTGGCGTAAGGCACGCGCATAGACCCCACGCTTGAACATCACCACATGTTCGACCGGGTACCAGAAATCGACCCAGCGCCAGTTGTCGAACTCCGGCGAGTCGGTATGGTCCAGCCGCACATGCGATTCATCGCCGGTGAGGCGCAGCAGGAACCAGACCTGCTTCTGGCCGATGCAGACCTGCCGCTCGTTACGGCGGATGGCCCGGGCCGGCAGCTTGTAGCGCAGCCAACCCGGTGTCGCCCCCAGCACTTCTACGTGCTCGGGCAGCAGGCCGGTCTCTTCCTGCAGTTCACGATACATGGCTTCGACCGGGGTCTCGTCGGTGTTCATCCCACCCTGCGGGAACTGCCAGCCATCCCGGCGCACGCGTCGTGCCCAGAACACCTGCCCGTCCTGCCGCATCAGCACAATGCCGACGTTCGGTCGATAGCCGTCCGGATCGATCACGATGCGGACTCCTAAGAAAATCTACTGGTCAGGACTATCCCATGCCGTCTGTCGGCCCACAAGCTCGGCACAAAAGTGTTGACAGCCCCGATACACATGCGCAGAATAGCGGGCTCACCAAGGCTATGTAGCTCAGCCGGTTAGAGCACAGCACTCATAATGCTGGGGTCGGTGGTTCGAGTCCACCCATAGCCACCACACTGAAAATCAAGTTGTTTTTCAGCGTGAAAAGTGAGAAAATAGTTACACGTTACATTGCCCCTTAGCCAAGCGGTAAGGCACCTGACTCTGACTCAGGCATCGGTGGTTCGAATCCATCAGGGGCAGCCAAATTAAAAAAGAAAAGGCCCGATCGAAAGATCGGGCCTTTTCTTTTTTAATTCGGTCGCGCATTCCACCTTATCCCCGCGCCTGTCGGCGCGCCCCCTTGAACACATCAAGCCCCCCCCCTCCAGAGAGAACGCCGGGGTCGGATCCTTTTCCGCAGGAAAAGGCTCTGACCCCCACCCCCTACAATGCACGCCCCCAAAACGAC
The DNA here is from genome assembly GCF_035634915.1 of Stenotrophomonas sp. Lineage (GTDB taxonomy): Bacteria > Pseudomonadota > Gammaproteobacteria > Xanthomonadales > Xanthomonadaceae > Stenotrophomonas. The sequence goes on from NZ_DASQCB010000024.1 coordinate 179,739, forward strand.
AAAAGCCCGGCCGAAGCCGGGCTTTTGCGTTTCCAACCAGCGGGCTCCCGAAGGAGCCCGCCCAGGCGCGATGGATCAGCGCTTGGAGAACTGGGTGGCGCGACGGGCCTTGTGCAGACCGACCTTCTTACGCTCGACTTCACGGGCGTCACGGGTCATGAAGCCAGCCTTGCGCAGCTCGGACTTCAGGGTTTCGTCGTACTCGACCAGCGCACGGGCGATGCCCAGACGGATCGCACCGGCCTGGCCGGTGGTGCCG
>NZ_DASQCB010000025.1:0-22152 GCF_035634915.1 Stenotrophomonas sp.
CCAACAGCCGCGTGAACCTGTCGAAGGCGGGGCACTGTGGGTTTGCGGGGTGTGAGCCGCATGGATGCGGCGACCAAGCCCCCATGGACGGGTTTACGGCGTCCCCGCAAACCCACAGTGCCCCGCCATCCCACGGAATGCCCGCTGTTGCTGTTGCTGTTGCTGTTGCTTCTGCAGGTGCAGGGCTGCAAGCCCTGCCGAAAAACCCCTCAACCCTCCGGCGGGCAGTAGGCCTTGATGGCCGCTTCGGCCAGTGCCGTCTGCGCCGTGCGCTGCTCCGGCGTCAGTGCGGTATCGGCCTTGCCATCGCCATCGGTGTCCTGCATCACCGGCGCGCTGCCACCCAGCAGGGCGGCATTGGCGCGGGCAGTGCTGCATTGCTCGGGGACCGGCTTGGCCTCGGCGGCCTCCGGGGCGGAAGCCTGGCCCCCGCGGGCCTGCGCCCGCGTTTCATACTTGGCACCGGCCGGCGGCGTCTCCGAATACTGGGTCACGCCCTTGGCATCCTTCCACTTGTAGACGGGCCCGGCCAGCGCGTTGGCACTGGCCAACAGCAGCAGGCATCCCAGGCAGGACAAGGCACGCATGGCAAACTCCATGGAATGGGCGTAGAACGCCGATTGCAGCATTGCCGCCGACCGCTGGCAAGTCGATTAAACTGGATTCCATGGACCCGATCACACCGCCGCCGCGCTCGCGCACGATTTACCTGCTGCCCAACCTGTTCACCACCGCAGGCCTGTTCTCCGGCTTCTACGCGATCATCGCGGCGGCCAACGGCGATTTCGTCAACGCCAGCATCGCCGTGTTCGTGGCCGCGGTCATGGATGGTCTGGATGGTCGCGTGGCGCGACTGACCGGCACCAGCAGCGAATTCGGCGTGCAGTACGACTCGCTGGCCGACCTGGTCAGCTTCGGGATGGCCCCGGCGCTGGTGATGTACCACTGGTCGCTGTCCTCGCTGAAACTGGACGGTGAGCTGCTCGGCCGCGTCGGCTGGGCGGTGGCGTTCCTCTATGCCGCCTGTGCGGCGTTGCGCCTGGCCCGCTTCAACACCCAGGTGGCGGTGGTCGACAAGCGCTGGTTCGTCGGCCTGGCCAGCCCCGCTGCGGCCGGCCTGATGATGTCCTTCGTCTGGGCCTTCGCCGATGGCAACCTGGGCTGGGACGGCAATGAACTGCGGTTCGTCGCACTGGCCGTCACCCTGGTCGCGGCCCTGCTGATGGTCAGCCGCATCCGCTTCTGGAGCTTCAAGGGTGGCGCTGCCAAGGGCACCCGTTCCGACCGGGTGCCGTTCCTGGTGCTGGCCCTGGTGCCCATCGCCATTGCCATTGCGGTCATCGACCTGCCGCGCGTGCTGTTCGTGGTGGGGGTCCTGTACGCGCTGTCCGGCCCGGTGATGTGGGCCACGCAGCGCCTGCGCAAGAAGCCCGAGGCCGCGTGAGCGAGGAACTGCCCGTGTTGTGGTCCCCGGCCCAGCAGGCCTGGCTGCAGGCCATGGGCTACACCGTCTACCACGACGGCCAGCTGGCCGCCGAGCTGGACGCGGCGCTGCAGCTGAGCGTGGCCGAGGCTGAGGCCGCCGCGGCACCGGTGCACAATGAGGCGCCTCGGCCGCTGCAACGCCCGGCCGAAGCGTCGTCCGAACGTGCACCGGTGCAGTACGAACGCGCGGCGCCGCCGGCGCGGACCACGCCGGTCGCCGCCCCGGATACGGCCCCGGCGGCATCCCGGCCGCTGCCCGGCGGAAATGCGCGTCAGCCGTCGGTGCGCCTGCCCGATCGCCTGCAGATCGCGCTGCTGCGCGCCTCCGGCTGCAACCCGAATGACCCTGCCACGCAGGCGCTGATGGACAGCTGGCCGCTGGAACAGCTGCGCCGTGATCCCAAGGCCAAGCGTGCGCTGTGGCCGCAGCTGCGCGCGCTGCGCAAGCGGGGCACGCCATGAGTGCGGTCGCCCAGCCGGGCCCGGTGTCGATGCGCGCCCTGCGCGAAAGCGATCTCACAGCGGTGATGGCCATCGAAGTGCGTGGCTACCCGTACCCGTGGACGCGTGGCATTTTCCTGGACTGCCTGCGTGCGGGTTACCCCGGCCTGGCGATGGAGCGTGACGGCGTACTGATCGGTTACGGCGTGCTGAGCATCGCCGCCGATGAAGCCCACGTGCTGAACATCTGCATCGATCCGCTGGAACAGTCGCATGGCCTGGGCCGGCAGCTGATGCGTGCACTGGTGCGCCTGGCCGGTGACCGCGGCGCGCAGCGCGTGTTCCTGGAAGTGCGCCCTTCCAATGCGCCGGCCCTGGCGCTGTACCACAGCGAAGGCTTCAACGAGATCGGTCGCCGCCCGCGCTATTACCCGGCCGCGCATGGCCGCGAGGATGCGCTGGTGATGGCGATTGAACTGGTGAACGACGACTTGCAGGTCATGCCACCGTTGTAATCGGCGTCGCATGGCCGCTGCGCTCGCCGGGCATGGCCCCGGTGCTGCCTGCCCGGTAGGTGCCAACCTTGGTTGGCACATTGCTCAGTGCGGACCAAGGTCCGCACCTACCAGAGCGAAGGCAGTGCGGACCAAGGTCCGCACCTGCCAGAGCGGGGCGAGGTAGGTGCCAACCTTGGTTGGCACATTTCACCCGCGCAGCGTTACAGCTTCGCGCGCTGTTCCTGCAGGCCGGCCAGCTGGGTATTCCAGTCCATCAGGCGCACGCGTTCCTGCTCGACCACGGCCGGCGGCACCTTGTCGGTGAACTTGGCCAGCTTGGTTTCGCTCTTTTCCTTCTCGCCTTCCACGCGCTTGATCTCCTTGTCCAGGCGCGCGCGCTCGGCATCCAGATCGACCAGGCCTTCCAGCGGCACCAGCAGCTTCAGCTCGCCCACAATCGCAGCGGCGGCCGGCGGCGCGCTTTCGCCTTCGGCCAGCCACTGGATGCTGTCCAGCTTCAGCAGGAACGACAGCGAGGCGCTGAAGCGTTCGATACGCACGCGGTCCAGCTCCAGGCCGGCCTGCAGGCGCAGCGGCACCAGCTTGGACGGGGCCACGTTCAGTTCGCTGCGCACGCGGCGCACCGCACTGATCACCGCTTTCAGCCATTCCACGTCGGCCTCGGCCTGGGCGAAATCACCGGCGAATTCGTCGGCGGTCGGGTAGGGGCGCAGCGACAGCGTGGTTTCGGCCAGGCCCAGGCGCGGGGCCAGCTGCTGCCACAGCTGTTCGGTAATGAACGGGGTGAGCGGGTGCAGCAGGCGCAGCAGCGCTTCCAGCACGTACAGCAGGGTGTGGCGGGTGCTGTCGGCGTCGGCGGCGTCGCCACCGTTCAGTGCCGGCTTGCTCAGTTCCAGGAACCAGTCGCAGAACTCGTTCCAGGCGAACTCATACAGGCACTGCGCCAGCAGGTCGAAGCGGTAGTTGGCGTAATGGCCCTGTGCCTCGGCGGACACTGCGGCCAGGCGCGCCAGGATCCAGCGCTCGGCATCGGTGCGCGGGGTCGGCACGCCGTTGAACGCAGCACCCTCGGTGTTCATCAGGGTGAAGCGGCTGGCGTTCCACAGCTTGTTGCAGAAGTTCTTGTAACCCTCGGCGCGGTTCATGTCGAACTTGATGTCGCGGCCGTGGGTGGCCAGCGCGGCGATGGTGAAGCGCAGCGCGTCGGCCCCGTGCGCGGCGATGCCGTCCGGGAATTCCTTGCGGGTGGCCTTCTCGATCTTCTCCACCATCTTCGGCTGCATCAGGCCGCCGGTGCGTTTGGCCACCAGATCATCGATGGCGATGCCGTCGATGATGTCCAGCGGGTCGAGCACGTTGCCCTTGCTCTTGGACATCTTCTGGCCCTGGCCGTCGCGGATCAGGCCGGTGAAGTAGACGTCCTTGAACGGAATCTTGCCGGTCAGGTTGTCGGTGGCCATGATCATGCGCGCCACCCAGAAGAAGATGATGTCGAAGCCGGTGACCAGCACCGACGACGGCAGGTAGCGGTCGAAACCGCGCTCGGCCATGGCCTGTTCGTTCGGCCAGCCCAGGGTGGAGAACGGCCAGATCTGCGAGGAGAACCAGGTTTCCAGCACGTCGCTTTCCTGGCTCAGCACCACGTCGCTGCCCAGATTGTTCTTTGCGCGCACTTCGCTTTCGCTGCGGCCGACGTAGCAGCTGCCGGTGGCGGCATCGAACCAGGCCGGAATGCGGTGGCCCCACCACAGCTGGCGGCTGATGCACCAGTCCTGGATGTTGTTCATCCAGTGGCGATAGGTGTTGATCCAGTTCGGCGGCACGAAGGCGATCGAACCGTTCTCCACGAGTTCCAGGCCACGACGCGCCAGCTCGTCCATCTTCACGAACCACTGGTCGGTCAGGTAGGGCTCGATCACCTGGCCGGTACGGTCGCCGCGCGGCACCTGCAGCTTGTGCGCCTTGGTTTCCACCAGGATGCCCAGGTCTTCCAGTTCGCCCAGCACGGCCTTGCGCGCTTCGTAGCGGTCCATGCCCTGGAAGCGTTCGGGCGCGTTTTCATTCAGCGCCGCCACCGGGGTGAACAGGTTGATCATCGGCAGGCTGTGGCGCACGCCCACCTGGTAATCGTTGAAATCGTGCGCCGGGGTGACCTTGACCACGCCGGTACCGAACGCGCGGTCGACGTAGTCATCGGCGATCACCGGCACGCGGCGGCCGGTCAGCGGCAGCACCACGCTCTTGCCGATCAGGTGCGCATAGCGCTCGTCTTCCGGGTGCACCATCACCGCGGTGTCGCCCAGCAGCGTTTCCGGGCGGGTGGTGGCCACCACCAGGTAATCGCGGGTCTCGCGCAGGGTTTCCACGCCGTCGGCATCGCGCTCGACGTGCTCGTAGCTCAGGCCCTCGTCCAGCGTGTAGGCGATCGACCACAGGAAACCGTCTTCCTCGGCGCTCTCCACTTCCAGGTCCGAGATCGCGGTCTTCAGCACCGGGTCCCAGTTGACCAGGCGCTGGCCGCGGTAGATCAGGCCCTGTTCGTGCCAGCGCACGAAGGCCTCGACCACCGCTTCGGACGGCTGCGGGTCCATGGTGAAGGTGCTGCGCGACCAGTCGGCCGAAGTGCCCAAGCGGCGCATCTGCCGCTCGATGGTGTCACCGGACTGCTGCTTCCACTCCCACACCTTGCCGATGAAGCCTTCGCGGCCCAGCGAATCGCGGGTCTCGCCCTTGCCTTCCAGCGCCAGGTTGCGGCTGACCACCATTTCGGTGGCGATGCCGGCATGGTCGGTACCGACCTGCCACAGCGTGTCGTAGCCACGCATGCGGTGGTAGCGCACCAGCGCATCCATCAGGGTCTGCTGGAAGGCATGGCCCATGTGCAGGGTGCCGGTCACGTTCGGCGGCGGCAGCAGGATGGTATAGGGCTCGCCCTTGCCGGACGGCTTGAAGTGGCCGGCCTTCTCCCAGGCCTCGTAGAGGTCGGTCTCGAAGGACTTCGGGTCGTAGCTGGAGGCGAGTTGGGTCATGCGGGGGAACCAGGAGGTAATCGTTGAAGGATCAGGGCAGCGGGGCGGCCCATCAAGAGGGCCGCGCCGCGCTCACATGTCGTGCTTGTTCAGGTCGTAGCCGGCGGTCTTGTACTGGCGCCAGCGCTCGCGCAGCGGCTCGCGCGCTTCCGGGTCGGCCGGCACCACTTCCAGCACGCGCTCGCACTGGCCCAGCCAAGGCTCGTCGCGCAGGTTGATCACCAGCGGGCGCATCGGCGCCTCGTCGCCGGGGATGGAAATCAGCACCACGGCCTCTTCCTCGTCCACGTCCTCGCCGACGATCTGGTGCGGGATGTAGGCATCCTCGTCGAACGACCAGAGCAGTTCGTCCAGTTCTTCGGCCTGGGCCTGGTCGCGGGCCAGCACCAGGGCGGGCAGCCCGGCATCGTTGGCCTTGCGCGCCAGCTCGCAGACCAGCCGCAGGGGCTCGGTCAGGAAGCGGGGCTTGGCGATCAGGTAGAAATCAGCGCGGGGCATGGCAGGGTCCGGGTCGGGCAGGGGCCCGGCATGCCGGGCGGGGGCAGGCCGGAGGATGCCCCGGCCGGCGGGCGCCGGCCAGGGGCAGGTACGGCATCAGGCGCGTGCGACCTGGTCCAGCAGCCACTGGCTCAGCAGGCCGACCGGGCGGCCGGTGGCCATGCCACGCTTGCCTTCGTCGCTGGCCACGCCAGCGATGTCCAGATGGGCCCAGCGCTGGCCTTCGGCGAAGCGCGACAGGAAGCAGCCGGCGGTGATGGCGCCGGCCCAGCGGCCGCCGATGTTGTAGACGTCGGCGAAGCTCGAATCCAGCATCGGCTGGTATTCATCCCACAGCGGCAGGCGCCAGGCGCGGTCGAACACGTGCTCGCCGGCGGCCAGCAGGTCGTTGGCCAGATCGTCGTGCTTGCTCATCAGGCCGGCGGTCTGGTGGCCCAGGGCGACCATGCAGGCACCGGTCAGGGTGGCCACGTCGACCAGGGCCTGCGGCTCGAAGCGCTGCGCGTAGGTCAGGGCATCGCACAGGATCAGGCGGCCTTCGGCGTCGGTGTTGCCCACTTCGATGGTCTTGCCCGACATCGAGGTGATCACGTCGGACGGGCGGTAAGCGTTGCCGTCGATGGCGTTTTCCACGGCCGGCACGACCACCACCAGGTTCAGCGGCAGCTTGGCCTTCACGGCGGCGACGAAGGTGCCGATGACGTTGGCGCCACCGCACATGTCGTACTTCATTTCCTCGATGCCGCCCTGGGTCTTCAGGTTCACGCCACCGGTATCGAAGGTGATGCCCTTGCCGACCAGCACGTACGGCTTGGCGTCGCCGCCGCCGGACCACTTGAGCACGACCAGGCGCGGGCGGTTGGCCGAGCCACGGGCCACGGCCAGCAGCGAGCCCATGCCCAGCGCTTCCATCTGGTGCTCGTCGAGGATCTCGGCGTCGGCGCCGTCGTGCTCGCCGGCGAACTTCACGCCCACGTCAGCCAGGTAGGCCGGGGTGCAGTAGTTCGGCGGCAGGTTGCCCAGCTCGCGGGCGAACTCGACACCGGCGGCGATGGCCTGGCCCTGGGCCAGGGCCTGGGCGTCGTCACCGGCGATGGCCAACTGGGCCAGGCCGGCGTCATCGGCCTTCTTCTTGCCCAGGGTGGCGGTGTAGCGGTAGGCGGCGTGGTCGGCGGCAATCACCGCCTGGCGGATCGCCCAGGCCGCGTCGCGGTCCTTGATGGCCACTTCGGACAGGGTGAACAGCGCGCTGCGGGCGGCGCCGGCCTTCAGCGCACGCACGGCGTCGCCGACGGCCTTCAGGTACTGCGGCACGCCGAAACGGGCTGCTTCGCCCAGGCCGACCACCAGCACGCGGGGGGCGCTGACGCCCGGCAGATCGTGCAGCAGGGTGGTGGCGCCGGTCTTGCCGGACAGGTCACCGCGCTGGGCCAGAGCGGCCAGGCGGCCGCCGCTGGCGGCGTCCAGGGCCTGCGCGGCCGGGGTCAGGGAGTGGTCGGCATAGGCGCCGACCACCAGGCAGTCAACGCTGGCGGCGGCCGGCGCGAGGTGGTTCAGGGTGAATTCGAGGGCCATTGAGCAGATTCCATTGGCGAGTCCGTACAATCGCAGGCCGTTTACGCCCAGACAGTAGACTGGGCGGCACCGCGAACGAACCCCAGAGTTTAAACCACCGCCCCATGCTGAAGCTCGACCGATACCTGCTGGGCGATTTCGTCCAGAGTTTCCTGGCTACCCTGATCGTCCTGCTGGTGGTCAGCGTGGGCGGCGTGCTGGTGGACATCCTCGGCAACATCGCCGATGGACGCCTGCCGGCCAAGCTGCTGTTCTCGCAGCTGGGCCTGCAGTTCGTCGCCTACATGCCGCTGATCCTGCCGCTGGCGCTGATGCTGGGCCTGCTGCTGGCCATCGGCCGCCTGTACCGCGATTCGGAAATGGCGGTGCTGACGGCCATTGGCGTGGGCCCCAAGCGCCTGCTGCGGCCGCTGCTGCTGCTGGTGGTGCCGGTGGTGCTGCTGGTCGGGGCCTGCTCGCTGTGGCTGGGCCCGTGGGCCGGCCGCACCGCCGAGCAGATGATCCAGGATGCCAACCGCAGCGTGCTGATGGCCGGCCTGGAGCCGGGCCGCTTCACCCCGCTGCCCAATGGTGGGGTGGTCTACCTGTCCTCGATCTCGCCCGATGGCACCCAGCTGGGCCGGGTATTCCTGCAGCGGCAGAAAGATGACCGCCTGGAAGTGGTGTCCGCCGCCGGCGGCCGCATGTTCTTCGAAGGCAAGCAGCAGCGCTTCCTGGAGCTGGATGACGGCCATCAGGTGGAGGGGCCGCTGGCCGGTGCGCTGGATTACCGCCTGGCGACCTTTGCCCGCAACGATGTGGCCCTGCCCGACGGCGCCCAGACCAAGGCCGAGGACGATCCCGAGCTGATGCCGACCCTGCAGTTGCTGGCTGACGACCGTGCCGAGGCCAAGGCCCAGCTGCACCGCCGCATCGCCCCGCCGCTGATCGCTCTGGCCTTTGCTTTGCTGACCGTGCCGCTGGGCCGCAGCTCGCCGCGCCAGCAGCGCTATGGCCGGATGATGCTGGCCCTGCTGGCCTACATGGTCGGCACCAATCTGACCTTCATCGGCGCCGGCTGGATTGCCGACGGCAAGGTTCCCGGCGCGCTGGGCCTGTGGTGGCTGACCCTGCCGCTGCTGGCCTTTGCGCTGTGGATGTATTTCCGCGATGGCCGCCTGGCGCGCCCGAAGGGAGCCCGCGCATGATGCTGCGACCGATGCGTTTCGATTTCTACCTGGGCCGTGCGGTGTTCACCACCGTGCTGCTCACCTGGGCGGTGCTGACCGGTCTGGACGTGGTGATGGCGTTCTCCGGCGAGTTCAAGGACATCGGCAAGAACGGCTACTCGCTGGGCCATGCCGCCGCGTGGGTGCTGTACACCGTACCGCGCCGTGCCTATACGTTCTTCCCGACCGCCGCGGTGATCGGTGCGCTGATGGGCCTGGGCCAGCTGGCCGCGACCTCCGAGCTGACCGCACTGCGCGCGCTGGGCCTGTCGCGCAAGCGCCTGAGCGTGTCGGTGGCGATCGCGCTGTCGCTGCTGACCGGTGTGATGGTGATCAGTGCCGAGACCCTGGGGCCGTGGGGCCAGAACCGGGCCGATGCGCTGAAGATGAGCGCCAAGTGGGGCACCGATGTGACCACGGCCCGCTATTCGGGCCTGTGGGCACGCGAGGGCGACACCTTCCTCAATGCCGCCAGTGGCGAAGAGCAGCTGGTCGGTGACAAGGGCACACGGCTGATCCTGCGTGACGTGCGCCTGTACCGCATCGCCGAAGACGGCAACATCGCCTCGCTGACCCACGCCGCCACCGCCGAGCACGACAAGGACGGTTGGGTGCTGACCCGGGTCAAGCGTGACACCTTCGCCGAGCGTGGCGCGACCCGCGAGGAAGCCGCACGCGAGAAATGGGATTCCCAGCTGGATGCCGGCGCGCTGGCGACCGGCATCGCCAAGCCGCGCAACCTGAGCGTGGCCGAGCTGCGCACCAGCATTGAATACCGCGAACGCAACGGCCTGGACGCCCGTGATTTCGAGGACATCTACTGGAGCCGCTGGTTCTACCCGTTGAACGTGCTGGCGCTGTGCCTGGCCGCGGTGCCGTTCGCGTTCGGTTCGCTGCGCAGCGGCGGCATGGGCAAGCGCCTGTTCCTGGGCATCCTGTTTGCACTGGGTTTCTGGCTGCTGCAGCTGTTCTTCGGGCGCATGGCCGGCGCGCTGAAATTCGATTACCGTATCGCCTATGCGTTGCCGCCCATCGTCATGCTGGCGGTGTCTGGTTGGCTGTTCCGGCGCAGGTAGCGTCGAGCACCCGCAATCGTTTCACTGGACCCGGCGGGCCCGCGTGTTCCCACGCGGGCTCTGCCTTTATCGCGAGCGCGCGCGTTGCGCACGCCGCTTCACCCTCAAGGATGAACATGATCCGTACACGCCTGTTTCCCTCGCTTGCCGCACTGCTGTTGCTGGTGGGCTGTTCACGTCCGGTCGATTTCGAGATCGACAACCCGACCGACAAGCCGGTCACCCTGACAATCGACGCGCAGCCGCACGTCATCCCGGCCCACACCGCCGTGCCCATCAGCCTGGAGCCCGGGCAGTACCGTCTGCAGAGCGAGAAGATCGGCACGGTGCGGATGGTGGTGTATGCCGGCGGCAATGGCGGCCTGATCAACCCGACCCTGGGCGAGTACGTGATCGTCACCGAGCAGTACGTCACCAGCAAGACCAATTCCGGTGGCCTGGCCTCGAAGGTTGAGCTGAACGATGTGGAGATCGAAGGCCCCTACGTGAAGGTGACCGGCCTGTTCGTTCCGCGCCGCTGGGATATCGGCCTGCTGGGCGAACTGCCGACCATGGTGGTCTCCAACAGCCCGGATACCTCATCGGATTACCGCACCAAGCTCTACAACGTGCCCGGCTTCTTCGAGTACCTCGATGCCGCGGACGATCTGCGCGCCGCCTTTGGCCCTGGTGGCTACCAGACGCCGGAGGCGACGGTCACGTTCACTGCGGCCACCCTGCCGGAATTGCCGGCGGCGTTTGAAGAGCAGGGCAAGCCGATGCGCGAGCTGTATGCGCAGTACCTGGCCGCCAGCGATGCCGGTGAGCAGAAGCGCCTGAAGAAGGCGAGCCTGAAGCTGTGGCAGGACTTCGGTGCCACCCGCGGGGCGCTGAATGGAAAAATCCCGGTGCCGGACGACGTCAAGGCCACAGCGTTCTCGTCGCAGTTCTTCGATCTGTGGGCGCAGCCGGCGGTGATCCTGCCGGAAACCTGAGCCCCAGGTAGCGTCGAGCTTGCTCGACGCCAAGCAGACATCGGCAGCGCCGGGCCATGCCCGGCGGATAGTGTCAGCGCTTCGGCACCCGCACCACGCGGGTGCCGCTGGCGCGGTCATGCCAGGTCAGGCGCTGGCGGTCCAGCCACGCCCACCAGAAGCCCAGCCCACCCAGCAGCAGCGACAGCGTGGCCACCGCGTAGCGCAGCCACAGCTGGCGGCGCCGCAGCGGCGTGCCATCACGTGATTCCAGCTTCAGCCGCCACGGCCGCATGCCCAGGGTCTGCCCGCCGCGGCACCAGCTGGCCGTGGCGTACCACCCGGTCACCCCCCAGCACACCGCCCACAGCAGCCACTGCCAGGCGCTGAAGGGCGCGATGTTCTCGCGCTGCGCATGGCCGCTGAAGGTGTAGGCCAGGGTGAACAGCGTGCCGGCCAGCATCCACAGCGCCAGCACCGGCAATGCGTCATAGACCATGGCCAGCACACGCCACGGCAGCAGCGCACGCGGGCGGGGCGTTTCGGTGGCGGCCGCAGTGGCCGTGTCGGTGGCAGGGCGGGACATGCGCCGAGCATACGCAAAGCTGGCCGCGCCCGCAGTGGCCCTCGTATCCTGCACGCATGGCCCTTATTTCCACCCCTGCCGAACGCCGCCAGCTGGTCACCCAGCTGCCGGAACTGCGCGCCGACGACAGCGTGCGCATCCAGCGCTTCCTCGATGCGATCTGGGCCGAGAACGGCCTGGCCCGGGCCACCCTGGACAGCTACCGGCGTGATCTGGAAGGGCTGGCGCGCTGGAGGGATGGCCGCGAGGGCGGCCTGGCCGGCATCGAGCGCGCGGGGCTGTTTGATTACCTGGCCTGGCGTACGCGCCATGGCTGGTCGCCACGCAGCAATGCGCGCCTGCTGTCGGCGCTGCGCGCGTTCTTCGCCGATGGCGTGCGCCGTGGCGAGCGCAGCGAAGACCCCAGCGCGCTGCTGGATCCACCCAAGCTGCCCCGCCTGCTGCCCAAGGCGCTGGCCGAAAGCCAGATCGATGCCCTGCTGGCTGCGCCGGACATCGACAGTCCGCTGGGGCTGCGCGACCGCGCCATGCTGGAACTGATGTATGCCGCCGGGCTGCGCGTGAGCGAGCTGGTGCTGCTGCCGGCCACGGCGGTCAATCTGCGCCAGGGCGTGCTGCGGGTGACCGGCAAGGGCAGCAAGGAACGTCTGGTGCCGCTGGGCGAGGAATCCCAGCACTGGCTGGAGCGCTACCTGCAGCAGTCGCGGCCGCAGCTGGTGGGCAAGGGCAAGGTCCATGCGCTGGCTGACGGGCAGACCCCGCTGTTTGTCGAGCCCAGCCTGCATGCACTGACCCGGCAGGCGTTCTGGCATCTGGTCAAGCGCCATGCGCAGGTGGCCGGCATCGACCCGGCACGGATCAGCCCGCATGGCCTGCGGCACAGCTTCGCCACCCATCTGTTGAACCGCGGGGCCGACCTGCGCGCGCTGCAGATGCTGCTGGGCCACAGTTCGCTGTCCACCACCCAGATCTACACCCTGGTCGCCCGCGAGCACCTGCAGAAGCTGCACGCGCGGCACCACCCCCGCGGCTGAACGCCCTGCGCGGGCGGTCACGCAGGGCGTGCGCGCGGTCGCGTCCCGTTGCGCAGGCCTGTGTCAGAATCCGGGGTCTGGTTCCCTGCGGATGCCCCATGTTCCGATTTGCCATCGCTGCACTGTTCAGCGCGCTGAGCCTGACCGCCTGCGCCCAACCCGCGCCGCCTGCCGCCAGGGCAGCCGCCACGGCCAGCCCGGCCGCCAACGGCACGTCCGAACGGACGGTCCGCGCCGCACTTGCCGCGCTCATCCCCAATTCCAAGGTGGATTACATCGGCGCGGCGCCGTTCCCGGGCTTCCGCGAAGTGCTGGTGTCGGGCCAGCTGCTGTACGTTTCCGATGACGGCCGTTACCTGTTCCAGTCGCAGCCCTACGACATCCAGGCCAAGGGCCCGGCCAACAGCGAAGGCCTGCTGGGTTACCGGCGCGATCTGCTGGCCAAGGCCAACCATGGTGACCGCATCGTGTTCGCCGCACCGAACGCGAAGTACACCATCAGCGTGTTCACCGATATCGAGTGTGGTTATTGCCGCAAGCTGCACCAGGACATCGCCGAGCTGAACCGCAACGGCATTTCCGTGGAATACCTCGCATTTCCGCGCATGGGCCTGGGCAGCAAGGATTACACCGACATGATCTCGGTCTGGTGCGCGGCCGACCGTCGCCAGGCGCTGACCAATGCCAAGCGCGGTGGCACGGTGCCGGCGAAGAACTGCACCAACCCGGTGGCCATGCAGTACACGCTGGGCCAGCAGCTGGGCGTGAGTGGCACGCCGGCCATCTTCGCGCCCGATGGCACCCAGCTGGGGGGTTACCTGCCACCGGCGCAGCTGCGTGCGGCGCTGGAAAAGCTGTCGGCCAAGCGCTGAGTGGAACGTCGCCGGGCCATGCCCGGCGGATGTTGAATCCATGGGGGAGCCGGGGACGCGATGCGTCCCCGGCTTTTTCCTTATTTCAGGCCGTCACTGACCGCCTTGGTCAGCGTGCCCTGTGCGTCGTCGCCACTGAACTCCCAGACGAACGCACCGCCCAGCCCCTGGGTCTTCACATAGCCCATCTTGCGGGTGATGTTGGCCGGGGTATCGAAGCTCCACAACGTGCTGCCGTTGTAGATCCACGTGGCACCGGCGGTGTTGTCGGTGTAGCCCGGCCAGACCAGGTTCTTCAACACCTTCCAGTCTTCGATGCCCGCCTCGTAGGTGCCCGGTGCCGCGCCGCCGGCGGTCTGGTACATGCCGTTGCTGGCGTTGGCCACGCCGGTCCAGCCACGACCGTAGTAGCCGATGCCCAGGTTGAGCTTGGCTGCAGGTACGCCGCGGCTGATGAAGGCCTCGATGGCATCGTTGCTGTTGTACAGCTTCTGGTCGCCGGTGGACGGGTCATTGGGCGAATCGAACAAGGCCGACTGGTGATTGGTCTTCGCATCCCACGCACCGTGGAAGTCGTAGGTCATCACGTTGATGTAGTCCAGGTACGGGTGGTACGCGGCCGGGTCGGTCACCCGGATCTTGTCCACGCCCGCCCCCACCGCCACCGTCAGCAGCAGGCCTGGGCGCACGGCATCGAGCTGGCGGCGGAACTCGGCCATCAGTGCGGTGAAGTTGGCATTGTCCTCAGGCGCGCCGCAGGCAATGCCACACGCCACCGGGTACTCCCAGTCGATGTCGATGCCATCGAACACGCCCAGTGCCGCGGCGGTGCCACCAGCACCGTCGGTCACCGGCAGGTTGCCCTTGATGTAGGCATCGATGCAGGAGGCGACGAAGGCCTGGCGGTTTTCAGGGCGTGCGGCGCTGGAGAAGCCGCGCGACCAGGTCCAGCCGCCCAGCGAGATCAGCACCTTCAGGTTCGGGTACTTTGCCTTCAGCTGCTTGAGCTGGTTCCAGTTGCCACGCAACGGCTGGTCCCAGGTATCGGCGCCGCCGCTCACGCTTTCACCGGCACCAAAGGCCTTGGTGTAATCGGCAAACGCATCGCCACCGGCACCGGTGTTCGGGTCCGAGGCCTGGGTGATGCCCACTTCGCAGCGGTTGTTGCGCACATTGCCGAAGGCATAGTTGATGTGGGTGAGGCGTTCGGCCGAACCACTGCTGTCGATGTTCTTCACCCGGTAGTTGCGGCCGTAGATGCCCCACTGGGTGAAGTAACCGATGACCCGTTTGCCGGTGCCGCCGCCGCTGTTGGCCAGCGTGCTGGCGCTGACCGCCGTGCCCTGGGCCGACGCGTTGCCGGCGTTGTCACGGGCGCGGACCCGGTAGCTGTAAGTGGTCGAGGCGGTCAGGCCGCCATCGACGTAGCTGGCGCTGGACGGCGAGCCGACCAGGCTGCCGTTGCGGTACACGTCGTAGCCGGCCAGACCGCTGCCGCCGTGTTGTCGGTGGATGGGCTCCAGCTCAGCGCGATGCTGCTGGCGGTGCGGGTGCCCACGGCCAGCCCGCCGGGCACGCTCGGCGCGGTGGTATCGCCGCTGGCGGCGTTGACGGTGATGGTGATGGTGGGTGTGCTGCTGGTGGCGTTGTTGTTGTCGGTGGCCACCGCGCGCAGGGTGTGGCTGCCGGCGCTGGCGTTGGCCCAGCTGGCGCTGTACGGGGCGCTGGTGTCCACGCCGATCGAGCTGCCATCGCGGAAGAACTCGACCTTGCTGACGCTGCCGTCCGGGTCGCTGGCAGTGGCGGTCACGGTGACCGTGCTGCCGGCGCTGAAGCTGGCGCCACTGGCGGGCGAGGTCAGGCTGACCACCGGTGGCTGGTTGACGCCGCCGCCATCACAGGCGCCCAGGTTGGTGTAGTAGGGCGCGCCGGCCGGATGGTCCGGCGGTGCGTTCCAGATGTCCTGGTTCGCCCGGTACAGGACACCCCCCTTCTGCAGGGTGTCGCCGGCCCGGTAGATCTTGGCCTGGTCCCATTCGGCGACGCCGGCACAGCTGGCCGCCTGGGCCAGGCCGGGCAGGGCAGCGGCCCCGGCGGCCAGGGCCAGCAGCCAGGCCAGGCGGCGCGGGCGGAGGGAGCGGGAGGAGCGTTCGGCACTGCGTACATCGGCACTCTGCAGACACGTGTCGTACATGGTGGGTCTCCGACTTCCGGTGGCGCGCGGGCCCGGATGGCGCCGCGCGTGACGCAGGTCCGGACGTCGCCCGGGGAGGGCGACGATGGGGCGGACGGGGTACCAGGCCGGGCCGGGGAGAGAGTCCGGCTGGCCGGGTAGGGACAACGTTGTCATCAATTGTCGGGTCAATCCGTGAGCCAGCGCATGGTTCCGGGATTCGGGCGAAGAGTTGCGCTGGCGCGCGGTTGGCTGCCATCGGCGGAGCCCCCTCGTGGCTGGTGATTTCCGCGAACAGCGGATTTCTGGGGGAGGGCCGGGCGGGTGGGGTCAGGCGGGGACGCCGTGAACCCATCCATGGGGGCTTGGCCGCGGCATCCATGCCGCGGACACCCCGCCTGACCCGACCTGCCCGGCCTTGGACAGGTTCCTGCGCGCGCCAGCCACGAAAGACAAAAGAAAATTCAAAAGCAAAAGCCGGTCGCTGCGCTCTCGATGCCTGATTTCCTGCTTTTGCTTTGTTTACCTGTTGCCGGCCAGCGGCCGCGCGTCGCAGAACCAGGGTCAGAGCCCGTTGCCAGGGAACGCGATCCGACCCCGTGCCGTGCCGGCAGCTCGCGGGGAACTGTCGAAGGCGGGGTGGGTCCGGTTGCGGGGGTGTGAGCGGCATGGATGCCGCGACCAAGCCCCCATGGATGGGTTTACGGCGTCCCCCGCAACCGGACCCACCCCGCCATCCCCCAGGAAACCCGCTGTTGCTGTTGCTCCGGCTGTTGCTGTTGCTGTGGCCGTTGCCGTGGCTTGGCGCCTCTGCGGGTGCCGGGCGCCGCCCGGCCAAAGCCCTCCCCCCCGGTTCCGGTACAATGTCGGGCCCGTTTCCCAACTACGGTTCCCCGGACATGATGGTCCTCGAGGGCGCGCCCGCCCTGTCGCTGTTCCGCCGCGAACGCCTTGAATCCCGCCTGCAGTCCATCGCTCCCTCCCTGCGCATCAGCGGTGCCTGGCACGTCTACTTCGTCCAGCCCGAAGGCACGGCCGCCCCCGACGTGGCCACCCTGTGCCGCATCCTGGAAGCCCAGCCGCAGGCCGAGGCCGTCGCCGACGGCGCCGTCAGTCGCATCGTCGTGCCCCGCCTGGGCACGCTGTCGCCCTGGTCCAGCAAGGCCACCGAACTGGTCCGCGGTGCCGGCCAGCCGGTCAGCCGGGTCGAGCGCGGCCTGCGCATCGACGTGCAGGGCTGGCCGACCGAGGCTGCCGCCCAGCAGGCGCTGGTCAAGGCCCTGCATGACCCGATGACGCAGTCGGTGCTGGATACCGTCGACCAGGGCCAGGCCTTGTTCACCACCCCGGCGCGGGGTGAACTGGAACGCGTGCCGGTGGACCAGCTGGAGGCCGCCAACCAGCGCCTCGGCCTGGCCATGGCCCAGGATGAGATCGACTACCTGCGCGAACGCTTCACCGCGCTGGGCCGCTCGCCGTCCGATGTCGAACTGATGATGTTCGCGCAGGCCAACTCCGAGCACTGCCGCCACAAGATCTTCAACGCCAGCTGGACCATCGACGGCCAGGAACAGGACCGTTCGCTGTTCCGGATGATCAAGAACACCCACCAGCAGACCCCGCAGCACACGCTCAGCGCGTACAGCGACAATGCCGCGGTGATCGAAGGCCACCCGGCCTCGCGCTACCGCCCCGATCCGGCCAGTGGCGAGTACCGCCGCGAACCGCAGGTGCCCAGCGCCTTCCAGATCAAGGTGGAAACGCACAACCACCCGACCGCGATCGCGCCGTTCCCAGGCGCGTCCACCGGCAACGGTGGCGAAATCCGCGATGAGGGCGCGACCGGCCGTGGTGGCAAGCCGAAGGCCGGCCTGTCCGGCTTCTCGGTCTCGCACCTGCGCATTCCCGAGCTGCCGCAGCCGTGGGAAGCGCCGCGCGCGCTGAACCCGCGCATGGCGCCGGCGCTGGAAATCATGACCGATGGTCCGCTTGGCGGCGCTGCGTTCAACAACGAGTTCGGCCGCCCGAACCTGCTCGGCTACTTCCGCAGCTTCGAGCTGCCTGAAGGCGCCGACCTGGTGCGCGCCTACGACAAGCCGATCATGCTGGCCGGCGGCCTGGGCGCGATCGACCGCATCCAGGTCGACAAGATCAAGCTGCAGGCTGGTGACGCGGTGATCGTGCTGGGTGGCCCGGCCATGCTGATCGGCCTCGGTGGCGGTGCCGCCAGTTCGGTGGCCTCCGGCGAAAGCGCCGAGGACCTGGACTTCGCCAGCGTGCAGCGCGACAACCCGGAAATGGAGCGTCGCTGCCAGGAGGTCATCGACCGCTGCGTGGCGATGGGCGCCAACAACCCGATCAAGTTCTTCCACGACGTCGGCGCCGGTGGCCTGTCCAATGCCATTCCCGAGCTGCTGCACGACTCCAACGTCGGCGGTGTGATCGACCTGGGCAAGGTGCCCACCGATGACCCGTCGCTGTCGCCGATGCAGCTGTGGTGCAACGAATCGCAGGAACGCTACGTACTGGGCGTGGCCCAGGAACGCCTGGCCGAGTTCGCCGCGCTGTGCGCCCGCGAACGCTGCCCGTTCGCCGCCGTCGGCGTGGCCACTGCCGAAGAACACCTGGTGGTGGCCTACGGTGCCGTGCCGGGCCACACCCCGGCCGATGCGCCGATCGATCTGCCGATGGACGTGCTGTTCGGCAAGCCGCCGAAGATGCACCGCGACACCGCGCACCCGCCGGCCCCGCGCTGGCCGGCGCTGAAGACCGGTGGCCTGGACCTGCAGGACGCCGGCCTGCGCGTGCTCGCGCACCCGACCGTGGCCTCGAAGAACTTCCTGGTCACCATTGGTGACCGCAGCGTCGGCGGCCTCACCGCGCGCGAGCAGATGGTCGGCCCGTGGCAGCTGCCGGTGGCCGATGTGGCCATCACCCTGGCCGATTTCGACGGCGTGGCCGGTGAAGCGATGTCGCTGGGCGAGCGCACCCCGCTGGCCCTGCTCGATGCCGCGGCTTCGGCACGCATGGCCGTGGGCGAAGCACTGACCAACCTGTGCGCGGCGCCGGTCGACGCACTGGATGAAATCAAGCTGTCGGCGAACTGGATGGCCGCCGCCGGCCACCCGGGCGAAGACGCGCTGCTGTACGACGCGGTGAAGGCCGTGGGCATGGAACTGTGCCCGCAGCTGGACATCAGCATCCCGGTCGGCAAGGACTCGCTGTCCATGCAGGCGCAGTGGCACGACCAGGGCGAAGCGCACAAGAGCGTGTCGCCGGTGTCGCTGGTCATCTCGGCGTTCGCGCCGGTGGCCGACGTACGCCAGCAGCTGACCCCGCTGCTCGACCGTGACGTGGACAGTGAGCTGTGGCTGATCGGCCTGGGTGCCGGCAAGCAGCGCCTGGGCGGTTCGATCCTGGCCCAGGTGCATGCCGACCATGGCGACCTGCCGGCGTTCGCCGGTGCTGCCCCGGACCTGGATGACCCGCAGCGCCTGCGTGGTTTCTTCGAACTGATCCGCGATGCGCGCCAGGCCGGCCTGCTGCTGGCCTACCACGACCGCAGCGACGGTGGTGCCTTCGCCGCACTGTGCGAAATGGCCTTCACCTCGCGCCTGGGCCTGGACATCACCCTCGATGCCTGGGGCGATGATCCGTTCCGCAGCCTGTTCAACGAAGAACTGGGTGCGGTGGTGCAGATTGCCCGCGAAGACCGTGCGGCCTTCGCCGACCTGATCGAGCGCCATGCACTGATCGAGTGCGCGCAGCGCATCGCCAAGCCGACCACCGCACCGGTGGTGCGCGTGTCGCTGGGCGGCGAGAACCTGGCCGAATGGCGCTGGGAAGCGCTGTTCGATGCCTGGTGGTCGGTCACCCATGCGATGCAGAAGCGCCGCGACAATCCGGCCAATGCCGATGCCGAGCGTGAGGTGGCCCGTGCGTTCACCGCACCGGGCCTGAAGCCGAAGCTCAGCTTCGACCTCAACGAGGACGTGGCCGCACCGTTCATCAGCACCGGTGCGCGTCCGCGCGTGGCGGTGCTGCGCGAGCAGGGCGTCAACGGCCAGATCGAAATGGCCAACGCCTTCGAGCGCGCCGGCTTCCGCGCCTTCGATGTGCACATGAGCGACCTCATCGAAGGCCGCGTCGCCCTGCAGGAGTTCACCGGCCTGGTGGCCTGTGGCGGCTTCAGCTACGGCGACGTGCTCGGTGCCGGTCGTGGCTGGGCGACCTCCATCCTGGAGCGCAGCGCGCTGCGTGATGCGTTCGCCGCGTTCTTCGCCCGCGAAGACAGCTTCGCCCTGGGCGTGTGCAACGGCTGCCAGATGATGAGCCAGCTGAAGGACATCATCCCCGGTGCCGAGCACTGGCCGCAGTTCCGCCGCAACGCCAGCGAACAGTTCGAAGCGCGCACCGCGCTGCTGGAAGTGGTGGAGTCGCCGTCGATCCTGCTGCGTGGCATGGCCGGTTCGCGCCTGCAGGTGGCGGTGGCGCATGGCGAAGGCCAGGCGGTGTTCGACAACGCCGTGGACCAGGCCACCGCGCGCGTGGCGCTGCGCTACGTCGATGGCAACGGCAACGTCGCCAGCCAGTACCCGCTGAACCCGAACGGTTCGCCGGAGGGCATCACCGGCCTGACCAGCACCGACGGTCGCGTCACCATCATGATGCCGCACCCGGAGCGCACGCCGCGTGCGCTCAACCTGAGCTGGGCCCCGGCCGAGTGGCAGGGTGATTCGCCGTGGATGCGCATGTTCCGCAACGCGCGGGTGTGGTGCGGCTGATCGCGCACGCGCCGCGCAGGCTGCAATCCGATGAAGTACGGAAAACCCGGCAGGCAACTGTCGGGTTTTTCTTTATGCGGGCGGAAAATCCTGTCGCAGCCGTCAGTTACATGCATTTACATGGCGCCAACACTTCGTCACGTGTTTCTAACAAAACCCTTCACTAAATGCGTGAAACCGTGAACTGCTTCACGGCAATGGGAATTGCTGCGTCAAAGTCTTGACGATGCAGAAAGTTGCCGTTAACACTTGGGCCCTGTTTCAAATCTGTTCATACCGCAGTAACCGCACGTCGCCTGCGCCCGGTTTTCTGTCGTTGCGCGCCGTCCGGCAATACCCGCAGTAAATCACGCGAATAACGCCCCGAGGGGACGTTGGACCAGAAGGTCCGGCGCTGGCGTTGCTTTGCCCAAAACCAGTCCAAAATCAGGAGCCGTACCGATGAATCGGATTTATCGCAAGGTCTGGAACAAAGCGTTGGGTCAGTTGGTGGTGGCCTCGGAACTGGCCTCTTCCGACACGCGCGGTGGGGTCGTCGACCAGCGCCGCAACGGTGACTCGATCCGGCCGCTGACGCTGGCCGCAGCGCTTGCTCTGGCCATGGGACTGGGAGGTACGGGCCTGGCCGCCGCGCAGTCGGTGGAAATCGGTGGCAACGCCAACTGCGTCACCCTCAGCAGCAGCCTGATCGACCAGTGCGTGGTGGACGGCAGCGCCAACGCCAGCGGCCGCAATGCGGTGGCGGTGGGCACCGGCAGCACTGCCAGCGCCGCCAACAGCGTTGCCCTGGGAGCGGGCTCCACCGCCAACCGTGCCAATACCGTTTCGGTGGGCGCGGCAGGCAACGAACGACAGATCACCAACGTGGCGGCGGGCACGGCCGCGACCGATGCGGTCAACCGCGCGCAGCTCGATGCCCAGGCACGGGCCCAGGCGCAGGCCACCCAGGCCGCGCTGGCCACTGCTACGGCCGAGGGCAGCCGCTATTTCAAGGCCGATGGCGCGGGTGATGACAGCGACGCCGCGCAGATCGACGGCGAGGGCGCACTGGCGGCCGGTGCATCGGCGGTTGCCAGCGGCGACGACACCACGGCGCTGGGCAACGGCGCGCAGGCCACTGCCGACAGTGCCACCGCCGTCGGCGCGCAGGCGCAGGCGACGGGCAGTGGCAGCACCAGCGTGGGTGCCGGCAGTGCCGCCAGCGGTACCGCATCGGCCAGCTTCGGTGTGGGCGCCGAAGCCACCGGCGGCTACAGCACTGCACTGGGCGGCCTGTCCAACGCCTCGGCGTTCAATGCCACCGCCGTCGGCAATGCCGCCAGCGCCACCGGCTCCAACAGCGTGGCCGTGGGTGGTGATGCGCAGGCCAGCGGCGCCTACAGCACCGCCACCGGCCAGAGCAGCCTGGCCACCGGCACCAACTCGGTGGCCGTGGGCGGCGCCTTGTTTGGCCTGCTGCCCACCGAAGCCTCCGGTGATTACTCCACCGCCGTCGGTGGTGGCGCCTGGGCACCGGGTACCAACAGCACCGCGCTGGGCAATGCTGCCGAAGCGCAGGGCGCCAACAGCGTGGCGCTGGGTGCCGATTCGATTGCCGACCGCGACAACACCGTGTCGGTCGGCGGCAATGGCAATACCCGCCAGATCACCAACGTCGCCGCCGGTACGGAAGGCACCGACGCGGTGAACAAGGACCAGCTGGATGCGGTTGCCGCCACGGCAGAGAACACCGCCAAGTACTTCCAGGCGGCCGGCAGCGAAAACAGCGATGCCGGCGCCCTGGCTGAAGGTGACAGCGCACTGGCGGCCGGTGAAGCCGCCAACGCCATTGGCGATGGCGCCACCGCACTCGGCGGCGGCGCTACTGCCGTAGCCGCCAATGCCACCGCCGTGGGCTTCAACAGCCTGGCCACCGGCGCC
>NZ_DASQCB010000026.1:0-2305 GCF_035634915.1 Stenotrophomonas sp.
ATTGGCTGCGCGATCGTCATCACCCTGACCGCCATCGGTGACCACCACCGAGGTCGTATTGCCCGACACCACCGCACCCGGAGGCTGATACCAGGAGTCCGCCGCCCCAGCGGACGCTGGACCGAACTTCCAGTACGCCATGCCGGTCACCGGCCCCGGCCAGGTGACGCTGACCGTGATCGAGCTGCTGGCCGTACAGCCGCGGGCCACAAAGTGCACATTGCCGTACGGGAAGCTCAGTTGGCCCGGCGCACCCCCCGGAGCCGCAACGAAGGACGACTGCGACACATCGAACCCGCAGCCCGCGCCACCACCGCTCAAGGTCGCCGTGGCGTTGCCTGCCCCGGTGGCTGTCGGACCCGTGAAGGTCGTTCCGAGCACGTTGAGCGAAGTCGTTGTGGCAGGTCCGGTATTGCCATTGCCAGGATTGGTCTGGGTCGCGCTGATCGTATGCAGACCCGGCGTCGGCAAGCCGCCGCCCGGCGTGCAGCTCCACGTCTGATCGGCCGCGACGATTGCCGTACACAGCGTCGTCGAGCCATCCTTCACCGTGATCGTGTAGCCCGGCGTGCCGGTGCCGGAAATCTGCGGATAGCCTCCCACCGTGGTCGGCGAAACCGTCAGCGTCGGAGCCACCGGCACCTGCGTGCTGGGAGTGACCGGCGTTGCGGGTGTCGATGCACAGTTCACAGTGCAACCTGCCGTCGGATTGACGGGGCTGATGCCGCCCGATGGATCGTAGGAAGCCGTGTTCGTGCTCGAACCCACCGCCGTCGGCACCGCTGGCAGATTGAAGCTGCTGTTGCCACCCGCTGCCACTGCCGCAGTGAAGTTCACCGTACACGTCAGGACGGAACTACCGTTACCCGCAAACGGGAAGGTGTTGGGCGTGCAGGTCGCACTGGCCACGTTCGCACCGGTCGGCACGCCTGTGATGCTGATGCCTGCAGGCACCAGGTCCTTGATGGTCACGCTGGTGGCAGGGCCGAAGGCACCGGCCGCATTCGCTACCGCGAAGGCGTAGTTGAACGGCGTGCCCACAGCCAGGCTACCCGGGTTGGCCTTGGTGACCGTCAGCGCAGGCGTGCCAGGCGTGACCGGAGTCACCGGTGTGGAAGCGCAGTCTGTTGTGCAGCCGGCCGTCGGATTGACCGGGCTGATGCCGCCCGACGGATCGTAGGAGGCCGTGTTCGTGCTCGAGCCCACCGCCGTCGGAACAGCCGGCAGATTGAAGCTGGTGTTGCCGCCAGCCGCCACTGCCGCAGTGAAGCTCACCGTGCACGTCAGCACGGAGCTGCCGTTACCCGCAAACGGGAAGGTGTTGGGCGTGCAGGTCGCGCTGGCCACGTTTGCACCAGTCGGCACGCCCGTGATGCTGATGCCTGCAGGCACCAGGTCCTTGATGGTCACGCTGGTGGCAGGACCGAAGGCACTGGCAGCGTTGGACACGGAGAACGCGTAGTTGAAGGGCGTGCCCACAGCCAGGCTGCCGGGATTGGCCTTGGTGACCGTCAGCGCAGGAGTACCAGGGGTCACCGGCGTGGAAGGCGTCGATGCGCAATCCGTCGTGCAACCCGCCGTCGGATTGACGGGGCTGATGCCGCCCGATGGATCGTACGAGGCTGTGTTCGTGCTCGAACCAACCGCCGTCGGAACAGCCGGCAGGTTGAAGCTGGTGCTGCCACCGGCTGCGACCGAGGTCGTGAAGTTCACCGTACACGTCAGGACGGCGCTGCCATTGCCCGCAAACGGGAAGGCGTTGGGTGTGCAGGTTGCACTGGCCACGTTTGCGCCGGTCGGCACGCCCGTGATGCTGATGCCAGCAGGCACCAGGTCCTTGATGGTCACGCTGGTGGCGGGACCGAACGCTCCAGCCGCATTCGCTACCGTGAAGGCGTAGTTGAACGCAGTCCCCACAGCCAGGCTGCCGGGGTTGGCCTTGCTGACCGTCAGCGTGGGCGAACCAGGGTTGACTGGGGTGGCGGGCGTCGACGAGCAGTCCGTCGTGCAACCTGCCGTCGGATTGACCGGGCTGGTACCACCAGACGGATCATAGGAAGCCGTGTTCGTGCTCGAGCCCACAGCCGTCGGCACAGCCGGCAGGTTGAAGCTGGTGTTGCCACCGGCCGCGACCGAGGTCGTGAAGTTCACCGTGCACGTCAGGACAGTGCTGCCATTGCCCACGAAGGGGAAGGTATTGGGCGTGCAGGTCGCGCTGGCCACGTTTGCACCAGTCGGCACGCCCGTGATGCTGATGCCTGCCGGCACCAGGTCCTTGATGGTCACGCTGGTAGCGGGACCAAAC
>NZ_DASQCB010000027.1:0-5792 GCF_035634915.1 Stenotrophomonas sp.
GTGACGGTCATGGTCAGTATTGCCATGCCCTCATCCATCTCAATAATGTCGATGCCATAGGCCTGGGCGCAGGCATCGTTTTCATACATGGCGCGGGCGTTGCGCCAGGCGTTATGACTCATAGCTACTCTCCAGAAGCGCGCGCTGGCGCAGCAGGGATGACGGGCGATAGCGTTCTTCGCCGTAGTGGCGTTGCAGGTTTTCAAGCAGGATCAGCAGACGCTGCCAGCCAAGCTGCTCTCCCCAGGCCAGCGGGCCGCGCGGGTAGTTCACCCCGAGGCGCATGGCGGTATCGATATCCTGTTCGCTGGCGACCCCTTTTTGCAGGGCGTCGAGGGCTTCGTTGACGATCATCGCCACCGTGCGCCAGATCAGCAGGCCGGGATAATCCGCCACCTGCAGGACGCGCTTGCCCTGCTGCTGCAGGTACCAGACCGCTTTCAGGGTGGCGCAGGCCGGGTTGCTGGCCGCCGGGGCAATGATGGCCACATCCCCTTCCTGTCGATCCACGACCACCACCGGCTGACCGTAACGGTTCGCCAGCGCCTGGGCGGTCTCGCCCTGGGTTTCGATCAGCAGCAGGCCGTCGATTTCGGTGACACCGTCACTTTTTCGCTGCACGCTCATGGCGCTGTACGTGTCGCCAACGGTCTCCAGCCAGTTAACGGCGGGCTTCTCGCTGCGCCAGTTGTAGACACCCTGGCCGCTCTTCTTGCCGAAGCGCCCGGCCAGCACCAGCTCCTGCTGCACCAGCGACGGCAGGAAGCGGCGCTCCTGCCAGAAGGCGTTAAATACCGAACAGGTGACGGCGAAGTTGACGTCCTGGCCGATCATGTCGGTCAGCTCCAGCGGCCCCATCGGGAAGCCCGCGCCGTCGCGCAGCGCGGCGTCGATAACTTCCGGGGCGGCAACCTGCTCTTCCAGCGCGCGCCAGGCTTCGGCGTAGTACGGACGTGCCACGCGGTTAACGATAAAGCCCGGGGTGGACTGGCAGCGCACCGGCTGTTTACCCCAGTTCACCGCCAGCTCGCTCAGCTGTTCCACCACTTCACCGGAGGTCGCCAGCCCGCTCACCACTTCCACCAGCTTCATCACCGGGGCCGGGTTAAAGAAGTGCAGCCCGGCCACGCGCTCGGGGTGTTTCACATCGGCGGCAATGGCGGTAATGGAGATAGAAGAGGTATTGCTGGTCAGCAGCGTCTTAGCCGGGCAGATCTCCGCCAGTTCGGCAAAGAGCGCTTTTTTGACCGCCATCTGCTCAGAGGCGGCTTCGATAACCAGGTCGGCCGCCGCCAGGGCATGAATATCGGTCACCGGGATCAGACGCTGGAGCGTCTGCTCGCAGTCCTGCGCGCTCAGCTTGCTACGCGCCACGCGGGATTCGAGACGAGTGCGGATCCCGTCGATGGCGCGGGAAATCGCGTCGGCATTGATGTCATATACCAGCACCGGATGCCCGTGGCTGGCCGCCACTTCGGCGATCCCGGCTCCCATGATGCCGCTGCCTATCACCGCCACGGTATGAATTGTCGTCATCTTATTTCCCCGTAAACTGCGGCGCGCGTTTGTTGAGGAAGGCGCTGACGCCCTCGCGGTAGTCGGCGCTGCGTCCGGCCAGGCGCTGATAGTCGCGCTCCAGATCCAGCTGGGCCTCGAGGGTGTTGGTTTCGGCGGCGTTGATTGCCTGCTTGATGAGCCCCAGGCCAAAGGTCGGCTGCGAGGCCAGGTGCACGGCCAGCTGGCGGGCGGTGTCGGTCAGCTCGGCGTCCTCCACCACCTGCCAGATCATCCCCCAGGCGTGAGCCTGCTCGGCGCTGATCTTCTCTCCCAGCAGGGCCAGGCCCATTGCCCGGGCGCGGCCGGTCAGGCGCGGCAGCAGCCAGGTCCCGCCGGAGTCCGGCACCAGACCGAGCTTGCTGAAGGCCATCACAAAGTTTACCGAACGGGCGGCAATGACGATGTCGCAGCCCAGCGCCAGCGTGGCACCGGCTCCGGCGGCGACGCCGTTAACCGCGCAGATCACCGGCTTCGGCAGTTTTGCCAGGCGCTTAACCAGCGGGTTGTAGAATTTTTCCACCGACATCCCCAGATCGGGCGCGGGACTGTTCGGGTCGACGTTGCGGTCGTTGAGATCCTGCCCGGCGCAAAATCCGCGTCCGGCCCCGGTCACCAGCAGGCAACGCACGCTGTCGTCGCGCTCGGCCTGCTTGAGGCACCCGGCAAGCTGCTGATGCATCTCCTCGTTAAAGCTGTTGAGACGCTCCGGGCGGTTCAGGGTGATCGTCATGACGCCCTGCTCAACGTGACTCAGAATGAAATCCATGGTTAGCGTCCTTTAAATTCGGGGGTGCGTTTTTGCAGGAAGGCGTCGATCCCTTCCCGGCGATCCTCGGTGGCCGCCAGCAGGGTAAACAGCTGACGCTCCTGGGCCAGCCCGGCCTGCAGGGCCACTTCCTGGGACTGGCGTAACGCCTGCTTCGCCGCCTGCAGCGCCAGCGGCGAGTGGCGCGCCATCAGCGCGGCCTGCTGGAGGGCATATTCCAGGGTCAGGGATTCGGGATAAAGGTCGCTCACCAGTCCGGCGGCCAGCGCCTGCCGGGCGGTGATGCTGTCGCCAGTCAGCACCATTTTGCTGGCCAGCGATTTGCCGACGCTGCGGATCAGGCGTTGAGTGCCGCCCGCGCCCGGCATAATGCCTAAAGTGATTTCGGGCAGGCCAAAGCGGGCGTTCTCCCCGGCGATCGTTACATCGCACAGCAGCGCCAGCTCGCAGCCCGCGCCCAGCGCGTAGCCGTTGACGGCGGCAATCAGCGGTTTGCTGAAAGCGTTGATCCGCGCCCACAGCTGGGGACGAATGTCGTTGAGGGTGGCGGACAGATCTTTTTCGGCCATCTCATTGAGATCGGCCCCGGCAGCAAAGAAACGCTCGTTGCCGGCGATCACGCACACCGAAACCTCGCTATCGGTTGCCGCGGCTTCCAGCGTGGTCGCCAGCTCGCTCAGCAACGCATTGTTAAGGGCGTTGCGGGCCGCCGGGCGGTTGAGGGTCAGGAGCAGTACCCGCCCCTGACGGGTGACAATCAGGTCGCTCATGCCATCCCCTTCGCGTCAAAGTCCACCACCACGTCGCGGGTCAGCGGCAGGGCCTGGCAGCTCAGAACGTAGCCCGCCGCCAGTTCGTCCGGCTCGAGGCTGTAGTTGGTGACCATGTCCACCTTTCCGCGCACCACTTTGCATTTGCAGGTAGCGCAAACCCCGCCTTTACAGGCGTACGGCAGATCCGCCCCCTGACGCAATGCGGCATCAAGAATGCTTTCGTCATCGGCGGTGAGGGTGATCTCGCGGTCGCGTCCGTCCTGGCGCACGGTCACTTTCTGCCCTTCTACCTGCACGCTGTGGGCGCGTTTCACGCTGGTGCCCGGGGTATTGAAGCGTTCCAGATGCAGCGATTTTTCCGGCATGCCCAGCGCTTTCAGCGCCTGCTCGGCGTCGTCCATCATCGCCGCCGGGCCGCAGATAAAGGCTTCGTCAAACTGGCTGAAGTCGATGAGGTGTTTCCCGAGCGCCTGCAGTTTTTCGCCGTCGATACGGCCGTGCAGCAGCTCGCTGTCCAGCGTCTCCTGGCTGAAGATATTGACCACCTGCAGGCGGGTCGGGTAGCTGTCCTTCAGATCGGCCAGCGCCTGGCGGAACATCATGCTCTGGCTGCTGCGGTTGCCGTAAATCAGGGTGAACTGGCTGTTGGGTTCGGTTTTCAGGGTGCTGGAGATGATGGCCAACATCGGGGTGATGCCGGAACCGGCGGCAATCGCCAGGTAGCAGCCTTCCCGCTCAGCCAGCGGCTGATAGCCAAAGTGGCCCTGGGGCACCATCACCTCCAGCGCCATCCCCTGTTTGATCTCATCCCGGGCATAGCGCGAGAAGCGGCCGCCGTCGATAGCTTTCACCGCCACGCTGATCTCGCCCGGCTGAACGCTGCGGCAGATAGAGTAGCAGCGGCGCAGCTCTTCGCCCGCGAGATGGGCTTTCAGGGTCAGATGCTGGCCCGGACGGAAGCGATACGCCTCCTGCAAAGCCTGGGGAACCGCGAAGGTGATGGTCACCGCATCGCGGGTTTCGGGTTCCACTTTTGCCACCGTTAAGGAATGAAACGTTGTCATGGCGACCTCAGATACATTTGAAATAGTCGAAGGGTTCCCGGCAGCTGTCGCAGCGGTAAAGCGCTTTGCAGGCCGTGGAACCAAATTCACTGATCATCGTGGTACGGGTGCTGGCGCAGCGCGGACAGGTCACCTCGGCGGGCAGATGCGCATGGCAGCTGTGGCCGGCCGGAGGGCTGATGCCGTACTGGCGCAGACGCTCCCGGGCGTCCGGGGTCATCCAGTCGGTGGTCCACGCCGGGTCGAGCTGGATGGTGATCTGCACCGGGGCATAGCCGTGGGCGGTCAGGGTGTCGCGGATCGCCCCCATCAGATGGTCGGTAGCCGGACAGCCGGAGTAGGTCGGCGTAAAGCCGATAGCCCAGCCTTCACCCTGCGGGGTAACGCTGCGCACCATGCCCAGATCGGTAATGGTCAGCACCGGGATCTCCGGGTCCGGGATCTGGCTTAACAAAGACCAGATCTGCGGGACGGCGGCGGGTGCGAGTTCGACGGCATGTTGCATAGTGCTCTCCTGCGTTACCACTGCTGCCCGGGATAGACGCGCTGCAGATACTGCATCTCTGCCAGCATCGGTCCCAGATGTTCAGTGTGCAGCCCTTTGCGGCCGCCGCTACGGTAGGCCGCTTCCTCGGGCACCCTCAGCGTCGCCGCGTTCAGTCCGGCAAAGACTTCCGCTTCCCACTCTTCGCACAGGCTGCGTGGATCGACGGCGATACCCTCGGCCACCAGGCCCAAGTCAATCTCGTCGGCCTCGAACAGCTCGGCGGTGAAGCGCCACAGGTCGTTGACCGCCTGCTGCATCTTCTGTGCGGAGACGGCGGTGCCGTTACCGAGGCGTTCCAGCCAGCCGCGGCTGAAGCGCAGGTGGTAGCGGGCCTCTTTAATGGATTTGGCGGCGATGGCGGCAAGCTGCGCATCGCGGCTGTGAGTCAGACGGGTGAACAGCGCCACGTGCCAGGCGTCGATAAAATACTGACGGGCGATGGTGTCGGCGAAGTTGCCGTTCGGCTGTTCCACCAGCAGCAGGTTGCTGAACTGGCGTTCGTCGCGCTGGAAGGCCAGCGTCTCTTCGTCGCCCTCGCCTTCCAGCTCGGCGGCGTAGGTTAAGAAGTTGCGCGCCTGGCCCAGCAGGTCGAGGCCGATATTGGCCAGCGCGAGATCGATCTCCAGCTCCGGGGCATGGCCACACCAGGCCCCCAGACGCTGGGAAAGCACCAGGCCGTTATCACCCAGGCGCAGAACATAGTTCGTTAACGTTTTCATCCCCGACCTCACATGTGCTCGATGCCATCAGGGATGGTGTAGAAAGTCGGGTGACGGTAGACCTTGCTCTCCGCCGGATCGAAAAACTCACCGCGCTCTTCCGGCTGCGAGGCGACGATTTCGCTCGCCTTCACCACCCAGATGGAGCAGCCTTCGCTGCGGCGGGTGTAAGCGTCGCGAGCGTTCTCCAGCGCCATGCGATCGTCGGCAGCGTGCAGGCTGCCGACGTGACGGTGGGACAGCCCCTGTTTGCTGCGGACAAAAACTTCGTATAACGGCCAGTATGTTTTGCTCATCGTGATTCCCCTTACGCGACCTTGCGGGCGTGTTGTTTTTCTGCGTGCGCCAGGGCGGCTTCGCGCACCC